>CAMSYM010000001.1 GCA_947066105.1 uncultured Clostridia bacterium
CGTTCTATTGCTCGTTCCATTAAAAGAATTGTGCCGTGTTCCTGTTCTCGAACTTCGCCGGTTTTAGTGAATTTGTTTTTAGTCCAAAATCTTTCGCTTTGCGGATTGCCTTTGTCTATTCCCAAGCGAATAGAATCAAAACCCGCTTGCTTTATTACATCAACACAATGTTTGATAATATGACTACCAACGCCTTTTCCTTGATATTTAGCATCAACCATAAATAAGCCGATAAATGCTGTCTGTTCATTCGGATAACCTAAAATCAGATCCATTATGGCAACCAATTTTTCGCCGCGGAAAAAGCCGAAATAGAATTTATCGTCGAATGCTTTATTCGGCGGTAACGCGTGCATATCTTCTAATATACTTTCTTTCGTAACAAACGGTGGATGATACCGATAAAACAACTCATTAGAGCCACATAGCAAAAATACAGTATCAATATCGCTCTCATATAATGCTCTTGCTTGATAATCGCTTGAAAAATCTTCTATTTTCATATTAGTAGCCTTACGCCAAATTACTGTTTATCGTACAATCATTATATCACGAAAAATGAAAGAGCGCAACTGATTGAATTTTGCGGGAAATATAGAACATATCTATATCTCACTAGGCTACGAGTAGCCTAGTTCGTCCACGACAAAAAGTACAGAAAAGGCGTGGCTTCACGCCACGCCTAATTCTCTTTTACCTGCGGCTTACCTAAAATTCCCTATGGGAACTACGGTAAATGCTTGCCTTTTGCTTGCGTTTGTAGTATAATTTGCGTATATGAAGATCGGTTTGTCAACATCAACCTTTTTCAATACCGTTGCGGCGGAGAATATGTTCGAGCTGTTGCGCAATATGCGCATCGACACTACCGAGATATGTCTTAACACGCTTTCGGACTACGAAAAGCCGTACGTCGACAGGCTTGCGTCGTTGCGCGGCAATATCGACGTCGTAGCGGTGTCGCCGCAGTCGACGCAATTCGAACCGCAGTTGTTTTCGCCGAACGTGCGCGTGCGTGCCGACGCCGAAAACATTTTTCGCAGGGTGTGTTATTCGTGTTTTGCGTTCGGCGCTAAATTTTACACATTTCGCGGTCCTATAAATCTCAATCGCACAAAAACCTTCGATTACGCTCGGCTCGCACAGCGTTTTTCTCAGCTCGCGGATATTGCGGCGACATACGGCGTTACGCTGTCGCTTAAAAACATGAGCTGGTCGTTTGCGGCTACGCCCGAATTTTTCGCAAAGCTGTTCGACAAATGTCCGCGGTTGTTCGCTACGTTCGGCGTATATCACGCGGAGCTTGCGGGGTACGATATACGCGACTTTTTGGATGTGTGTCCGGCGCAACGCGTAAGCATGATCGAAGTGCGAGATTTCGTCAAAAACGACTGGTGCTTGCCAGGTAAAGGCAAATACAGGTTTGACAGATTGTTTGCGGATCTCGACAAGCGTCGCGTCACAGCGCCCGTCATGTTCGCGGCGAGC
This sequence comes from uncultured Clostridia bacterium, assembly GCA_947066105.1. Lineage (GTDB taxonomy): Bacteria > Bacillota > Clostridia > Christensenellales > Pumilibacteraceae > Anaerocaecibacter. The sequence goes on from CAMSYM010000001.1 coordinate 1,489, forward strand.
AACGACAGCTATACCGATTTTTTACAGATCCGCGACGGGTACGAATTCCTGTTGAACGAATACAAGAGCGTTGCCAAATAAACGCATAATAAAGTAAATCCATTCCATAAAAGGAGTTTAATCATGAACAAAAAGACAGTCCGCGACATAGACGTTAAGGGTAAGCGCGTTTTGGTGCGTTGCGATTTCAACGTACCCATGAAAGACGGCGTTATAACCGACGAAAACCGAATTCTCGGCGCATTGCCGACGATCGAGTACCTGCTCGAACAGGGCGCGCTCGTCACGCTGTGTTCGCATATGGGCAAACCGCATTCCATACTGTCCGCGGAAGTAAAGCTCAACAAAAAGGACAAGAAAAAAGTCGAAGCGGGCGAAACCACCGCCGAGGCGATAATCGAAAAAGCCAAAAAGGACGAGCCTAAAAAATTGACGCTCGCGCCCGTCGCCAAACGGCTCAACGAGCTTTTGGGCGGCAAAGTGTCGTTCGCGACCGACGTTATCGGCAAGGACGCGACGGCGAAGCGCGCCGCGCTCAAAGCGGGCGAAGCCGTGCTTTTGGAAAACCTGCGGTTCCATTGGGAAGAGGAAGGCAAGGACGAAGCGTTTTGCAAGGCGCTCGCGGGCGATGCGGAAGTGTACGTCAACGACGCGTTCGGCACGGCGCACCGTTCGCATGCGTCCACGGCGGCGATCGTCGAGTACGGCATAGTAAAGACCGCGGTATGCGGCTTCCTTATCGAAAAAGAGCTTTCCGTTATGGCGGCTACGCTCGATAATCCGCCGCACCCGTTCGTCGCCATACTCGGCGGCGCGAAGGTCGCGGACAAGCTTAACGTTATATCCAACCTGCTCGAAAAATGCGACACGCTCATCATCGGCGGCGGAATGTCGTACACCTTCCTTAAAGCCAAGGGCTACGAGGTGGGAACGTCGCTTCTCGACGAGGAAAAGATCGGGTATTGCAAGGATATGCTCGAAAAAGCCAAGGCGATGGGCAAGGAGATAGTCCTGCCTATCGATACCGTTATCACCAAGGAATTCCCCGAACCTATCGACGCGGCTATCGAAGTAAAGACCGTGCCGTCCGATAATATTCCCGCGGACATGATGGGTATGGATATAGGCGAAAAAACGCGCGCGCTTTATGCGTCCAAGGTCGCAAGCGCGAAAGCGGTCGTTTGGAACGGTCCTATGGGCGTGTTTGAAAACCCGACGCTCGCAAAAGGCACCATCGCGGTCGCTCAGGCGCTTGCCGACGCTTACGGCAAATGCACGACCATTATCGGCGGCGGCGACAGCGCGGCGGCGGTATCGTTGCTCGGTTTCGCCGATAAAATGTCGCATATCAGCACGGGCGGCGGCGCGTCGCTCGAACTCATGGAAGGCAAGATCCTTCCCGGTATCGCCTGTCTTAACGATAAATAAAACGGTTCGACGGCGCGCAACGATCGCACGCGGACCGAGCTTAACGCAATGAAAGACAAACACGCTCGCGGGCTTGCCGTAACGGCGCTCGTATTTATGGGAATATTCGTCGGGTCGTTGATCGCGACGCTTGTCGACTATACGCTGTTGTACGGCGCGATAGGCTACGTCGCGCTTGTTGCGGGAGTGACGGCGCTTTCGATATTCTTTGTACTCAAAGCGGACGGCAGGGGCTTTTCGCTCGTCGATATGAAAAACGAAGGCGAGTTGAAAAAGATAGAGCAAGCGCTCAAAGACGAACAGACCGAAGCGGACGACGTAAAAGACGCGTCGCCCGATGCAACGGACGCGCCGACGGAAGAATGCGACGAAAAAGCTGCCGACGAAAAAGGCGAGCTTGCCGACGACGGGGCGGATAAACGTAACTGAGTTTTGCGGATAGGTCAATCGGGAGCTTTGTTTTCGGTCGATCTTCCCGCGCGTATTATGCTCGCAACGGTAGCGGCAACGCATAGTATCGCGCTGACGCACGCGCATACGAGCGGTATCCATCTCAATCCGCCGAAGGTCGCTACGAAAAACAGCGCGACCGCAAGCAGGAAATATCTTAATATTTTATCTTTGCCGAGCGCGGCGGAAAGTCCGAGCGCTCGGTTTTTCTTTTTGGGCGAGTATTTTTTTCGCGGTAAACAGCCGAGCGCGCCGAACAGTTTATATACGTCGTTGCCGACGACGTACGTTACCGTAAAGTCGTCCGCGTCTATGCGTTCGTCGGGCGGCGTTTTGCAAAGCACCACCGCTTTATTCGCGCCGTAATGCTTTGCCCGCGCTATTATTCGCGCCGTGTCGTTTGCCGTGGGGGCGCGGTCGAATACGCAGGCGGCGGCGGTCTTGCCTAAGTATACGGCGTTCCCGTGTAAGCGCGTATGCTCGTATTTGGATTTAAGCCCGTCGTGCAGTATTTTGGCATGGGCGCGCGGCGCGCAAAACATAAGCTCGTAAAACATATCGTCTGCGGCGGACGACAGTCGCGTCGCGTTACGTTTATTCGCGCCCGTTACGTGCATCAACAGACATGCGCAGGCGGCGACCGCAAAACCGGATACCGCCGCGAGTTCGAGCGTGGTGTAGTAGCGCAATACCGCCGTGGCGGCGAAAAATATAAGGCACGAGCCCAAAGTCGCGTCGACAAATTTTGCAAACTTGCTTTTCACGCTTGAAATTATCGACGATATGTGATATTATTATACGTGAGGGTAATAGTCGTGAAAATCAACACAAAAGTTTTGCCTGCAACCGACGATAATATTGCGACGTGCGCCGCGGCATTGCGCGACGGCAAGCTCGTCGCGTTTCCCACCGAAACGGTGTACGCGCTCGGCGCGGTAGCGACCGACGCCGCCGCCGTGACCGATGTGTTCGACGTGAAAAACCGTCCGCACGACCGTCCGCTTATCGTTGCGGTAGCGGATAAAGCGGATATTCGTTCGGTGGCTAAAAGCGTGCCGCAAAAGGCGCAACGGCTTATCGACGAATTGATGCCGGGCGCGCTCACGCTGTTGTTCGACCGCGCGGACTGCATACCCGATGCGGTTACTTCGGGCGGCGAATCGGTCGCGGTGCGTATACCGGACAATAGGATCGCGTTAAGGCTTATAGAACTGACCGGCGCGCCCGTCGTAGTGCCGAGCGCGAACACTTCCGAAAAACCGAGTCCGACGCTTGCCGAACACGTGCGCGCCGATCTCGACGGCAAAATAGAATACATATTGGACGGCGGTCAGTCCGAGATAGGCATAGAATCCACGATAGTGGACGTTCGCACAGAGCCGCCCGCGATACTGCGCGTAGGCGGCGTGACGAAAGAACAGATAGAAAGCGTTATCGGTCCGGTGCGTTTGGCGCGCGAACGCTCCAAATCGGGCGCGTTCATTCCCACTGCGGAAGTGATGTTTTCGGCGTTCTATCCGAACATGGAACAAACGGTGTGCAAAAAGTACGACGAGCTGGCGGAACTCGGCAGAACGCCCGTTATTTTGTGTTTGGACGGCAATCGCGACAAATACGGCGAGCGCAAAACATTTACCGTCGGCGGCGATTACCGCGAGTATGCGCATAATCTTTTCGCCGCATTGCGGCGCGCCGACGCCGAGCATTACGATACGGTGATCGCCGAGGGCGTGGACACCACGGGTTTGGGCTTGTCGCTCGTTGAGCGGCTCATAAAATTGAGCGGCGGCATGATAATATAAAATACGTAATTGAATGTAATTAAATTAACGTTATCGCAATAGCATAGAGAGGTCATTATGAGCGACGAAAAAGTAAAAAAAATAAAGCTTAACGTGATATTCGTGTGCACAGGTAACACGTGCAGATCGCCTATGGCGGAATTTTTGTTCAAGGACTATCTGCGCGAAAAAAAGCGCATAGGCGATTTTAACGTGACGAGCGCGGGGCTGGAAGCGGGCAAAGGCGACGTAATGATGCCGCAGGCGGGCGAAGCGCTTGAAATATTGGGAGTCAAGTATAACAAGGAGCGTAAAGCGCGCATATTCACCGTGCAGATGTCGCTCGATAACGACGTTATGATCGGCATGACGCAGGAACACGCATACCGTTGCGACAGCGTTAACGCATATTCGTACGTCGATCTTATAGGCGCGCCCGTTGCCGATCCTTTCGGACGCAGTGTCGAAGTGTATCTCGCCACCGCCGAGCAAATGCGGTCGGGCTTCGACGCGTTGTTGGAGCTTTGCGACGAAAAGTTGAGCGAAAAACGCGCTTGACCGTAGCGATATGATTTTTTGCGACGGCAAAGGCGGCGCGTTCGGGCGGGCGTGCGACGACCGAGCGATATAACGGTCGATAAAACTTTAATGTTGTTTTAATCTAATTTCACTTAAAATACGAATTAAATACGTGACAAATCCATTAAATACTGGTATACTATTATTTAAGGACGTTTAACGGATTTTCGTTCTTTTACGGAGAAACACGGAGAAACTATGATTTACATTGCATGTGATCACGGCGGCGTCGAACTTAAAAACGCCGTAACGGAAATGCTCCGCGCAAGCGGTACGGAAGCGATCGATCTCGGCACGGATTCCGCGGAGTCGGTCGATTATCCCGATTACGGTTTCGCCGTAGCGGAGCGCGTCGCAAAAAGCGGCGGCGCCGATAAGGGCATAGTTATATGCAAGTCCGGCGTGGGCATGAGCATTTGCGCCAACAAAGTGAACGGCGTGCGGTGCGCGCTGTGTTTCAACTCCGAAATGGGCAGGCTGTGCCGCGAACACAATAATGCCAACGTTTTGGCGCTCGGCGCGGGCAATACGGATACCGCGACCGCGCTCGATATAGTTAAGGCGTTTTTGGCTACCGAGTTCGCGGGCGGACGGCATGCCGAAAGAGTGAAAAAAATAACCGAGTACGAGGAACGGCATGGCTAAGAACCGACAGGACGCTACGTATGTCGATCGTGCGACGCTCGACGCAGAGCTTAACGACGCTATCGCCGATATATTGTCGGCGGAAGAGCAGGCTAAGCGTATAGTCGCGCAAGCGGAAGAACAGGCTAAGTCCGTTCGTGCCGACGGCGCGTCGCGCGAGCGCGAGCTTCGCGAAAAGGCGAGCGCCGAGCTTGCGGCGGAGCGCGACAGGGCTGTGGCGGATGCGATAGAGCGCGCAGTCGAAGAGCGTAAAATACGCGTCGCCGCCGCGCGTGTTTCGGGCGAACAGCTTATCGAGTCCAAAACCGCGCTTGTCGGCGCGCGCATAAAAGAACTTTACGCCGAGCTGAGCGGAGGCAAATAACGGGTCATGGCAATAGCCGAGATGTCGCATGTCCGCTTGGTCGGGCTTAAACGCGATCAAAACAAAATATTGGACGCGCTGACGGCGCACGGCTTGTTCGAAGCGCGGGCGACCGACGCATTGTCGGGCGAGTTTGTATCGGGCGATACGAGCCGTTACCGCGCGCTCAAACTCAAACAAAGCAAAATTTCGTTCGCGCTCGGATTTTTAAAAGCGCGTCATGCCGAAATGTCGGGGATACTCGGCGTAAACAAGCGCGCTGTAAAACGCGGCGCGCAACCGATAGATTATACGCTTTCCGACGTTAAGTATTCCGACGGACGCACGTTGATCACGCGCGCCGATTTTTCGGACGCGGCGGCTAAGGAATACGACTTGTTGCACGTGTGCGACGAGCTGGAAAAAATATCGTTCGGCATAGTCGACTGCAAGTCGCGCATAAGCGAGTTGCGCGGCGCGGCGGCGGAATACGAGCCGTTCGAGCCTTCGCCGATAAAGTTGTCCGAACTCAAACGCAAGGGCGACGTCGTGTTGATGCTGTTTTATGCGAAAAGCGTGGCTTTGCCGACCGAATCGTTGAACGGTTTGCCGTGCGCTTACGACGTGCGACGCGGCGACGGGATATTGCTCACTGTCGTGTGCCGCGCGCATAACGAGGAAGAGATCGGTAAGCAACTCGGCGCGGTCGGGTTCACGCGTTGCGAGTTCTGCGACGATTGTACGGCTAAACAAAAGCTGGACGCTTTGCGGTCGGAGCAAATCGACGCGGAGCGCGAAATATTCGAGCTTACGTTAAAGGCGCTCGAATACGAGAAGTACGTCGGCGAACTTCGCATACTTTACGACGTGATCGAGCTCGATATAGAGCGTGCGGAGGCGACGCAAAAGTTTCTAAAAACGGACAGCGCGTTCGTACTCGAAGGTTGGTTGCCCAAGGTCGCGGCACAGCCTACCGTCGACGAAGTGACCGCGGCATGTCCCGACGTGTTTGTGCAGTTGCTCGCGCCGGAGGAGCGCGACGAGCCGCCCACGCTCGTGCAAAACAACAAGTTTGTAACGCCGTACGAGCAGATCACCGATATGTACAGTCCGCCGCGTTACCGCGAGATAGACCCCAACCCGATAATGTCGGTGTTTTACTTTTTGTTTTTCGGCATAATGATAGGCGACGCGGCGTACGGATTGATCTTGGCTGTCGCGGGATTTTTGGTCGGCACGTCGAAAAAGTTCGACGTCGGAGTAAAACGTTTGGCATTGCTCGTCGGAATGGGCGGCGTATCGGCGATCATTTGGGGCGTGCTGTTCGGCAGTTATTTCTCGATAGATTTCGGAACCGATATTTCGATAGTTTTGAATCCGCTCGAAAAGCCGTTGCTGTTGTTGGTATTGAGCATTGCGCTCGGTTGCGTGCAGATAACGGCGGGATATATAGTCAAGTTCGTCGCGTTGTGCAAGGACGGTAAGCCGTTTTCGGCTATATTCGACTGCGGGTCGATCATACTTTTGTTCGTTGCGCTCGCGTTCCTTGCCGTCGGCATGTTGCCGTCGCTCGCGCCCATGCTCGGAATAGAAGTAAGCTTTGTTCCGCCCGCATGGCTCACGACGGTCGCGGTCGTATTGGCGCTTACCGGCGTCGCGCTCATACTTTTGTTCGGCGGACGCAAGAGCAAAAACGTATTCGGCAAAGCCGTGGGCGGATTTAAAGGCTTGTACGGACTTATCAATATATTGTCGGACGTGCTGTCGTACTGTCGGCTTTTCGGCTTATGCCTTGCGAGCTGTGCGATCGGCTTGGCGTTCAACCAGCTCGGCAATATAATCATGGGCATACCGGGCGTAGGTTATGTGATAGGCGTGATCGTGCTTGCCGTTTTGCATATGTTCAATCTCGCGCTCGGCGTGTTGAGCGCGTACGTACACGACGCGCGCTTGCAGTTCTTGGAGTTTTACGGCAAGTTCTACGACGGCGGCGGACGGTTGTTCGCGCCGCTCGGCAGTCGCACAAAATACGTGCGCTTTTCGTGATGACGTTCAAGCATGTAACGATACAGGGTAAACCCTTTAAAAAAGGTCAACCATAAAACTCTCAAAAAGGAGAAACACAAAAATGAATTGGGGCAATTTTTACGCCATACTCGGCGCGGCGCTCGCCGTTATCGTATCGGGCATAGGCTCGGCAATAGGCGTCGGACGCGCGGGACAGGCGTCCGCGGCTTTGCTCGGCAAGCAGCCCGACAAGTTCGGCAACACCATGATATTGCAGGTCATGCCGTCCACGCAAGGCTTGTACGGCTTTGTCGTCGCGTTCATGATGCTCATTAAGCTCAATGCGTTCGGCGAAATGGTCGCGCTCACGGAAGCGCAGGGCTGGATATTGTTCGCATATTGTATGCCGATAGCGATAGTCGGACTTATCTCCGCTATCATGCAGGGCAACGTGGCGATCGGTTGCATCAACCTTATAGGCAAACAGGAAAAACAGCTCGGTCACGCGATACCGATGCTCGTTCTTGTCGAGATATTCGCTATCTTTGCGTTTATCGTATCCATTCTCGGCGTAATGCTTTTGCAGATAGCGTAAGGATATATGGAAGGCAAGCAAAAAATAATCGACGATATACTCGCATCGGCGAACGCCAACGCGCAAAGGATAGTGGAGCAGGCGACTGCGGAAGTGGACGCCATGCTCGACGAACTGGGCGCGTCGCTTGTGGCGGCGCGCGAGCAGAGCGCGGAAAAATACCGCGCGGACGCGCAAGCCGCATACGACGGACAGGTCAAGCTCGGCGAACTCGAAGCGGGCAAGGTCATGCTCGAAGCGCGGCAAGCGTGCGTGTCGGCGGTTTACGACGGCGTGCGCGAGCGCATTCTGTCCGCGTCCGACAAGGAGTATTTGGCATTGTTGCAAAAGCTCATAGTCGACGCTTGCGAAAACGGCGACGAAGTCATAGCGGCGAAAGCGGACGAAAAACGCGTTACTGCGGCGTGGATAAAAAAGGTCGGCGAGTCGGCTAAGCGTAAACTCACGCTTGCGAAAACGCGCGGCGAGTTTGCGGGCGGCGTGATATTGCGCAACGCCAAGTACGACCGCGATCTTACCGTCGACGAAATAGTCGCGGAACTCAAAGAGCGCACCGTCGGCGAAACGGTAGTCAAGCTGGGGTTATAGCGGTGAACACCACGAAAGTATACGCCAATGTTTTGGCGATGCAAAACGGCAAACGCCTTAATACGGAAAAGCTTCGACGAATAGTCGAAGCCAAGACGGTCGCCGACGCGTTCAAAATGCTCGGCGAAATGGGCTATGCGTATACCGACGTCGGTTCGGTGGACGCGTTTATCGTCGGCGAAACCGATAAGCTGATAGAGTTTATCGAAGATAACGCGCCTAACGCTAAGCTCGAAAAGGCGCTCACGGCGCGGTTCGTGTACAACAACGCCAAGCTCGCGTACAAATCGCGGTTCATCTCGGTGCCGAGCGACGGCTATTACGCGACATCGCTCGATTGCGCCAAGATAGCGGCGGGGGATTATTCGGAAACGGATAAATACATGCGCGCCGCGCTCGAAAGTCTTGACGCGCTCGGTGAGAGCAAGCCGCAGGCGATAGACCTTGCGCTTACTCGCGCCATGTACGAAAGCGCGCTTGCATGCGGAATACCTACCGTCAAAAAATTTTTTCGCGCAGAGATCGATATGAAGAACATACTGTCGGCGGCGCGAATGAAGCGATTGGGCATTTCGGGCGGCGACGAGTTTTTGGACGGCGGTAAGATCCGTAAGGAAACGCTCGAAGAATGCGTCGCGGCGGACGGGTTTGCGGAATTTTTCGAGCGTACGCCGTATGCGGAGTTTGCGGAAAACATCGAGCAAAACGAGCTTAAAGACCTTTGGAAGGCGGAACGCGACGCGGACGATCATTTGTTTTATATGACCGATTCGGACGTAGCCAAACTGTCGTCGTACGAGCCGTTTTTAAACTATTTTATCGAAACGCTTATAGAGCTTAAAACGGTAAAGACTGCGCTCGTATGCGTCAAAACGGATTCTCGCGACGGGTTTTACGCGCGTATCCCGCAAATGTACAGATAAACGGCAATTCGCCGCGCGCTTTATCGGCGGCACGGCATGCATTATCGAAACGGAGATCGTATGGAAAAAACAGGTAAGATAGCCGTGATAGGCGACAGCGAAAGCGCGACTGCGTTTTTGGCTATCGGCGCAACGGTGTATAAGGTCGACGACGAGTACGCGGCGGCGGATACGTTGCGCGAAATATCCAAGACCGACGAGTATGCCGTTATTCTCGTCACCGAAAATTATGCCGCAAAGATGGACGCGCTTATGCAAAAGCTTAAAGCGCAGCCGTATCCCGCGGTGCTGTCCATACCCGGTTCGACGGGGTCTAACGGGTTCGGCATGGCGGGCGTTAAAAAAGACGTAGAGAAAGCCGTCGGCGTGGACATATTATTTAATAATTAGGAATTCGGAGAGCGGAATTCGGAATTGAACGGTGATCGATATCGTCCTAAATTCCGAATCAATGATTCCGCATTATATTTGAGGTTATAATGGGTAAGATCGTAAAAATAAGCGGACCGCTGATCGTAGCGGACGGTATGCAGGACGTCAAAATGTACGACGTAGTGCGCGTGTCCGATAAAGGGCTTATCGGCGAAGTCATAGAGCTTCGCGGCGATAAAGCGTCGATACAGGTCTACGAGGAAACGAGCATGCTCGGCACCGGCGAGCCTGTCGTTTCCACAGAGCAACCGCTGTCCGTCGAACTCGGTCCGGGGCTTATCGGCGGCATGTACGACGGTATACAGCGTCCGCTTGTCGCGTTGAACGCGCTTTCGGGCGACAGGATAGACCGCGGCGTAAGCTCGCCCGCGCTCGACCATGCTAAAAAATGGAAGTTCGAGCCGACCGTCAAAAAAGGCGATAAGCTTGTTGCGGGCGACGTTTTGGGCACGGTCAAGGAGAACGAAGTCGTAACTCACCGCGTAATGGTGCCGTTCGGCGTTAGCGGAACGGTCGAAAAAATATCGGCGGGCGAATACACCGTCGACGATACGGTTGCCGTGATCGCCGACGGAAAGAAAAAGCACGACGTGTGCATGCTTCAACGCTGGCCCGTTCGGCGCGGACGTCCTTATGCCGAAAAGCTCCCGCCCGCAGAACCGCTCGTTACCGGTCAGCGCGTGGTCGATACGCTTTTCCCCATAGCGCGCGGCGGCGTTGCGGCGGTACCCGGTCCGTTCGGTTCGGGCAAGACCGTTTTGCAACATGCGTTGGCTAAATGGAGCGATGCGGACATAATAGTTTACGTAGGTTGCGGCGAGCGCGGCAACGAAATGACCGACGTTCTCAACGAGTTCCCCGAACTTATCGATCCCAAAACCGGTTATCCGCTGATGAAGCGCACCGTGCTTATCGCCAACACTTCGGATATGCCGGTCGCGGCGCGCGAAGCTAGCATTTATACGGGCATAACGATAGCGGAATACTACCGCGATATGGGATACTCGGTCGCCATCATGGCGGACAGTACTTCGCGTTGGGCGGAGGCGTTGCGCGAAATGAGCGGACGCTTGCAGGAAATGCCGGGCGAGGAAGGCTATCCCGCGTATCTTTCCAGCAGGCTTGCCGAGTTTTACGAGCGCGCGGGGTCGGTGCGTATTTTGGGTTCGACCGAGCGGCTCGGTTCGGTCACGGCTATCGGCGCGGTATCCCCTCCCGGCGGCGACATGTCCGAGCCTGTCAGTCAGGCGACTTTGCGTATAGTCAAGGTGTTTTGGGGCTTGTCGAGCGCGCTCGCGTACAAACGGCATTTCCCCGCGATAGACTGGCTTGTCAGCTATTCGTTGTATTCCGATCGGCTTGCGGAGTGGTTCACGCGCAACGTCGACGAACGGTTCAATGCGTACAGAACGGAAATAAGCAAGCTTTTACAGGAAGAAGCCAAGCTGGACGAGATAGTGCGTCTTGTCGGTATGGACGCGCTTTCGCCGCGCGACAGGCTAACCATGGAGGCTGCTAAGTCTGTGCGCGAAGACTATTTGCATCAAAACTCGTTCCATGAAGTAGATACGTACACTTCGCTCAAAAAGCAATTCAAAATGTTGCAGTTGATAGTCGATTTCTATTTTCAAGCGCAGCGCGCGCTCGATCGCGGCGCGGACATAAACGCTATTCTGTCGTTGCCGTGCCGCGAGAGCATAGGCAGATCGAAGTATATCAAAGAGGACGAAATATTCAAGCTCGACGAGATCCGCGAGCAGACGGTCAAAGAGCTGAACGAGCTGAAACGGGAGGACGAATAATGCGTAAAGAGTACCGTACCATAAAAGAAGTCGTCGGTCCGCTCATGCTCGTAGAGCAGGTGGAAGGCGTAAAATATAACGAGCTTGTAAAGATATCTCAGTCGTGCAGTGACGAATTGCGGCTCGGCAGAGTGCTCGAAGTGGACGGCGACAAAGCGCTCGTTCAGTTGTTTGCGCCCAGCCGCGGGCTTAAAATTTCGGAAGCCAAGGCGGCGTTTACCGGCAAGGCGATAGAGCTTAAAGTTTCGCACGATATGCTCGGCAGAGTGTTCGACGGCATGGGCAATCCAATAGACGGCGGCGCGGAAATACTGCCCGAAAAGAGCTTGGATATCAACGGAAGTCCGCTCAATCCCGTGGCTCGCGATTATCCAAACGAGTTCATTCAAACGGGCGTGAGCGCCATCGACGGTTTGAACACGCTCGTGCGCGGGCAAAAACTGCCCGTTTTTTCGGCGTCGGGCTTGCCGCATGCCGATCTTGCGGCGCAGATAGCGCGCCAAGCGAAAGTCAAAAACACCGACGACAAGTTCGCCGTCGTGTTCGCCGCTATGGGAATAACGTACGAGGAAAGCGAATTCTTTACGGAAGATTTTCGTCGCACGGGCGCGATCGACCGCACGGTCATGTTTTTGAACCTTGCCAACGACCCCGCGGTCGAGCGTATCAACACGCCGCGCATGGCTATGACCGCCGCCGAATATTTGGCGTTCGAGTGCGACATGCACGTGCTTGTCATCATGACGGATATTACCAACTATGCGGAAGCGTTGCGAGAGATCTCGGCGGCGCGCAGAGAAGTGCCGGGTCGGCGCGGATATCCGGGATATCTGTACACCGACCTTGCGACCATATACGAGCGTGCGGGGCGTATTCGCGGTAAAAAAGGTTCGATAACGCTCATACCGATACTGACGATGCCCGAAGACGACAAAACGCATCCCATTCCCGACCTTACGGGATATATCACCGAGGGACAAATAATACTGTCGCGCGCGCTGTATAAAAAAGGACTCAATCCGCCGATAGACGTTTTGCCGTCGTTGTCGCGGTTAAAAGACAAGGGCATAGGCAATGGCAAGACTCGTAAGGACCACGCCGACACGATGAACCAGCTTTTTTCGGCGTATGCTCGCGGCAAGGACGCGAAGGAGCTTTCGTCCATACTCGGCGACGCCGCGCTTTCGGACGTAGACAGGCTGTACGCGCAGTTCGCCGAAGAGTTTGAAAAGAAATATATCAATCAGAGTTTTACCGTCGATAGAACGATCGAGCAAACGCTCGACGTCGGTTGGGAGCTGTTGAAGATACTGCCGCGCTCGGAGCTTAAACGCATACGCGACGAGTACTTGGACGAGTTTTACGGCAAGTAATTTATTTGGATTTGCTGAATTTCGATCACCGCGAAGAAGTCAAAAATTCCGAATTCCCGATTCCGCATCATAATTTATGGCAAGATTAAACGTAAACCCCACGCGCATGGAATTGCGCAGACTTAAAGACAGGCTTAAAACCGCCGAGCGCGGACACAAGCTGTTAAAAGACAAGTCGGACGAAATGGTCCGTCAGTTTTTGGTGCTTATAAAAGAAAACAAGCGTCTGCGCGAAGAGATCGAAGGCGAGATAGGCGACGCGCTCAAAGCGTTCGCATTGTCGTCGGGCGCGCCGCTCGACGTTGTGCAGGCGATAGCTTTGCCTACGCTCACCGCCAAGATCGACGTCGGGACCAAAACGGTCATGGGCGTCGACGTGCCGTATATGCAGATACGTCGCGACGGCGAGGTGGCTTTGCCTTATGCGCTATGCTCCGCGCCTGCCGAGCTTGACGACGCTGTGTTGAAGCTTACCGCGCTCGCGGATAAACTGTTGCATCTTGCCGAAGTGGAAAAAACCTGCAATATGCTCGCCGACGAGATAGAAAAAAACAGGCGTCGCGTCAACGCATTGGAATACGTCATGATCCCGCAGTTGCAGGAAACGATAAAGTATATCCTTATGAAGCTCGACGAAAACGAGCGCGCCGCGATAGTTAGATTAATGAAGGTAAAAGACTTTTAGAAAATGTTGAAAGCGGGATTCGTAATGCGGAATTAATGAGCCATGCGGAGCGAGAGAGAATGCGGAAAGCGGAATTCGTAATGCGGAATTAATGAGCCATGCGGAGCGAGAGAGAATGCGGAAAGCGGAATTCGGAATTATGGTCGATTGAGTATTGGTGCGGCTAACGCCCGGATCTCTCCGCTACACTCGCATACGCTCGTTTCGGTCGAGATGATGGGGTGGATGGAACGGCTTTGCTATACTTGATTAGAAATGTAATCTATAACAAACACTCCCCATCATTTCGAGCGGAGCGAAAGTAAAAGCAGTATTGATTATTTGTTCGTAAGAACGTTAAACTGCAATAATAGAAAACAAAAGCTTCGCGTAGCCTTTGGCTACCGAGAAATCAAGGCGAGCCGCCGCAATGTGAAATAGTAATTCGGAATTATGGTCGAATCAACATTAGTGCGGCTGATGCCTAGATCTCTCCGCTACGTGCGCATAGCGCACTTCGGTCGAGATGATGGGGGGGGGGAGCTATACTTATCTTACAATTGGGATAACAGTGTGAACGGGATAATTTACTTGTCCTACGAAGCAGCCGCAGGCTATCCTGAGCGTTTTTTGCCCACCGAAGGATCTCGACCATATAAAATAAATAAGGATGAGATTGCCCGCTGCGCTACGCTATTCTTGTTTTTTAATTATCATAATCACGGCGGTTTTTTCATATATTACGGTATGAAAAAATTGCTGTTTTTATTTGCGGCGGTGATGACCGTTGCTACGGTATGGGTGTTTTGCGCGTGTTCGGCTAACGGCATGTCGCGCGTCAGCGAGCGGCGCGGCGGGTATTTTACTGCGGCGAACGACGCTATGACGGTAACGGCGGTATCGGGCGTGCGCGAAACGCCGTACGAAACGGACGGCGTTGTCGGCGCGCTCAAACCTTACACGCTTATAACGGTCGTACCCGCAAAGTTCGACGTCGACGCGGTCTATACGTATTCGGCGACGATCGGGCAGTCGACGTACGGCGGCACGCTTATAGTGCATCCGTTTGCGGCGAGCTTTTCAGCCGAGCTGGATATAGAAGCGGCGGAAAGCTTTACCGTTACGGTCATGCGCGGCGGGGAAAAGACCGAGCTTGTACTCGATTCGCTCGTCACGGCAGACATGTTCGCTTACGATAAAGCTATCGATGCGGCAAAGACCGAATTAAAGCCGCGCGGCGATTACGAGATCCGCGCGCGCATCATAAAAAATCCGCTCGGCGACGCCGGGTTATGCTGGCACGTCGCGTTCTATTCCGCAGACGGGCAGTGCGGGGTATTGCTCGATCCGACGAACGCAAAAATTCTCGCGAAAAAGATCGACTGACGTACGCCGCGTGAGCGTCCGAAGTAGCGACGATAGCCGAACGCACATATAATTACGGAGCAAACGTTATTAAAACGCTTGTCTACGAAAAACTTTTGTGCTATAATACCATGTAATGAAATACTCGGACGACAATACCAATATCGACGGGCGCGACGGCGCGGTCGATGCCGAGCAAAATCGTGTCGACGCACAAGCCGACGGAACGACCGCGCTCGATTCGACGGACGTATCCGCTACTGCGCGTGCGACCGAAACTGCCGAGATAAAAAACGACGATAATAACGATAACGGCGTCAAACCCGACGGTAACGGCGCGGAAACGGCTCGCGCGGCACTCGACGTCGGCGGGCTTGTCGCGGTGGGGATCAAGGCGATAGCGGTCACGTTATCGGTCATTTTGTTGCTTACGAGCCTATTGGCGGTCGCTTTGCCGCTATCGGCTATGCGCATTTTCAACAAGCTCGGTATGACCGAGCGCGCGGTCGACTTCGGCGAGCGGTATATAGCGCGCGAGATAGGCGCTTACGATGCGGAAAAAATCGACGATATGGGCAATTTTATCGGTTTGGCTAATACGCCCGAACTGACTAACGACGATTTTACGGAAGCTTTGTACGTTTGTATCAATAATTCGTACAAACTGATGAACGGATATTACGAAAACGGTAAGACCGCGCGCGGCGAATATTACGCGCGGCTCGTCGAAAAGTATACGCGTATGTATTTGTCGCTCAACAACGTTAGCGGCGTAAATAATGCCAACAGCGAGCGCGATATAGCGGCTATGCCGCTTGCCGCCATGCGCCCCGTGGTGTACAGCTACGGTCACAGCGTGCGTACCAAAAATTTTCGGGCGCGGTCGTTCTTGGGCGAGACAGAGCGTGCGGTTTTCAACAGCCGTATCAACGGTAACAGCTTGACCGAGCTTACTACGCTGTCAAACACCTATTACGGTTTGGTGCTCGATAATGCGTCGCCCGCATCGGTAATGTCCGCGCTCGACGATTATGTCGACTATGCGGGGCAGATAGGCGAGTATTTGGACGTGGAATTTTTGCGCGCGGGCGTTGAGCGCGATCTTTCCAAGACCGAACGTATTTATGTAAAGGTCGTCGACGAATGGCGTGAAGTTCCCGTGCTGTCCGATACGTATATAATAGAAAAATATGCCGGGTATTTGAGCGGCGACGAGTTCTCGTTGTTTTTTGCCGCCGACGGTAAATTTTCCAATATTTACAATCAATTAAAGCGTTTTAATGTTTATGCGCAAGCGGCGGTCGATTTTACGCCGAGCGACGCGAACAATAACAAGCTCGACGAGCAGTTGCATCAATTATACTGGCTTAACGTTTTGTCGAACGTTGCGCGCAAGCTTTGGTACATGGAAAAACTGATGTATCAAAGCAATATAAATTTCGGTGTTAGCGCGGCGTATATCCGCGACGATTACAATGCTTGGCAGGAAAATACATTCGTCAAATACGACGGAGGATTGCGTCAGATTTGGGAAGTGTACAATATAAAACTCAATGCGTATACAGCGCAGTATCAAAACGGAAAGGAGAAACACCAATGAGCAAGATCGTGAAAGAAGGACTTACGTTCGACGACGTTCTGTTGATCCCGGGCGAATCGCACGTGACGCCCAAAGACGTCGATCTGACTACCAAGCTGAGCGACGATATAACGCTCAATATCCCGCTCGTATCGGCGGCGATGGACACCGTTACCGAGTCGCGATTGGCGATAGCCATGGCGCGCGAGGGCGGCATGGGCATTATACATAAAAACATGAGCATCGACGCGCAAGCGGAACACGTCGACAAGGTAAAGCGTAGCGAGCACGGCGTAATAACCGATCCGTTTTTTCTCGCGCCCGATCGCAAGGTGTCCGATGCGCTCGACTTGATGCAAAAGTACAAGATATCGGGCGTGCCTATTTGCAAAAACGGCAAGCTCGTAGGCATATTGACAAACCGCGATCTTCGGTTCGAAACCAATTTCGACCAGCCGATAGAAAACGTGATGACCAAGGATAAGCTCGTTACCGCGCCCGAAGGCACAACGCTCGAAGAGGCGCAAAAAATTCTCGGTCGGCACCGTATAGAAAAATTGCCCATCGTCGACGGTAAAGGCAATCTCAAAGGCTTGATCACGATCAAGGATATCGAAAAAGCCATACAATATCCCAATTCCGCCAAGGACAAAAACGGCAGACTTTTGGTCGGCGCGGCGATAAGCACGGGCGAAGGACATATGGACAGAGCGCGCGCGCTCGTAGACGCGCGAGTGGACTGCCTTGTGGTCGATACCGCGCACGGACATAACGTCGACGTCATCAAGACGGTGGAAAAGATCAAAAACGCTTTCCCCGATATAACCGTGGTCGCGGGCAACGTGGCTACCGCCGCGGCGGCGAACGCGCTGTTTAAAGTCGGCGCGGACGTAGTAAAGGTGGGTATCGGTCCCGGTTCGATCTGCACTACGCGTATAGTTGCGGGTATAGGCGTTCCGCAGGTGACAGCCATCATGGACTGCGCCGAAATTGCCGATAAGTACGGCAAAGCCATTATCGGCGACGGCGGTATCAAATACAGCGGCGATATTACCAAAGCGATCGCCGCGGGCGCAAACGCCGTCATGGTCGGTTCGTTGTTTGCCGGCACGACCGAAAGTCCGGGCGAGCTGGAAATTTATCAGGGCAGGAGCTTTAAGACGTACCGCGGCATGGGCAGTCTCGGCGCAATGCCGCTCGGCAGTAAGGACAGGTATTTCCAGGAAGGCACGAAAAAGCTCGTTCCCGAAGGCGTCGAAGGCAGAGTGCCGTACCGCGGCGCGCTCGCCGAGATAGTTTATCAGCTTATAGGCGGTTTGCGCGCAGGCATGGGCTATACGGGCATGCCTACGATCGCCAAGCTGCGCAAGGACGCGCAGTTCGTCAAGATAACGAACGCCGCGCTCATCGAGTCGCACCCGCACGATATCGCCATAACGAAAGAAGCGCCCAACTATTCGCCGAAAAATTAGCTCGTATTGCCATAAAACCGCTCGTCTTGCTACCGTTTTTGCCGCCGATTGCGTTGCTTGCCCTTGACGTAGCGCCGCTACGACTGCGGGCAATGCGCCTTGTCGGCGAATAAAAACGCTCGCGCAATACTTCGCGGTTTTATGTTATACTCGCTGCTCATATCGCCGTAAAACCGCTCGTTATGCTACTGTTTTTGCCGCCGATTGCGTTGCTTGCCCTTGACGTAGCGCCGCTACGACTGCGGGCAATGCGCCTTGTCGGCGAATAAAAACGCTCGCGCAATACTTCGCGGTTTTATGTTATACTCGCTGCTCATATCGCCGTAAAACCGCTCGTTATGCTACTGTTTTTGCCGCCGATTGCGTTGCTTGCCATTGACGTAGCGTTGCTACGACTGCGGGCAACGCGCCTTGCCGGCGAATAAACGCTCACGCAATATTTCGCTATTTTATGTTATACTCGCCGGTCGCATTTATTTTGATTTTAAACAAGAACGAGCGTAGCGAGTGATCGTCGATTCCGCATTCCGAATTGAAAGGAGTTACTTATGTCGCTTAAATATTCGATACCGATGGACTATACACGTCAAAAGATCAAAGTGACCGTGATCGGTTGCGGACGGTGGGGGTCGTTTCAGGCGTGGTACGCCGATCAGCTCGGACATAAGGTAACGCTTTACGGACTGACGGGCGACATCACGTACGAACAGCTCGTGATGACGCGCAAAAACGAATATCTTACGTTGCCCAAATCGATCGAGCTAAGCGACGATTTGCCGCGCGCCGTAAAGAATGCGGACATAGTAATGGTCAGCGTGCCGTCGCAGGCGTTTCGCTCGGTAATGGGCGAGTTGCGCGGAAAATGCGACATGACGGGCAAGTATCTCGTCACATGCATGAAGGGTATCGAGATAAGCACGGGCATGCGACTTTCGGAGATCGCGTTGGAATTCGGGTTGGAGCCGTGGCAGATAGCCGTACTCGCGGGTCCCGGTCACGTTCAGGAATTTACGGTCGGTAATCCCAGCTGTATGCTGTTCGACGGCTACGAGCGCGCGACGGTGGAGCGCATGGTCGAATATTTTAAAAGCCCGCTCATTCGCTTTTACTACGGTACGGACGTTATAGGCACGGAGATAGGCGCGGCGGCTAAGAACGTCATGGGCATTGTTGCGGGCGTCTTGGACGGTATGGGACTTACCACGCTCAAAGGCGCGTTGATGGCGCGCGGCAGTCGGGAAGTGGCGCGGCTTATCAAACAGCTCGGCGGCAATCCGCTTTCCGCTTACGGGCTTTGTCATATCGGCGATTACGAAACGACGCTGTTCTCGCAACACAGTCATAACAGGATGTGGGGCGAAAATTACGCCAAAGGCAAAAAATACGACAAGCTCGCCGAGGGCGTGCATACGGCGCGCGCAATGTCGTTGCTCGCCGATAAGCACGGCGTGGAAATGCCCATTACTTGCGCCGTTAACACTATGATATTGGATAAAGTAACGCCGCGCACCGTTATGGAACAGCTGTTCGACCGCACGTTAAAAGACGATTTCAATTGACCTGTAAACTGTTTTTTCGATTTTTGCATCGATTATCGTCAAATGAAACTCCCCGATATACACAGCACGGTATATCGGGGAGTTTCTATGTTCGCGTAATCGGGAACTTTATTGATCACAGCTTGGTGTTTTCGATGATATAATCGGAGACCTTGCTTTCGTCCAAGCGGATCTGGCTCATGCTGTCGCGCTCACGCACGGTCACCGTACCAGTGCTTTCGGTGTCGAAGTCGACGGTGATGCAGAACGGCGTGCCTATCTCGTCTTGACGGCGGTAACGCTTGCCGATCGAGCCGGGCAGGTCGTACGTGCAGACTATACCCTTTTTGCGAAGCGCGCGGTACAGCGCGTCGGCGCGTTCGGCTTGCGCTTTTTGCAGGGGGAGAACTGCCGCTTTGTACGGCGCGATAGCGGGCGCAAAGCGCATTACCGTACGCGTTTCCTTTTCGAGTTGTTCCTCGTCGTACGCGTCGCACAGCACCGCGAGCATTGCGCGTCCCGTGCCGAGCGACGGCTCGATGACGTACGGGATATACGTTTCGTTGGTGGCGGGGTCGGTGTAGTCCAGTTTTTCGCCCGAAAATTCGGAATGTTTTTTAAGATCGTAATCGGTGCGGTCGGCAATGCCCCAAAGCTCGCCCCAGCCGAACGGGAACAAATACTCGAAGTCGCTCGTCGCTTTGGAATAGAAGGACAGCTCGGCTTTGTCGTGGTCGCGTATGCGCAGATTTTCTTTCTTTAAGCCGAGCATTTGCAAAAACTCGTAGCAGTAGTTTTTCCAATGCTCGAACCATTCGAGATCGGTGCCGGGCTTGCAGAAAAATTCCATTTCCATTTGCTCGAATTCGCGCAGGCGGAATATAAAGTTGCCCGGCGTTATCTCGTTGCGGAAGCTTTTGCCCATTTGGCAAATGCCGAACGGCACGCGCGCCCGCGCCGAGCGCGTGACGTTTTTGAAGTTGACGAATATGCCTTGCGCCGTTTCGGGACGGAGATAACACGTGGATACCGTGTCCTCGGTAACGCCTTGAAACGTTTTGAACATAAGGTTGAATTTTTTGACGGGCGTGAAGTCGGACTTGCCGCACACGGGGCAGGGTATTTTATGCTCCGCCACAAACGCCGACAACGCGTCGTTATCCATCGCCGCCACAGGCACATCGAGCTTGTGCTTTAAAGCGTACGTTTCCACGAGATCGTCGGCGCGGCAACGGCTCTTGCAAGCCTTGCAGTCCATAAGCGGATCGGAAAACCCCGCAAGATGTCCCGACGCTTCCCAAACCTTGGGATTCATCAGTATGGAGCAGTCCAGCCCGAAGTTGTTTTCGCTTTCGGTGACGAATTTTTGCCACCACGCTTTTTTGATGTTGTTGTACAGCTCGACGCCGACGGGCCCGTAGTCCCAGGTGTTGGCGAATCCGCCGTAAATATCGCTGCCGGCAAAAATAAATCCGCGCGACTTGCACAGTGCGACAAGCTTATCCATAGTCAATTTCATGACGGCACCTCGTAGGTTGAATTTCGTATAAGATTATACCTTATAAATGCCGTCGTGTCAAGTTATCGACATGGCAATTACGCGTTTTGCGAAATTAGCGCAAAAATATCCCGAATATACCGTTAAAACACTTTACTAATTTAGCGCGATAAAGTATAATATGGATAATGACGCGACGTTATGCGAATAAAACGCGTTCGGCGAAAGTTTTAGGCGGTGTTTATGGACGATGAAAAACTAAACGGGCATATTGACGATTTGTGCAACGCCATATTGCGCTTGCGCACTGTCGAACAGTGCAGGGCGTTTTTGGAAGATCTTTGCACGTATAAGGAGGTCGAGCAAATGGCTAAGCGCATTTATGCCGCGGAGCTGTTTTTACGCGGCGACACGTACAACGATATTATCGCGGCGACCGAGCTTTCGAGCGCGACCATAAGCCGCGTGTCGCGCGCGCTGTCGCACGGCAGCGGCGGGTATAAGTCTGTGCTTGGCGATTGATCGACGCATGCGGGGATATTGCACGGAAAGACGAGCATGGAAATAGATATAGGAAAATTAAAGCGTGAAGAGCGCACGGCGTTGTCGCTTAAAGCGTTGTATCGCAGTTACGGATACAGGGAGTATAAGCTTTCGGGGTTTGACGATTATTCGCTGTACGCCGAAAACAAAAGCTTTTTGGACGGACGCGGAGTGCTTACGCTCAATTTGGGCGGACGTTTGATCGCGCTCAGACCGGACGTTACGCTGAGCGTGGTAAAAAGCGTCGACGCGGGCAAATGCGGCGCGGAAAAGCTGTTTTACGACGAACGGGTATACCGCAAATCGGCGAGCGGCGGCGAGTTTACCGAGCTTCGTCAAATAGGCGTGGAGGTGGTTGGCGGCGTCGACCGAGTTACCGAAATCGAGGTGTGCGAGTTGATATTGAGTACGCTCGGCGCGGTAGGACGCGACTATGTGCTTGACGTATCGCATGCCGGCATAGTCGAAAAAATATGCGACGGCGCGCGGCTTTTCGGGCGTGCGCGCGAGCTTGCGGTCGACTGTTTAAAGCGCAAAAGCCTTCACGAGTTCAACAAGCTTGTAGGCGACGGCGGCAACGAATATGCTCGCGCGTTCGGCAAGTTGATAGCTTTGCCGTCTGCGCCGAGCGCGGCGGTCGAGCGGTTGCGAGAAGTCGCTTGCGGCTTGGGCATATCCGCGGAGCTTGACGAACTGGAACGCGTTGTCGCGTGCGGCGACGGGATAAGGGTCGATTTTTCGATAGGCGGCGACGCCGATTATTATAACGGCGTTGTGTTTAAGGGGTATGTCGACGGCGTGCCGTACGCGGCGCTTTCGGGCGGCAGATACGACAAGCTGTTGAACAGGTTCGGCAAAAACGCGAGCGCGATAGGCTTTGCGCTTTATCTCGGCGAGCTGTGCGCGATCGACGACGATGCGACGGACGCGCCCGACGAAACGATCGTTTACGACGACGGTAATGCGGCGGACGCGCTTGCGCGGGCGCGGCGGTTGCGCGCGAGCGGGCGTAGCGTGCTTTTGCGCCGCGCGTGCGAAAAAGGAGAGTTATGATAAACGTGGCTTTACCTAAGGGCAGGCTGGGCGAAAAGGCGTACGCCATGTTTTGCGCCGCGGGCTACGGCTCTATGGATATCGGCGATATAGGCCGCAAGCTGTCGTTCCGCGACGAAAAGAGCGGTATGAATTATTTTTGGGTCAAACCGTCCGACGTTGCGGTATACGTCGAGCGCGGCGCGGCGGATATGGGCATTGCCGGTAAGGACGTGCTCGACGAGGACGGCGCGGACGTGTACGAGCTATTGGATCTCGGCATAGGCAGGTGCAAGATGTGCGTAGCGGCGCGCAAAGATTTTACGGACGATCCTTCGCGTCCGCTCAAAGTGGCGAGCAAGTTCGTACATAGCGCAGAACGGTATTATGCGTCGATAGGACGGCGGATCGCGATCATAAAGCTCAACGGGTCGGTGGAGCTTGCTCCTATACTCGGACTGTCTGACGTGATCTTCGATATAGTGGAAACGGGCGGCACGCTTAAAGCCAACGGCTTGCGCGTTATCGCCGAAGTGTCCGATATAAGCGCGCGGTTCGTGGTAAACAAGGCGGCTTATAAATTCAAGAGCGCGGAAATAGCGCGCATAACCGAAAAGCTTAACGGAGTTTGCGAACATGATAAGACCTGTTGTGTATAACGGCGAACGCGCCGAAAAATTATTCGGCGAGCGCGAGAGCTTGACCTGCGACGTTCGACCGATCGTCAAATCGATAATAGCCGATGTAAGAACGCGCGGCGACGTTGCGCTTGCGGAGTATGCGAGAAAATTCGACGGCTACGACGGCGGATCGTTTGAAGTATCCGAGCGGGAATTCTCGGCGGCGGAGCGCGCGGTGTCGAATGGATACAAATCCATGCTCGAACGCGCGATAGCCAATATCCGCGCGTTTCACGCCAAGCAGAAGCGCGACGGGTTCGAGATACGCGAGCGCGACCGCGTGGTCGGGCAAAAGGTAACGCCCATACAGCGCGTGGCTATTTACGTGCCGGGCGGCACTGCGGCGTATCCGTCTACGGTGCTTATGAACGCCGTACCCGCAAAGATTGCGGGAGTACCCGTGCTCGTCATGGCGACGCCGGTAAAAGCGGACGGCGCGGTCAAGCCCGAAGTGCTTGTCGCCGCCAAGCTGTGCGGGGTCGATAAAGTCTATAAAATAGGCGGGGCGCAAGCGATAGCCGCGCTCGCTTACGGTACGGAAAGCATCGTCAAGGTCGATAAGATAACGGGACCGGGCAATGCGTACGTTGCCGAAGCCAAGCGTCAGGTTTCGGGCGTGGCGTGCGGGATAGACATGCTCGCCGGTCCGAGCGAGATACTCGTGATCGCGGATAGCTCCGCGAATGCAGAAAACGTTGCCGCGGACATGCTGTCGCAGGCGGAACACGATAAGCTCGCGTCGGCGTTGCTGATATGTACGGACATGGGTTTTGCGAAAAAGACCGTTTCCGAGCTGTACGAGCAGGTCGATAAATTACCGCGCGCGGAAATTGCGCGGGCGTCATTGGACGGCAGATGCAGGGTGATAGTCGCGCCCGATCTCGATACCGCCGTCGCGCTCGCCGACGAGTACGCGCCCGAACACTTGGAGCTGTGCGTGAGCGATCCGTTTGCGTTATTGGAAAAGATCAAAAACGCGGGGTCTGTATTTTTGGGCAACAACACGCCCGAAGCGCTCGGTGATTATTATGCGGGCGCGAACCACACGTTGCCGACGAGCGGTACGGCGCGGTTTTCTTCGCCGCTCGGCGTAGACGATTTCGTAAAAACGACGCAGTATGTTTACTATACCGACGTTGCGATCGCGACAGCCGCCGATGACGTAACGACGTTCGCCGAGAGCGAAGGGCTTTCGGGACATGCGGAAAGCGTGCGCAAGCGGGTGAAAAAATGAGCGGATTTTTTTCGGAACGGCTTAACGGATTGTGTCCTTATGTACCGGGCGAACAGCCTAAGAGAGGCGAGTATATCAAGCTCAACACCAACGAGAATCCGTATTATCCGTCGCGATATGCCGCCGACGGGATAGACGGCGTGTTTTTGCGCGGTCTGCGTTTGTATTCCGATCCCGATTGCGAGGAACTGCGCGGCGCGATCGCGGAGTATTACGGCGTGCCGTCGCGGTGCGTCATGCCGACCAACGGATCGGACGAAGCGCTTGCGTTTTGCTTTGCGGCGTTCGGCGACCGCGGCGCGGTGTTCCCCGACGTTACTTACGGGTTTTACAAGGTGTTTGCCGAGCTGTTCGGCGTGCCGTATACCGAATTGCCGTTGCGCGCCGATTTTACGGTCGATATGGACGGATATTTGAACGTCGGGCGCGCTGTCGTGCTTGCCAATCCCAATGCGCAAACGGGTATATATTTGTCGCTCGACGATATAGAGCGCATAGTCGCAAGCAATGCCGATAACGTCGTCATAATAGATGAGGCGTATATCGATTTCGGCGGGCAAAGCGCGGTCGGACTGACGCGAAAATACAACAATCTCGTCGTGGTGCAAACTTTTTCCAAGTCGCGGTCGCTCGCAGGTGCGCGCGTGGGGTTTGCGATAGCCGACGAAGAGCTTATCGCCGATCTGCAACGCATACGGTTTTCGTTCAATCCGTACAACGTGAACCGCGTGTCTGCGGCGGTAGCCGTCGGCGCGATAAGGGACAGACGTTATTTTGCCGAATGCATAGATAAGATAAAGTCGACGCGCGCACGGCTCGTTGGCGAACTCGGTCGGCTCGGTTACGCGGTATTGCCGTCGCTCGCCAATTTCGTGCTTGCGAAAAGCCCCAAGATCAACGGCAAAAAATTGTACGAAACGCTTAAAGCTTCTGGTATACTCGTCAGGCATTTTTCGGACGCGCGCATAAACGGATTCGTGCGTATCACCGTAGGCACCGACGAGCAGACCGACGCGCTTATAAAAGCTTTGGAGATAGCGGAGAACACATTATGAGAACTGCGGATATTGCAAGAAAAACAGCCGAGACCGATATAACGCTGTCGCTCGCGCTCGACGGCGGCGAAAAATGCGTCGATACCGATTGCGGGTTTTTAGATCACATGCTCGAACTGTTCGTCGTGCATTCCGGTTACGGATTGCGGGTAAAATGCAAGGGCGATACCGACGTGGATTTTCACCACACGACGGAGGACGTAGGGATAGCGCTCGGACAGGCGTTCAAAAAAGCGCTCGGCGACAAAAAGGGCATAGCGCGGTATGCGCACGTCGTATTGCCGATGGACGAGTCGCTTGTGCTGTGCGCCGCGGACATAAGCGGTCGCGGGTATCTTAATTTCGACGTGGATCTGCCTGCGGCGAAAGTGACGGACGGCGACGACGAAATTACGGTCAAGCGCGTCGGGCTGTTCGATACCGAGCTTGTCGAAGAATTTTTTGCGGCGTTCGCGCGCGAGGCGGGCGTTACGTTGCATTTCAAAAAGCTGTACGGCAAAAACACTCATCACATTATCGAATGCGTGTTCAAGGCGTTTGCGCGCGCGATCAAAAGCGCGACGACCGTCGTCGGCGGCGAGATACCGTCGAGCAAGGGCGTGCTATGATAGGCATAGTCGATTACGGTTGCGGCAATCTGTTTTCGCTCAAAAGCTCGTTCGCGCGGTTGGGCGCGGCTACGGTCGTATCGGGCGACGCGCGGGAACTCGGTAAGTGCGACAGGATAGTTTTGCCGGGCGTTGGCGCGTTTGCCGACGCGGTGCAAAAGCTGATTGCCTGCGGACTGGACAAAGCGGTCGTGCGCATGAGCAAGCATATACCGCTGTTGGGCATTTGTTTGGGCATGCAGTTGTTGTTTGAAAAAAGCTTCGAGTACGGCGAGCATGCGGGACTGGGCTTGCTCGAAGGAAGCGTGGTGACGCTCAAAGACCGCGTTGATAAAGGATACAAGATCCCGCAAATGGGTTGGAACGCGCTGGCTATCGTGCGTAAAAACAGACTGCTCGCTCGCGTGAAAGACGGCGATCATATGTATTTCGTGCATTCGTATCATGCCGTCGATTGCCGCGACAGCGTGACGGCGGTCGTCGACTACGGCGGCGACGTTACGGCGGCTGTCGAGCGTGGCAACGTGTTCGGTACTCAGTTCCATCCCGAAAAAAGCGGCGACTCGGGGCTTGCCGTACTTAAAGCGTTTACGGAGTTGTGATGTATATTTTTCCTGCGATAGATATTATAGGCGGCAAGGTAGTGCGGTTGTCGAAAGGCGATTATTCGACAGCCAAAACTTACGACGTTACGGCGGAGAACGCGGCGCGTTCGTTTTTTGCGCAGGGCGCGACGCATATACATGCGGTCGATCTCGACGGCGCTAAGCTCGGTAATGCGGTCAACGCCGACGTCGTGCGACGCATAATAGCGACGAGCGGCGCGTTTGTGGAAATAGGCGGCGGCATTCGCACCGAGTCGCAGATTCAAAGCTATTTGGCGGCGGGCGCGGGCAGAGTCATACTCGGCACCGTAGCGGTGCGCGACTTCGGGTTTACGGTCGACGCGGTCGAAAAGTACGGCGAAAAAATAGCCGTCGGCGTCGATGCGGCGGACGGCAAGGTAGCAGTTTCGGGCTGGCGTGAAATAACGGAAACGGATTCGGTTGAGTTTTGCGAACGGTTGGCGGCGGCGGGCGTGAAAAACATCATATATACCGATATAGCGTGCGACGGCGCGCTCGGCGGCGCAAATCTCGAAATATACGAACGGCTCGTGCGCATAGACGGAGCGAACATTACCGCGTCCGGCGGGATATGCTCGCTCGCGGAGATCGTCGCACTTAAAAAGCTCGGCGTGCATGCGGCGATACTCGGCAAAGCCTTGTACGAACATAAGCTCGATCTGCGCGCCGCGGTAGAGCTTGGGGAGAGCGAGTGATGCTGGCTAAACGTATAATCCCGTGCTTGGACGTTAAAAACGGTCGAGTGGTAAAGGGCGTTAATTTTTCGGGACTCAAAGACGTAAGCGACCCTGTGGAGCTTGCCGACGCATATTCTCGCGACGGCGCGGACGAGCTTGTGTTCTACGACATTACCGCAAGCTCCGACGGACGAAAAATATTCGCCGACGTGCTGCGTCGCACCGCCGAGCGCGTATTCATCCCGCTCACCGTCGGCGGCGGGATAAACGGTCTCGACGACTTCGGCGTCGTTCTCGACAGCGGCGCGGACAAGGTGAGCGTAAACAGCGGAGCTATCGCCGATCGGTCGCTGATCTCGCGCGCGGCGAAAAAATACGGCGATCAATGCGTCGTGCTGTCCGTGGACGTAAAGCGCGTAAACGGCGAGTTCACGGTGTTTTCGCACGGGGGCAGGATAAATACGGGCATGAACGCCGTGCAATGGATCAAGTTCGGCGCGGACAACGGCGCGGGCGAGATAGTGGTCAACAGCATGGACACCGACGGCGTTAAAAACGGGTTCGATACCGAACTGCTGAAAGCGGTTACAGCCGTCGTTAACGTTCCCGTTGTGGCGAGCGGCGGCGCGGGCTGTATCGCGCATTTTATAGAACTGTTTAAAAGCGTGAACGCGGACGCGGCGTTGGGCGCGTCTGTATTCCATTACGGAGAAGTGAGCTTTGCCGAGCTCAAACGCGCTATGCGCGAAAACGGCATACAAGCGAGGTCATAAAATAATGGTAAAAGTCAATGAACTCAAATTCGGCGCGGACGGGCTTATCCCCGCGGTAGTGACCGATTTTTATTCCAAAAAGACGCTCACCGTTGCGTACATGAACAGAGAAAGCCTGGAAATCTCCATGCGCGAAGGCAAGACCTGTTTTTACTCGCGTTCGCGGCAAAAGCTGTGGCGCAAGGGCGAAATGTCGGGCAATTATCAGCATATCGTAAGCATAAAGACCGATTGCGACCGCGACGCGCTCGCCGTCGAAGTGATAAAGGACGGACCTGCGTGTCATCTCGGTACGGACGGTTGCTTCAACGATCATGTATATGCTTCGGACGGTTTGCCCGAATTTTCGCTTACTTCGCTGTACGAGCTTATATCGGCGCGAAAAACGCAAAAGGTCGAAGGCTCGTACACCAATTATCTGTTCGACAGCGGGCTTGACAAGATACTCAAAAAAGTGGGCGAAGAGAGCGCGGAGGTGCTTATCGCGGGCAAAGGCGGCGATAAAGCGGAAACGGTGTTCGAGATATGCGATCTGATATATCACTTGCTCGTAATGATGGCGGCGAGCGGGATAACGCCCGTCGATATCGTCGACGAGCTTAAAACGCGGCACGTGATAGATAAAAAAGTAAAACAACAAAAAATGAAATGATCGTTGCGCGCTCGCGTCGGGGTTGACTGGCGTAAAAAGATTTCGGCTATTTATCGTACATCGCGGACATGCGTCGCGCTTCTTCCGCCAGTTGCGCCGCAAGGTCGGGCGGGTTGAGTACCTTGACCGACGAGCCGTACGATAACAGGCGTTTTGTCAGCGAGTCGGTGAGCGGCACTTCCGCGGACGCTATGAGCTTTGTTCCGCGTTCCGTAACGGAGGACATGCCCAGCCAATCGGTTATGCTTTCGGCTACCGTCGGGAAAAATTCCAGTTCGAGATCGACGAATATCTCGTTGTAGAATTCCAGTTCGAGCTTTTCCGTGAGCTTGCTTTCGTATCTGACGAACGTGCGGCTCGTTTTGCGCATGTCGCTTATGCGCGACAGCTTGAACAGACGAAAATCTCCGCGCAGTTTGCACATGGCGTACGCATACCACGCGCCCGCCTTGAATACGAGCGTATACGGCTCTACCGTTCTGAACGATACGTAACCGCGAGCGTCGGTGTATTTTATGTCTACGGCGCGGGATTGCTCGATAGCTTCGGACAGCGTTTTTATTTTGGGACGGAGCGACGCCGCTTGCTCGTATTCGCAGTCTATATACAGATCGTCCTGTTTCACGGCGTAAGCGTCGCGTTCGCGCGTTTTGTTCACGCTGTCGAGTTTGTCGATAAGCGCGGCGTTAACATTGTCTGCGTAGCATGCGGACGTGCGTTCGAGCGCGTCGCGCAGTCTTGACGTTTCGGCTTCCGACAAAAACGACTTGTCTATCGTATACTCGTCGGACAACATTACTCCGCCGCCGCGTCCCGGAACGGACGTTATCGGCACGCCGGCGTCTTCAAGTACGGCGAGATATCTGGATACCGTGCGTTTGCTGACGGAAAAGCGTTCGGCAAGATAATCGCGCGATACCTTTCGTTTTGCGAGTAATATGGTCAATATGGAAAAAATAACCGATTGTTGCATGACTTCCGCTCTTTACGTGCATAGTATAAGTTGTATAATTATAAAGCATATAACGCGCGCTGTCAAGATAAAAATTTGCAAAACCCCGTCAAATCGATTGTAATAATCTTTAAAGTATGCTAAAATATCGGTAAAGCTATTACTATATTATTCGGAGCAGTAATGAGTAACGAAGAAAATCTCAAAGAAACAGAAACGGAAAATACCGTTTCGCAGGAAACGTCGGAAAATACCGAGTCGGTAGCGGTGCAAACGCCCGACGGCGCGTCGAGCCAAGCTCAGGCCGCCGCGCCCGCAACAGCGGAAACGCCGTCCGATGCCGAAAAAGCGGAAAATGCGGAAGGTTCGGACGCAGCGCAGTCCGAAACGACGGAAAAAGAGCCTGTTGCGGAAAACGCCGACGGCGCTACCCAAAAAGCCGTCAAGCCGAAAAAACAAAAGCCCGCGGGCGAAAAGCGCGGAATGAGCAAACTGTTCAAGCTCGTGTATTATCCCGTGCTTGCGCTCGTCGCGGTCGTCATGCTCGTATTCTCTATAATAGACGGCGTATACGGTTACAGCCCGTCCGCTTACGACGCGGAATACTATAAAGCCGTCAACGCGCATATCGCGGAGCTTTCCAAGCACCCGCGTTCGGGCATGTCGTCGTCCGTCGATCAAAACGGCGCGATAGGCATTGTCGCCGCTCGCGAATATATAGTGGACAAGCTCGTAGAGGGCGGGTTTAAGTCTGTCGACGAAAACAAGCCCGAAGAAGCGGAAGAAGGCGAGAGCATCGTCACCGTCACCGATTGGAGCGTGACTCAGGCGGGAACTTTCGAGCCGACCGTCACGTTGCATACGGCAACGCCGTCCATAGCGCTTCAAGACGAAATGGGCGTCGACGAATATCTCGCAGGATATAGTTTGACGAATATCGTCGCGGCTATACCTTGCGGCAAGAACGACGCCGATTCGATAGTTGTCACCGTGCGCTACGACACGCGTACCGATACCGTCGGCGCGGCGGATAACGCGGCGTTCGTCGCTAACGTTATGCAGTCGCTTATCGAATACGTCAAAAACGGCGTTAAGTTCGAAAACGATCTTATCGTGGTATTTACGGAAGACCTTGACAGCGCGTTCGGCGCGTATGCGTTTTTCGACAGCTTTAAGGGCTTGCGCGACACGGCGTCGCGCGCCAAAGCGGGACTCGATCTCGAAGCGTTCGGCAATGCGGGTACGCTCGCTATCACGAATGCCGCCGGAGCGGGACTCGATTATATCAACGCCGTTACGGGCATTGCGGGCGGCACGTTCGTTTCGTCGATAGTTTCCGACAGCTTGCCCGATAACCTTGCGGGCAAAGGCTCGGTCGAAGCGTTCGGCGACGTGCCTGCGGTGCAGATTGCCGTATTGGGCGGTTTGGACGCGGCGCAATCTTCCGCCGATACCGCCGAAAATATTTCGCAGTCGATAATACGCCAACAGGCGCAACTGTTCAAAAACTATGCCGATAAGTTCGCCGGCGCAAAGGTCGACTTCGACGCAAAGAGCGATGTCGACACTGTATTCTTCTCGTATCTCGACGGCGGTTCGATAGCTTATACCGATGTTGCGTCGTACGTTATCGGCGCGTTGATATTGGCGCTTATTGGCGTTACGGTCGCCTTGACCGTCGTTAAAAAGACGTTCTCTTTCAAAAACATGATGCTTGCGGTCGCGGCGCAGTTGCTCGTTGTAATCAGCTCGCTCGTCGCGATGTTTGCGGCATATTTCCTTGTAACGCTAATGCTTACGGGCTTTGGCGTGTTGCCCATACATGCGATCACGCGCATAACGTATTTCAATGCGGGCATTATTATCGCCGCAATGCTCGTATCGCTCGCGGCGGCGTTCGGGTTTACGATACTCTACAAAAAACTGTTCAAGGTAACGTCTTCGGATACCGTGCGCGGCGCGGCGATGCTGTTTGGTCTGGTCGGCGCTATCATGAGCTTTGCGTGTCCCGCATACTCGTTTATAACGTCGTGGCTCGGCTTGCTGTCCGTTGCCGTGTTGCTCGTTACGGTGTGCCTGCACAAGACGTTTAAAAACAAATTCGGGTTCGGCATGGACAGGCTGTATCTTTACGTATTGCCCGCCATACTTTGCATGCCGCTCGTGATATCGCAGATATCCATGCTCATGTGGTTGTTGCCGCTCGTGCTCGTTCCGGTGGTGATGATACCGTTTACGGGCATGCTCGGCTTTGCGGTCCCGTATCTCGATCGCACCCGTCCCGTGTTCGATAAGCTCGCCAAAAAGTTGCCCATGCGTACTCAGCGTGTGGAACGCGTAGTTACCGAGCGGGTGGAGGACAAAGCCAAAAAAGGCAAGTTCACCGAAAAAACCTTCAAGCGTATCGAAAAGGAAAAGATACCCGTTAATTACAAAAACTACTTCGGCGTCAGCCTTGTAGCCGTGCTCGGTATCGTCGTTGCGCTGTTTTCGGGCGGGTTCGGCGTAACATCCGAAAAGACTCTCACCGAGTTCCGTGCTTTCGACGACGCCGTATACAATAATGCGCTCGTATACGAATCGGTAAAGGACTCGTCGGGCAACTCCGCCGAGCAACTCGTCATAGACGATCTTATGCTTTACAAGTACGCGCGTTACTCCATAACGGGACTTTCGTGGGACGGTTCGCGCTACGTCAAAACGGTCAAATCGTTGAACATCAACGAGCCGAAGATATCCAAGGACGGCGACGAATATACAGTCACGACGTACGAAGGCGCATGGTCTACCGTAACGCTCACTATCCCGTCGGCGCGGTCCATCAAGAAGATAACGATAAAAGAACAATCCAAGTCGGGCAACGACGACTACGAAGGTTATGTGTACGAGTTCGAAAATCAAGACACCATAACTTTGCGGTTGCCTTACGGCTTTGACAACAGCTTTATAATGACGTTCGACGGCAACGCGCCGTCGCGCATAGATTACGAGGAAAAGCTCACCGTATCGGTCAGCGAGCAAGGCACGGCGCTCGATCCCGTCGACGATTGGAACAAGCTTAAACGCGACTTTGAAGGCACGACCGTTTATAACTCGCTCCGCGGCGCGATAGTGATAAAACGCACGATCAACGTTTAAACGACGGAAGCGGTATGCGGCGCGGCTTATACCTGCCGTCGCGCATACGGAGTATGGCAGTGTAGCAAACGATGGAAACCGCACTCAATGTGCGGTTTTTCCGTGCCGTAAATATGTAGCACGCGAGAGCGAGTACGCGTCGAACGACGGCATGCGCATACGAAGATATGTGTCGGCATTGCGCATGCTCCGAAATCGTGCGCCGCAACGGCAACTGTTTATGCGCCAAAACGCGTGTATTTGCGTGTCGATGATTTAGGTATATTGCGACAGGCGAAATTGCTTGTCGGCGTATAAACTCCCGTCAGAGCCGCATTTATGGCAAAAATACGCGTATTTTTTAAATAAAATGATGTTTTTGCTCCGAAAAAGCGCGCCGAACAGTGGACAAAACCGAAAATTATGTGCTATAATTTACGTACAGAGCAAGCATCGGAGGAATAGATTAATGGCAGTTGCACGCAAGCCTAAAAATACTTTGAAATTTTCACAACCCTCGTCATGGTGGGGAAGTCAATGGCGCGAAGGATTGCCTATCGGCAACGGCGTTATCGGCGCGTCCGTTTACGGCGGGGCGGCGAGCGACGTAGTTATGATCACGCACGGCGACTTGTGGTGGCAGGGCAAGGACTCTGCGTTGCAAGACGTCGCGGATAAAGTTCCCGCGGTCCGTAAAAAGCTCGAAGACGGGGATTTTATCGGCGCGGAAAAAATGCTTTCCACCGAGCTTATCCGCAAGGGCTACCGTCCGCAATTATCTTATCCGTTGCCGCTTTGCGATTTTATTATCGATATGAAGCTCGACCGTGCGGCAAAGGAGTATTCGCGCGTGCTCGATATGGAAAATGCCGAAGCTTTGGTTTCGTTCAAGGACGGCGCTACGCGGTACGAGCGCAACGCATTCGTTTCGCGTGCGAAAGACGTTATAGTATACGAGATAACTCGCGTCGGGCAAAAGAACATAGACGCGACGTTTAGATTTGCGCTGCACGATAAATTCAACGCGCGCACGCAGGTGGCTATGTCCGCCACGCCCGAAAACGTCAATTTAAAAACCGAAAACTACTGGTTGTATTTTTCGGCGCGTTCCACCACTGGCGCGGACTTCGGCGCGGTCGCAAAGGTAACGTTCTTTGCGGGCAAGCAGGAAGTTGTGGGCGACAGTCTTGTCGTTACGGGCGCGGAAAAGATACTCGTCGTGATCAAGCCGTTTATCGAAGCGCAGAGAGAAAAAGCGTGGAAGGATTGCAAAGCCGCGCTCACCGAAAACAAGCTGTCGTACGACAAGCTGTTAAAGGAACATCAAACGCTACATCAAAAGCTGTTCTATGCGGCGGAAGTCGATTTCGGCGCGGACGCGCAAAAACGCGACGAGTTTGTCGACGTTGCGGTTGCGCAAGCGGTGCAAAGCGGCGATACCGATCGCGCCGTACTCGAAAAGCTTTGGGCTTACGGAAGATATTTGATGATCACGGGTTCGCGCCCCGACGCGCGTCCGTTCGCGCCGTACGGTTTGTGGTGCGGCGATTATAAAGCGGAAAACGCTCAGATCGATGCGGCGGGCGATTTGCAGTCCGTGTACGACATGACGCAGGCGGGCAATCTCAACGATTTTGCTGAAAGCGTGTTCCACTTGTACGAGTCAGTCATGCCGTCGCTCAAAACCAATTCCACGCGGTTATACGGTTGCAGGGGAATATTTGTGCCTGCGGTCACTTCGCCGTCGACGGGATATTTGGGCGATATAAGCGATTCGCTGATACACTTTACCGGCGTTGCGGGCTGGCTTGCCAATCTTTTCTACGATTACGCATTGTATACGGGCGACCAAAAGTTTTTGAAAACTCGCGCGTTGCCGTTCATGCAGGAAGCGGCGACGTTTTACGGCGAATTTTTCAAGCTTGCCGACCTTAAATATTACGAGTCGTCGCCGTCGTATTCGCCCAACTCCACGCCCGGCAATCTTGCGGGAACGGGCGAAGAACACGCGATAGCAAAGAATGCGACCATCGATTTTGCGGTCGCGCGCAATCTGTTTACCAATCTCATCGAGGGGTCGAAAGCCGCGGGCGTCAATAAAGCGGAAATTTTGAAGTGGGAAGACATGCTCAAAAAGATCCCGCCGTTCAAGTTCAACTCGGACGGCACGGTAAGCGAGTATATAGACGACAGGTGCACCGATAATGCCGCCGCGCCGTCGCTCGCTCTGTATTATCCCGTATATCCCGACTACCGCAGTCGCGAAAATTTCGAGCTTAACAAGGCGTTTAACGTCACCGCGCGCAAAAAGTGTCAGAGCGCGAAAGCCAATATGAAGGCGTCCGATCTTGCCAGATATGCGCAGGTGTACGCGCGTTTGGGCGACGGCGATCAGTTGTACGAACAGATCAATGCGCTCGTTCGCGGTATGGCAATGAACAATCTCATGTTTGCCGCCGACGACTGGCGCGGCATGGGCAGCGGGAAAAAGGACGTATGGGCGCAACCGGTGCCGTTTGTCAACGTAATGATCGCGGGCGCGATGCAGGAAGCGATAGTCCAGTCGACGCCCGAACTTATACATTTGTTGCCCGCAGTGCCTGCGGAAATGGGCAAGGGTTCGCTTACAGGTTTCCAGACTCGTACGGGCGTGGAAATAACCGCTATGGATTGGGACGTCGCGCGCGGAACGTTGTCCGTCAAGCTTAAAGCCAAGCGCGCTACCGTTATAGACGTGCAGTTGCCGAGAACGGCGAAACCGCCCAAAAAGGTCGACGCGCAAAGATTCGACGATGCGCGCGGTCTGCTTGTCGGGCTTAAACTCGCGGC
This sequence comes from uncultured Clostridia bacterium, assembly GCA_947066105.1. Taxonomy (GTDB): domain Bacteria; phylum Bacillota; class Clostridia; order Christensenellales; family Pumilibacteraceae; genus Anaerocaecibacter. Next base: position 37,329 of record CAMSYM010000001.1, read on the forward strand.
AGGTAAGCCCGTAGCGCTCGATATAAGATTTTGATCGATTTATGTCGGATGACGTAAGCAACGAAAATGATGTCGCACGTCAAAAACGCGTCAAATCGAAAATATACGTAAAGAATTGCGTTCTTTTCGCAGTACTCGGTTGCGTTTGGTTTTTGATTGCGTGGTTTGCAACTTATGTTGTCGAGCGTGTCTTAGTCGGCGATTATTCCGACACACGCGCCATGTTTTTCTTTGTATTATTTTTTATCTATTTCGCCATATTGTGTTTAGGTTCGGTTTATAAAATATGGGTCGGTTTTTGTTTGAGTGTGTGTTTTATGCTCTGTTTGCTTTCTCTTTGTTACGGCATTGTTCTCATGTTACGGCACGTACGTACAAAAAACGGAGCAATATCGGCATCGGGCGGGGAGATAATAAGCCGTATCGTGTTTGTTCGGTGTATAATAAGCGTGATAGTCTCCGTCGCCGTAATTGCTTTGGGTATATGGATCGCGGTACGGCTGAGTTTAATAAGTAACGGCTAAGCCGAATTTCTATCGATATTTAATAAGGCTTTCAAACAAACTGTTTGAAAGCCTTTTATAGTTTAAAATGAAAATATATGATCCGATTTTGTGTACATAGGGGAGTTGCGTTTTGTCGACCGAATTTTAAAATGCGTTTGTGCGGATATATTAACTGTGACGGCTGTCGGCGTGTTTATGCGTCGAGCAGTTTTTTTACAAGATCGTCCATATTATAAAGCCCGTTGTCGGCGCCGAGCAAAAAGTCGGCGGCTTTGAATGCGCCCGCCGCAAACAGCTTGCGACTGCGAGCCGAATGCGATAGTGTGACTATCTCGTCTTCGCCGTAAAAGCCGATCTCGTGTTCGCCGACTACGCCGCCGCCGCGTACCGACGTTATGCCGAGTTCGCCGCGGTTGCGTTTGCCGAAGCGGTCGATAACATGTTTTTCGCGCGGTGCGAGCGCATCCGCGAGCATTATCGCAGTACCCGACGGGCTATCGACCTTTTGATTATGGTGTTTTTCGACTATCTCTATGTCGAACGCGTCGCCGAGTACCGCCTGCGCCGCTTTCGCCGCGGCTTTGAGCGCGGCAACGCCCAAGCTCATATTGCCCGAAAGAAAAACGGGCGTGCGTTCGGCGAGCATGCGTATGGTTTTGAGTTCGCTGTCGTTGTAGCCGGTAGTGGCGATCACGACGGGCGTTTTTACGATCGCGTTAAGCGCGACGATCGCGGACAGCGATTGCGGACGCGAAAAATCCAATACCACGTCGTACGGCGCGGTTATATCGCGTACGTCGGTAAAGGTGGGAATATCGGACTCGGCGGGCGATACGTCGAAGCCGCAGGAAATTTCGTAGCCGTACGCGCTTGCGCTTTGCACGAGCGCCGCGCCCATTTTACCGTTAATGCCGAATACGAGCGCTTTTTTCATATCAGTCCTACCTCGCGCATGGCGGCTTCGAGCCGCGCGGTGTGTTCGGGTCCGAGTTCTGTCAGCGGCAAGCGGGGCGCGCCGACGTCGAACCCGATCAGTTGCATCGCTTTTTTGACGGGGATGGGATTGACTTCGCAAAACAGACTGCGAATGAATTCCGACAGTTTAAACTGTAATGCGCGCGCCGCGCCGTAATCGTTTTTATCGCATAGCGCGATAAGCTCGCTCATGTAGGCGGGGGCGGGGTTCGCCGCGACCGAAATTATTCCGTCGAAGCCGAGCGCCATTGCTACCGTAGTCAGACCGTCGTCGCCGCAATATGCGGGCAGACCGCTTTCGGCGCAGACCTTGGCGGTATTTTGCACTTGTTCGATATTGCCGCTCGCTTCCTTTATGCCCGCAATGCCGCTTATGCCCGCGAGTTCCGCGAGCGTTTCGGGCATTATGTTTACGCCCGTGCGCGACGGAACATTGTACATTATCACGGGCGCGCCGCAAGCGGCGACGGCTTTGTAATGCTCGATCAAGCCTTTTTGCGTGCATTTGTTGTAATACGGCGTGACAACGAGTACGCCGTCCGCGCCCGATCGTTTGGCGTTTTCGGCGTGTTCGCACGCGAGCGCGGTGCTGTTACTGCCTGCGCCCGCAATAACTGGTACGCGACGGTCAACGCGTTCAATAATGAATTTCAAAGCTTTGTCGTACTCTGCGGCGGTGACGGTTGCGGGTTCGCCCGTAGTGCCGAACGGGAACAGCGCGCGCACTCCGCCCGAAATCAAATGCTCGATATATGCGTCGAGTACGTCGTAGTCGATGTTTCCGTCTTTGCCGAACGGCGTGACAATCGCCGCGCCTACGCCTTTAAACAGTTTCATGTTATGTATGCCTCGTTATAACTTTTATTGCCGAGCGTTGAGAAGCTCTGCTATTTGCACGGCGTTGCTTGCCGCGCCCTTGCGGATATTGTCTGCCACCACCCAAATATTCAAGCCGTTATCTACCGACTTGTCCTCGCGCACGCGCCCGACAAAAACTTCGTCGCGCCCTTCCGCATCGAGCGGCATGGGATAGACGTTGTTTTGCGGATCGTCGCAAACGACCACGCCCTTTGCGGCTTTGAGTACGTCGAGCGCGGCGCTACGCGTGACGGGCTTATGGAACTCGACGTTTATGCTTTCGCTGTGACCGTAATAAACGGGAACTCGCGCCGTCGTCGCCGTTATGCGCAGACCGTCGTCGTCCAAGATCTTGCGCGTTTCGTCTATCATTTTCAGTTCTTCCTTGGTGTAGCCGTCGTCGGCGAACACGTCGATATGCGGAAGTATGTTGAACGCAATGGGGTGCGGGAACTTTTTGGGCGCGTTGCCGCTCACGCCGTTTTTAAGGTCGTCGTAGCCTTGCATGCCCGCGCCGGACACCGCTTGATATGTGGAATAAACTATGCGCTTTATGCCGAATGCGTCGTGCAACGGTTTGAGCGCCACTACCGCCTGAATGGTCGAGCAGTTGGGGTTGGCGATAATGCCTTTATGCGTGAATGCCGCTTGCGGGTTGACTTCGGGAACGACGAGCGGCACGTTTTTGTCCATGCGCCAATAACTCGAATTGTCTATGACGACGCTTCCGCACTCCGCAAACACGGGCGCGAAACGTTTCGATACGTCGCCGCCCGCGGAGAACAGCGCGTAATCGACCGCCGCTTTTTTTATGTTTTGCTCGTTGAGTTCGAGTACGGTATATTCCTTGCCGTCGAACGTTACGGTTTTGCCCGCACTGCGCGCCGACGCAAACAAATACAGTTCGCTTATAGGGAATTCGCGTTCAGCCAACACCTTTAACATCATGCGTCCGACCATGCCGGTCGCGCCGACTACCGCTACTTTTCTATTCATATGGACCTCCGTATATAATGATACATATACCGCGCAAAAATGTCAAGCGGATAAGCGCCTTAGCGACCGCACGCGCGTTTGATGCGTAACGGTAAAAATTTAAGCGCGCGCGTTATTTTTAAAAACCGTATGCTTTTGCTTGTAAAAAAACGCGCGATGTAGTATAATGCAAGCATGGACGGTATGTCGTTACAATACCTGACCGACACGCGGCGTAAGCTACACGCTTTGGCGGAGATATCCGGTAAGGAATACAAGACCCAAGCGTTTATAGCGGACGAACTGCGTCGCATGGGGTATAAGCCCAAAACGATCGGCACGGGAGTGTACTGCGATATCGGCACGGGCAAGCGCCGCCTTGCGTTTCGCGCCGATATCGACGCTTTGCCCATATCGGAAAACGTTGAGATCACGGGTATGAGCGATCATGCCGCGGACGGCGTAATGCATGCCTGCGGTCACGACGGGCATACAGCCAATCTGCTCAACGTCGCTCGGATATTGAGCGGCGGGTGCAAGGTCCCGATAAGACTGATATTTCAGTACGGCGAAGAGGACGTCGGCGGCAGCGCCGAAATGATAGAAAACGGCGTGCTCGACGGCGTTGACGAGATATATGCCCTGCATCTGTGTCCCGAACTGGACGAAGGCAAGATCGGATACTGTTACGGCGGCATGTTCGCGGGCTGTTGCGAGTTCGATATCCAAGTAATGGGCAAAGCCTGTCATTGCGCTACGCCGGAGTTCGGCGCGGACGCGGTAAAAGCGTCGGCGTATATAGCCGAAGCCGCATTCTCCGCGGCGGAGCGCGCGGGCGTGCTTATCAATCTCGGCAAAATAAACGGCGGTGCGGCGCGCAATATCGTAGCCGCAAGTTGCAGATCGGAGTATACGTTGCGGTTTTACGACCGGGAAAAGTGCGAAGCGGTCATGCTCGATATCGAGCGTGCCGCGCTCGAAGCCGACGATAAATACGGGACAGATCACAAGCTTATGACCGTAACGGCGTATGCGCCGCTTATCAATCACGCGATAGCCGTCGACACGGTGCGGAGCGTTACGGGCGATAAATGCGAGCCTGTGCCGCCGCGCTATACAGCCGAGGATTTTTCTAATTATCTGCTTAAAACGACCGGGTGCATGGTATGGTTGGGCGTTAAGTCGGACGGGCACGACAGTCCGTTGCACAGCGATACGTTTTCTTTCGACGAACGCGCGTTGCTTACGGGTACGGAGCTGTTTATCAAGCTTATAGACGCGTATGCGCAAAAATCATAGGAGCTACGATGGCACAAACTTCCGCAGTGAAAAATAAAAGAATAGGCGAATTGGCGGTCAACGGACAAGCTACGCCCGAATCGCTCAACGCAAGAATGAACGTTTCCAAGTTCGAGTTGTTTAAAAGCATTTTTTTTAATAAATTCGGAACGATGGTATTGCTCAATCTGTTGACTGCGCTTTTTGCGATCCCCGCCGCTATCGTCATCGTGTTGTTTTATCTCAATACAACTATCGCGCTCGGTCTTGTTCCGTATTCCGCGAATATCGGTATAGGCTATCCCGTTATAGTCGGCGCGGAAGCTTTGGGCGCGCTTGTTTCGTATAATTACGGGATAATCCAATATCTGTTGCTCGTCCCGTGTATCGCGTTGTTTGCGGTCGGCGTGTCGGGTAACATGTACGTTATGCGCAAGTTCGTTTGGGGCGAGTCGGCGAAATTGTTCAAAGACTTTTTCCGCGGTATCAAAAAGGGCGGACTTCCCGCATTTGTAACGGGGCTAGTATACGGTATCATAGTGTTGGCGACGGTGTTCTCGTTGATGTATTTCGACGCATATGGTCTGCATGTGGCGTACAAAGCGGTGTCCGTAACCGTATCGATGATCGTACTGGTATTTGCCACGATGTTTGCGGCGTTTTTCATGACTCAATGCGTAGCGTTCGATGTTCGTATCTCGACGATGTTGCGCAACTCCGCGCTGTTCGTATTCGGCAACAATGTCCGCGCGGTGGTTTTTATAGGTATTGCCGTCGCGCCTGTGTTTGCCGTGTTTATTCCGGGCATGGCAATGTTGTATATCATGCTGTTCGTGCTGTTGATAATTTCGTACGTAACGCTTGTTTGCACGCTGTATTGTCAGAACTGTTATAAAAATTATTTGTGCGTCAAGGGGACCGCAAATCCCGTAGCGGAGATAAAACGCGAAGAAAGCTCGGACGATAAGCCGATCGCGTCGGTCAAAAAGAAACCGCAAACGCCGCAGTACAAAAATCCCAAAAAGGGCAAGCGCGCCGTCGACGACGGAAATGTGACAGATAAAAACGTCGGATCGCAAGCGTCTGTCGATAAAACCGACAAAGGCGGGGATAAGTAGCTTAATGATAACGGAATTCGATAAAAACGGCGCGCTGACGCTGTATAAACGCGAATTTACCGACGGCTTGGATGCGGGAGATTACGAGCGCGCGCTCGACAATCTGCTTAAATACGCGGAGCTGAGCGGGTACGAAGATTTCCATTTGGCGTGCGGAATGCTGTATTTGTTGATGGCGCAGGACAGCGACGACAACGAGTTGCTTACGATGTCGTTCCGCGAATTGATGATGTACTTGCGCAAGCATCCCGACTGCAAGCTCGCGTACAGGGATATTTTGGGCGTGTTGATGTTGCGGCACGACACGGAAGCCATATTCAATTGCACCGAGTGGATAAAAGCGAACGGGTTCGATCCCGACGCGATGTTCTCCGAGCTTTCCGACGCGGGGTTCGAGCTGTTCCCCGACGAAAACATGTGTTTGGATATAGACGGCATGTTCGAGCCGGGCGAGTTCGGCGAGATCGAGATAACGCCGAAAGACGATGCGCGGGAAGAAGAGCCGTCTTTGCCGCCCGTCGAAAAGCCGTCCAAGGTGATACGGTTTCGCGGCGGTGCGAACGGTGCGGACGACGAAAACGCGTGCGCAAGCAAGTCGGATAAAAAAGTACTCAGGATAGAACGCCCGGACGACGGCGATATCGATATAAGCGAGCTGTTCGATATAGCGCGCATGGCGAGCGATAACGGCGTTGCGGAGTTTTTCGACGACGATGACGACGACGAACTCGACATACAGACGATGGAGAGCATCCGCAAAAACGAGATGTCGAAGCGCACGGGCATGGCGGCGCAAATGGCGCTTAAAGAAGCCGAGCGTTACGGCATGGCGGGCGATTACGATAAAGTGTTTGAAATGCTCGACGAGATCAAGCCGTCGGACGGACAGTATTATTATTGCGCCGAATGTATGCGCGCATTTACTTTTATGCAGTTGGACGATCCGCTCAACGCGCATATCACGCTCGAACACGCGCTTGACGCGCGTCCTAACGGCGCGCTTGCCGGTACTTTGCTGTGCAGACTGTACGAAATGGAGCGCAAGTTCGAAAGTATTCCCGACGTGCTCAAAAATATAGACGTACACGATTATACCGACGCGTCGCATGCGTATCAGGCAATGCAGATAGCCATACGCTATTGCACGCCGCAGGACGCGGCGGAGTTAGCCGAGGACTATATCGACGAGTTCAATACGATGGACGTGCGAATGCTGTACGCACAGCTTTTGTACAATATCGGCAGGCGCAAAGACGCCGCGCGGGAGCTGTACGTGCTTTCGCGCATATTTTACGACGATTTCGGAGCGCAGTATTATTACGCGCAAGCCGTGTCGGGCGTAAAACAAATGCCCGTCGACGAGGACGCGCCGCAGTCGGCGATAGCAAAGCTCGTGGACGGTTTTATGTGGATACACCGAGTAGGTAAGCCTTCCGACGAGCTTATCGACGGCGAAGATTACAAGGTCGCGCTAGAATTGTTTTTGACATTGGAGTTTCGCAACGACCGCAAGCTGGTAACGGAAATGTTCGACGTGCTCAAAAAGCTCGCGGCAGATCCGCGGTTGGACGGTAAAATGCGCGACACGCTTGTATCGCCGTATGCCGAGCCGTTGGTCAAAGCGGTGTTGCTTTCGGCGTTGCTGGAACGAAGCGACGACTTTTTGCTCGAAATAGGGTTCAGCCCGATATCGCCCGCGACTGCGCCCGCGCCGCTTGAAAGCTATTCGCGAGCGTTCAAAACTGCGTACGCATACATGCTCGCGCTCGGCGCGCATTTATATCCGCAGTTTACGGAGCTTGTCGAAGAACTCGGACCAAAGCTTGTCGGCACTGAATTTTCGGAGCGGGATAAAGCGTATTATATTCTAAAACAACTCAAACGCCGCGATAAGCGCAATAAGCTCGATATGGACGGGCGCGTCGAATACTCGCTCGGTTACGAAACCAAGTCGGCGGCGACGCAGGCATATAAAGCAATGGAAACCGAATTGGACGGTCGTGCATGAGCGCGCGGTCGAACGAAAGAAAAACTCGGATTGACGGGAGGTCATATTTTAATCATGAACAACAAGACGGATATGTATTATATCGATTTCGACAAGCTGTTTGAAAACTTTGCCGACAAGTATTACGGCGAGCATTCGTCGGAATATGATTCGCCCGACGATTTCGCCAAGGACTTGGACGATATATATCATTTATGGGCAACGTCGCCGCAAAGCGCTATCGGCGGTATTTCGCCGTCCGAGTTTTTTAACCGCATACCTAACGACGAGTTGGTGGATATACTCAAAGGCTCGTGCGTGGGCGATAACAATCCGAGCGCATTGCTGTTCGACAGAATAGCGACAGAACCCGATCTTTTGGACGAATTGACGGAGCTGGCGTTGTCGACGGACGACGATAAACTGCTCGAAATAACGCTCGCGCTCATAGCCGAGATAGGCGGCGCGGACGACGGGTTTTATATCGACATGATCGAACGCGATATCGACGCGGCGTGCAAGGAAGTGTGTATCGAAGCGCTTTGCGACCGAGCGAACGACGTCAAGGACGAGCTTTTGGCGCGCGCCCAAGCGTCCGACGATATTGCGCGCATGGAAATGTATGCCGAGCCGTTGACGTTTTGCGAAGCGGGCGACGACGACATACTTGCGTTGTTGCGCAAGTTGCTCGCATGCGATCCCAACGTCGCTTATGTCGCCGAGCTTATGGGCAGATACGGCGACGACCGCGCGTGCGCCGATCTGTATCCGCTGCTCGATACGTGCGATTATGCCGAGTTTTTGGAGATACGCAACGCCATAGAAGAGCTTGGCGGCGTCGTAGACAAACATTACCGCGATTTTTCGTCCGATCCGTTATATATCGCGGTAAAGGGTAATAATAATTTAAATGACGATTAAGGCTGTCGGAAGGTAATGGAAGTTACGGTCACACTCAACGACGTTAAGCAGAACGAAGAGTTTAAACAGCTCATAGAGTCGAGCAACGCGAATTTGAAAGTACTCGGTTACACCGAGCACGGGCTTCGCCACGTCGGGTACGTGTCTAAAACGACGGCGAATATTTTAAGCACGCTCGGTTTTGACGAACGTACGATCGAACTCGGCGCTGTCGCGGGGTGGATACACGATATAGGCAACGCGATAAATCGCAAGGATCACGGACTTACGGGATCGCTCATGGCGTACGATATACTTATCCGTATGGGCATGCGCCCCGCCGAAGTTACGCAGATAATAGCGGCGATAGGTAATCACGAGGAAGAAACGGGTACGCCCGTAAACGCCATATCCGCCGCGCTCATACTCGCCGACAAGTCGGATGCGCACCGTTCGCGCGTGCGGCGCGAAACCGCCGACCGCAAGGATATACACGACAGAGTTAATCTTTCCATAAAAAAGAACTATCTCGCCATCGACAAAGCCAAAAAGATCATACGGCTCGTGATACAAATGGATAACACGTCTGCGACCATGGAGTATATGCAGATATATCTTTCGCGCATGGTGCTGTCCGAAAAAGCGGCGGCGTATCTCGGCTGCTGGTTCGAGCTTGTTATAAACGGCAACGTCATCAACCGCCGCAAGCCCGTACCTGCGGCAAACGTTCACCCCAAAGCCGGGGAAACGGAAGTGTCCGAAGAATGATATCGATGTCTGCATTATCGAAATGCGTCGAACCGAGCCTGTATGCGAGTACGGGCTTTTTGTTTGCCTTATTCGGCGTGACGCTCGAAATTGCCGAAGCGCGCAATTCTTATTTAAAAACGTTTTGCATATAATACGGTATGTTTAAGTCATTTTTGCGCGCGATGTCGGTCGCGATGTTGATAGTAGGAACGGTCATCGGCGCGGGATTCGCGTCGGGAAAGGAAGTGGTGACGTTTTTCGGCGCAGTGCCTAACGTGTTTACGGCGCTCATAACGGGCGCGCTCGTTTTCGGGTGTTCTGTGCTGTTTCTGTTTGTCGGGCGGAGAGTGCAAAAAACAGATATAGGCGAAGTCAACGGCGCGGTTTTCGGTAAGCTCCGTCCGTTGGCGGACGTGTTCATGTTGTTTAATTCGATGACGGTACTCGGCGCAATGCTCGCGGGGTCGGACAGTATTGCCGCCGAATTTTTGGACATTCGACCGGTTACGTCCGTAATACTCGGACTGTTGTGCGCTGTCATCGCCGTAAAGGGCATGTCGGGAGTTATCAAGGCAAACGCCGTGCTTGTTCCGATAATGATAGCCACGCTGTGCGTGTGTTCGGTAATGGCGATAGATTTTCCGTTCCGCCCGCAAAACAGCGGGATAAACGTGTATTCGATTGCGTTATACGTTTCTATGAACATGATACTCGGCGGAAGCGTGTTGACCACCGTTCACAAGCTGTCGCCGCGCGAAATACTGCTCGCGGCGGCGGTCGCGGCGCTCGTGATAGCCGGATTGTTGATGTGTATAATGGGTGCGTTGCAGTCTTGTTCCGCGTCGCACGCGGATATGCCGATGTTGCTCGTCGCGCTCAAAAACGGGCGAGCGATGTATTTTATCTGCTTGCCTGTTATCGCCGCGTCCATATTTACGACCATGCTTTCGGCGTTCAAATCGGTATACGATTATGTTCTCGGCTTTTTCAAAAATAAGATACTGTCGGCGGGCGCGGTGCTTATCGGCGGATTGGTCGTGGGCGCGTTCGGATTTTCCAATGTCGTAGGCACGCTGTATCCTATAATAGGCGCGGTCGGGATACTTTACATTGCGTGCAACTGTTGGTTCCTTATCCGCACGCGCGTAAAGCGCAAGGTCAAGACTAAGGCGAAAAAGATAAGGACGGCGGTAAAGCGGCGCGGACGCGGCGCGGTTTAACGGAAACGGTTTTCGGCAATATCAAACCGAACGGCATGTAAAACAAGTCGTTCGGTTTTTTCTGTATATTCGGTATTGCGCGCTATGCGTCTATGTGATAGCGTTTTTTTGTCAGTCTTTCCACTCCCGCGACGGCAAGGTACATTATTGTGGCGAGTATGCACAAAACGACTGTGCTTGCCATGACGAGATCCATTTTGAAAACCTGGCTTCCGTAGATTATAAGATAGCCGAGTCCCGCCGTGGAAACGAGATATTCGCCCATGATAGTGCCTACCCAAGCAAGCCCGACGTTTATTTTGAGCATGTTGACGAGCGCCGGCACATTGGCGGGGATTATCAGCTTTGTCAGTATTTGGAGCTTGCTCGCGCCCATGGAACGCAATAACAGTATCTTGCCTTCGTCGACCGACATAAAGCCGTTGAGTACGCTTATGACCGTGACTATTATGCAGATGAGAACGGTCATTACGACGATAGCTTGCGCGCCCGCGCCCACCCAAATTATGATAATGGGGCCGAGCGCGATCTTAGGCAGTGCGTTAAGCACCACGATATACGGTTCGAGTACGCGCCGCAGTTTGGCAAACCGCCACAACAGAACGGCTATAACTATGCCGAGCGTGCTTGCGGCTATAAAGCCTATGATGCACTCGACGAGCGTGTACGCTATGTGTTTGAACAGATCGGCGGCGTCTATCGTCGACAGCGTTTTGAATATGCGCGACGGACACGACGTTATAAACGAGTCTATCCAATCGAGCGACGCGGCAAGCTCCCACAGCCCGATGAACGCGAGCAACAGTCCGATCTGTAACAGTACGGTCGTGATCTTGTCGTTGCGGCGTTTGGCGAGAAAGATCTGTCGCGGCGTTCTTTTTCTGTCGATAAGACACGGGAACGGTCTTTTTATCTTCATGTTAGGCTCCTTTGCGCACAATGCGCATAAGTAGTGCGTTGAGCGAAATAGGGAACGTAAGTAACGGAAATTGCGTCGAAAAACGCGAAAAACGTTATTTCGCGGGTTCGCACTTGCTGTCGTCGTCTTTGGTCTTTAACGCGGTTTTGATCAGCGCGGCAACGTGTTTTGCAAACTCGTAGATAAAAGCGCCCGTGTCTTTGGCGAGCAGTACGGCGTCTGTCAGTACGCGTTTGCCGGTTGCTTTCCATGCGGTCTTTTCGTCGTTCACAGCGATACCTCCTTCCACACGCGGTCGAACCATTCCGAAAAGCGCGGGTTTTCGCGGCGACGGAGCGGACTGGGCGCGGTGATGTCTATATCGAATATTGTTTTAACGGTCGCGGGTCGCTTGGTAAGGACCACTATGCGGTCCGCCATGGACACCGCTTCCGAGATATCGTGAGTGACGAGCAGCGCAGTTTTGTGTTCGCTTTTTATTATGGAATGAACGTCGTCGCAAACCGTCATGCGCGTTTGAAAATCGACGGCGGAAAACGGTTCGTCCAATAAAAGCATGCGCGGCTTGAATGCGAGCGTGCGTATGAGCGCGGCGCGCTGGCGCATACCGCCCGAAAGTTCGGTAGGGTAAGAATTGCGAAACTCGCCCAAACCGTATTTATCGAGCATTCCGAGCGCGTAGTTTTTGGATTCGTCGGTGAGCTTTTTTTGTACGGAAAGTCCGAGCATAACGTTGGATTCGATGGTGCGCCATTCAAACAGATTGTCGCGTTGCAACATGTAGCCGACGCTTCCCGACGACGCGACCACAGGCTCGCCGTCTATTTTTACCGCGCCGTTCGTCGGCGGCAACAGTCCCGCTATCATCGAAAGCAGCGTCGTTTTGCCGCAACCCGACGGACCGACGAGTGCGATAAACTCGCCCTCGTCGACCGTGAACGTCAGGTCGCGCACCGCCTCGGTCTCGCTTTTTTCGGTCTGATAAATAAGATCGACGTGATCGATATCGAGTAGCGCCATATCGTTATACCCGCTTATAAGCCGAGCTCTTTTACAAGCTCGTTCGCTATGGTGTTGTCGACCGCGACGTTGTAATCCGCGCGTGTTTCGAGCGTGCCGGCGTTTTCCATAATATCCTGCAATCTGTCGAACGTCGACTGCGCAAGCACGGGCGACGTCGCCCACGCCTTGATGCCGAGATAGCTTTTTACGGATGCGGCGATCGACGTTAACTCGATGCCCGCAAACGACGGCGATAACGCTTCGGCTACCTTTTCGGGCGTGTTTTCGTTCATATATTTATATCCGCGCAGTACGGCGCGCAAAAACGCTTTGGCGGTGTCGTTGTTTTCGGTCAGCCACGATTTTTGCGCGGAGAACGCCGTGTACGGCACTTCGCCCGACGCTTCGCCGACGGACGCTACGATGTAGCCTTTGCCGCTTGCCACGTATTCGGACGCAGTCGGCTCGAACATGGTGGTGTATGCTATCGACTTATCGGTTTCGAACGTGCCGACCATCGCGTCGAACCCGACCGAAGTGTCGAACAGCGGCGTGTCGGTGTTTACGCCGTGCTGATTGAGTACGTATTGAAGCGTCATTGCGGGCACTCCGCCGGGGCGTCCCGCGAGTATGTGCTTGCCTTCGAGCGATGCCCAATCGAAATTCGGTTCGGGTTCGCGTCCGACAAGGAACGACCCGTCGCGCTGAGTGAGCAATCCGAATATCACGGGGTAATTGCGTTGTCCTTCCACATGGCAGTAGATAGTGGCTTCGGGTCCCATAAGCCCGATATCGGACGAGCCGGATATGACGGAAGTCATTACTTTATCCGCGCCGCCGCCGTTGGAAAGCTCGATCTTGATGTTTTCTTCGTCGAAGTAGCCGTTGTTGATCGCGATGTACAACGGGGCGTAAAAGATGGAGTGCGTTACTTCGCATAGCCGTACGGTGGTTTTTCCGTCGTTGTTGCACGCGATCAGCGCAAACGGCGACAGTGCGAGTAACACAGCGGTTACAAGAGCGGTGATTTTTCCTTTCATGGTGTCCTCCGTGACATAAATTATATTCCAGTGTATGCCGTCGGACGCCGCGCGGTGCAAACGCAGATTTTGTACATAAAACGCCTATATTGTGGAATGATGCGTATTGACAAATATCTTATTGTGTGATATAATACACATAGTAAAGTCATGGAGGTAAAAATGGCTAAAAAGAAAAGCGGTAACGTAATGGGGTTCGTGCTGTTGGCGATAATACTCGTCGCGCTCGTACTCGTAGTCGTCGGCATGTTTGTCGGGCAGGTGGTGATGACCACGTCGAGCAAGTTGATCGGTCAATCCGAATCGACGGTCTTTAAACTATTTGACGGCGACGTGTGGAAGGTTACCGAAATAGGCGATAAAAAGGTAGGCGTAAGCAACGTATTCGGTATTATTTCGTTTATCGTGACGCTTGCGGGGCTTGTCGTATTGTTGCTCGACGGTATCGTGCATTACGTACTCGGCAAGGATCTCAAAATAATACGGTTCATAGGCGTGGCGGCTGCCGTCGTAGGCGCTATACTCGTTCTCACTGCGGGGCTTGTAATGGCGGGTCAGTGCAGCGATGGACTCGGTATGGATCTCGGCGACCTTGCGCAAAACACGTTCACCGCGGGCGCGGGCGTTTGGCTCGGCTTTATCGGCGGGCTTGTCGGCGCGGTAGGCGGCGGACTCGGACTTCTTAAAAAGTTCAAATAACACAAGTGTAAAGTCAAGCGGCGGGCGTGTTAAGCGCCCGCTTTTTGCGTGGCGCGAATTTTGAGTATCCCGTAGCGCCCGCGTTGTTTGTAGGTGTTCTGTAACGGCTCGGCTTACAGATACGCTCGGCGTTTCATGCGCGGGATATGCATTAGGGGCGGTTTTCGTTTGTATTATGATTGCTTTTTTTGTTGCGGTGTGCTAAAATAAATCTTACAGTCAAAGGAGCGCGTTATGGACAAAACGTACAATCCGCAAGAATTCGAACAACGCATTTACAAACGCTGGGTCGACGGCAAATGCTTCGAGCCGCGTAGCGGCAAAGCCAAAAAGAAGTTTTCCATCGTTCAGCCGCCGCCCAACATAACGGGGCAATTACACGTTGGGCATTCCATGGACGTGACGATCGCCGACTCGGTAGTCAGATACAAGCGCATGAAAGGGTACGAAACGCTGTGGTTGCCCGGTATCGACCATGCGTCGATAGCGACCGAAGTAAAGGTCGTCGAAGCCATGCGCGAAGAAGGATTGTCCAAAGCGGACGTCGGTCGCGACGGGTTTTTGTCGCGCGCTTGGGATTGGAAAGAAAAATACGGCAACCGCATAGTCGAACAGCTCAAAACCATGGGCGTCAGTCTCGATTGGTCGAGAATGGCGTTCACAATGGACGAGCGGTGTTCCAAGGCGGTGCGCGAAGTTTTCGTATCTTTGTACGAACAAGGGTACATATACCGCGGCGACCGCATAATAAATTGGTGTCCCGGTTGCAAAACGGCGATTTCGGACGCCGAGGTCGAGTATACGACCGAGCCGAGTCATTTATGGCATATCAAATACCCGTTCAAGGACGGCAGCGGCTATGTGACCGTTGCGACGACCCGTCCCGAAACGCTGTTGGGCGACACCGCGGTGGCGGTCAGTCCCAAGGACAACCGTTATGCAGGCATGGAAAACAAGCTGTTGATATTGCCGCTGATCGGACGCGAGATACCTATCGTTTACGACGAATACGTAGAAGCGGACTTCGGTACCGGCGCGGTCAAGATAACGCCCGCGCACGATCCCAACGATTTCGAAGTGGGCGCGCGACACGGATTGGAAGTTATCCGCGTCATGAACGACGACGGTACTATGAACGAGCTTGCGGGCAAGTATGCGGGGCTTACTCGCGAGGAAGCGCGCAAAGCGGTCGTAGCCGATCTTACGGCGCAGGGCTTGCTCGAAAAGACAGAGGACTACACTCACAACGTCGGGCATTGTTACAGGTGTCACCAAACCATCGAGCCTATGGTAAGCAAGCAGTGGTTCGTCAAGATGAAAGAGCTTGCCGCGCCCGCTATCGACGCGGTAAAAACGGGCAAGACCAAGTTTATCCCCAAGCGGTTCGAAAAAACGTATTTCAATTGGATGAACAATATCCGCGACTGGTGTATTTCCAGACAGCTGTGGTGGGGACACCGTATTCCCGTTTATTACTGCGACGGGTGCGGAAAAGAGATCGCGAGCCGCGAAGATCTGACGGCATGTCCGCATTGCGGCGGCAAACTGCGTCAAGACGAAGACGTGCTCGATACGTGGTTTTCGTCGGCGTTGTGGCCGTTCTCCACGCTCGGCTGGCCGCAACAGACTGCCGATCTCGAAAAATTTTATCCCACCGATCTGTTGGTGACAGGCTACGACATAATAACCTTTTGGGTGTCGCGCATGTTGTTTGCCGGCATAAAGTTTACGGGCAAACCGCCGTTTGCCGACGTGTATATACACGGACTCGTGCGCGACGGCATGGGGCATAAAATGAGCAAGTCGTCGGGCAACGGCGTAGATCCGATAGAAGTGATCAACACCGCGGGCGCGGACGCGCTTAGGTTCGCGCTCGTAAACGGTATCGCGCGCGGCGGCGATGTTTGCTTTTCCAACGCATCGCTCAATTCGTACCGTAATTTTATGAACAAGCTGTATAATGCCGCCAAATTTGTTATCGGCGCGTGTCAAAACGGCTATGAGAAAACGCCCAAAGCACTCACAGCGGGCGACGGCTGGGTGATAGGCAGGATAAACGAGCTTATTGCCGCAGTCAATCATTCCATGAATAGGTATGACGTAGGGCGTGCGGCGCGGCTTTTGTACGATTTTATTTGGGACGAGTTTTGCGATTGGTATATCGAGTTTGCAAAAGTTCAGCTCAAAAACGGCAATGCGAAAAATACCGCGGGCGTATTGAGATACGCTTTGGAAACGTTGTTGAAGCTCGTGCACCCGATAATACCGTTTATCACTACCGAGATATACGACAATTTGCCCGATGCGACGGGTGAGTTGATGCTGTGCGATTTCCCCAAGAAAAGACGCGGCGACTTCGGGTCTGCGATCGCGCTTACGGACAAGTTAAAGGAATGCGTGCGCGCCGTGCGCAATCTCAAACAGACCAATTCGGCGGTAGACAAAACGCCCGAATTATACTGCGACGGCGACGACGGGCTTTGCGCCGCGGTCGAGTACTATATGCCGACGCTTGCCAAAACGTCGGAAGTCAAGCGTGCGGAGCATCCCGAAAATTGCGCGCTCGTGGCGCTCGACGGCATCAATATGTACGTTCCGCTCGCCGACACGCAAAAGGAGCGCGAACGGTTGGAAAAAGAGCTTGCGCACGCTAAAAGCGAGCTTGCTTTGGCGCAATCCAAGCTTGCCAATCAAGGCTTTTGCCAAAAAGCGCCGCAAAAGCTTATCGACGCCGAACGCGAAAAAGTCAAGACGTATACCGAGTTGGTGCGCGTTATATCCGAAAAACTCGCCTGACGGCAGGTATATTTTTCAAAAACCGTTTACTTTTACCGAATAATGTGTTATCATATACGGTACAACGCAATGCTTGCGTTAAATTCGATACGGAGCGAGATTTGGAACAGTCCGAAGAGGAATTGCTCAATAAGCTGATCGTATTGTTCGTGTTCGATAAAATGGATATCGCGCTCGACTACAATTCGATAATAAACATCTGCTACACGCAAAACGGGTGGATGATGCCTTTGTATTGCATGGATACGATAGACAAGCTTACCAAATCCAATTTTATCCACAAGACCGAGCGCGGCAAAGAAAAGCTTTATACAATGACGCCCGAAGGCAGGGAATGCCTGGCGAATTTTTATTCGCGCATACCCGAATCGCTCAGGCAGGAAATAAGCGACTACGTAAAAGACAATCGCATGTCGTATAAGCGGCGGCAGGAATACAAGCATACGTATTATAAAAACAAGGACGGCACGTATACCGTATACTTACGCATAGTCGAGCCGAGCGCCACGCTTCTCGAAATGAAGTTTGTAGTAGCTAACAATCGCACGGCGAAATACATACACGAAAACTGGGAAAAGCGTGCGGCAAGCATTTACCTGCTGTTGCACGATCAACTTACCGAATAGCGCGGAGGGCAATTTATGTATTCGTATAAGACCAGCGGCACTTGCTCGCAGGAAATACTTTTCGACGTAGACGGCGGAAAGCTGAGATCGGTAAAATTCATTCGCGGCTGCGTAGGCAACACGCAGGGCGTTGCTCGGCTCGCGGAAGGGCGCGACGTCGACGAAGTGATCGCGTTGTTGGAGGGCGTACAGTGCCGCAACGGTACGTCCTGTCCCGATCAGCTCGCAAAGGCGCTCAAAGCGTACAAAGCGGGCGAATTGAACTAAAAGCAGGTAGGGCATGAATACCAAAAGACTCGTATATATCGCGATATTCACCGCATTGATAACGGTGGGCGGGCTTGTGTCCGTGCCGATCCCGTTCACGCAGGTCGAGCTGTCGTTCCAGACTGTGTTCGTCATAATGGCGGGACTGATGCTCGGCGGTCGCGACGGCGCGCTTGCCGTGCTCGTATATGTCGCGATGGGGCTTTTGGGCTTGCCCGTATTTACCAAAGGCGGCGGGCTCGGATATGTGGTCATGCCGTCGTTCGGATATTTGATAGGGTTTCCGATAGGCGCGTTTTTGACGGGCATATTGCGGTCGAGAATAAAAAACGTTACGCGCGGCAATGCTTTTATTTGCGCGCTTATAGGCATGATCCCCGTCTATGCGATCGGCGTGACATATCAAGTACTGATCCTTTATTATTATGTAGGCAGTACTTGGGCGGCGGCTATCGGCGGAGTTCCTGCGATCGGCGTGTTGCTGTTAAAGGACGCGGTGCTTGTAGGATTCGCGGCGGCGTTGTATCCGGCGGTACACCGCGCAATGCGTTATCGCGCGGCATGATGTAGGTCGTACTCGGCGACAAGCCGAGTATTTTGTTATTTAACGGAGATAAAATGTCAAGTATATCGTTAAAGCATGCGAGCAAAGTATATTCGGGCGGCGCGCATATCGGCAAAGAACATATTGTCGGCGACCGCGTCGTCAACGACGTAGATCTCGATATAGCGGACGGTGAGTTTGTGGTGATAGTCGGTCCGTCAGGTAGCGGAAAGACGACGCTTTTGCGCATGATAGCGGGACTCGAACAAATAACTTCGGGCGAGCTGTATATCGACGGCAAGCTTGCCAACGATTTAGAGCCGCGCGAACGCGACGTCGCCATGGTATTCCAAACCTACGGCTTGTTTCCGCATATGACCGTATACGACAATTTGGCGTTCGGATTGAAATTGCGCAAGGTCTCGCCCGAAATTATCGATGAAAAAGTTCGCGAAGCGGCGGAAATGCTCGATCTTACGCCGTATTTGTACCGTCAAGGCAAGACGCTGTCGGGCGGACAATGTCAACGCGTCGCACTCGGTCGGGCGATAGTGCGCAGACCGAAGATATTTCTTTTGGACGAGCCGCTAAGCAATATCGACGCGAGATTGCGCGTGCAAATGCGCACGGAAATAACCAAGCTCCACCATAAGCTTAAAACGACTTTCGTATACGTAACGCACGATCAAACCGAAGCGATGACCATGGGTACGCGCGTGGTAGTAATGAAGGACGGCGTAATACAGCAAGCGGATACGCCCAATGCGTTGTACGAACGTCCCGTCAACCTGTTTACGGCGTGTTTTTTGGGTTCGCCGCAAATGAACATTTTCAAAGCAAAGCTCGGCAAGGACAGTAACGGCGTGTTCGCCGCGATAGGCGATTCGCGGATAGCCGTACCCGATCCGCTTGCTTTGCGCATTGTCGACGGCGAGATCTGCGGCGACGTTTTGCTCGGCGTGCGTCCCGAACACATGCGGACGGAGCCGACAGTCGGCGCGAAATTCGAGTCGACGCTCGATGCTACGGTAGACGTAGTCGAAAATCTGGGTAACGAGAGCATTTTATATTTGAACGTCGACGGCAAAGACGATTACGCGACGGCTCGCGTCGACGCGCAAAAGCGGTTGGGGCAAGGCGAAAAAACGACGCTGTATTTGGACGGCGAGCATATCTGTTTGTTCGACGCATATACCGAGCGTTCGTTGTTTGCTCCGCCCGAATACGACCGTTTGAGCGCAAAATCGGAAGCGCGCGACGGCGCGCTGTATCTGTCGTTTGCGGGCAACGATATCGAGTTGCCGCAAAGCGTGATATGCCGTATCACCGACAGAGCGGCGGCGATCGGAAACGTTACGGTCGGCATACGTCCTGCGGATTTTCGTGCAGACGGAAACGACGCCGATATAAAAATTTGCGGCAAAGCGACTTTGTGCGACGATAACGGCGGACGCGGCGACAAGCTTGTTTACGTCGCCGTCGACGGACAAAAGGATACTACGGTAGTCGCGACGTTGCCCGCAGATATGATTTGCGAGATCGGCGATGCGATCGAGCTGTACGCGCATATCGACGACATAGAACTATTCGGCGAAAGCGGCGCGCGGATAACGACTGATATGCCTGTGTCGCTTAATACGACGCAGGGCGTCGTAAAAAATATCGGCGGAAAAGTCGTATACAAACTGCGTTCTGCGCGCGGCGGTAAGGCAAAGCTCGCGTTTGACGGCGACGCTCGCGGCGCGGCGGGATATCTCGGACAACAAAGCATTTATATTTTGCCCGACGGGTTCGACGCCGACGCTGTTGCAGTAAAAAACGCGCCGCGCAATTCGATACTGTCGGGTACCGTCACGCACGCCGATTTTTACCGCGGCGGCGCGGTGTTGACTGTCAAAACCAAAGGATTCGACGAGCCTGTTACCGCGGTATTGCGCGGGTACAACGGCGGCGGCGTCGGGCGTAAGATCAAGCTTGCGGTCGATCCAAAGTCGATCGCAATAGGCATGCGGTATTCGTTTTCGGACGAGTTGAAGCGAAAATGATACGATAATTTACGGCGGCGCAATAAAAGTCTTTGATTTTTTATGCGTTTGATGGTACAATATCTATACGTGCGACACTGCGTGAAACGCGGCGCGCGAAAGGAAGCGATATGAATATTTGGCACGATATCGGAAAAGAAAGGATCACCGAAAACAAGTTCGAAACGCTTATCGAAATACCCAAGGGCAGTAAAGCGAAGTACGAGCTGGATAAGGAAACGGGGCTGTTAAGGCTGGACAGGATATTATACACGTCTACCGTGTATCCCGCAAACTACGGTTTTATACCGAGAACGCTTGCCGACGACGGCGATCCGCTCGACGTACTGGTGCTTTGCAACGAGCAGATATTTCCCATGACGCTCGTGCAATGCACGCCGATAGGCGTTATAAAAATGGTGGACGACGGCGAACTCGACGAAAAGATAATCGCCGTCGCCGTAAACGACCCGACATATAAACATTTTTACGATATAAAGGAACTGCCGCAACATCTGTTCGACGAAATGATGCACTTTTTCGAAGTGTATAAAATGCTCGAACACAAGCAGACGACCGTCAAAGAAATTTGCCATAAGTACGACGCGATAGAGATAGTGCGCAAGTGCATGGCTAATTACAACGATAAATACGGCAAATAACAGCCGTTCACAATAATTTCGGAGAGCTAAACATGAATTACAGAGAAAGGTCGCTCGTCAAGCACGGCGAGTGGAAAGGCAAGATCGAAACCGTTTGTCGCGTTCCCGTCGACGGCAAGGATAATCTTTCGCTCGCATACACGCCCGGCGTCGCCGAGCCGTGCATGGCTATACATAACGACGTAGACAAAAGCTTCGAGCTTACTCGGCGTTGGAACACCGTTCCCGTCATAACCGACGGTACTGCGGTATTGGGCTTGGGCGATATCGGTCCGGAGGCCGGCATGCCCGTTATGGAAGGCAAGTGCGCGCTGTTCAAAGCGTTCGGCGACGTCGATGCGTATCCGCTGTGTCTGCGCACGAAAGACACCGAAGAGATAATCAATACGATCAAACTGCTTGCCGGCTCGTTCGGCGGGATCAATTTGGAGGATATCTCCGCGCCGCGCTGTTTCGAGATAGAAACGCGGCTCAAAGCGGAACTCGACATACCCGTGTTCCATGACGATCAGCACGGTACGGCGATAGTTATATGCGCCGCGCTCATCAATGCGTTAAAGCTTGTCGGCAAGGATAAGGCGGATATAAAGATCGCAATGAACGGCGCAGGCGCGGCGGGCATAGCGATAGCCAAGTTTTTGTTGCGGTTCGGCGTTAAGGATATAATTATCTGCGACACGCGCGGCATTATATACGAAGGGCGCGACGGGCTTAACGACGCAAAGCGCGAGATCGCGTCGCTCACCAATCGCGGCAAGATCAAGGGCGCGCTCGCGGACGCCATGCGCGGCGCGGACGTGTTTATAGGCGTGTCCGTTCCGAATTGCGTCACGCAAGCCATGGTCAAGACTATGGCGGATAAACCGATATTGTTCACATGTTCCAACCCCGTGCCGGAAATATTGCCGGACGACGCGAAGGCGGCGGGAGCGTACATAGTCGGCACAGGTTCGAGCGAATATAAAAACCAAATTAACAACGTGCTTGTTTTCCCCGGACTGTTCCGCGGCGCGCTCGACGTGCGCGCAAGCACAGTCAACGCCGAGATGATGACCGCGGCGGCTCGGGGTATCGCGTCGTGCGTATCGGACGACGAACTTTCCGTCGACTACATATTGCCGCTCGCTTACGATAAACGCGCGCACGATTGCGTGGCGAAAGCGGTCGCGAAGGCGGCGGTCGAGTCGGGCGTAAGCAAGCTGAAATAACTTCGCGGCATTGGCATGCGTCAGTCATGCGCGTCGAGAACGCGCGTTTATCGACTGCGCCCGTATTAACGCATAAAAATCAAAAATCCCCGTCGCGCTCATTGCCGAAAGCGCGGCGGGGATTTTGCATGTTGCGTACGATCATTTCTTTTTGAGTTCGTAGCCCGTTTTACTGTCGAGTACCGAATAGCCCAAACCGTCGAGTTCGGCGCGGAGCGCGTCCGAAGTAGCCCAGTCTTTGTTCTGTCGAGCGGCGAAACGCTTTTCGGCGATCGCTCTAACGTCGGCGGGTATGACGTCGTCGGTTTTCTCCGCAGGCAACGGTTTGTAAAGTTCCAATCCGAGTATTTTGTCGAGCTCGACCGCGGCGTCGTATATCTCGCGGCAAGCGGGGAGCTTTGCCATAGTCCACATTTCGCCGAGCGCGAGCGGGAAGTTGAGATCGTCGCAGACCGCGTCGACGACGGCGGCTTTTTGTTTTTGTACCTGCGCGAGCGTTGCGTCGTCCGCGTTTTGCGCGGTTTCGCATGCCGATATTATTCCGCGCAAACGGTTATACGCGGTCATCGCGCCGTTGAGACCGTCGAAAGTGAAGTTGAGTTTGTTGCGGTAATGCGTGTTAAGGCAAAAATATCGGAAAGCGAGCGGCGAGTATCCGCGCGAAATAAGATCGTCTATCGTGTACACGTTGCCTAACGACTTGCTCATTTTTCCGCCGTCGACGAGCATGAATTCGCCGTGCATCCACACGTTGACTACTTTATGCCCTTCGAGCGCTTCGGACTGCGCTATCTCGTTTTCGTGGTGGATGGGGATATGGTCGACGCCGCCCGTATGGATATCGAACCGTTCGCCCAAAAACTTTTTGCTCATGGTCGAGCATTCTATATGCCAACCGGGATAACCCATGCCCCAAGGCGACTGCCATTGCATGATATGGTTCTTTTCCGCTTTTTTCCAAAGCGCGAAGTCGGCGGGGTGGCGTTTTTGCGTGTTTACAGCCACGCGAGCGCCCGCGAGCGCGTCGTCGAGATTGCAACGCGACAGCTTACCGTAGCCGTCGAATTTGGAAATATCGAAGTATATACCGTCGTCCGTTTCGTAGCCGTAGCCCTTTTCGCACAGCGTCTGCACGAACGCTATCATTTCCGAAATATTGTCGGTAGCTTTGGCGATCGTCTCGGGCAGAAGGATATTGAGCCGTTCGAGATCTTTGAAAAACACGTCTGAATAAAACGCCGCTATTTCTTCGGGCGTTTTGTTTTGTTTTTTAGCCGCCGACTGCATCTTGTCCTCGCCGTCGTCTCCGTCCGACATCAAATGCCCGACGTCGGTTATGTTCATGACGGATCTGGTCGTATAGCCGCAGTATTTGAGCGCACGCCGCAATTCGTCCATAAAAACATACGTGCGCAAATTGCCGATATGCGCGTAGTTGTACACCGTCGGTCCGCACGAATACATGGTGACGGTCGGCGGCGCGAGCGGGATAAAATCTTCCTTTTTTCGGGTCAGAGTGTTGTAAAATTTCAATTTTTTCATGGTTGCTCCGTCGGTTGGGTCGTTTTGTCGGCATGCTTGCTGTCGAGCGCCGCGAGCTTTGTTTCGAGTTCGGATACGCGCGCGGCAAGCGAATGTATATCGTCCTCGACGGGGTCGGGGAGCGATTGGCTGAGCTCGTCGACGCACAGATCGTCTACGCGTTTTCCGGCTATGCGCACTATGCGCCCCGGTACGCCGACGACTGTCGCTTTTGGCGGAACTTCGTCGAGAACGATAGAGCCTGCGCCTATCTTGGATCCGTTGCCTACCGTGAACGGACCCAAAACTTTTGCGCCCGAACAGATCATCACGTTGTCCTCGATGGTGGGGTGGCGTTTGCCTTTGTCCTTGCCCGTGCCTCCGAGCGTTACGCCCTGATATATGACTACGTTATTTCCGACGACGGCTGTTTCGCCGATGACGACGCCCATGCCGTGGTCGATGAACACGCCTTGACCGATCGTCGCGCCGGGGTGTATCTCTATGCCCGTGAAAAAGCGGGTGAGCGTACTGAGAATACGCGCCAACAAAAAATATCGGTGGACGTGCAAAAAGTGGAAAAACCTGTACATTACGAGCGCGTGAAATCCGCTCGAACACAGCGCCGCTTCAAACTTATTGCGCGTTGCGGGATCGTGTTTGAGTACGGCGGAAAGATCGCGCGCGATCGCCGAAAAGGCTTTTAAAGATCTCATGCACACTCCGAAACAAAAACTAAAATAAAACGCCGCTGTGATCAAAGCGGCGTTTATGATCGAACGTTATGTCGCGTTATTCAACGCCGTTAAGAAAGTCTATTGCGGCTTCGAGTTTTTTCTCGCCCTTTTGCGCTTCCTTGTCGTTGAGTTGCAACTGTTTGGCTACCGATTCGTCGAGTTCGGCTATCATGCGGTTAAGCTCCGCCGTGCCTTTTTCGGTTATCTTGTAATGTACGGACCGCATATCGCGTTCGACGCGCATTTTTTCGATCAAACCGTCGGCTATCATCGTGCGCGCGAGTATGGTAAGATTGGGCTTGGCGATGCACAGTTCGTTAACAAGCTCTTTGGGGGATAAAACTTCGTTACGAACAAGGTAGAGCAGGCGCATTTTTTGAGAAATTATTGCGCCGTTGTCGCAATTTTTGCACAACTTGCGCGTCGTGACGTTAATTGCAAGTATTTGTTCGGCTAACATAATAGATCTCCTTGAAATGATTTTTTTAGTGACAGACGCGGAATGCTGTCGGACGGAAATAACCGTTCGCGTTCATGCCGCATACAAAAGAATTCTATCATATTATATGAGATGTTGTCAATTATTTTTACGGTATTTCCGCAAAAAATAGTTTTATTAAAAGAATTTGCCGCCAAATGACACAAAATAGACGGTTTTGTATTGTATGAACCATAAGTATACAACATCACACAAATATCCACACTGATAGCGGCGAAAAACATTATCGCTCGCACCGTAAGAATGTTAGCACTGTTGAGTGTAGACTGCTAAATTTTTGTCAAAACGTCCTTTATGCTATTGACAAAACGCGGCGTATGATGTATTATATAATGGTATTATCGTAGAGAGGTGTATGCTATGCCTATTTCGGACGAAGTCATCGAGCTTGTACCTGCGAGCAAATCGAAAAGCAAGCTTATAATATTGATCGTTGCGGCGGCAGTCGGAGTTGCGCTTGCGGTCACTTTTTTGGTGCTGTACTTGCTCAAACCGAACGTCGAGGAAACTCCGCTCATAGTGAACGGGGTGACGGTCACGAGCAACGAGCTGTTCGAGATCAACGAGGACGGAAGCCCCGTCAAGTATGCGGCGGTCGGCAACGAGTATACGGTTTTTGCCAACGTGTCTACGGAGAACGGCGCGAGCAAAGACGTCGATTGGGAGGTTCGCCCCGTCGGCGCAGTCAGCGAAACGGAAAAGGCGACGGGCGAGGGCGCGTTTTACAAATTCAAGCCCAACGCGCAATTTCACGGCAGCGAAGTAACGATAACGGCGCGATCCAAAAAGGATACGTCCAAGCTTGCGGAAGTCAAGTTCAAGGTGGTCGTTCAAGGCACGGAAAGCATAGACGTTACGCGTTATTACGTGCAAGGCGATTCGTCGAGCGCGGTGACAGTCAACGGCGACGCCGTCAGCTTGCCGTTGTATTCCACCGAAAAAAACAACAAGACGTACATAATGCAGTTCGAGCAAAAAGGCAAGTTCAACCCGTCGACGGGCGAGTATTTGCCTATCACGTCGATCGAAGCCGAAAACGGCGGTAAGACCGACGACGTTACCGTTACGTCGAGCGACGATAAGGTAGTTTCCGTTTATCCCGGCAGTGAAAAGGCGTTCACGTTTAAAGCGAACAAGGCGGGTACGGCGAAGATAGTCATCACCGCCAACGGCAACAACGAGTCGGGCGCGTTCAACAAAGAAATAACGGTCACGGTAAAGAGCAATGCCGAGTTGGGATATATCGATACGATATATGTGTTCAACAAGCCGATAGTCGATCAAGCTTTTATAGAAAGCGTGCTTAACGCGGCGCGCAACGACATCGACGCCAACAAGCTCGCGCAAAAGCTCAAAGACGACGCTACGCTCAAAATGAACGATTTTGCGCTCACACTGCCGTACAACAGACCGTATGCGGATATATTCGAGCACGTGCTTGTTTCGCCTGTATCGTTGCAGTACGACGCATCCAAAAAAGAGATCGTGAGCAATTGGTCGGACAATATGTCGCTCTCGTCGTCCAATACGAACGTGCTTACCGTCACGTCGCAAAAGGCGTTGAACGGCGGCGCGCTCGCAAGCACTGAAAACGGCGCGGCGTCCTGTAAGCTGACGTTTGCCGACGGTAAGATAGGCAGTTTGCCCGCGCGGCGCGAAATAAGCGTTAACGTTGTGGCGCAAAACACCGCGGGTACTGTAAAGGTCAACGGAAAAGACGTTCCGACTGACGGCGTTGAGACTACGCCTAACGGCTCGTCCACGCTTACCGTAACATACGATTTCCGTATGCCCGGCAATGTCGAGATCGCGTCTGTGATAGATCTCGGTTACATAAACAGATCGTTCATGCTCGATTACGATAAGAGCAAGGCGACCGTTACGTTGAAAGGCGACAACAAGATCATCGAGCCGAACACGCCGACGACTATCCCGTCGAGCGCAATGACCATAACCAAGCTTGCGGGCAGCACTACCATAAGCACATACAGCGGCGTTATAGAATTTACCGTTAAAACATCGTCGGCGCTCGTCGACGGCGACGCATTTTCGGTAACGTATAATAAGCTCGGATCGGTGGCGGAGGACGACGGAAGTTGGAGCCGCGCCGTAGCTTTCAACGTTAACAAAGTGGCGACAAAAGCGTTTATCACCACAGACGAAGGCATGATAAACAAAGTGGTAAGCGGCGACGGCAAGTTTAAGGGACGGTATGTTTACGACGACGGCAAGCCCGATTCGATAGATATTTACGTGCAGAATCGTCCCCAAGACACCGATTTTATAAGCTTGTTCGACGTCAAACAGCTCGCGGACGCGGACGGCGCGTTCGAAATTTCGAGCGTAGCGTATAGTAATATTAACTCAACGGTATTTAAGGTGAGTAGAAACGTGCTTTCGTTCCAAGGTCAGCCGCCTGCCGACGCTCAGTTGAGAAACAAGGCGGCGACAGCAACGCTCACGATCAAACAATCGGGCGGCGCGAATACCGTAGGTACGCTAACCGTCAATATATATGTCATAGACGCCGTCAAGGAATTTTTGCCGGTAACGCCCAAAAGCGCTTTTTACGGCAGAACGGAATATAGAGGCATCGCTTTCACTCGCGACGAGATACAGGTGCGTCGGGAGTTTGTTACGACCGCGACGAATTACGATTTCGGCAAAGTCGAAATATCGTACGGTACGGACGCGCACGGCGACGATTTGCTGTTGAATGCATCAACTACGGGCAACAGAACGATATTCGGCTACGATGGAACGCCGCTGTACGCATACGAAAATCTCACCGTAACGCCGTTGACGGATATATTTGCGTTCAGTCAGACGAAAAAAATAAAGTTCAGCGACATACGCGTGCGCTTTAAGCTTGCCGACGGCGATATGTACGTAGGCGAGAACGAGTTGTTCGGCGAAATGCTTTGTACGTTCGTGCGCAATGCGGACGGCATAGTAGTCGCTACTTCCGATAATTTTGCCGGCAATTCTTTGCAGCCGGACGTTAGCGGAAATCTGTCGTTGACGGCAAACCAAGGCGATCGCGTGTATTTGCTTACTTCGTCGGTAGTTCAGCTTTCCGACGATGCGGACGATATAGTTATAGTGCGCGACAAGAGCGTTACGGTATATGCCGACGTAAGGCATTCGTATATCGAAATACCCGAATCGTACAATGCGACGGGTTCGGCGGTAGACGGAAGCGCCACATGGTTTTACAGCGCGACGATAAACGCTCCCGCAGTGTCCGACGCGTCGGGCGTTCAAAGCCACGAATTCAACGTGCATTACAGCGGGTTCAGCAAAAAGCTCACGCTCACAGTTCAAAACAAGGCGCGCGCTATATCGGCGATCGCAATGTATTCCGACGCAAATTGCAATACTCCGCTTGCCGACAGCGATCTTATATTCGGCAAGTTTATAGGCAAGCCCGCGCACTATTCTCAGACGGTGTACGTCAAGGTATGGTACGTCGCCGACAATGCCGATTATATGTATTACGAATCGGCGTTGCTGGGTCTGCCCGAATACATTTCGGTAGCGGTGGGCGGCAATACGAGTAGCGGCAGAACGTACACGCTAACGCCCGAATGCGGCGTACACGAACAGTCCGACGTCGTGTTCCGTTGCGAGTTGTCGCTCGACTCCGACGCGGAGCGCAGTGAAGGCGTTCTTACCGTGCGTCAATCGAACATGTCGTCTACCGAAGACGGCATATCCGACAGTAAAAACGTCGTTATCGATACGGGCTTGAAAGATATCACCTTGATCGTAGACGGAACTTCGCATACGCTCGTTGCGGGACAAACGTTGAATATCGATAAGCTGTTCGCGCTTTCCGACAGGACCGACGAGCAGAAACTCGACTTCGCGTTTATATTCAACGCGCTTACCGACGGATACAAAGGTATCGTTTACAACGCAAACAATTTGCACGTTACGAGCAACACGATAAACGGCTTGATATTCGCAAACGGTTCCGAACAAGATACCGCCGTTATCAAGGTCAATCTCAACGCTCTTAAAACTATGAAGGACGCCGTATTGACGTTCACTATCAAGGACACGGCTAACGGCGCAAGCGCGAACAACGAATTTACCGTAAGCGTCAAGATCACCGTGACGATTGATATATTCGATTTGGCTTTTGCGGACGGCGTAAATAAATTCGAGATAGCCACGACCGGCGGTACGGGCGCGCAATCGCAACAGATAGACATTGTGTATAACGGCGGCGACGCCGATATCCAACCCGAAAATGCCGTTAAAAACAATATGACCGTCGACGTAGTCAAAAAGACGGGGGACGTATATGCGCCGTATGCCGACGGGTTCGCGGTGGAAAAGAACGGCGCGAATTATATTCTCAAAGTCGAAAATACCGTTTTGAGCGCGCAGGACGTATTCGTGCGTATAAGCTATAACGGGATAGAAAAATACAAACAGGTGACGATCGTTACCAAATCGCACCATATCGAGCTTGCCAAGGAAGGCAATACTATATCCGTAACCGAAACCGGCAACGTAAAAACCGCTACCGTCACTGTCGACGGCGGTACGGACGGCAATAAGTTCACGCTCGCCGCGAGCGTGATAAACGACGGCACGGGTATGCCCGTAGCCGATAAAAAAGCTATGTATGCGGTCTATACCGACGAACAATGCAACAGCTTGGCGTCGCATGTATCGGTGAGCGCGGACGGCGTTATCACGATCACGCCCGCCGTCGCGAGCGAAACGGTGTACTACCGCGCGAGCTATACGGACATAGACGGTACGGGCGCAACGCATGAAATAACGGTTGCGATCACGTACAGAGTGGCTGTGTCGTCTGTCGTTCTCGACGGTATAGACGCAAACACGATGAGCGGAGAGACTATAACTCTGTACTTTGCGAATGCCGCGGGCTATACGTACATCGATCTTGCGGAGTTCGTAAAAGCGTCCAATGCGTTCGGGCTTGCATTCGATAACGATCTTTCGGTGACCGTATCGACGACGAGCGCCGCGCTCGACGTGTCGGGTACCGTCGTTCGTCCCAAATCGATCGGCAGCGCTGTTTTGACGGTGACTGCGACATACGGCAGTACAAACGCAAGCAAGGATTATAACGTAGTCGTGACGGGAATGCCCGCGCTCTCGCTCAACGATGCTCGCGGCGCAGTGGATATCGTCAAGGACGATTCCGTGACGATAACGCCGTCTTATACCGTGCCTAACGGATTTACGGCGACTTACGGACTGACAGCCGATAAGGACGGTTTGATAATAGCGGCTGGCGTCGCGCCCGATTCCAAGACGGTAAAAGCGACTCGCGCTGCGTCGAGCGTCGGTAATTACACGCTTACCGCGAAAGTGACGTATTCGCTCGCAAGCGGTAGCAGTGCAAAACTCGGCGGAAGCGACATAACGCTTGTCGCGACTTATGCGTTAACGGTCGCGTGCGAATACAAACCCGAATTCAAGCTGTACTGCGGCGATACGGAAATTTCGCCCGACGGCGCTCACGTTATCCAAGCGGGCGGCGCTTATAAGCTCGCTGTCACAAATACCGACGGTCACGGCGATGCCGTAGCGAGCTATACCGCGTCCGCGACCAACGGTATAATAAACTTTACGGCAGGCGGCGGAAAGGAAATAGGATTTACGTTTGCTCAAAACGCGAGCGGCTCGACATCGGTAAAAGTGACGGCAACCGTTTACGGCAAAACGTTTGAAAGCGCCGCGGTGGAATACACGTTCACATACGGGCTTGACGCAACGGCGGCATTGTCCGTATCGAGCGACGGCGGCAATATGTACGTTCCGTTCGACGCGGATAAACACAGTCAGGCGATAGACTTTACCGCCAACGCGTTCAAGTTCAAATATACCGTGACGGGTATCGACGTTGCTACGGTCAACGCGTCCGACGTGCATATTTCAGTACTCGGCGGTACTGCCGGCAAGGTTACGCAAGGCACCGATTCTTACTATGTGATAATAACGACCGACAAAGCTGGTATGCTGGCTGTCGGCGGATATGTGACGGTAGGCAGTCGCACCGTATATTTGGCGTCATACGAAATCGAACTCACGGCGGTCGCGCCCGAATTCGAGTTTACGGCAACGGCAACGCAGATAGATCCCGCGGGCAAGGTCACATTGGGGATCGAGCAAAACGCGAACGGATTTATGGGCGATTATGCGGGCAACGTCAAATACGAGATCGTGACCGGCGGCGAGTACGCTACGCTCAACGGTAATGTTCTTACCGCCGATTCGAGTATTACTTCAAACAAGACCGTGACCGTCCGTGCGACAGTCAAAGTATCGAACGGCGTGTTCGCGAATAGTGTGTACACGTTCGCCAAAGAGATAACTATCAACGGCGCGGCTATGCCTACTATCGGTTGGAACGCATTAGATACCGAATATATGAACATAGGCGAAAACCGAAAGTTCGAGTATACGATGACGGCGGATTATACGGCGGATATAACGGCGTCCGTTGTAGGCACGGAAGGCTTGATGGGCGGGACCGATTACGTATTCGATGCATCGGAGCGCACCCTTACAGTCAACGATACGCAAAAGACGCGTGCGGGCGGTAAGATAACTCTTAAAATAACGGCAATGATCACGAGCGCCGTTCATAAGGATACGGAGATATCCGACGAGATCGATATAGTGATAACTCCCAAGATAACCGCGACCGACGTTACGATAGGCAACGCCGCAAACGTCGCGACCGAGCTTGCCGATCTCATTCGCATTGCGACGCTCGACGGAGACGGGTTCTTTATCAAGAGTTCGGACGGCGTTATCAAGTCCGTCGCGCTCAAAAATCAAGCCGATGCGGCGGTATGCTCGACGGACGGCTCGCGCATCACGCTCAAAGAAAACTTTACGTCGGCTCGCTCGATAAGACTGACGGCGACGGTAGTCATGACGTCGGGCAATTACGTCGGAAAAAGCTTTACCTGCGACTTCACGGTCAATGTTGCCGTTGCGACAGTCGGCGATAAGACGGTGGAATGGAGCGTCGGTAATAACGAATATGCGGTCGTCGACGGAGGATCGGATATTACGATAAGCGAAGTCGGCAGCGGCGCGTCCGTCGCTTCGATCGAGATAATCGCTACGGGCAACGATGCTAAGTTCGTTACTGTGGAAAACAACGGCACGGCGAATCCTACGATATCGGTATCGAAAAATGCCAATACGTATATAGTAGGCTCCGATCAAGCCGAGCACGGATCTAAATCGTTCCCCTTGACTTACGCGGTCACGCTCGACAACGGTCATAAATACTACGCGACCGCTAACGTCGATGCGGAAGCGGTCGGTATAACCGTTTCGGCAAAATCCGAAGATACGCCGCTTTCGGGCGATACGCTCGAAAAATATGTGGGTGATACGTTTAACGTGGAGCTTGCCGCAGATAAAGGCTTTGACGCGACGATAGTAGACGTCGAAATAATCAAGCCGAGCGGCGGCGCGGATATGACCGTAAGCTATGCGGGCAATAAATCGATGTTCGTCGCGCCTGCGGCAAGCACGGACGGACTGTACGATGTAACGATCGAGTATTTGTCCGGCGGAGCGCAGGGAACGTTAACCTTCAACGTATCTATCAAAGCGCCGACGTCGTTGCAGGCTTACACTGCGGATAACACCGATAATACCGATATCAAGGTCGGCGATATTAAGACGATTTCTTCGGTTTGGAAGTATAATGCAGAGTCGTATTCCAATTACAAATACGCTTATTCGGTAACGATCAATTCGCCCGATACAAGATCGCTCAATACGTTCTTCAATAGTATCAAGCTATATAAATCGAACGGAGGCTATTGGACGCAGATAGACACCGTAGAGTCAACGTCGTTGAACGGTACAAGCGTTACTATATATTTCGGGAGCAATCGTCTTGAATCGCTTTCCGAGTTCAAGCTTGAATTTAATGTCAATACAGAGAGCGAAATTGCGCAATGCCCGATCACCGTTTCGTATCGCGCATATAACAGAAACTCCATGTGGGGACAGTATCAGGATATTTCGGTACGCTACAACCTGCGCGTTATCAACGAGTTTACCGTATCGTTCGATGCGGACAACGGTTCGCTCGGCGCGGATATGCCCGCGTCTATAACAGTGACCAACGGTATGCAGTATGGCATTTTGCCCGTGCCGACGCGCGAACATTACGAGTTCGGCGGTTGGTATACGGCTCGCAACGGCGGCGGAACGCCCGTTACGAGAGAGACTACCGTATCGCTTACCGCGGATCAAACGCTGTATGCGAAATGGACGGCTAAAAACTACGACGTCGAGCTCGAACTTAACGGCGGAACTCTTAACGGATGGACGGGAACGAAAGGCAGCGTCAAAGCCGACGGTAAATACAATATCCCCGCCGCAGGCAGCGTATCGCGTACGGGCTATGATTTTGCGGGCTGGTATACTCGGCTCACGAGCGGCGATCGCATAACGGCAGGCGATTCGGCTAGCGGAACTATACACACGGTGTTGTATGCGCGTTGGACGCCCAAGTCGGTAGTCGTATCGTTCGATACGGGCGATCCTGCGGTATCATCGCCGAGCGATATCAACGGCGAATATAACGGCAGGTACGGTTCGTTGCCTACGGTCGTTCGCGATCACTACACGTTTATCGGTTGGTTTACCGAGCGCAACGGCGGGATCCAAATTGCCGACGGCGCGTTTATTTCCGTTACCGAAACCGACTACGACAGCGCGAACAATAGATACAGCGTAACGCTGTACGCGCGTTGGGCGGCAAAGGATTACAACGTAACGCTCGATTACGGCTATGCCGCAGACGGCGGAACGGAAAACGTCAAGGCGGAATTTACAGCGCCGTACGGTTCGGAATTCGGTATACATCAAATCGTTATCCCTACGCGCGACGGATATGTATTCGACGGTTGGTATAACGGATCGACAAACGTTTCCGACAGCGCCGTGACGGTAAACGGCGATACGACGCTTACCGCGCAATGGAAAAAGATAGTGACAGTATCGTTCGTCGCCGATATGGAAGGCGTCGACGATCCGCAAAGCAGGACGTATACGCAAGGCGATGCCTATGGGAGCTTGCCCGAACTCGTCAAGGACGGTCAAACATTTCTCGGTTGGTTTACCGACGGCGGAACGGAAGCGGTGAAGACTACCGATACCGTCGAAAGCGACGCGACGCTTACCGCGCGCTGGCAGGCGGCGGATCCTACGCCCGAAGAGAGCGGAGAAGTCGACGAATAAAGCATGCCCGCGGTGTCGCGGTATTGCAAAAATAAAACAAATAGCAAACAGTCCGTTGCGGTTCTTTCGCATCGGACTGTTGTTTTTGTCTTTTGTAGATTTGTTGGATCTGTGACGGCGAGCGAATATCAATCGCAGTCGACGTCGCAACAGCAGTTATCGCAACCGCATTCCGTGCCGCAATTATCGCAATTGTCGTAATCGACCTTGCACGAAGTGCATTCGTCGGTGTTGTCGACGAGCGGCGAGAACTGTTGTTTCGCTTGCGAGATATTTTCGTCGGACGCCTGTTCGGTGTCGTACATGCCGCGGCTTTGCATAAATTCAAACGCTTTGTATTGATCTTCGGCGGCATAGTCGAGATTTTCGCGCAGAACGTTGCGGAACTGTTCTTCCGCCGCTTCGCAAAGCGCGGTAGAGTAAAGCTTGACTATTTGTTTTTCGGAGCCGAGTACGTCCGATATGATCTCATAGTCGTCGAGCTTGCACTTTTCGCGCGCCGACGGCTTGTCCGCCGTGTAAAGGTCGTCGACGGTAGCCGCGGTCTCGTCGCTCGGATCGGAGTTTTCGGATACTTCGTAACCGAACTCGTCCGCATATTCGGCGTTGAACGCGCTGTTGTCGTCGTCGGCTGTTTCCAGATCGTAAAGATCTGTGGCGTCGTTTGCGTAGTCGTCGGTCGCATCGTACGTGTTGCCGTATGCGCCGCTGAGATCGTTGTAACGGTCGTCGACAGCCGCCTGTTCGCTTTCGGGCGAATTGACGTATTCTTCGTTATAACGTTCGCATTCGCCGGGCGCTTTGCCGAACTCGTCGGGTCTACGGTTTTCCGTTTCGACTATAAAGTCGGACGAGAACTCGGTGGGCATCGGCATGGGAATGGTTTCGTTCGGCATGTTGCCGAATGCGTTGTTGTCGGGTGCAAAGCCGTTGTTACGTTCGTTGTTTTGCATGGTTTTTTCTCCTTAGTTCCTGTCGAGATAGCTGCACAGCGATTCATAGCGGTGCTTGTGTCCGTTGGCAAGAGTGCCGAGCGCGCAACGCAGGTCTTCGTTATCCGTTTCGGACACGTAGTTGCAGCATTTTTTGTAAGCGAGCTTTTCGCTTCTGCACAGCTCGCTGAGTTCCGTCAAACTTTTTGTGGTCATTGTTTTCTCCTTTGGTGACAATGTTTGTAAATTTAATATGTGAGGCTTGATTTATTTTTATTCGCGGTGTATAATTACTGTATGGGCAGGATAACCGATATTGTCAGGCAAAAGCGCAATAAGACGCGCGTAAGCATTTTTATCGACGACGAGTTTGTTTGCGGTCTGGACGAAGTGACGGCATTGTCCGCACGGCTCAAAATAGGCGACGACGTCGACGAGAACGAACTGAAAAAAATCGTTTACGAAAGCGAGATTAATTCCGCGTTCGAGCGTGCGGTCGGATATTTGTCGTTTTCTCCGCGCGCGCGTAAGGAAATAGAGCGGTACTTGACCGACAAGGGCTATGATACGGAAGTCGTTGCCGCCGCGCTCGACAGGCTGGTTGCGTATCGGTATGTCGACGACCGCGTGTATGCGGAGAGCTACGTCAAGTCCAAGTCCAAACGTTACGGGTCGTTTCGGCTGGCGGCGGAGCTTAAACGCAAGGGGATCGCGCAGGACGTTATAGACGAGTTGCTCGACGATAGCGGCGATAACGGAATAACGGACGTTGCTAAAAAATATCTGAGTTCGCACCGCACTGCCGATAAGCAAAAGCTCAAAAGGTTTTTGGCGGGACGCGGATTCGGTTGGGACAGCATTGCGGACGCGGTGTCCGCGCTCGATCGGGACGGCGCGTTCGATACGTCGGACGACGGATACGACGAGCAGTGATATACCCGCGATATACTTGCGGAAAGGAGCAAACAATGAGCGAAATACTATTGCCCGACGGCATAAGGATAGGTAACGCCGACGACGGCGCGACGGGCGTAACGTGCATATTGACCGATAAAGCGACGGGCGGAGTTTCGGTGCGCGGCGGCGCGCCCGGCACGCGCGAAACGGATATGCTTCGCGCCGATAAGTCGCAGGGGTTTGTCGACGCGATAGCGCTTTCCGGCGGATCGGCTTACGGACTGGAAGCGTCGTGCGGCGTTGCGGAATATTTGCGCGAGCGCGGCGTGGGATTCGTCGCGGGCGATAAGGTAGTACCGCTCGTTGCGCAGGCGATACTTTTCGATTTGAATACGCCCGGCGAATATCGCTATCCCGATAAAAAAATGGGATATGCCGCGGCGGCGGACGCGCGACGGACGGATTTAAAATTCGGCGCGGTCGGCGCGGGAACGGGCGCGACGGTGGGCAAAATTTTCGGCATGCAGGCGGCGAGCCGCGGCGGGCTCGGCGGAGCTACCGTGCGCTTCGGCGACGTGTTTGTGACCGCTGTGATCGCCGTGAACGCGTTAGGCGACGTATACGACCGAAAAACGGGTAAGATACTCGCGGGCGCGCGCATGCCCGACGGCGAATATTTTAACACCGTGGCGCGCTTGACGGACGGGACTTTTGCCGCGCAAATGCAAGTGCGGTCGGGTACCAATACCACTATCGGTTGCGTCATGACAAACGCTCGGCTGGATAAAGCGCAGGTCAACAGACTGGCTGACGTCGCTCACGACGGGCTTGCTTTGTCCATACGCCCCGTGCATACCGACGCCGACGGCGATACGTTGTTCGCATTGTCGTCGGGCGATAAGACGCTCGACATGAGCATACTCGCGGCGCTCGCGGTCGAAGCTACCGCCGACGCGGTGGAAAACGCGGTGCGCCGATGATCGGAACGGATATAATAAAGATATCGCGCATTGCCGAGGCGATAGAGAGCGACGCGTTTTTGAACAGAGTGTTTACCGAAAGCGAACGCGCATATTGCGACGCAAAGCCCGACCGCGCGCAAAGCTACGCAGGGATATTTTGCGCAAAAGAAGCGGCGGTAAAGGCGGGAAAAAGCGGGTTCGGTAACGGCGTGATGCCCGCCGATATAGAAATAGGTCACGATGAGTACGGCGCGCCCGTTTTGGCGGCGCACGGCGGCGCGCAACGCTTTTTCGACGGGCATATAGCGGACGTATCCATTTCGCACGACGGCGATCACGCGGTCGCCGTGGTAATGCTGACGGCAAGGAACGACAGATCATGATCGACGTATTGACGAGAGAACAAATAGCGCAAGCCGAAAAGCAAACCGTCGGATCGGGCGTGGACGTTATGCTATTGCGTATGAACGCCGCGCTCGCCGTGGTCGGCGCGGTAGAACGCATAGCCGACAAAAAGTCGCGTATTGCGGTGTTTTGCGGTAGCGGCGGCAACGGTTACGACGGATCGATCGCGGCATGTAGACTTAAAAGATCGGGATACGACGTAGCGGTTTACACTGTCGGCGACGTAAATAAATTTCCCTGCGACGCTCTCGCGTATGCGCGTAACGAAGGCGTTTCGTTGCATGCCGCCGAAAAATACGGCGGCGACGCCGATATTATCGTCGACGCGATTTTCGGTATCGGACTCAACAAGCCGATAGTCGGCAAAACGGCGGAGCTTATAGACAGGCTCAACGCCGAGAACGGGACGTTTCGCATTGCCGTAGATATTCCGTCGGGACTGGACGCGAATACGGGCGAAGTTTTGGGTACGGCGTTCCGTGCCGACGCGACGGTGAGCTTCACTTGCTACAAGCTCGGTATGCTGTTCGGCGAAGGGCGCGATCGTTGCGGCAGAGTAACGATCGAAAACGTCGGGGTAAAGACGGACGGAAATATCAAAGTTTATAACGACGGCGATTTCAAGCCGTACCGACGCAAGCCGTCGGCGCATAAAGGCGCTGCGGGCAGGGTGTTTATAATAGGCGGTAGCGGCGGCATGATAGGCGCGCCGCTTATGGCGGGCGCGGCGGCGCATGCGGCGTATCTAAACGGCGCAGGCACAGTGACCGTTTGCTTGCCGAGCGTTCACCGCGCCGCCGCGTCTGCGCGCGCGGCTATGGCGATGATGAAATTTTTGCCCGACACTCGCGACGGATATATAAGGTTCGAAAAGCAGTGGCTCGACGAGATAATTTCCAAAGCGGTCGCGATAGATATAGGCACGGGCATGGGGGTTGCGCCCGATCTTAAACGCACAGTCGAATATTTAAGCGAAAACTTCGGCGGCGTGCTTGTCGTCGACGCGGACGCGCTCAACGCGATAAAAGGCGATCATGCGTTTTTAAAGAGCGGTAAAGCAAAGGTCGTATTGACGCCGCACGTAGGCGAGTTCGAGCGTTTGACTGGCAAGCCCGCCACAACGGAAAACGCCGCCGCGCTGGCGCGCGATATCGGCGGCATCGTGGTTTTGAAATCCGCTACGACGATAGTCACCGACGGTAAGCAGATAAGACTTAACGTCGCAGGCACGCCCGCAATGGCAAAGGGCGGCATGGGCGACGTTTTGGGCGGATGTATCACGGCGTTGTCCTGCGCGTACGAGCCTTTCGACGCGGCGTGTATCGCGTGCTACCGTAACGGCATGGGCGCCGAACGCGCGGTAAGCTCGTATGCGGAAACAATGCTGACTGCGCGCGACGTGCTTAAATTCGCCGATTACGACGAGCTGTGACGACGGTCGTACGATAAATAAAGACAAAATAAAAGGCGTATCCGACAACGGACGCGCCTTTTGCGTTTGCGAATGCATTATACAAAGCCGAGCGAAATAAGCGTTGCTCGTTCTATCTTGCGCATGGCGGGTTGATCGATCTCACCGACGCGGGCTTTAAGCCTGCGCTTGTCGAGCGTGCGCATTTGTTCCAACAATACGACGGAATCCTTCGCCAAACCGAATTCGCCCGCATGTATCTCTACGTGCGTGGGGAGCTTGGCTTTGGTTATCCTGCTTGTAACCGCGCACACTATCACGGTAGGCGAATAGCGGTTGCCGACGTCGTTTTGCAGGATAAGAACGGGGCGCACTCCGCCCTGTTCCGAGCCTATGACGGGACTCAGGTCCGCGTAATATATTTCGCCGCGCTTATATTCCGACACCGCTTTCGTTCTCCTTTTGTATCAAAGGTTCGCCCAGTCAAGATTTATCTCGGCACATTTTTCGATGCCGTCTTGCCAAAGCTCGCTCTGTTCCATAATATGCGCGTCGATGACGTAACGTTTCAATATTTCGGAAATCATTGCGGGAACGCTCATGTTGCGTTTTACTGCGTTGCGCGACAAAATGTCGTTCATTTGACTGTCTACCTCGATTATATACTGCATAGAATTTTCTCCCTTTGTTTGAGTTTTATACAGTTAGTTTGTTTTTTTTTGGCAATGTTATGTATAATAATCGACAAATATCGCAAGAAAGAGAAATGTACATAACAAAAGTGCGGCGATCGAAAACGCCGAGCCTAAGTCTCGTGTAAAATATCGGGCAAAATAAAACCCCGTATTCGCTTGACGAATACGGGGCGACAGTCGTTACGGTGTGATATCAGTTGGCTTCTGCGGGTTTTGCCGCGACTCCGCAATAAACGGGCGGGGAGATCATGGGAATGCCGTTGGACGCTTGCGTGAGCTGGGCGATTATAAGCGACATTGCCGAATATACGTTGCCGCAAAGCATGTTAAAATCGTTTGCGGTGAGCGTGCGCAAGAACTCGCGAAAATCGATATCCTGTCCGACATATTCGTCGGCGAGCGTGCGGCGCACGGTATAAACTGCGGTTATCTCGAACACGCCTTCCGGTTCGAAGTCCATGCGGCGCACGACTTCGAATTCGACGGCGGCGCCGTCTTGCTTTTGGAAAAACACTTCGTCCTGTGTTCTGCCGCGGTAATTGACCTGCGGGCGGATCTGCAATCTGTCGAACGTGGTGCGACGCAATGTCAACTGCATGGACGCGTCTTTAAAAAGTTTGTTGATTTCTATCTTCTCCATTTTTCCTCCGAAGAATAAGCTTTTCTACGATTATAGACTATTTCGCGTAGAATGTCAATCATATTTGACCGATTACGTATAATATGGGGGCTTGACAACGAGCAAAAAATTGTGTATAATTTATACGCAATTCAATACCGTGAAAGAAGGTGCACCAATGAAGTTTTTTGTGTCGGGCTTGATCAACGTGGAAACAAATCTGAGAATACGTTCGTTCCCCGTGACCTATTATCCGATAGATTATCCGTTTTTCGGTATCAACTCGACGATATCGGGCGTCGGCTATAACATAGCTACGGCGGCGAAAACGCTCGGTAACGACGTGGCTTTCGCATCGCTCATCGGCAAGGATCACGAAGGACGGCGCATATCGCATACGCTCGACAAGGACGGCACCGATAAGACCTATATTTTCGAAACGCTTGACGAAACGCCCGTTTCGGTCATACTGTACGAGCCTGCGGAAAACGGCAGACGTCAAATATATTGCGATCTCAAAGACATACAGGATAAAACGCTCGATCCGGAAAAAGTTCGCGCGGCGATAGAAAGCGCCGATGTGTGCGTGCTTTGCAACTCCAACTTCAATCGCGCGTTGTTGCCGATAGCCAAAGCGCTCGGCAAGCCCGTAGCCACCGACGTACATGCGCTCAACGATATCCGCGACGAGTTCAACAGCGATTTCATGCGGTATGCGGACATACTGTTTTTGA
This sequence comes from uncultured Clostridia bacterium, assembly GCA_947066105.1. Lineage (GTDB taxonomy): Bacteria > Bacillota > Clostridia > Christensenellales > Pumilibacteraceae > Anaerocaecibacter. The sequence goes on from CAMSYM010000001.1 coordinate 78,356, forward strand.
GCGACGAGGATCTGCCCGTCAAGCCGAACGATTTTATTTCCGCGCTTAAAGCCGAATATAAAGCGGGCATAATAGTGATAGGCTTGGGCGCGGCGGGCGCAATGCTGTACGAGCGCGCCACGGATACCGTCACATCGATCCCGTCGGCGGCGATAGGCGGAGTAGTCAATACCATCGGCGCGGGCGACGCGCTGTTCACGGCGTTCAATCACTATTATTTCCACGGTTGCGGCGCGGTGGAAGCGCTTAAACGCGCGCAGGTGTTTGCCGCGCTCAAAATCCGCCACGACGGCGGAGGACGCGGATTTTCTACCGAAGCTCAGGTCGAGGAGATATATAAAACCTGTAAGTTCACATGCGCGACAGAGTAATACTACATTGCGATCTCAATAATTTTTACGCATCGGCGGAATGCGTGTCGCACGGAGAGTGGCGCAACGTTCCGCTTGCGGTCTGCGGCGACCCCGAGCTTAGGCACGGGGTCGTTCTCGCCAAGAACGAAATAGCCAAAAAAGCGGGCATTCGCACGGGCGACGTTATTTGGCAAGCCAAGCAGAAAGCTCCCGATCTCGTTGTCGTGCCGCCGCATTTCGATTTGTACATGAGCTATTCCAAACAGATGTTCGCGCTGTATAACGATTATACGGATATGGTCGAGCCGTTCGGCGCGGACGAGTGTTGGCTGGACGTCACAGGCTCGCAAAAACTGTTCGGCGACGGGAGAACGATCGCCGACACGATACGCGAGCGAGTAAAGCGCGAGAGCGGTTTGACCTGTTCGGTGGGCGTAAGCTTCAACAAGGTTTTCGCAAAGCTCGGTTCGGATCTGAAAAAGCCGGACGCCACGACGGTGATCGACCGCGAAAACTACAAGCGCATGCTGTGGGGACTTACCGCCGATCAAATGTTGATGGTGGGGCGGCGCACGTACGACAGGTTGTTGAAGCTCAATATCAAAACGATAGGCGATCTCGCGCTCGCCGACGCGAATATGCTCAAAAGCAATTTCGGCATAAACGGGCTTAAAATGAAAGCGTATGCGAGCGGCGACGATGCCGAACCGGTGCGCGAAGCGGTAAAAAGTCGCGAAGCCAAATCGATAGGTCACGGCATGACCGCCGTGCGCGATATCGAAACGGTGGACGATGCGCGCGATCTTATTTATTATCTGTGCGAAAAGATAGGCGCGCGCATGCGCAAAGCGGGCATGCGCGGCTCGCTCGTTTCGGTGGGTTTGCGCGACAATACGTTGTCTTACGTGTCGCGACAAAAACGATTGCCCATGCCGACGTATTCTTCGACGGAGATAGCCGAGTGCGCGCTGTCCGTTTTCAAAGAGAATTGGAACGGCGATCCCATGCGCACGATAACCGTCGGAGTGAGCAAGCTCGAAACGGACGACGCGCCCCGTCAAATGTCGTTTTTCGCAGACGATACGCGCAACGACAAGCTCGAAAGGCTTGACGAAACGCTCGACAAGATAAGCAAAAAATACGGGCATGTAGTACAGCGCGCGTCGCTTATCGGCAAGGATTTTATCTACGACAAAACCGACGCAGAGGACTTTTTGCCGTTCCAAAGATAGTTGGCATGATCCGTCGCGACGGCTTTATTCACATCAATATTACGATAAGTCCCGCAAATTGCAGCGCCGTACCCGCTATGTCGAACAAGTGCCACACGGCGTGAAAATATTTTACTTTTTTGCCGAAAGCAAAAAATACGATACCCACCGTGTATGCAAGCCCGCCCGACAGCAACAGTATAAATGCCGATACGGAGATCGTTTGCAGTAAAGGCTTTACCGCTATCATTATCATCCAGCCCATCACGCAATATGCCGCCATGGAAAAGCCTTTGATTATTTTATTGTTCATTGCTATCGCATTGCCAGTAATGCCGAGCACGGCGAGCGTCCATTCCGCGACGAGTATCGCAATGCCGAATACAGACCCGTCGAGCGCTATCATGCAGTATGGCGTGTACGTGCCTGCGATAAGTAAAAATATCGTGCAATGATCGAATATTCGGAATACGCGCTTTGCCCGACCCGTCGGCAAAAAGTGATACAGCGCGCTCATCGTGTACAAGCATATAACGCTTGCTCCGAACACGGCGCACGCCCACATATACCGTTGCACGGGATACGATAAATACAGCAACGCGGCAAGTACGGCGATCCCGAAAGCTCCGCCTACTATGTGCGATACCGAATTGAATATTTCTTCTCCGAACGTGTATAACGGTGCGTTCGCACGTTTGTTGTTTACGGCAGATACGTTTTGCATAGTTATTGCTCCCGATGCGATCGGATCGTATTTGTTTATCGATCGCATATATATTATACCATTTTTACGATCTTTCGGTCAACGTCGTCGCTCGATATCTCATGTCGAAAACCAGCGAATGCGCATTGGATCCCCGTAATCATATACTTATATATTCCAAATATCGCGTATGATTATTATTCTAAACTTATCGATGTATCAACGATTACAATTATATAAATCGTGTACGCAGTTCGTATATCCGTATAATTTATCGATCTAAATAATATCGGAAAATTTTTTGAGCGTTAAGGGCGTAATAATTGACAAAATCAACGATTTCGGGGTATAATATATGTCAATAATTTACGGTACGGCATAAGAATGGAATTTAAATTACACAGCGCATACAAGCCGACGGGCGATCAGCCGCAGGCAATAGAAAAGATCGCCAACGGAATAGAAGACGGGCTGGCGGCGCAGGTATTAAAGGGCGTTACGGGTAGCGGAAAGACGTTTACCATGGCAAACGTGATAGAGCGCGTGCAACGCCCTACGCTCATACTCGCGCACAATAAAACGCTCGCGGCACAGCTTTGCAACGAGTTCCGCGAGTTCTTTCCCGAAAACCGCGTTGAGTTTTTCGTCAGTTATTACGACTACTATCAGCCCGAGGCGTATATCCCGTCGACCGATACGTATATCGAAAAGGACTTGGCGATAAACGACGAGATAGACAAGCTCAGGCACAGCGCTACGTGCTCGCTCCACGAGCGACGCGATACGATCGTCGTGGCGTCGGTATCGTGCATATACGGGCTGGGCGCGCCCGAAGAATATTACAGGCTCGCGTTGTCGGTGCGCCCCGGCGACAAGATCTCGCGCGACGCGCTTATCGCGAGATTGATCGAAATAAATTACAAGCGCAACGACCTTGCGCCCGAACGCACGGATTTTCGCGTGCGCGGCGACACCGTGGATATTTTCCCCGCGAGCATGTCCGAACACGGGATACGCGTCGAATTTTTCGGCAACGAGATAGACGGCGTGAGCGAGTTCGATATTGTTTCGGGCAACATCGTCGCGCGGCTCGCTCATGCGGCTGTTTTTCCCGCGAGCCATTACGCAGTCGAGCATGCGACCTTGCTCGGCGCTATCGAGAATATAGAAAGAGATTGCGAGCAACAAGTCAAGTTTTTTACCGATAATCACAAGCTTATCGAAGCGCAACGCATAGGCGAGCGCGTGCGTTACGATATAGAGATGATGAAGGAAATAGGATATTGTTCGGGCATCGAAAACTACTCGCGGTATTTCGACGGCAGAAAGCCGGGCATGCCGCCGTTTACTTTGCTCGATTATTTTCCGCGCGATTTCATCATGTTCATCGACGAAAGTCACATGACCATACCGCAGCTCCGCGCCATGTACAACGGCGACAAGGCGCGCAAAACGTCGCTCGTGGATTACGGATTCCGCTTGCCTGCGGCGTTCGACAACAGACCGTTGAAGTTCGACGAGTTTCGCGGACGGGTCAATCAGGTGGTGTACGTTTCCGCGACGCCCGCGCCGTACGAACTCGATCTGACGGGCGGCGATTATGCGCGTCAGGTGATACGCCCCACGGGGCTTTTGGATCCGCCGGTCACGGTCAGACCGACCAAAGGGCAGATAGACGATCTGTTGACCGAAATAAAGGATACCGTCGCGACGGGCGGGCGCATACTCGTTACGACGCTTACAAAGCGCATGTCCGAGAGCCTTGCCGATTATCTTGCCGAACACGGCGTAAAGGTCAAGTATCTGCACAGCGACATAGACACCATGGAACGCGTTACGATAATAAACAGTCTGCGGCGCGGCGATTACGACGTTATAGTCGGTATCAATCTTTTGCGCGAGGGACTCGATATACCCGAAGTCAAGCTGGTCGCGATACTCGACGCGGATAAGGAAGGATTTTTGCGCTCGGAAACGTCGCTCATACAAACGATAGGTCGTGCGGCGCGAAACAGCGAAAGCCGCGTCATCATGTACGGCGACGTTATTACAGGGTCTATGCGTCGCGCCATAGACGAGACCGACGATCGCCGCAAGATCCAAATGCAATACAACGCCGAACACGGCATAACGCCGCAAACGATCATCAAGCCGATAAAGAACACCATCGAAATAACGAGCAAGCAAAAGAGCGTGGAACTCAAAGACGTGGGTCGGGAACTCGACCGTTTGCGCTCGCTCATGAACACCGCGAGCAAAGAACTCGATTTCGAGTCGGCTATAATGTACAGGGACAGGATAGCCGAACTCAAAGAATTGCAACGCAGCATTGCCAAGACCAACGCGCACAAAAAATCGTAAAGGAAAACATATGAACGAGAAGAACAACGAAATAGTGATAAAGGGCGCCCGCGCCAACAATCTTAAAAATATCTCGCTTTCCGTACCCAAAAACGAGTTTGTGGTTTTTACGGGAGTATCGGGAAGCGGTAAAACGTCGCTCGCGTTCGATACGATATTTGCCGAGGGTCAGCGGCGTTACGTCGAATCGCTTTCGTCGTACGCGCGCATGTTTTTGGGACAGATGGAAAAGCCCGACGTGGACAGTATAGACGGGCTTTCGCCGGCGATATCGATCGATCAAAAAACGACGGGGCGCAATCCGCGTTCGACAGTCGGCACGGTCACCGAGATATACGATTACATGCGTTTGCTGTATGCGCGCGTCGGCGACGTGTTCTGCGCGCATTGCGGCGCGGAAATACATCAGCAGTCAGTGGACGAGATAGTGGATAAGATAATGGCGTTGCCGCGCGAGAGCAGGGTTATGATAATCTCGCCGGTCGTGCGCGGCAAAAAGGGCGAGTATTCCAAGCTGTTCGAGGATTTCAAAAAAGCGGGCTATTCGCGCATGCGCGTCGACGGCAATATTTACGGCATCGACGAACAGATCAAGCTCGATAAAAACGTCAAGCACGATATTTCGGTCGTTGTAGATAGGCTCGTGATAGAACCCGATATACAACAGCGTTTGACCGATTCGGTGGAAACGGCGTTAAAGCTGTCCGACGGGCTTGTCATAGCGTTTTACGACGAAACCGAAATGCTGTTCAATACTCAGTATACCTGCGGCAATTGCGGTCACTCGCTGTCGGAAGTCGAACCGCGGTTGTTCTCGTTCAATTCGCCGTTCGGCGCGTGTTCGACGTGCGGCGGACTGGGTTTTTTGACAAAGGTCGATCCCGAACTGTTGTTTTTCGGCGATACTTCTTTGCAGGATCTTTTGGACAACGGACAGCTCGACAATGCGCCGTACTTCGAGCGTTGTTTTACCGCGCTCGCCAAAAAGTACAAATTTTCGATGAAAACGCCGTTCAAAAAACTCAAACCCGAAGTGCGCGATATCATACTGTACACGGACGGCGAAGAGCTTGTGGTAGAGTACACTACTGGGTACTACCACCGTACCGAGCGCATGTCGTACGAGGGCATGGTAAAGGTCTTGGAGCGGCGGCTCGCAGAAACGACGAGCGACGGCGTGCGTTGGAAAATAGGCAGGTTCACGAACTCGCAACCGTGTCCCGACTGCGGCGGCAAGCGTCTTAAAAAAGAAGCGCTCAGCGTGCGCGTCGGCGGAAAAAACATCGACGAGTTATGCCGTATGCCCATCAAACAGCTTTATGCGTTTTTCGCGCAGTTGACGCTCGAAAAGTCCAAAGCCGTCATCGCCGAGCGCGTTCTCAAAGAGATACGGGCGCGATTGGAATTTTTGATGAACGTCGGGCTGGAATATCTTACGCTTTCGCGGTCGGCGCAAACGTTGTCGGGCGGCGAAGCGCAACGCATAAGGCTCGCAACGCAGATCGGTTCGGGGCTGTCGGGCGTGTTGTACATTCTCGACGAGCCGAGCATAGGCTTGCACCAGTGCGATAACGAAAAGCTTATCGGCACGCTCAAACACCTGCGCGATCTCGGCAATACGCTCATAGTCGTCGAACACGACGAGGATACCATGCGCGCCGCCGATCATATAGTCGATATCGGTCCGGGCGCGGGCGTTCACGGCGGGAGCGTGGTGGCGCAGGGCAATGTCGACGACATAATAAGATCGGGTTCGTTGACGGGCAAATTTTTATCGGGCGAGCGCAAGATACGCATACCGACCGAGCGCAGGATCTCTGACAGTTATATAACGGTGCGCGGCGCGTCCGAAAACAATCTGCAAAACGTTACCGTCAAACTGCCGCTCGGCGTATTTACAGCCGTTACCGGCGTATCTGGAAGCGGCAAGTCGTCGCTCGTCAATCAAACGCTTTATCCCGCCGCCGCAAATATGTTCAACAACGTAAAACAGCGCGTAGGCAAGTGCGACGGCATTGACGGACTGGAAAAGATAGACAAAGTGATCAATATCGATCAAAGCCCGATAGGCAGGACGCCGCGCAGTAATCCCGCAACGTATACGGGCGCGATGACGACCATACGCGATCTGTTTGCCGAACTGCCCGCCGCGAAAGAGCGCGGATATAATTCGGGACGGTTCTCGTTCAACGTGCGCGGCGGCAGGTGCGAAAACTGCGAGGGCGACGGCATTATCCGAATAGAGATGAACTTTTTGCCCGACGTGTATGTGCCGTGCGACGTTTGCCACGGCAAACGGTTCAATCGCGAAACGTTACAGGTGAAGTACCGCGACAAATCGATAGCCGACGTATTGGAGATGACTATCGAGGAGGCGTATGAATTTTTCAAGAATATCCCCGCGTTAAAGCGCAAGCTCGGCACGCTGTTGGACGTAGGGCTGGGGTACGTCAAGCTCGGTCAGCCCGCGACGACGCTTTCGGGCGGCGAGGCTCAACGCATAAAGCTCGCGACCGAGCTGTCGAAGGTGTCCACCAACAGTACGTTGTACGTCTTGGATGAGCCGACGACGGGCTTGCACTCGTCGGACGTCGAGCGGTTGATCGATATCCTGCAACGGCTCGTCGACAACGGAAATACCGTAGTCGTGATCGAACACAATCTCGACGTTATAAAGTGCGCCGACCACATAATCGATCTCGGACCTAACGGCGGCGACGCGGGCGGGACTGTTGTCGCCACGGGTACGCCCGAAAAGGTGGCTACCGTCAAGGAGAGCAAGACGGGCGAATATCTAAAAAAAATACTCGGCTGAAACGATGCCGCACTTGCGCAACAATGCGCGGGCGCGGCGTTTTTTTGTCGCTATTTTTGTCGAACGTCGCATATTTAGCGAAAGGCGAAAGCCATACTACGGGTATCATGTTTGTTGTGTTTCTCAAATCCATAATAACGTTTATAGTAGTGTTCTTCGTGATACGGCTCATGGGCAAGCGTCAGCTTGGCGAAATGCAACCGTTCGAGCTTGTCATAACGCTCATCATAGCCGAAGTGGCTTGTATACCGATGAACGACCCGTATATCCCGCTGTATTACGGGATAATCCCCATATTCACGTTGGCTACGTTGCATATACTGTTGTCGCTGTTGTCGCGTAAATCGATCCGCGCGCGCAAGATACTGAGCGGAAGCAGTGTTATCGTGATAGACAAACAAGGCATCAATTACGATAACATGAAAAAAATGAATATGAATATGGACGACTTGATCGAAGCGGTGCGTACCGCCGGCTATGTCGATTTTTCGCAGATAGCGTACGCCATATTCGAAACCAACGGACAGCTTTGCGTCGTGGAAAAGGAAGAGCAACAGCAACAGTCGCAGGACGATCAGGCGGATGCGCCGCAACCGACGTTGCTTCCGCTCGAAATAGTCGTCGACGGTAAGTATATCGAAGAAAATATGAAGCTGTCCGGCACGACGAGAACGGAAGTCGAGCGCGTGCTCGGCGAAAACGGATTGCGTTTGCGCGACGTGCTTTATGCCGACGTGCGTCAGGACGGCAACGCCTATTTTTCGCCTAAGCGCAAGCCCGCGTTTTGCAGCAGTATGGCTATCGAAGGGGGTAACAACTGGTGAAAAAGGTGATTGTCATCCTGATAGTGTTCTTTATAATGGTCGGCGCTATGATAGGCGAGTTGGTATACGTTAACAAGTTTTACAACGGCTTGCAACGCGATCTCGAAGCGATCGCCGAAAACATCGACGCCAATTCCGAGCATGTGGAGAACGAGCAAACCATAGAATTATGTACGGCGCTCCAAGACAAATGGGAAGGCGGTAAACGCGTGCTGTTGATGTTGCAAAACCACAATACCGTGCGTAATTTCGACGACAGGATAGTTAGCTTGACGGCAGTCGTCAAGTCCGATAATTACAACGACGCGGTGATATTCGTACGGTCGGCGATCAATTATATAGACGACGTTTTGCTCGACAGCGTGCCGTTCCTGTCCAACATTTTGTAAAAATCGTTAAACTTGCGTAAGGTTGTGTTCGGCATATTGACAGATAAGTAAATTCGCTTCGGCAAAAAGTCGAATATTAACGTGATCGCCACCGTACCGAAAAACGATTGATTTTTAAGCGGGATTGTATTATAATATCGGTATGGAGTTTGTGGAGCTGAAAAAACAACTCAAAGCGCAAAAGCCGCACGCATGCTACGCTTGTATGGGCGACGATGATTTTCTCGTCGACCGCGCCGTATCTATACTGTGCGCGCTTGCCGCCGAACCTAAACCGTTCAACTGCGTCGACAGGGAGTTCGAGCGCGGACGCGATCTTACGGACGAGCTCATGCAGTTGCCTGTCACGGGCGAATACCGAGTAGTCGTTGCGCGCGGAAAGCCGGACGCGACGGCGGTTTTCGCTTATCTTCAAGCCCCCAATCCGAGTTCGGTGCTTGTGTTGCCGTCTTACATTCCGCACGACAGCTGGAACAAGAGCGCGGCGGCTGTCGTTCCGCAGGGCGCGACAACAGTGGATTGCAACAGGCTAAGCGTCAAATACGTCGCGCCGTTCGTGCGCATGTATACGGACAAGGCGCGCGCCGCGATCGGCGATGCGGAAATAGTTTTGCTGTATAACAGGTGCGGCGGATATATGACGCGTATCAATTCCGAAGCGCAAAAGCTTGCTATGTTGCGCGCCGACGGGACTGTTACTTCCGACGATATAATTAATAACGTAAAGCCGGATACCGAGTTCGTAGTGTTCGAGCTGTGCGACTGCATACTCGCGGGCAATGCGGCTCGCGCGCTCGCGGTAGTCGACGGAATGGCAAAAAACAACGATCTCGTGGCGGCGTTCACGCTTATTTACAACAGGTTTCGCAGGATATTCGCCGCCGCCGTCGACCCCGACGGTCTGAGCGGGATAGGCGTAAAGCCTACGCAGGTCGGCAGGCTCAAAACCGAAAGCGCCAAGTTTTCCAAAGCGCGGCTTAAAGACATGCTCGACATGCTCGAAGCCGCCGACTACGGCTACAAAACGGGCGCGACGACGGTATACGATGCGCTTGTCGGGTTCGTCGCGCAAGCGGCGTACGGCGACCGTAAAATTTCGGGAGGTGCCGATTGATAGATATAGCCAAAAGACGAATGCCCACGGCTGTTTTGGGCGTTTTGGTATACGTTAGTTATTGCGCGTCGTCTTGGTATGCTATGCGCGGCAATCTCGCTTACGTGGGGCAACAGTACGGCATATCGGGTTGGTTGATAAACGACGTGGTCGCGTTCTTTACGGGCGGACTATTGCCGTTTTTGTTGTTCTGGTTTATCACGTCGTTCGTTTACCGTCCGCTCGCGATGAAAACGGGCGGCGATATGCTGTCCGTAAAATACGGGCTTTGTTTGACGGTTGCGGTCGCCAATCTTGTGCTTTTCGCTTTTAAGTTCTCGTATATAGCATACCCGTTGTATGCGCCGATCGTCAATATTATTGTCGACCCCGCGGTGACGCTGTTGTTTGTGGGGCTGTATATGTGGTATGTTTTTTATCAAGGCTACGTTCAAAGATCTCGATTCGGTATGGCGCTTGTGCAAATACTCGGTACGTTTGCGGCTGTATACGGATTGCTCGCGCTGTTCGGCATGGTAATGTCGGTGGCGTAACGGAGGCGGGCAATGTTAAAGAACAGGATAATAAGATTTATATCGATATTGACGTGCGCGGCGGTCGTGTTGTTTTCTTTCGTCGCGTGCGCGCAGTCTGGTGCGCCCGAATACGACGTGAGCGCGCCGAAGCTCGCAGTGTCGACCGAAAAGCTCGAAACGGAGCTTGCCGCATTTTTGGACGAGTGCGCCGATAGGACGACTTTTCAAAACGGGGAAAAGCAAGCGGCGGAATATTTGCGCGCGCGTTTGACCGAGTTCGGTCACGAACCAGAATTGCAAAGCTTTACAGTCGAAGAGAACGGCGTTGCGGGATTAACGAGCCAAAACGTGGTCGCGCGATATCTCGCCGCCGATCGCGACGACGACACGCCTAACGTGATACTCGGCGCGTATTACGACAACAGATATTCGCAAAGCTATACCGACGCCAAGGCGTTTCGATCCGAAGCCGCGCTCGCGGGCGGAACGAGCGTCGCGACGTTGCTTTCGATAGCGGAGTATTTGACCGCGCAAAGACCTGAGCTGAGTTTTGACGTTACTTTGGTATTTTTCGGCGCGTCGTATATCTATTCGGACGGCGCGCAGGCTTTTTGGGATTCGGGCATGACTGCCGAAGAACGTAAGAATACCGTGCTAATGGCGGAAATGCAACGGCTCGGCGTCGATCACGTTTATGCGTATACGGACGAACGTCCGACGGCGCGCGAAAAGTTTTTTGACGACGTCGCAAGGGCGAACGGACTCGATGTATACAAGCTCACGCAAAAAACGCCGTATATAACGGGCGCGACCGCATACGAAGGTTTGCCGTTTTACAGATGGGCGCATAACGGCGTGTTCGGAACGTTTGTAGACGAAGGTATACCGACGCTCAATCTCGTAGGCGCAAACTGGGAAACCATGGATCTGACCGACGCCGAGTCGGCGGATAACAAGAATATCGCTTACACCGAAAACGACGATCTCGAAACGCTGAAAGAGTATCATCCCGATCATGCGTTAAAGATGGCTACCGCCGCCACGCTCGTTATACGCGCGCTCGAATCGCCCGAATTTATCGAAGTGATGCAAAGCGACCGCGATAACTTTCCGCATACGGGATTGCTTACCGAAATGTGGGTATGGTATATGATCGCATTGGGCGTAACGCTCGTCGTGGCGGCGACGCTTATTCTCGTTTACGGACGGCTCGTCAAAAAATATCCGATAGTCGCGCCGCAACCGCGCAGAATGAAAATGGCGGTGTTCGGCATGGACTACGAAGACCGTGACTCCGCCGACATTTTTATCGATATAAAAAGTTCGGTGGGCGAAGACATTTTTCCCGGCGTGCCGAATAACGATAACGCGCTCGACGGGATATTCCCGCCGATAACGCCGACCGATAGCGGCGGCGATAATAATAAAACGCCGTCGGACGAGTCCGATGCTCGATCGGATAACGACGACGATATTTTCGACGGAAAACAATAAAAATCGCACAGACGCTTTTGCGACGGGCAGGGAATACGTTTTTTGTGACACAATAAAAGGCTCTTATAAAGAGCCTTTTGCGTTTGAATCGATCAGCCGCCGAACCAGCCCGCGATAGTCGCGCCTAAGTTCTTAAAGAAATCGACGATGCCGAACTTGGTGAACATGTCGGACATGATGGTGACGAAGTTGAATTTATCGACCACAAGGAAACACCACAGGATCACTATGCCGAGCGTCAATACGATAAGCAACAGCACGTTCAAAAGACAGCTGCGCACATTGAGCGGACTGCGAAGCTTTTTAAGCCTGGTGCTCGGATCGTTGCTTTCCTTTATCGCTTGTTCTAGCTGTGCCGCCGTCATTTGTTCGGGCGACATATTGGCGAGCGGGATGGACGCCGCGCCCGCTGGCGGAACGCCGTTTGCACCTGCCGCGCCTTTTTTATTTTTGCCCTTGGGCGCTTTGGGCTGTTTGGGAGCCTTGGGCGCTTTTACTTTTTCGGGCTTGGTTTTTTCCTTTTTTGCCATGATATCCTCTAATAGAATAATCTAACATATAGTATATATCATATTCGTTAAAAAATCAAGTACTTTTCGACATTTTGTCGCGGGGTATACGCGTATTTATCGCATATAAACTGCGTAGATACGGTACAAATATTCAAATATCGCAAAATACGGCGTCAAAACGATTGAAAACCTGCGAATATTAATGTATACTATGAGTGAAGGAGTAGCGAAGTGCCTTATGTGGTTTTTTGAAAACGTATACGAAAAATTGACTGCTAAGCCGTGGGCGTGCGCAATAGATATTCTCCTTACGGCATTGCTGATTTACGGCTTGATAGTGTTTTTGAAAAAAAACAACGCCGCGCGCTTGACGTTTTTTATCCTTGCGGTCATCGCGCTCGGCATAGTGTTGTCGTCGGATGCGCTGGGGTTATCCGTTATCGGGTCGGTTTTAAGATACGGCACGGTCATGGCTATCGTCGCGGTGCTGTTGCTGTTCCCGCAGGAAACGCGCAGGGGCTTGTTGAAGCTCGCGTCGCCGAGAGAGACTCACGAGGCTTATACCACCGCATACGACGTATCGGACGAGCAGTTGCACTCCGCTATCAACGATATAGTCCGCGCCGCGCAAAACATGTCCAAAAAGAATGTCGGCGCATTGATAATAATTTCCACGCAAAACATGCCCGAACATATAGTCGATTCGGGTACGAAGCTCGACGCGGTGCTTTCCTGCGCGTTGCTGGAAAGCATATTCAACACCAAAGCGCCGTTGCACGACGGCGCAGTCGTAGTACGGGGAAACAGGATAGTCGCGGCGGGTTGCTTTTTGCCGCTGTCGCATTCCACTACGATAGATAAAGAACTCGGTACCCGCCACCGCGCGGGCATAGGCGTAAGCGAAAACTATAACGTGCTTACCATCATCGTGTCCGAAGAAACGGGCGTTATTTCGATCGCGCAGGGCGGCGAGCTTACGCGATATTTCGATTCGCAAATGCTGACGGACAAGCTCGAACAAACTTACGGCTTGCAAGCCACGCCGGAGCTCAACAAACGGCGTAAACGCAAAAACGGATAAGGAGCGGCGTACAATGGAAAACAAAAATTCGGAACGTAAGCAGAATAAATTCGCGGCGGCGCTCAAAGCGATTTTCGTGCATAATATCGGATGGAAGCTGTTGTCGCTTGCGGCGGCGGCTGCCATTTGGGTATTGGCGGCGGGGCTGTTGTAATGACTGTCGATTTTAACGGCGAAATATTGATACCGCACGGCGACATCGGGGATTTTGCCGTAGTGGCGTGCGATCAATTCACCGCCGAACCCGAATACTGGAATGATCTTGCGACGCAAATGCCGCCGCTTTCCGCACTCGACGTAATTTTGCCCGAGTGTTTTTTGTCGCAAGCGGATGCGCGCTTGCAAAGCGTGCGCCGCGCGTGCGCGAGCATGCTCGAAAACGGCAGATTCGACGCAGTGCGCGGAGCGGTATACGTCACCCGTCGCACGGCGTACGGCAGGACGAGACACGGCGTGGTCGCGTCCGTCGACCTTAACGATTACGATTACAAACAAGGCGCCAAAACGCTTATACGCGCGTCCGAGCGCACTATCGAATCGCGCATACCGCCGCGCGTGGCTATCCGCAATGCGATAGATATCGAATTGCCGCACATACTTTTGCTTGTCGACGATAAAGACGATATGCTCATGCGCGCTTGCAGAGCCGCAAAAAAACGCATCGTATACGACGGCGAGCTTAAAGGCAACGGCGGTCGTCTGACGGGCGAGCTTATCGAAGATACGGTCGAACTCGATAAAGCCGTGCAAAGCATAATACGCGCGTCCGAAAAGAAGTTCGGCGAAAAGCTGTTCGCGCTCGTAGGCGACGGCAACCATTCGCTGGCGACAGCCAAATATTGCAACGTGTCGTGCGCAACGCCGTTGAACGGCATGGCGCTCGTGGAGATCGTCAATATTTACGACGACGGGCTTGTATTCGAGCCGATACACAGGCTTGTGCAAACAGCCGACCCCAAAGGCTTTGTAAATGCGTTCGCCGACGAGATAGGCGGCGACGCGACCGCATTGTTGTATGCGCCCGAACCCGTAGAGCTTGCCGTGCCGAACGACAAGGTAAAAGCTATAACCGATATCGATGCGTTTTGCGAAGCGTACGTCGCGCGCAACGGCGGATACGTCGATTACGTACACGGCGACGAAGCGTTGAAGCGTTCGGGACACGTAGGGATTTCGCTTTGCGGGATACGTAAGGACGAGTTGTTCGATCACGTAATAAAAAACGGCGTTTTGCCCAAAAAGACGTTTTCGCTCGGCGAAGCCGAGGAAAAGCGTTACTACGCGGAAGCGCGCAGGATCAAATAGCATCAAATAACAGAGATACGATAAGCGTTTGCATAATGTTTTCACTGCAAGCGCGGCAACCGAATATATAATAACGGAGCTTAAAGATGAAAGCGGTCAAATTCGGCGGAACGTCAATGTCGACGGCGGATAGCTTGTTGCGCGTCAAAAGCATTATACAAAGCGACGCGGAACGGCGGTTTATCGTAGTGTCCGCTCCCGGAAAGGCGAGCGGGGAAAACAAGGTCACCGACATGTTGATAGCGGTGAGCGAGCAGTCGCCCGCATTGCGCGTGCAGGCTTTTTCGGCGGTGCGCGCGCGGTTCGAGCGCATACTGGACGGCGTAGGGCTGAACAGGAGCGTATTGGCGGGCGAGATTGACCGTATAGAGAGCGCCTTGCCGACTTCCGACCGCGATTTCATAGTATCGCGCGGAGAGTATCTGACCGCGATCGTTTTGGCTGAAATGCTCGGTTTCGATTTTGTCGACGCGGCGGAACTCATAGTGTTCGACGCGGCGGGCTACGACGACGCGCGCACCGAGAACGTATGCCGCAACGGATTGGAGAAACGCCGCGCCGCGGTCGTTCCGGGATTTTACGGCGGTAATGCCGACGGCGGGATACAAACTTTTTCTCGCGGCGGCTCGGACGTAACCGGCGCGATAGTCGCCCGCGCGGTAGGCGCGTCGGTCTATGAAAACTTTACCGACGTAGACGGGTTTATGACGTGCGACCCGCGTATAGTTCCACACGCTTCGATAATAGATATGCTCACGTACAAGGAGTTGCGCGAGCTTGCTTATATGGGCGCGAACGTGTTGCATCCTGAGTCGATCTTCCCTGTGCGCAAGGCGAATATCCCCATACATATACTCAACACGTTCAACCCGAACGCCGCAGGCACGATGATAGTGCCGACGGAGGAGTTTTTGAGCGGAAAGTATACGCGCACCAAAAAACTGCCCATAACGGCTATTGCGGGCAAGCCGCACTTTTACTCGTTGTTCATCGACAAATCGATGATGAACGCCGAGATAGGTTTCGTGCGGCGCGTGCTGTCTTGCTTCGAGCGACTGGAAATACCCGTCGAGCATATTCCGAGCGGCATAGACTCCATGACCGTCGTGTTTTCCGCCGTCGAAAAAGACGTTGCCGACGCGCTCATTGGCGCGATACGCCGCGAAGTAAAGCCCGACCACATAAGCCTTACTACCGACGTTGCGCTTATCGCGATAGTCGGTCACGAAATGAGATCGCGTCCCGGCACGGCGGCGCGCGCAATAACGCGGCTGTCCAATGCGGGGATAAACCTGCGAATGATCGATCAGGGCGCGTCCGAGATAAACATTATTCTCGGCGTTTCGGACGACGATTTCGAGCGCGCGCTCGTCGCGCTCAACGGCGAATTCGAGATCTGACGTAAAATTTCGTTTAAAACGAATAAAAATATACCGTCTTATGCGTTATTCCGCTTGACAAAGGACGGACTGTTATGTATAATAACAAAGAACCGCACGGAAAGGGTTCTAATTTCGTTGTGTAAAAATCACCGAAAACCCCGACGGCGAATACTTTACGGAGGTTATACTATGTTTGCGATTATCGAAACGGGCGGTAAGCAGTACCGTGTCAACGTGGGCGACGTGCTCGATGTGGAGCGGCTCAACGTCGAAGAGGGAGCTACCGTCGACCTTAAAGTCCTTATGACGGGCGAAGGCGCCGATATCACTGTCGGCGCGGCGGCGCAAGCCAAAACCGTCAAAGCGACCGTCGTGCGTCAGTTCCGCGCGCCCAAGGTCGTTGTTTTCAAGTACAAGGCGAAAAAGAACGTGCGTAAACGTCAAGGACATCGTCAGTACTATACGCGCATCAAGATCGATTCGATCGTATGATCACGGTCAAGCTGTTCAAGGAGAACGGCTGTGTGGTGCGAGTGACCGCAAGCGGACACAGCGGGCTTGCCCGATCGGGCAACGACGTTTTGTGCGCGGCGGTCTCCACTCTTGTTCAAACTGCGTACCTTGCGATCGACGACATAGTCGGCAACGTTGCGTACGAGCGCGACGACGACAAAGCGTACTTCGAGTTTTCGGTGCCGACGCTCGGCGACAGGCACGACGTGGACGTGATATTGCGCGCGATGTCGGTCGGATTGCGGGATCTTTCGAGCGGTTATCCGCAAAATCTCAAATTGGAGGAAGCATAAACATGTTTATCAATATTCAGTTGTTCGCTCACAAAAAGGGCGGCGGTTCTACCAAAAACGGCAGAGACAGTAACGCGCAACGTTTGGGCGTAAAGCGCGGCGACGGTCAGTTCGTTTTGGCGGGCAATATACTCGTGCGCCAGCGCGGCACGAAATTCCATCCCGGCGTAAACGTCGGTTTGGGCAACGACGACACGCTTTTCGCGCTTGTCGACGGTAAAGTCAAGTTCGAGATCAAGCGCGGACGCAAGCAAGTAAGCATCTATCCCGTTGCATAACGGAACGGACGTTATAACGTGTAAAATAATACGTCGTCGAAACGGCGGCGATCACCGACAAAAGGGCGTTTGCGCCCTTTTGCCGTATTAAGGCGGATGGGGATGTACAAGACGGAAAGCGACAAGATAATCGTGTCCAAGGACGAACTGGACGTTAAAGCTACGCTCGAATGCGGGCAGTTGTTCCGTTTTGAAAAAACGGACGGCGGATATACCGTCAAGTCCGGCGGAAACGTTTGCTACGTGAGCGAAGTCGGCGACGATATAGTTATAAAGACGTCGGCGGTCGATTTCTTCGTTAATTTTTTCAATCTCGACCGTGATATCGGTCGCATGCGCCGCGAGCTTGCGCGTTTTTCGGAGCTTGCCGCGCCGCTCGAAAGTTGCGGAGCGTTGCGCATTCTGCACCAACCTTTGTTTGAAACGATAATCTCTTTTATCATATCGGCAAACAACAATATCCCGCGCATAAAAGCCATCATCAACCGATTGTGCGCGGCGAACGGCGATGTGTTCCCGTCGCCCGATCAAATAGCGGAAATGTCCGTGCGTCAGCTCGACGCGATAGGTTGCGGATACCGCTCTCAGTACATACGCAACAGCGCCGAGATATGCGCTCAAACGGATATTCTCGAAAGATTGCGGACCGCGCCGACCGTCGATGCGCAAAAGCTGTTGATGTCGTTGCCGGGCGTCGGGCAAAAGATCGCCGATTGCGTATCGTTGTTCGCGCTCGGACGGTTCGAAGTATTTCCCGTCGACACTTGGATATTAAAGACGTTGCGGGTCGGAAAGGAAACGGAATCGCAGTTGCGTGCGCGCTTGATGGAAACGTACGGCACAAACGCAGGCTATGCGCAACAATTGATCTATTATTACAACGCAATACTTAAAGCAAAGGGTTGATCGCGTGACTCCTATACAAAGTTTTGTCGAATTATTTCAGTCTATGACTATGCTTACCGCGTGCTTGTGGATAACGGGGTTGATCTTGTTTTGCATCGAATTCTTTCAGCCCATGCACGGCGTGGCGTACGGTTTGGGGCTGGGGCTTATCGGCGGCGCGTTCGTTACGCGCATGATATACGGCTCGGCGGGCGAAGCGTTTATATTCGTACTGTTTACGTCGATACTGTTGTTTGCGGTACACATAGTGGCGCTCGCAACGCAAAAACGCGACTGGTTGCGCGTGGCTCGTATGGAAAAAGCTGGCGAACGCCGTCGGCGTTACGGCAAGCTGATAGACAGTATAGGCGTTGCGAACACGCCTATCGATCTTACGGGCAACGTTACGATCAACGACATAAATTTGGTCGTGTACAGCGAGCGTCCGATAATGCAGGGCGAGCGTGTGCGCATAACAAAGATCGCATTCGATAAAATAATAGTCGAAAAAGCGGAAGAATGATCTATCGCAAGGGCATAGCGTCGACGTCGATCGGGCTATGCCCTTAACGTATTGCGCGTTGCGGTATTTGTTCTATCGTCGTTCCGCAATTCATAACATAGTGGTGTTATGAGTTTTATCGATCAAGCGGCAAAGGTTTTCGGCACGCTCGCCGAATTCAAGTTTCAGGCGGTCATGTTCGGCAGGGATGCGTTTTACATAGAAGGCGCGCGTCCCATAAAAATAGACACGCGGGAGATGATATTCAGAGCGGTCGGCGCGCTCATACGCGTCAAGGGCGAAAACATGAGCGTCAAAGAGCTTTCGAGCGATTGCGCGTCCGTAACGGGCGCGATCGCCGCATTCGAGGTGGAAGATCTATGAGCAAGCGCAAAAACGTCGCCGCAAGTACGGACAAGCGCAACGCGATGCGCGAAGCGCGCATGCGCAAGCAAGCGGAAACGCTCGCCGAGTACGAACGCAAAAAGCGGCTCGAACTTGCACGCAAGGCGGAACGCGAACATATAAAACGCGAGCGGGAAAAAGCGCGGCTCGAACGCGACGCCGTTAAGCAAAGGGAATACGAAGCGCGCGCGGCGTTGCGCGCGGAACGGCTGAAAGCGCGAAAGCGGTTTTACGCCAAGCTTAAAGGCAAGCTCGAAAACAACCGATACGGCTTCGACTATTCGAGCTACGGATTTTTGCCGCGCGTCGAACTCGAAGCGGACGGCGATATGACGTCGGTGGCGGCAAAGCTCGCGGCGGGCGGCGTGACGGTAAGCGACATGCGGCGCAAGGACGGAAAAACGCGGTTTAAAATACGTAAAAAAGACTTACGCAAAGGTATTGCTATTTTAAACCAAATGTGCTATAATTACCGAATAGGCGCGACCTACGGAATAGTGCGTAAATGCCTGTTCATGTTGGCGCGCGCAGGCTTATTCGTCGGCATTGCCGCATCGATCGCCTGTTTGTACATTTCTTACGGCTATGTTTGGCGTGTGGACGTGTCGGGCAACGACAAGCTATCGGTCGCCGCGATAGAGAGCGCGCTTTCGGGCGCGGGCTACGGATCGGGCTGTAAAAAGCGCGATATCGATACCGACCGAATAGTCGCTACGCTCGGCGATATGGACGGCGTTGCGGACGCGTCCTGCGAGATAGTAGGCACTACTTTGTACGTGCGCGTTCTCGAATCGAAGGATTACACCGTACACGGCAAGTGTACGTCCTACACGGCGGGATACGACGCCAAGGTGACGCGTATAGTGATGCGTAGCGGCACTGCGTCCGTCAAGCGCGGCGACGTAGTCAAGCGCGGCGATACGCTTGCGAGCGGCGACGTGTATTCCACGACGGGCGAGCTTTTGTATACGGCGGAGTGCGACGCGGAGATATACGGCGACGTGTCGTTGACTTACAGCGTCGACGTATCGAACATGGCGGTCGAATACGTGCGTACCGGCAGAACAAAGACGCAAACCGTTTTCAGCTTGTTCGGTATGCGGTTGGGCAAGCCCAAGTCGCCGTTCGCGTCGTATGAAACGACGGCGCATACGGCAAACTATGACGTGTTATTGCCGCTGTACGCCACGACGTACGAATTTTACGAAACCGAACCGCGCGAAACGGAACGCGATATCGATGACATAGCCAAAGCGTTTGCCGCGAGCAAACTCGAAGAAACGGAGTTTATAGGCGAATTCGAGTGTTCGTACAAGATCGCGCCGACGGCGGCGGGGCTGTATTCCATACACTTGTTTTTGAGCGGCGAAACGTTGATATCGCGCGGCGTGACGACGGTATCGCAGACATAAAGCAAAAGATCATTTCGGAGCGACTGAAAAGCATTTTGAAAAAATCTTTCCAAAACGACGAATTGCGCGCGGTGTTCGGAGCGTACGACGTCAATATAAAAGCGTTGGAAACGCTGTGCGGCGTGACAGTTCGCACCACGCCCGACGGCGTGGAGATTTCGGGGCGCAATACCGAGCTTGCCGAGCTGTTGCTCGATAAGCTCGCGGCGGCGGTCGGTCGCGGCGAAACGGTGGATGCGGATACCGTGCGGCGTTATTTTGATATATTGTCGGACGATCCCGACGGCGTGGAAAACGTAACTGCGCGACCCGTGTGCGTCAATGCGCGCGGGCAAAACATATACGCCAAGACGATGGGGCAAAAAAAATTCGTCGACGCGGTCAACGGCCATCTTTTGACGTTTGCGATAGGTCCTGCGGGTACGGGCAAAACTTATCTTGCCGTCGCCATGGCAGCGGCGGCGGTAAAGCGCGGAACGGTCGACAGGATAATACTCACTCGTCCCGCTATAGAGGCGGGCGAAAAACTCGGTTTTTTGCCGGGCGATCTCCAAATGAAAGTCGATCCGTACTTGCGTCCGTTATACGACGCGTTGGGCGATATGTTCGGCGGAGATTATCAAAAGCTCATAGAACGCGGCACCGTCGAGGTTGCGCCGCTCGCGTACATGCGCGGACGCACGCTGTCGCACGCGTTTATAATACTCGACGAAGCGCAGAACACAACACCCGAACAGATGAAAATGTTTTTGACTCGGTTCGGCGAAGGCAGCCGCGCGATAGTGACGGGCGACGTAACGCAAATGGATCTGCGCGGCGAGCCGTCGGGGCTTATCGACGCGCAAAAAGTGTTGTCCGACGTGGAAGGCATAGCGTTCGTGCGAATGTCCGAGCGCGACGTCGTGCGGCACGGGCTGGTCATGCGCATTGTCAAGGCGTACGACAAATATTCCGAAGAAAGTTCGCAAAGGAGAAACGATGCAAGAACAAACGGAAAAACAGAATAGCGACGGCATAACTTACGCGCCGCCCAAAAGCGCGTACTTTTGGCTTGTCGGAATTTTCGCGGTCACTTTTGCCGTGATCTACATAGCGCTCGTACTGTTCGTGCATTTCGCGGCGACGGGCGACGGCATTCTCGGTTTGACGGAAATGCAGGCATTGACGCTGTATGTTTTCGTGTTTCTGTTCTTTCTCGCCGCGCTGTATATTTATCTCGTCGTATCGCGCAAGGAATTGTTATACTCGCTCAAACGCGTGGGCGCGCTGATGACTGTGTTCACGTTTGTCGCGGTAGTCAATATCGTAGTCATAGCGTTCAATCCGTATTTGATATGCGTTGCGCTCACCGCAATGCTCGTGTTGCCGTTTTCGAAAAAGAGCGACGCGTTCGTTCTCAATGCGTTCGCGTGTCTTATATCGTCGTTCGTATTGATAGCGACGCTCGATCACAGCGAGTTTCCCGCCGTTGCGTTCACGTTGTTGGCGGGCATGGTTTGCGGCGCGGTGGCGACGTACGCTTTCCCGTTTAATATGACGCGTATAGTTTCGGTATTGCGTACTTTCGTAGCGGGCGTAGCCACGGTGGCGGTATACGGCGTTCTGCTGTCGGCGTACAAGCTCGATTTTCAACCGTTTTTGGATAATCTCCCGTTCATAGGCTTGTCCGTTGCGGGCGAGATGTTTCTTGCCGCGGTGCTTGTGCCTATCGTGGAATGGGTGTTCAACCTTACGAGCGATTTCAAGCTCACGGAGCTTATCAATCACCGCGCGCCGCTTATCCGCAGACTGAGTACGGAAGCGCCCGGCACGTTCAACCACAGCTTGGCGGTAGCCAATTTTGCCGAGATCTGCGCCGACGCGATAGGCGAGGATCCGTATCTCGCGCGTGCGTGCGCCTACTACCACGACGTGGGCAAGCTCAACAACGTCGAGTATTTTACCGAAAATCAAGCGGGCTACAATCCGCACGACGAGATATTGCCCGAAGTTTCCGCGGAGATCATTCGCAAGCATACCGTCGACGGCTACGAGTTGTGCAAGGAACACCGCATTCCCGAGGAAGTGGCGCGGATCGCGATAGAGCATCACGGCACGTTGCCCATCATGTATTTTTACAACAAAGCAAAATCGCTCACCGACGGCGAAGTGGATATGGACGAGTACAGATATCACGGCGAGATACCTACGGGCAAGATCGGCGCGATAATCATGATATGCGATTCGGCGGAAGCCGCGATACGCGCTATGGACAATCCGACGGGCGACAAGGTGGACAAGCTGCTTGCGGGCATGATCGACGAGCGGCTCAAACTCGGACAGTTCGACAACTGCGCCATAACAATGAAAGACTTGACGGCTATACGACTCGCGATAGTGGGTGCGTACGGCGGGCTTTACCACAAACGTATCAAATACAATATCGGACGCGGCGGGATAAATGTTTAAACTTACAGGCGACATACAGCAGGGCTTTAACAGGCTGGCGGGCATAGTTTTTTACACGCTCGGATTGAGCGGAAACGCGACGGTCGACGTCGAAGTCATCGACGACGGGCAAATGCGCGAGCTTAACAAAACTACGCGCGACGTGGATAAAACCACCGACGTGCTCAGTTATCCCGCGCTCGACAAGATAGTCGAGTTTACCGAAAAGAACTATCCGAACGACTTCGACAAAATGCAAAACGCAGTCGTTTTGGGAGATATAGCTATCAACCGCGACGCGGTAGAGCGTCAGTCCAAGGAATACGGCACGGGCGACCGCGAGATGTCGTATCTGTTCGTACACGGACTGTTGCATTTGCTCGGCTACGATCATATGACCGACGACGATAAAAGCAAAATGCGCGCCGTCGAGGAAAAAGTATTGGCGGAACAGGATAAGTCCGTGGTCGTCGCCGTTGTCGGCAGACCGAATGCGGGTAAGTCGTCCATAGTCAACGCGATAGTCGGCGAAAAAGTGTCTATCGTTTCGCCCAAGCCGCAAACGACGCGCGACCGCATCACGGGCATATGCACGGAAGGCAGTCGGCAAATAGTGTTCTTGGATACGCCCGGAATGTTCAAGCCGCGTACCAAGCTGGACGAACACATGGACAAGAGCATCAAAAGCTCGCTCGGCGGCGACGCCGACGTCGTGCTTGTGGTACTCGATTGCACGAAAGGCATTACCGACGCCGACGAAAAACTGATAATCGAACGGCTCAAAAGCCGCGCGCCGCTGTATGTCGCGGTCAATAAGACCGATCTTAAAGGCTACGACGCCGTTTATCCCATACTCGAAAAGCTCAACCCGTTGATGTCGCGCACGGAAGGAAAATCGATAAAAGACGTTATCCCGACGAGCTGTCGCAACGGGCGCAATATAGACGTTTTAAAGTCCGCGTTGTTTGCGGAGTGCCGCGACGGCGGTTTTTTATTCCCTGCGGACGAATACACCGACCGTCCCGTCAAGTTTCTCATAGCCGAAACAGTGCGCGAAAAAGCGTTGTTGTTTTTGCAGGACGAGATCCCGCACGGAGTCGGAGTGAGCGTTCGCAGCGTCGACGAGAATTCCGCGCCGGTGCATATATCGTGCGACGTGATAGTCGACAAGCAATCGCATAAGCAAATAGCGATAGGCGAAAAGGGCGAAATGATAAAGCGCATCGGGCAGTCCGCGCGGCGCGATATAGAACGCATGCTCGATCGTCCGGTGTATTTGGAGCTGTTCGTCAAGGTGCGACCGGGCTGGCGCGACAGGTCGGATATACTGCGCGATATTGGATATTAAGAATTCGGAATTGAGAATTCGGAATGCGGAATTAACGGTTAAATAAGAATGTAGAATTAATATATAATTCGTAATGATAGACATCTATGAGGTGATTGAGTAAGAATGTTATTACCCATCATTTCGAGCAAAGCGTAAACGCAGTCGAGAAATCAAGGCGATCCGCCGCATGGTGAAATAGTGATTCGGAATGCGGAATTGGAGGTCAATTAAGAATGCAGACCTAAGAATTGACGGCATTAAGGATAATTTGAACTAAATGATGAATTGCCCGACCGATAACGCGCATACTAACGCAGGAGGGCATTCATATGAAAGACGACGAACAAATGCTTTGGGAGCTTTTTTGCTCGACGGGCGAGCCGCTTTATTACTCGATGTACGTACGGGCGAGAGATAAAGGCAGATCGTAACACTCGATATTATTTTTGCGCGTTCGGCATATACGCGCGCTACATATAAATCAACGGCGTAAAAATGATAGATTACAGCGACAAGTGTATAGCGCTCAAAGTGAGCGATTACCGCGACGACGACAGACTGGTGCGCGTGCTTACCGCCGAACACGGTATGGCGTCGGTATTGTTGCGCGGAGTTAAAAAGGCAAAGGCCAAGCTAAAACCGTTTGCGCAGTGCTTTGCCGTGTTCGATACGCGTTTGACGTCCAATAAAGGCGCGTTTTTGACGCCCGTCGAGCCTATGCTCATACAGGACGGGTTTTCGTTGTGCGCCGATCTTAAAGTTTTTACTGCGGCGTCGGTCGCGGCGGAAGCTACCGATGCCGCGCTCGGCGACGACGAGCCGCATACCGACGTGTTTATCGAGTTTTTAAAGTTGATAAAATCGTTGCGGTTCGACGGCGATCCGTATTATCAAGCGGCTGTGTATATGACGCGACTGCTCGAAATTTCGGGGTTTTATAAACCGTATGCATACGACGACGTGCCTGTTTCGCCGGTGCGGTTGCTCGGTTATGCGCAAAAGCACGGCTATGAAAAACGCGCCGACTGCGATCTGTCGCGCCGCGCGCTCAAATACGTTTGCGGCGAGTTCGGGCGCGCTTTCGACGTCGGGTTAAAAAGTGCGGACTCTATCGATCTGTATGATTAAGTCGAACGAAATCACGTATTCACGTATGCTCTGTTGCGACGCGGCGAGCGCGCGGAAAAACCGAGAGCGTTGTTGCCGTTAGGCGTTTGTATTGAATAAGTAATTAAATATCGGTAATTTGTGCCAAAACGCTTGCAATATCTTTATCTTTCGTCTATAATTATTTAAGGATTATTCTACATATAAGGAGATAATAAAAACATGGCAAAAAAGTACTGTTATCTTTTCACGGAAGGTAACGCCAAAATGCGTGAGCTTTTGGGCGGCAAGGGCGCGAATCTCGCGGAAATGACCAACATCGGTCTTCCCGTACCGCAAGGCTTTACGATCTCGACCGAGGCGTGCACTCAGTACTACGAAGACGGGCGTATGATCAACCCCGATATTCAAAAAGAGATCATGACGTACATCGATAAGATGGAGAAAATATGCGGCAAGAAGTTCGGTGATAAGGAAAATCCGCTTCTTGTTTCGGTGCGTTCGGGCGCGCGTGCGTCCATGCCCGGCATGATGGACACCATTTTGAATCTCGGTCTTAACGAAACGGTCGTCAATACGATCGCTACCAAGTCCAACAACCCCCGTTGGGCGTGGGACTGCTACCGCCGCTTTATACAGATGTTCTCGGACGTCGTCATGGAAGTGGGCAAGAAGTATTTCGAAAAGCTCATCGACGAGATGAAGGAAAAGAAAGGCGTGACTCAGGACGTCGAGCTTACCGCCGACGATCTCAAAGAGCTTGCCATGCAGTTCAAAGCCGAATACAAAAAACAGCTCGGCAAGGACTTCCCCGACGATCCGAAGGAACAGCTTTTCGAAGCTATAAAAGCCGTTTTCCGTTCGTGGGACAACCCCCGCGCCAATATATACCGCATGGATCACGATATCCCGTATAGCTGGGGTACCGCCGTCAACGTTCAAATGATGGCGTTCGGCAACATGGGCGACAACTGCGGTACCGGCGTTGCGTTCACGCGTAACCCCGCCACCGGCGAAAAAGGCTTGATGGGCGAGTTCCTTACCAACGCGCAGGGCGAGGACGTCGTCGCGGGCGTTCGTACGCCTATGCCCATCGCCAAAATGGCGGAGATATTCCCGGCGGTCTACAAACAGTTCCAAGAAGTTTGCAAAACGCTCGAAAATCACTACCGCGACATGCAGGATATGGAGTTTACCGTCGAGAACGAAAAGCTTTATATGTTGCAGACGCGTAACGGCAAGCGCACCGCCGCCGCCGCCATCAAGATCGCGTGCGATCTTATCGACGAAAAGATGATAACCGAGCAAGAGGCGCTCATGCAGATAGACGCCAAATCGCTCGATATGCTTTTGCACCCGCAGTTCGACCCGAAAGCGCTTAAAGACGCAGACAAGACTCATGTCGTAGGCACGGGTATAGCGGCTTCTCCGGGCGCCGCGGCGGGTACTATCGTATTTACCGCCGAGGACGCGGTCGTAGAAGGCAAAAAGGGCAACAAGGTAGTTCTCGTCCGTTTGGAGACCAGTCCCGAAGATATCGAGGGCATGAAGTTTGCGCAAGGCATACTTACTGTCCGCGGCGGACAAACGTCGCACGCTGCTGTCGTTGCGCGCGGCATGGGTACCTGCTGTGTTTCCGGTTGCGGCGACATCAAGATGGACGAAGAAAACAAAAAGTTCACGCTCGCCGGCAAGGTTTATAAGGAAGGCGACTCGCTGTCGCTCGACGGTTCGACGGGCAAGATCTACGATTGCTTGATCCCCACCGTTCCCGCCGATCCCAATTCCGGTTATTTCGGCAGAATAATGGCTCTTGCCGACAAGTATAAAGCGCTCGGCGTTCGCACCAATGCGGATACGCCCGCGGACGCCAAACAGGCGGCGGCGTTCGGCGCGCAAGGCATAGGTCTTTGCCGTACCGAGCATATGTTCTTCGATCCCAAGCGTATCGGCGCGTTCCGCGAAATGATTTGCGCCGACACCTTGAAAGAACGTGAAGCGGCGCTCGCCAAGATCGAGCCTATGCAACAGGCGGACTTCGAAGGACTTATGGAAGCGCTCGAAGGTCAGCCCGTTACGATACGGTTCTTGGATCCGCCCCTGCACGAGTTTGTTCCGACCGACGAAGCGGATATCGCGGCGCTTGCCCAAACGCAGGGCAAGACCGTTGCGCAGATCAAGCAGATCATCAGCGACCTGCACGAGTTCAACCCGATGATGGGTCACCGCGGTTGCCGTTTGACCGTAACATATCCCGAAATAGCCGTTATGCAGACCAAAGCGGTCATCAAAGCCGCCGTCGCCGTGCAAAAACGTCATCCCAAGTGGAAAGTCGTTCCCGAGATCATGATCCCGCTCACGGGCGAAGTCAAGGAAATGGCGTTCGTCAAAAAGACGGTCGTCGCGACCGCCGACGAAGTAATCAAAGCGTCGGGCATCGATCTCAAATACGAAGTCGGTACGATGATCGAAATACCGCGCGCGGCGCTTACCGCCGACGAGATCGCCAAGGAAGCGGAATTCTTCTGCTTCGGCACCAACGACTTGACGCAAATGACGTTCGGTTTCAGCCGTGACGACGCGGGTAAATTCTTGCCCAGCTACTATGCCAACAAGATCTACGAATTCGATCCGTTTGCCAAGCTCGACACGACGGGCGTAGGCAAGCTCATGGAAACGGCGGTCACGCTCGGCAGAAAAGAACGCAAATCGTTGCACTGCGGCATTTGCGGCGAACACGGCGGCGATCCTTCGTCCATCGAGTTCTGCCACAAGATCGGTTTGGACTATGTGTCCTGCTCGCCGTACCGCGTGCCCATCGCGCGCCTTTCCGCCGCGCAAGCAAACATCCGTAATCCGAGGTCCAAGTAATAGTGGTTTAACTGCTAACTGACCACAATATATTGTGTTTTAAGGCTTATTCCTAAGAGGAGTAAGCCTTATTTTTATGCCCAAAGCGTCCTAAAAATCGTTAAAAAAAGTTTATTTCCGCATATGTTGAACACTTGATTTTTGCCGAAAAAAGTGCTATAATTAAGATAGTAGGAGGGCAGAAATGACAAACTATAGAGCAATATTGTTATACTATTCCAAAGGCAATACTAATACTCAAATTGCCACTATTTGCGAATGCTCTCGTACTACGGTTATTAAAGTAATAAAGCGTGCGAAAGAGCTTAATTTGCAGTTTCCGGTTTCTGATTCCATATCCGATCAGCAGCTTTTTCTTATGCTTTATCCCAAAAGAGGTAGAAGACAAGAATATTATTGCCCCGATTACTATCTTTTGGACAAAGACAGAAAGAAAAGGAGCTTTTCCAAGTTCCGCGCATGGCTGAAATATTGCCGTGTTTGTGCAAGAGAAGGGCGCAAAGCCTACAAGAAGACCCAGTTCTATAAACTGTATTATTTGCACTCGCATAAACCTTTTATAAGAGCTACGTCCAGCAAGAACCTGATGCAAATCAGGCTTTATGAAGCTCTTGCCGAGAGAATACTCAAAAAATATGGACCCGATCATTTCGCTTTTTTGGAATTTGACCAAGAAAGAGCGGCGTGGTGCAGTAAACTACGGTTAGACAAACATAAACTATGGGCTGTTTAGCTTTCGTTTTTACCCGATAAAAATTTATCGGGCATTTTGGCATAGAAAAATATTTTGTAATTTCGGTTTGTTTTCGGGAATATCCTAAAACTCCCTGCGTTTTTCTTTGTGTTACCCAAGTATGGGAATAAGAAAGCGTAAGGAGTTTTTAATTATGGCAAAGAAATGCGAATCGAACGATATATGCAGCGGGATGCTGGATTTGCTTGTCAGTCGCGGAGTTGTCGAGGATAAGAGAATTGTCAATCCCAAGGTGAGAATGGATAAGCAAAAAAGAAATCAGATGGCTTATCACAATACCGAACTGCTCTTAAAGCATTATAGGGACATTGTCTGGTTATTGGAATGTTTCCCCGATACGATAGCGGAGGAGCTGGAAGAGCCGTTGAAAGACGTCGATGAGCTGATAGACAAGCTCGATCTCGAAATGGCAAAAGGCAATAGGCGAGTAGAGAACAGGATGAAAAGTCTGGAAGCCACAAGATTGATGTTGGACAGAATCAACGATGCGCTTACCGTATTGAAGAAGAAGCCGCGCGACGGTGAAATGCTCTACGAACTTATCAGGCTTACATATATCGAACCTGAAAAATTGACGCATAACGAACTTCTCTTTCGGTTAAGTATCTCATCGCGGCAATATTATCGATACAAAGAACAGGCTTTTGCCGTAATTTCGTTGCGGCTTTGGTCGGCTCCGGATAGGGATACCGACGCATGGCTCGAAATACTTTCGCTAATGGATCAAAACGACGATAAATGATTTGTTCCGATTGATTTATGAGAATTGTTGTGGTATAATAAGAAAGCTTTGGAGGATATTAGAATATGAATTATTTTACCTGCAATATATGCCGATATACTTTTTGCACGGAAGAAGAATGCGAACGTTGTCCCGATTGCGGGAAAAAGGATTTACGTCCCGCAACCGAAGAAGAGATAGCGCAGTATCAAAAATTCCGTGAAGAATTCAAAGATAATAAATCAAATTGTTAGAATAAGAGCCGATGTCAAACGCCTTGGCTTTTTGTTTGTATTATTCCGAAAAACGCGATAATAATCCGCGCATTTTTTGTCTATTTTTTGCGTAAAAGTTGCGTATAAATTGGCAGTAAAATGCGGATGACATGCAAATGCAAATGTGCTATTATGGTAGTGTCGAAAATTGAACGCAGCAGATGAGCGTCGTACTCAAGCGGTACGGCGCTTTTTCTATGCAAAAATAACAAGGAGGTTCGATATGTTAAATCAAAAAGCCAAACAGAACAAAGGAGCGGTTATAGCGTACTGGCTGATAGTGGCGGCATTACTTGCTTTCATTATTAGTATAAGACCGGTTATGGCAGCCGAAGAAACGGTGTGGGACAGGTTCTCTGCTATCATGAACGATTTCTACGGTAAGCTTCTCGGAATCAGTACCATTGTGGCTGTGACGATGGCGGCGATCGCATTGATTATCAGAATGGTATCCAAAAACCAAAAGACAGTCGATGAAGCAACCGCTTGGATCAAGCGCATTGTTATAACGTGGATTATCCTGAACTCTATCGGATTGATTGTGGCATACATTCAGCCGCTTATCGCCGGTGGAAATTACGGAGGATAGGTAGGAGAAAAAGGTTATGATACTCGATTGGATTTTCGAGGGTATTGTAAACTGGGTAAGCAGCATAGTAACCAAGTTAATGGATGCAGTTTCGGGGTTGTTTCTCGGCGCGCTGGGTACCGATATGACGGCTATGGAAGAATATTTCCCGTTTGTCGCAAGAGCATTTACCATAATGCAATATACGGCTTGGGTAATTCTGTTCCTGATAACGGTATGGCAGTTGTTCCGAGCGTTCGGAGGTAATTTGAATGAATCCGAAAGCCCCGGACCGCTTGTGCTCCGCAGTGCGTTATTCGCATTTCTTATTTACTATGCAAAGCCCATTTTCTTATATATTCTCAAAATAGCTACGGCGCCGTACACCGCCTTAATGGACGTCTCTATGGGAAGCGATCGTTTTACGTTTGCAGGCATAGAAAACGTAATAAAGAACGGGCTTACGAACTTTATTTCGGATATGTCGGTGGTGGGTGCAATACTCGTAATTATACTAATGATTGCGCTTGGATGGAATTATTTCAAGCTGCTTCTTGAAGTGGTTGAAAGATATGTCGTTGTGGGCGTCCTTTGTTATACTTCGCCATTGGCGTATTCGATGGGCGCATCCAAAACGACAAGTCAGGTGTTCAAATCCTGGTGCAGAATGGTTGGTTCACAGCTCTTGATGCTTATCATGAACGTGTGGTTCTTGCGGGCTTTCAGTAGCTCGGTAGGACAGTTTGTGGGGAGCGGCGGAGCATTGACAACGGGCAAAGGCAGTGTTTTCCTGTGGCTGTTCTGCGCTATTGCATTCTTGAAGGTAGCGCAGCGCTTCGATACATATCTTGCAACAATCGGTCTTAATGCGGCGCAGACAGGCGCGGGTATCGGTATGGAAATGCTGGTTGCCGCAAGAGTGCTCACGGGCTTCGGCGGCGGTGGATTGAGAAGCGCAGGTAGCGTATTTCGCGGTGTGCCTTCGGGCGGAGTCGGCGGCGGTGGCTTTTTTGCAGGATTTGCCAATCGTTTCCGTGGAATTCCTATGTTCGGGATTCCGTCGTTCAGGGCGGAACGCGGATGGGTATGGGCGGTCCTATGGGATTTGTCGCCCGAGCCGTAGGCGGGCTTGCCGCAAGGAACGGCGCAAGCCTTACGGGGAACTCGATTTCTTCCGTAGCGGGGAAAACGCCGAACGTGTCCGGCACAATTTCGGGCGATATTGCAGACAGAAGTCTTCCTAACTATATGCCGCATTTAGCGGGGAAGAATCTTTCGGGAACGGAGATTTCGGGCGGTAAAATCACAACCGATATGTTAGGCGCAGACGGTAAATCCGCAAGACTGAGTTTCTATAACGCCGCGCAGTTTGAAGAACCGTCGGGACCGCATTCGGTAGTGAGCGCGGCAGACGGCAGCAAATGGTATCAGACGGCGAGCGGGGAAGGTGCAGCAAATGCCTTTGATACACCGAGCTTTAACGGCACAGAGAGCGGAGAAACGCTTTCCGGCGTATTCCCCGGAATACAGGACGGAACGACGCTTCGGACGGTCGATAACGGAATTATAGAGGCTACAACCGACGGCGGCAATTCTCTTTGGTACAGCAGCGCGGCATTCGATGAGCCTACGGCACCCCACAGTATTGTGCAGGCTTCGGACGGTATGGAATGGTACGCTATGAGTCCCAATGCAAGCGCTCCCGCTTTTGAAGTCGGCGACGATGCTGCGGCGTATAATCAGGCTGTTTTTCAAAGCTTTATGCCGGGATATACGCAACCGATCAGTAGCGCAGACGGAACGTATGCACCCGACGGTCGCTTTGAAGTACGCCATGAGGATGGTTCGGGGACTATGTTTTATGATGCGACTCGGTATTCTACGCCGCACGGTGCGTATGAAACTTACAGCGATGCGAGCGGTAATAACTGGTATGCCGTACACGGTTCGCCTTCGACGGAGCGTGTTCCCGTATATGAACACGGTGCGCCCATTTACGACGGAGATAACGTAAGAACGGTGCAAAGGGCAACGGTAAAATACGGATCGTCGCCCTCTAAGTACAGCAATCCGCAAGCGAGAACGGGCGAGGCGCATAAGCCTAACAGAAAGAAATAGGAGGTGCGTTATGCAAAACGGTTCTGACATACAGTCGCTCGGCGATGGATCGGACAATATGGGCAATGCGGCAACGCAGGGCTTGAAGGCGGCAAAGAAAGCGGGAAAAATGGCGGGAAATGCGGCGGCAAAAGGAGCGGAAGAAGCAACCAAAGCCGCCGCA
Organism: uncultured Clostridia bacterium; assembly: GCA_947066105.1. GTDB lineage: Bacteria > Bacillota > Clostridia > Christensenellales > Pumilibacteraceae > Anaerocaecibacter. The sequence goes on from CAMSYM010000001.1 coordinate 111,037, forward strand.
GGCGCTGCCGTAAAAGCCGGCGTGCAAACGGGTAAAGCCGTCGCAAACGTAGCGGCGGGGACGGCGGCAGGCGGACCGTGGGGCGCGATAATCGCGGCGGCGTGGTCTATGCGACATACGCTTTTCAAAGTGCTAATTTCGATTTGTCTTGTGGTCGTATTTATCGTGGTAATTATCGTTTCGTTGCCGAGTATCATATTCCAAAATATATTCGGGCTTGACGAAGGCGCAAGCTTCACCGATTCTTATAACGATTTAAGCTATTCGATTACGGACGTCATTCAACAGGCGTATCAAGATTCGCTATTATCGGTAGACAGTATTATCGACGAAGGCGGATACGATTACGGTAGGTCGAAAGGTGCATTAAAGGATAACGCCAATCCCACGCAGGGCTTCGATCCGGCGTATATTATCGCGGCGTATTCCGTGTCTATGCTACAAGAAAATACGACAAAGGACGATATGCTGGGCAAATTGAACGGCGTATCGGCACTGATGTTCCCCGTAACCTATGTCGTGCGCCAAGTGGAAGAATTCTTTGAAGATCCGTTGGGATTTATCTTTTCGGAGATAACGACATTTGTAGAGTGCGTTATTCATCCGTTCGATAACTCGGCGATACTCAAAGCATTCGGGATAGATTTGGATGCAAAGTACGGCAGCTTCGACATAACATACGGGGAAGCAATAGATGATATGGCCGAAGGATTACGGCTAAGTTTAGGAGGTTAAAATGCAAGAAAACGAAATTTTATATCCCATTCCGCCGAACTATACGGATTCGGGTAAAATATTCGGCGGTATGGTATCGCCGAGAAATCTTGTAGAGGCGATTTTGCTTGTGTTTGTTTTCGGCTTTATCGAATTCAAACTGATACCGATGAGTGAAACGGTAAGGATTATCGTAATGGCAGTTACGCTGTTGCCGCTCTTTATGGTCGCGCTTATCGGAATTGACGGCGATTCGCTGTTACAACGGCTGAAACACGTTTTTAAGTTTATTGTCAATAAAAGAAAGCTCAAACGCAAGGAGGGCAAACTCTCGTGAAAAAGAAAATATCCACGGTGCAGGACTTCATACCCATTAGGAATTTGAAGCACGGCATCATTGAAACGAAGGACGGCAGGTTTTTGAAGATACTCGAAATCGAGCCTATAAATTTTATGTTACGCTCTGCGGAAGAACAGGCGGAAATCATTTATTCGTTTTCGAGTTGGCTGAAAATCGCGCCCGTAAAGTTACAGTTTAAGAGCATTACAAAGCGCGCCGATTGCAGAAAACATATCGAGAAGCTGACCGACGAAATATTGCTCGAAGAAAGCAACGTTTGCAAGGATCTCGGATACAATTACATATCGCTCGTAAAAGAGGTGGGAAATAACCAAGCGCTGACAAGGCGCTTTTTTCTTATCTTCGAATACGAAGGCGCACAGCGAAACGATATGTCGGCAGTCTGCTGCGCATTGAGAACGGCAGAACAAAATGCGAGAAATTACTTCGGACAGTGCGGCAATTCCATTATTCAACCGAACGACGAAGACGAGGCAACCGCCGAGATTGTCTATACGTTTTTCAACCGTCAAACCGCAATCGATCAGTCTTTCACGGTGAGAGTGGAAGACACGATTATGCGGGTTATGAAAGAGAAAAATTTGGTATTCGGAGTGGATGAGGTTCCCGATATTCCCATAGTAGAATTTATTCAGCCCGACGAAATCGATCTGACGCATCCCGATTATGTCGTGATGGACGGAACGTACTATTCTTTTTTGTATATCAAGGGCGACGGTTATCCGCAGGCGGTAAGAGCCAACTGGATGTCTAACTTTATCAACGCCGGAGAAGGTATCGACGTAGACGTGTTTCTTAACAGAGAAAACAGAGAAAAGGCAATCGATAAGGTAGCGCAAAAGATAAGACTGAACAGAAGCAAGTTCAAAAATATGCAGGACACAAGCACCGATTACGAGGAGATTTCCGGCTCTATACAGGCTGGGTATTACATCAAAAACGGTATGGCAAATAACGAGGATCTGTATTATCTGACGATGTTTATTACGGTGTCCGGCGGCAGTTTAGAGGAACTGAATTGGCGCAAACAGCAGGTAATCGTAATGCTCAAATCGCAGGATATTTATGTGTCCGAATGTCGGTATCAGCAGGAAGATGCATTGCGTTCGGTTATGCCGTTTCTGAAAGTTGTGCCCTTCTTGGAGAAAAAGGCGAAGCGGAACGTCTTAACGGCGGGCGCGGCTTCGACGTATATGTTCACGAGCTACGAAATGTCGGACGAAGCAGGGGTTATGCTGGGCGTAAATAGGTTCAATAACTCGCTCTGCATTCTCGATTTGTTCAATAGCAAGAAGTATAAAAACGCCAATCTGAACCTTATCGGGACAAGCGGAGCAGGCAAAACTTTTACATTGCAACTGCTTGCAATGCGTATGAGAATGCGTGGAATTCAAAGCTTTATTATTGCGCCGATTAAGGGACACGAGTTCATAAGAGCTTGCAACGGCATAGGCGGTACGTTTATCAGCATCGCGCCCGGTTCGCCGCATTGCATCAACATTATGGAGATAAGGCATACGGAATCGACGGAATTGGTTGATACAGGCTATCCCGAAATGGAGTCGCGGCTTTCCAAAAAACTGCAACAGCTCATGATATTTTTCGGGCTTTTGGTTCCCGATTTAACCAACGAAGAGGAGCAGCTTATCGACGACGCGATTATAAAAACTTATCAAAGGTTCGGTATCACACACGATAATAATTCCATATTCGTAGACAACAATCCCGAGCGCGCAGAGCTGAAAACAATGCCCGTTTTGGGCGACCTGTACAACCAGTTTTCCGGGGTAAAAGGTGCGAGAAGAGTGGGACTGATTCTATCGAGATTTGTAACCGGTTCGGCGCAATCGTTTAACCGTCAGACAAACGTAGACCTTACGAATAAGTACGTCGTACTCGATCTTTCCGATCTGAAAGGCAATCTTTTACCTATCGGAATGATGATTGCGCTTGACTATGTTTGGGATACGGTAAAGGCGGATAGAACACAGAAAAAGGCAGTGTTTATCGATGAAATTTGGCAGCTCGTGGGGGCGTCTTCTACGCGCACAGCCGCCGATTTTTGTCTTACGATATTCAAAACGATTCGCGGTTTCGGCGGTGCGGCAATCGCCGCCACGCAGGACTTATCGGACTTTTTCGGACTCGATGACGGCAAGTACGGCAGGGCGATCATCAACAACAGCCAGAATAAAATCATCTTGAATTTAGAGGCTGACGAGGCGAAATATGTGGAAGAAGTATTGAAGCTGACGAAGAGTGAAACGCGGCTTATTTCCCATTTCAACCGGGGAGAAGCGCTTATTTGTTCCAACAATAATAAGGTGCCTGTGAACATTATCGCATCGAAAAAGGAGCAGGCAATGATAACGACAGACCGGGAAGAATTAGAAAAAATATATCGAGCGGGCAAGGGAATCGGTTCCGCTTAATGGAAGGTGAACTATGCTTTTGCAAGATGAACAGCACGTCGTTAAATGGCTGTCGCAGTACGGCGCGCTGACCAAAACGCAGGTTATAAAGATGCTGCAAAAACCTAAATCGGCAGCGGAAAAAATCATAAACAATCTTCATAAAGAGCTGATGATTTCAAGCGTAGGAGGCGGATATTATCTCGGCTTAGACAGGATGGCAAGGCCCGATCAACGCACGATTATAGCGGTGTGGGTACTGTTAAAATTCATAGAATCTGTCGAGCCGATGGCGCATTATCCTGCCGTTTATCCGTCGCAGTTGTTCTTCTTAAAGGACAACACCGGCTATGAAATCGTTGTGCTTTACGAGGGCGAAGGGGCAAATTTGAAGCTACTTCAGCCTGAGGAAGATTTGAAATATATCATTGTGGTGCCGCACATTTCTATGGCAAAAAATCTGAAACTTCCCAAAGCGCCGTGCTTGTTTGCAACGGTAGATTATAAGGGTTCGGGCGAGCCCGAAGTAAATTTTTATAAGGAGATCGACTGAAAATGTCAAACGATAACGCATTCACAAAAGGACTTTTTTTGGCTTACGACAAGCTGCAATTACTCCAAGACAGACTGATAACCACGATGTCTTTGAACGATTCGGAGAAGGTTGAGGCGGCTTATTACAAGTCGCTTCAAGTACACGAAAGCGCGGAAGAACTTGCGCTCATCACGCGGAATTTGCCCGTGCTTACGGGGCGGTTTGAAGCCGAAACGGACGTAAAAAAGACGATAAAAAAGACCGTTCCGATAGAAATCGGCTATACCAAAGAAGGCTGGTTTTCGGTGCGGCTGTTCTCGCTTCTGCCGCGAAAAGAACACGGCGGCGTGAACTATTTGCGCAGCAGTTTATACCCTGCGATGAAGGAATTTTTCCATAAGAAGCCGCCAGTAAGGTATAACGATTGCATCGTGATTTACCGTCACGTTTATGCAAAAGATATGCCGAGAAGGAAGAAACGGGACTACGATAATATCGAAATAAACCAGCTTATGGATATCGTCGCGCTCTATGTATTGCACGACGACGGGCCGGAATTTTGCAACGTTTTCCACTGCGCGGCAGAGGGAAACAAAAACAGATGCGAGATTTACGTCGTGCCTCGCGGCGATTTCATTTGGTGGCTGGACAGCGAGGAAAAAATGCCCGAAGAAGGGGTTAAATTATACTCGGATTCCTGTTAAAAGTAGTACCAAAGCCGACGCGATAATTTGAATACAAGCAGGTACTACTTTTGTTGCCTCTCTATAGAGGGGCGATTTTTAGCCAAAAACTCGTTCAAGAGAGCAGGCATAGTAACGAAAATTCACCAATTACAAGGAGGTTGATATGATTTATGTTTTACCCGGCAGTCACGCCGTCAATATCGTTACAATTCTATCTGTTGCCGGCGAATTTTCTTCGGCTTCGTCACGGCTACTTGGCAACGAGGCGTTAATTCGCCGAACCATAAGAAGTATGTGTAAGCCGCAAGAGATTCTGATGGGCGATATGAAATACTCGGGGCAATTGCTCTCGGTATCGGGGCGAGGCGCGCTTAAAAGCGTGAGACTGAGAAAGTGGGCGTATCCCGTTCTTAAAGAGCTCGAAGCGGATGAGTATTACAAAAAGACGTTCGGTTCCAAGCGCTTTACCGGATGCATCAAGAACAAAGACCGCAACTATCGGGTTGCCGAGTGTTTAATGATGTTTCTACGCTCGGGCATCGAGTTCAGACCGTATATGCTACCAAAGCTACAAAATCAAGAAATGAAAATTGTTGTTCCGATCAAGCCGAGTTTCTATCTTGCCAAGGATCTCAAAAAACTTGATAAGGACAGCCTTCCCAAAACGCAATTCACGAGAGTTACGGGAATGCTCTTTATCGGGCGGAAGCCCTATGCAGTCTACAACACTCGCGGTTCGCTCATGAAGTGGAACGGTGCAGGCGAAAACAAAACGATTGAAAACTTACAGTCGATTGCAAGGATGAACGCCGCACGCGATGACTTGGATGCGGCGATAATGTTTTACGGAAACGAGAAGACGGCGATTGATACCGTTCGGGACATCAGAGCAAACGAGCATCTCGATTTGGGTTTTATAAATATCTATCAAAAAATTCACTTCATACCGCTCGGCGATATCGGCGTCAGACAGTTGCAATTATTTTTAAGACCGAAATGGTGGGAAAAGGTTATCTCTTATCTTTTCGAAGACAATGGGGAACCGATCGGTTACTTCAACCACGACGCAGTAATCGACGGTATGGAAATTCTTTGCTTTTTAGACGGCGACGTTACAAGACTCATTCGGTTTAAGAACGCCGTAATGACCAACAAGAATCGATTTGGCATCGTGTGCTTTCCGCATCAGGAAAAAATCATAAAAGAGTTCTTCGAAATTGAAATACCGTTGACGGTCGTGTCGATGGAAAAAGTAGAAAAAATAATTTCGGGGGAGGCAGAATGAAAATACCGAAAATCAAGTTTACAAAAAGGGCGGTCGCTGTCATTGTCTTATGCGTGCTTGGCTTGCTTTGCGCGCTTTACATAATGGGGTTGATATCGCAGGCGATAACAAACTATCACAACTGGCAGTCGGCGGGCGGATTTGTCGGCGAGCATACAATGCAACGTGTGAGCTGGAATCCCGCAGTCTGTTTCAAGCAGGCGTTCACCGCAAACGGCGGGAGCGCATTTTTAATACTTGCCGCAATCGTCGGGATTATATTCCTTGTCAGATTTCTTTTCGACAGGTTCGATAGCAAGGATAAAGATCCGCGCGGCTTTGCGAGAAGCAAATCGGGCGCATACGGCACTGCGACGTGGATGAGTGATAAAGAATTAAAATCGGTCTTACAGAAGTCCAAGCCCGAAGATTCCGAAGGCGTAATCTTAGGCGAGTATAGAGGCGAGGTGGTGGCGCTTCCCAAAGATACCGGACTCAATCGCAACATTGCCGTGATTGGCGCTCCCGGTACAATGAAATCGAGAGCTATCATTCGTAATGCATTACTGCAAGCTCTGAAACTAAATGAGTCTGTGGTGATAACCGATCCAAAGGGGGAGATGTATGCGGATACTGCGGAATTGTATCGGCAAAATGGGTATGACGTAAAGGTGTACAACCTGATAGATCCGTCTCACAGCGACAGTTGGAACTGTATGTCGGACCTAAACGGCGACACGCTACTTGCGCAAACACTTACAAACGTCATTATAGGAAATACGAGTTCTGGCAAGGGCGACCGCTTCTGGGATAACGGCGAGGGCAACTTGTTGAAAGCTTTGGTGCTGTATGTTGACCAAGACATATCGAGAGGTATCAACTTGGGAAAGAACCTTGCCGAAGTGTATAAATTGCTTACCGATAATAACGAGCATGAGCTGATAGGCAAATTTGAAAAGTTACGCACCAATCATCCTGCCAAAGCGCCGTTCAATTTGTTTATGCAATCGAGCGACACGGTCAAATCGGGTATTATACTCGGGCTGGGAACGAGATTGCAGGTGCTGCAAAACGAAGCGGTAAAGAAAATTTCCACGAAATCGGATATAGACCTTACCGCGCCCGCAAAACATAAATGTGCTTACTACATCATGATAAGCGATCAGGATACGACGATGGCATTTCTGTCATCGCTTTTCTTTTCGTTCCTATTCATAAGACTGACACGCTTTGCCGACACTTGCATCGACCGAAAGTGCCCCGTGCCCGTCAATCTAATTTTAGATGAGTTTAACAACGTGGGTAGAATCGGCGGTTCGGAAGACGGCTCGGATTTTGCACGCTCACTCAGTGTGTGCAGGTCGAGAGATATCCGCGTGATGCTGGCAGTGCAGAGTTTAGGTCAGCTACAAAACCGATACCCGAACAATCTATGGTCGGAGATTTTGGGCAACTGCGACGTTCAGCTCATGCTCGGTTGTACGGACGATATAACCGCAGAGTACGTTTCTGCGCGCAGCGGCGATATGAGTATCCAAGTGGATACGACTATGACCATGCGCAAGACGATTGCCATTGCGCAGGTGATACCCGAATACCGACATCAGGAAGGGCAGGGTAAACGTAGGCTCTTAACTCCCGATGAGGTATTGCGGCTTCCCAATGACGAGCTGCTATGCATCATACGCGGTAACAATATCCTAAAACTCAAAAAGTGGGATTATACCAATCATCCGCTGGCGACGCAAATCGTCAAGACATCCGTTTACGATTACTGTCGCCCCGACGACGAGCCTCAGACCGAAACGGAAATTCCGACAGTGCAGGAATCGGTCGATACCGAACAGCCCAAGCCCAAATCAAAAAAGAAAAAGGACTTCGTGGTGAGACTATCAGGTCCGCCCGATGGATTTTAAGGAGGTGCGCTTATGCGTATACACGGCAACTTAACAAAAGCGAAGAGAGCAAACAGGACAAGAGACGGTCCTGTTTTTCTTTTATCCGAAATCAGTCAGTAACAGCCAAAAAGTATCTAAATAAAAAAATCAAAAAATAACAAGGAGTTAATCATGGCAAAAAAGAAAGTAACCGAACTTGAAGAAGTTCAAAGCGCGGGTACGGAACCCGCGAATATCGAAGTAAACGAAATCGCTCAGACCGAATCGGGCGATATGCAAACGGTTGCAACGGAGCGAACCGAAGGAACGTCGCAGCTCGGTCTGTGTGAGACCGAAACGGCAGAAGTAGCCGAAGACGAAGCGATCCCCGAGAATTCGGAGATGGCGGAGTTGATTTCCAAGACCGAAACGGAAGAAGGCGCAGTGGATGAAGACGTCGTCCCGGCGAGCCCCGAAAGCGCGGAATTTGCGGAATTGTCCAAGACCGAAACGGCAACGGACAAAAAGCCCAAGAGAAAGCGTAAAACCGAAACAGAGAAAGACGGTTCGGGCGGATCTCACGAACCGGCAAAGCCCAAAAAGCCCGCCGCCGTAAAACCCAAATCGAATGTGGTAGCAATCGACGCCGTTCGTCAGGTGGAAACGGACGCAGATAAGACTCGGAACGATTTGCTCGATTTGACGGAGTCTATGAAGACGGGAAGAATCCTGTCGGGTACCATTCAGGGTGTGGAAAGAGCTTCGGAGCACAATCCCACTTCTTTGGCAGTCATCTATCACGGTGCGTTCAAGGTTGTAATTCCCGTACTCGAAGCAATCAATCCGCCCGACGATTACAGAGGCGTCGAACCCGATGAAGTTCATCATTATTTGCTGACCAAGCGACTGGGCGCGGAAGTGGACTATATCGTAAAGGGTATCGACGTCAAAGCTGGCATTGCGATTGCCAGCCGTCTCGAAGCAATGAGGTTAAAGCGCAAGCAATACTATTTCGCATCGGACAGGGAGGGTAATCATTTGCTGTATTCCGGCGTGTGCGCCGAGGCTCGCGTTGTTTCGGTTATACGCGCGGGTATCTTTGCGGATATCTTCGGCGAAGAGGTGTATATTCCGCTTCGCGAACTGAGTTATCAAAGAATCATGGATGCTTCGGGGTATTTTCAGCCCGGACAGCGCATTCTCGTAAAAATTCTCGACGTGGAGCGCATCGACAAAGAAAACGTGAAGGTTACGGCATCGGTAAAGCAGGCATCGGAAAACCCGTATGAAAAAGCGCTCAAAAGATATACGGTCGGAAACCGTTACGTCGGCACGGTCAGTATGGTGGATGTCAACGGCGTGTTTGTTGCGCTCGACGGCGGAATCGATTGCCTGTGCAGTTATCCCAAGAGGGGCAGACCGCCCAGAGGCGCAAGGGTAACGGTAAGAATTCTCGGTATCAATCGGGAAACGAACAGAATTTGGGGAGCGATAACGCATATCGCATTGCCCCGTTAATAGGAGATAATAATATGAAAACCAAGACAAGAAACAAATTATTTTTGCCGCTTTTGTTGCTTTTTTCGCTCTGCGCACTTGTGGGCGGAGCGTTAACTATAAGCGGTTCGACGGAAACGGTATTGGCATCGCCGCGTTATTCTTCCGCAAAATGTCTTACTTACGGTAGGACGACAACGAACAGCGGAAGCAGTTCGAGCGGATGCCCTTCCAACTTTAAGATCTATATGTACGGATCGAGTGTGAGCGGGACAAAGACAATCTATCAGGACGATTTGTTTGACTGGTCGCAATACAACTTCTCGGTAGAGACGAGTAAGGTCAGCAATCATCTTTCCTTCAAGCTTTATAGGAACGGAAGTTTATGGGCAAGCAAAAGTCTTTCGGGAAGCGGAAATATGGTTCTGTACACGTCAAACCTTCCCGATGGCGATTATGAGTTGGAATACTCTTGCAACTATCGTGCAAACATATTCCAAGGTTATACAACTTATACTTACAGATATAGGTTCGAGGCAGATAAAACAGATCCTTCGTACACCTTGCGCGCGGGCGGTAGCAACATTTCGAGCGGCTCTTATACCAACAAACAGATAGTTTATAACGGTATAGATCCGAATTTTTCCTATATTCACTACAAAGCGCCGTTTAACAGCAGTTATTCCAATTATTACGGAACCTCTTATACGGTATCGGCTACGGCATCGAATAACGGCTGGTGGTACTTCCAAGGCTATGACCGTATGGACAGCGTAAGCACGCAGGTAAGCGTGTATCTGGATACGGTTGCGCCCGTGGGCTATGTTACCAACGCAAACGGTTATACGGTATCCAACGGCGGCTATACCAATTCCGCGATCAAGTATACGGCAACGGATACGGGCGGCATCAGTTACTATCAGGTATTAAAACCGAGTAGTAGCAGTTGGACAAGTTATTCTGCGGGAACGAGTCTTTCGGGAGCGAACGGCTGGTATCGTTTCCGTGCGGTAGACCGTGCCGGCAACTATTCGACCGAGTACAAAGTTTACTACGACAACGTCGCGCCGAGTTATACGCTTTACGGCGGTACGACGTCAAAGTCGAGCGGTTCGTATACCAATGCGAGCTACGTTAAGTATACCGCAAGCGACAGCAATTCTGGCATTTCGAACTGCTATGTGAGGATGCCGGGAAGCTCGTCGTACTCGACGTATGCAAGCGGAACGCAGCTTGCGACGGAAGGAAAGTACTATTTTTACGCGGTTGACAGAAGCGGCAACGCTAATTCGACCGTATCGATTACGCTGGACAAATCCGCTCCCGTAGGGACGCTGTACGCGGGAACAAGCTCCCGTTCAAGCGGTTCCTACACGAATGCGAGCTACATAAAATATACGGCAAGCGACAGTGTGTCAGGAGTATCCGCAATTTACGTTCTTAAGCCCGGAAGTTCTTCGTATGTAAGCTATACTTCGGGTACGCAGCTTACGGCAGAAGGAACGTATTATTTTTACTCGGTTGACCGTGCCGGCAATTACTCTTCAACGGTCAATATTACGCTCGACAGAACGGTTCCCGTAGGAACGCTTTACGGCGGGAGTGCGACGAAATCGAGCGGAGCATACACGAATGCGGGATATGTAAAATACACGGCGAGCGATTCTGTATCGGGAGTATCGGCTTGCTATGTGCGTATGCCGAACAACTCTTATTATTCGAGTTATGCTTCGGGTACGCAGCTTGCAACGGAGGGTACTTATTACTTTTATTCCGTTGACCGCAGCGGAAACGCTTCGGCTACCGTCAGTATAACGTTGGATAAGACGAAGCCTACGGGCGTATTGTACGGCGGCGGTTCTCGCATTTCAAGCGGCGATTATACAAATGCAAACAATATCAGTTTTGTGCCGAGCGATACCTACGGCGTTGCGAATATATACGTTAAGAAACCCGGGGCGAGCAGTTTTGTAAGCTATACTTCGGGAACTCAGTTGACGACAGAGGGCGCATACGATTTTTACTGTGTGGACCGTGCCGGCAATGTTTCGGATCATTACACCGCAATACTCGACAGGCACGTTCCTGCGGCGCAGCTCTATGTGGATGACAATCCGGTAAGCAATAACGGCTATACCAACGGAGCGCATATTCGTTTCGAGTGCAGTGAAAAGACGTATGTGAAGCTTCCCGGCAAGTCCGATTTCTCGGATTATATTGACGGAGTCGAGTATTACAGACCGGGCAAGTATGTGTTCTACGGCATTTCCGAAGCAGGAACGTCGTCCGGATATTACACGATTGTGATTGACAGAACCGTTAAGACGCTGGAAGCGCAAAACGTAACTGACGGCGTAACGAACGGAGACGTAAGACTGACTTGGGTTGACGGTAATCCGGACGAATTCGCACCGATTGCGAAAGTAACCGTGAACGGAAAGCCCTATGCGAAAGAAAGTACAATTTATACGATCGATACCGGCGTTTACAACGTGCATGTAACCGATGCCGCAGGCAATACGTGGGGAACTCAGTTTTCTTCCACGAAGAAAAATATGGTAACGGACACGTTGCAGCAAAAGTATTTCGAAACGCACGATGCCGAAGGCAATTACTTCACCTTTGCGACGTATGACAGTGCATTCGTCTTTGCCGTCGAACGCGAAAGAGGATTTGTGAAGAGCGCCGAGTGGATCAGCGACGTTTGGGATACCGGTTATGCGATGGACGGAAAGGACAGCGCCAACGCAACGCCCGGAACGTATTTCATCTATAAGAAATCGGGCAATCCCGAGGAAAACGTGGCTTACTTTACCGAGGAACGCTTGATGGAAGTTTTTGCAGAGTATGCAAAAATCAATCTCAACAGCTATTACTATTGGGAAAAGGAACCCGCAACCTTTGCGGAAGGCGAGAATCTGTTCACGTTCTCGGATACCAAGACCATATTGGGAGACTCAATTACATTCGGGCAAAACATTTCGTGCCTTGTGGACGGCGAACCGTATGCGGACAGTGTATATGAAACCGAAGGCGAGCATTTACTGACGGTGATGGACGAGTGGGATAACGCTTGCGATTATAACCTGATAGTCATCCGTCGCGCGCCCGATATTATGTATGCATTAAACGAAGGCAATGCCAACAAAGCAGCATTCGACAGAGTGTACAGATTCAGGGACGCCGTTACCGTTTCGATTTACGATGAGTTTGACGAAATGGCAATGTTCTCGGTATTTGATGAAGACGGCGCGCTTATGGGCAAATTTATGCGGAACGATACGTTTGCGTTGACCGAGAGCGGAAGCTATACGGTCGAAGCGGTGAATCACTTCGGCAAGTCCGAAATATTCAGTCTTATCGTTTCGCGCAGTGCGCCTACGGTAACAATCGAGGAAAATACGGAAGATAAGAGGCTGGAAATTTCTATCGCCGACAGCACTGACAAAGAATCGAAAATGGCAACGCTCGAAATTTTCAAATCCGTTGACGGAGGAGAGAGCTGGTCGTTGCTTGAATGCGACGATTACGGAACGGAAATTACGCTCGATACGCTTGCGTACAAGTTCCGCACGACGGGTATGTTCAAGGTTGTCATAACCGATGAATTCAGAACGGGCATTGACGCCGTAACCGAAGTAATCGATTACGTTCAGCCCGAACCGGTAGGCGTGCTTAAAGGCGTTGAGAACGAGGGATATACTAACGGTAAAGTTTCCTTCACTTGGAATGACGAGGCGAAAGTGGAACTCAAAAAAGACGGCGACGTTATCGAGTACAAATCGGGTACCGAACTTAAAGATGACGGTAAATACGAGCTTACGTTCGAGAATTTCGACGGCTTCAAGAAAGTATATATCTTTACTATCGATACGATTGCTCCCGAAGTTATCGTAAAAAGCGTAAGCGGCAATACTGCGAGGGTTATGAGTAGCGATACGGTGGTGCTCTTTACCGAAGCGGGAGCGACGGGTAAAATATACAAAAACGGTACGGCACTCGGCGATTATGTTTCGGGTGCGCTTATCAAAGACAGCGCGAAATATTCCGTAGTCGTAACCGACCTTGCTCTTAATAAGACCGAAGTTGAATTTGAGATCGATAAGTTTGTTGACTTTGAAATCGATATAAACGATAAAGGGCTTTCCAATGCCGTAACGATAAAGGGAAACGAGCCTTTGGAAGTAACGCTCAATAAAGACGGTGAGATTATCGAGTACGCTATCGGCGATACCATTACGGAGCCCGGTGAGTACACTGTGGATCTTTCGGATGAGTCTTACAATCACGTAAGCTTATCGTTTACAATCGTAAAACCGAATGCGACGGTGTTCGAGCATAACTTTGACGAGATGCCCGGATTCGAAAAGGTTCTTGTGAACGGCGAAGATACCAGACTCAATTACGGTACGCTTTTGCTGGATAAAGACGGCGACTACGAAGTGAGCGTTGTGGCAAACGGAGCGGAGTACAAATTCGGTATTACGATTGATACCACTGCGCCTAAGCTTATGCTGAGCGGCGTGGAAGACGGACAAACGACCAATTCCGACGTTTCGATTATGTGGTCGGACGAAGACGTAAAATCCGTTGTGTTTAAGCTTAACGGCGGGCAAGCGTTGACCGTAGAAAACGGTATGGTGTTCAGTGATGAGGGCGAGTACGAGATAATCGCGCAGGACGCTCTTTGCAATACATCCAAAGTTTCTTTTATCATCGATAAAACGCTCGACTATGAAGTACAATTCGGCGGCGAGAAGGTTGAGAATAGCGATAGAACCAATAAGGAGGTTGCACTGTTCAATCATGAAGAACTCCATATATCCGTATGTAAGGATGGGGAGAGGATCGTTTATGAATTCGGGCAGGCAATCACCCAAGAGGGGCTATACGACGTCAAGATATTCGACGATATCGGCAACGAAGTCGAGTTTGCGATAACCGTAGATAAAACCGCGCCCACTATCGTGTTAAACGGTGTGGAAGACGGCGGAGTTGGACACGGCGACGTAACGATAACCGAGATCAGCGAAATCGGAACGGTGGAGGTGTTTAAGGACGGCGAGCAAATCGAGTACAATCTCGGTGATGTGCTTGATGATTACGCGAGCTACGAGGTGAAAGTGAAAGACGACCTCGGAAACGAGCGCAGTTACAGCTTTACCTTGAAGTACAAAATGCCGGGACTCTTGGTTGCAGCCATTGTAATCGGTAGCGTAGCCATCGTCGGAGTCGGCGTGTTCTTTATACTCAAGAAGAAAAAAAGTAATTAAATAACAGCAATGAAAGCAGGCGTAGCCCTTGGTGAAAAGCAGTTGAGCGGCGTTTTTTTCCGTAAGACTGATTTGAAAGTCTAAAAATATTTCCATAGGAAAAATATTTTACAAAATCGTAAAAAAGTTTTCCAAAAGGCTTGACAAGTGTGATATTATATGTTATATTATACTTGCATCAAGGGTTTGCGCCCAGGCTTTCGGTACATCGGACGATATCCCGGTGTCAGACCTATCCCGAGGGGATAGGGAACCGTTACGGATTCAGCGCAATGAGCTGTCCATAATGGCGCACTCTGAGAAAAGACAAGCCGGAGGTCTAACACACCTTCGGCTTTTTGTCAGAGTGAATGGAGTAAATATGAAAAAGAAAAGCAAAAACAAAGGATATAATTACAGTTTGATGCGGTGTCCGTATTGCGGGGCGCCGGTTAAGTTCGTCAGTGCAGACGGAATTTATAAAGAGAACAAAAATCAGACGATGTTATACGTCTGTTCCAACTATCCAAAATGCGACGCATACGTCAGGGCTCATCCGGGAACGAATATTCCCGTAGGGACTATGGCAAATCAAAAGTTAAGATTGCTGCGCGAAACTGCGCATACCTATTTTGATAGACTACATAAGTCGGGTATTATGACAAAAGAAGAGGCGTATTATTGGCTTGCCAATCTAATTCAGGCGCCGCTCAGCCAAGCGCATATCGGATACCTTGGCGAGTATTACTGTAAACGTGTTATGGAGGAGAGTATGAATCTTCTCAATTCTCCGAGATTTAATAAAAAGAAAAGGAAAAATTTAATATGAAAACAAGTCTTGTAAAGACGAAGAAAACCGGTATGAAATGGTTGCTCCTGTTCATACCGGTCTTTTTTGTTATATCGATTATAGTGTTGTTTAAGTTTGTATTCTTTATAGGGTACGTTCCTTCCGCATCGATGGAGCCGACGCTCAAAACCGATAGCTTGATATTCGGCACAAGAGTTTACGGTGATGTCGAAGTGGGGGAAATTGTAATCTTTCGACACGAAGGAAGCTTGCTTGTAAAACGGGTTGCCGCCAAAGGAGGCGATGATTTCGAAATAGACGGCGTAACATATTACGTTCCCGACGGATATTACTTTATGCTTGGCGACAATAGAGATAATTCCTTCGACTCGCGGTTCTGGGATGATCCGTATATTTCCGATGCGGCGATTGTTGCCAAACTTCTTTTACCGAAATGACGAGGATTTAATATTTAGCAGAATTGGTTAATGACCATGTTTGTTTCCCTTTTTATTGATCAAACCGCTGCAATTCTCAATCAAATAATATTCAAGCGAAAAGTGTTCAAAAGCAATAAAATCAAGAGTTTGCATGTATTGCTGTACCTGTTCTCTCGTCCAATTTCTTTCTCGTATCATTTTTTTTGCTAAACATGAATTGCTTGGATGGGCGTTGCGATGAATATAAAGTCTATCTTTGACTTTAAATGTTTGTGGATAGGCACTTCCTATGTATATAACATCATTATTCTTCAAGAGAGCATAAACACCATTAAAATCAGCTTTACTTATATCGCTGTTTGATGACAATTGACCTTCGACGATTTTAGTTACATGCTGATTAAGGACATCTTTAAACTTAGTTTTAAACTCTTCTCTGTTCATATAGTACCTTTTTTACTTTTCGAAAGCGAGCCACTGAAAACCGTAGGTATCGAAGAAGAATCGATTTCCCGTACTGTTCTCAACGTAGCCGTTCTTTACATGATAGTAACCGCGTAGTTGCTGTCGCAATTGCTGATCGGTAGAAATCGGTTCGACCAAGACTTCGTCGAACGCATTCAACTTGTTTTTGGAAATGGGTTTCGTAGGAGCGGGGGATTGCGCAAATATGTCTGGAGCCAAATAAAGTACTGCGTCCGAAAGCGGCGCATTACCGTTTACACAGCAAAGGCGGTGGTTAATATTATCCACGATACACCAGCCGAGTTCGTTGTGCCAGACAGGTCTTCCGTGGAGAGCGGGAAGTGCATCTTTTGAAATCGGTGTGGAGCTATCCAGGTCGGGCGCAATGCGACCGAGCAGGTAATCTACCGACACCTCATATAAATCGGACATTGCCTCGAGATTTTCAAGGGTAGGATTTTTCGAGCCGCGTTCCCAAGCGCTTAACGTCGGTTGACCGACGCCGAGTTTTTCGGCGCAATCTATTAACTTAAATCCTTTCAGAAGCCGCGCTTCCTTAAAACGTCTATTCATAAATCTATTATACTCTGTTTCGACAAAAATTTCAAGCACAGGAGCCAACTATTTGCGTTAAACTGCTTGTAAAACAAATCCTAATATGCTATAATCTAATCATAAAGTATCAGTAAATCTTACGAGATTATAGTTTATCAGATTTGAACAGTATCCGACGAATCATCGGGTACTTTTTTTCTTTTGTCAAGCGACAATAATGCGCTCATTCACGGGATAGAATGGGCGTTTTTTATATATTAGCGGGATCTCCCGCCTAAACTTATTTATCGGGAAACTATTCTCGTCAACATATACGAATAAATCATAAAAGGAGTAACGACATGAAATGGACTTGTATGTAAAAGCAATCACAAATGTACCCGATTTAACCATTGACTATATAGAAGTCAAGCTAAAATCGGGGAAGACAGTGTCCCTTAACTGGGATAGAAGTTATGTATCACAATTTGAATCCGATAACTCGATAGGTATTAGCGCCGAATATTGCGGTCTGTGCTTCGATGAAGATCCTGCCGGAGATTTAAGCGAGTTGGAAGATTTGAGTGTTACGTCGATTGGGCTTTACGCAGAGAACTATGCATTTGCCGATATCCAAATAACCGAAATGGAATTTGTCGATGGTGAAGAAACGTTGACCTTCGAGAATGCATTTAAGGCAGAGGCGGTGAACTGCGATGGATGAGTCTAACAATCAAACTCCGTGGAAATTGGTAATTGCCAATTGTCTTGCGGAAGTATTAACGTCCGACGTGTCGAACAAAACAAAAGAACTCAGGATATCAGCTTTGAATACGATAAGAGCGCAAGTGCTTGCGTATCAGGGGCTTGGGATAATCCAACGGCTTTTAACGGCAATAGCGGAGAAGAAGTGCAAGTTTCTTTTGGAAATTACTTCTAAGACCGAAATGGAAAAAATGCTGAAGCCTCATTGTCCAACATACAATGGAAACGAGTTTGTCACAGATACATATCATATCCCGGAAGAAGAGCTGATTTGTTGGAGTCAGACATCTCTCGCAGCCCCGCTTAACAGTGCGGGCTTCAAAAGATATATGGAAGTCTTTAAATTGGTTTTACCTGATTTGTATCCGTTAATCGGTGTCGGAGGTGTCTGAATGGATATTCTCATCGATAGAATGGAGAACATAAATTTGGATGAAATCACCTTTAGCAGCGTCAGAAAAATGTACGGCACGGGACGCGCTTTTACCTTTAAGAATTCTCAAGGCGGTAAGAAAACGCACTACCGTAACGGTTGTATGACCGCTATCGGAGATATCGAGAAATCGGTGTGGCAGCAAGCGGTTCGTGAACTCATTTTAAGAGCGAACGAAACTGAATTGTTCCAAAATCTGAAGTGCTGGCTGAAGGATTCCAAAATGATATTTCGAGATGAAAAAGAGTTGGAGGACTACGCATTGGACTTACACGCGGCGCGGATATTCGATCGTACCGAGTGGGTTGGATATGTGGACTTCAATACTAAATTCCGTCCCGAGATTTTACATAAATAATAATCAAAAAAGGAGATGGCACTTAGGTGCGAATTATCAGCGGGATGAAATATCCCCAAACAGTTGCGGAGCTCATTAGTTTGGGCTCCGCAATAATGCTATTTTTACAGAGGTTAATCATGAACAAAGAAAAACAAGAAAGATTTTACAAGGTTGCCGAGGCGAGAACGAATAAAATTATCAAGGGTATTCAGACGCTTTCAAAATGTTCCAAACTCAATTGCTATGAGTATACGGAGCAGCAGGTTGCCAGGATATTCAAGATTCTACAGGAGGAACTCGACAAGGCAAAAAAACTGTTCGAGAACAAAGGGCAAACCAGAGTGCTGGGCGATTATTGTTTGAGTCCCGAACCTTATACCGATTTACATCTTCCCAACGGAGATATGCTCAGAGCAATTGCATACGACGATCCGGATTTCCCCACAATCAATATTCAACTGTTTGAGGGGGATAACGATCCCGTTACGATTTGCTTTGCTGAGTTTAATCCCGAAAGGGACAGCGGACCACAGGTTTGCATCGGCGTATACAACAGCGAGGTAGAAGATACGGTATATTACGAACAATATCATCCGGACGAGGCGAAAGATGAAGAGAGTTAATTGGATAATACATCTTGTTGCCAACGGAGTCCGTTGCGGCGAATGCGGT
Organism: uncultured Clostridia bacterium; assembly: GCA_947066105.1. GTDB lineage: Bacteria > Bacillota > Clostridia > Christensenellales > Pumilibacteraceae > Anaerocaecibacter. Next base: position 130,073 of record CAMSYM010000001.1, read on the forward strand.
GAGGCGGAAAACGGCTTTTTGCCGAATATGTGCGACGCACATACACACGGTATGGATAAGTACGGACATCAAGAGTTCCAGATGGTCCTTATGATTGGTCCCGAATTGATATGCTACATCCTTAACGAATTGGGATTGCGCGTGCAGGCGGGCGAAAGATTTAAGGACGGGGAATCTGTATCCGAAATTATTAAGGATTTTGATATCCGCCTTAAAGAAGAGGAGTCCGATGGAAAAAAGCTGCTACGTGTGATTTTGCCCGATGCACAAGGTTGCTTCCCAGAAGACGCCCAATGCGCCGAGTATTACAACCAGCAGCATTATCCAATGAGAATGCTTTATCCTAATCGCAGTATTGTAAATTAGAAAACCAAATAATACGGGTTTTCTGCCGGTATAAAAAACAGGAATGTAACAATGGCAGTAAGATACAAAATGTTTCCCGTAAATTTAACTATACTTCACGCGGAAAGGCGTGATACAAGGAGAAATAAAATGGATAACAGATTAAAATCATTAATCGATAATCTCGATAAAATCAAAATCGGTTTGGACAATACGTTCAAATTCAATTGCACGATGTGCGGAAAGTGTTGCAAAAACAGGGAAGATATCCTGCTTACACCGAGGGACTTATTTCTATTGGCAAAGCACTTGGATATCCTTATTGGGGAATTCATAAAAAAATATTGTGAAGCATATATCGGCGGCTCATCGAGAATTCCTATCATAAGGTTGCTACCGACAGGGATTGATAAAAGATGTCCGTTTCTAAGAGGCACTCGCTGCAGTGTCAATTCGGTAAAGCCGGTTGTATGCGCACTGTTCCCACTGGGACGTTGTTTGACTATTGATTCCTCAAAGAATAGGACCGAGTTTACGGTGAGCGATGTTGTCTATATCAATCAGGATCCGCATTGCGGAGATAACCGTAAAACTCATACTGTAAGAGAGTGGTTGGAAACTTCGAACGTGCCCGTTAAAGATGAGTTCTTTGTTAAATGGAACAGCATAATCTCACAAGTCGGTATTACCGTTCATGAGGTCGAAAAGAAGGCCGACGATGAGAGAATGAACAGGTTTTTCGATTTGCTCTTCGGACTTCTGTATGTGGCATACGATTTCAAAGAGGATTTTTTGACTCAGTTTGACAGGAATGCTAAATTTGCGCTTGAGCTGACGCGACGTTTAAAGGAGGAGTATGATGGCTGAAGAATATAACAAGACGCAAATCGTGCGCAAGGATGCACGCAATTGTTTCGTTGAAAGCCTGAATGACTCTTTCGGAATAGGGAAGGTGCATTTCAATTTTGCAACCTATGACCTAAACAAACCCAAAGGGCAAAGGCAGACAAACAATATTGGTATCTATCTTGCGGTGGACGAGTTCTTGGAACTGTGTCGGAAGCTCGAATGCGGCGAATTGAAGTTTATCGCCAGTAACAAAAAGAAAACCGGCGACTCAACTCCGATTTATCAAAGTCTCGGCGGAACGTCTGCGGATAGACTGAAAGCAATGGGACGTGCAAGACAGGACGGCAAGAGTTTGTCGAGAACTATGCAGCTTACTTGCGGAAACAACGGTTTTCTGCTGATTGCAGACAGTGGACCGGGCGAGACGGACAGCAGGGGGCTTATAGTTCCCAAGTTTGGAAATAAGCCCGAAAATCATGTCGTGGTAAGTATGACCTTTGAAGTGCTGAGCGAACTTTTGCTTATAACGAAGGCTCACTACAATGCTTGGCTTTGCGCATTCTATATGTCACAGCCGACAGCGGCAAAAGGGAACGGAAAACCTACACAGAACCAACCACCTGTTTCGGATATTGATCCGAACGAACTATTCTAAAAGCGAAGGCGTTGTCATTATGGCAACGCCTTTTCTATTGCGCCAAACACTTAGGCTTTGGCACCAAAAGTTATATAATTATTTAATAGGAGGTATTTCACATGAAATACAAAGAGTGGCTACAAGAGTGGCTTAAGAACTATGTAAAGATTTCCGCCAAACAGAGAACGGTATCAAGGTATACGGAAATTTCAAATGACCACTTGATACCTTCGCTCGGAGAATACGAGTTGCAGTCTTTATCGCCGATGATATTGCAAAAATACATAAGCGAATTGCTGGAATGCGGAAACCTGAAGACCGGCTATGGGTTATCTTCAAGCTCGGTAAATTCCATAATAACCGTTATTCAAAGCTCGCTCAACGTAGCGTTTAATTTGGGGTTCATGACGGAAAGAGTGGGCGATAAATTAAAGCGTCCCAAAGCAAATGAAAAAAGTGTAGAATGCTTTTCCGTTGAGGAACAGCGTGTAATCGAAAAGGCCGTGTTATCCGATAACCGCAGGCATATGTTTGGTGTCTTTTTGTGTTTGTACAGCGGACTCAGAATCGGTGAGCTGTTGGCCCTTGAATGGAGCGATATCGATTTCGTAAATTGTACGCTGTCGGTCACGAAAACCTGTTTCGACGGAAAGGATGCAAATGGTGTGTTCGGCAGAATAACCGACAAGCCGAAAACCCAATCGTCCTGTCGTATTGTGCCGCTCCCGAAACAAATTATGCCATTGCTTAAAGAGGTAAAGAAAAGCAGCGAATATTTTTTTGTTATATCAAAAGGGGAGACCGGCTTGTTGGTTCGAACGTATCAGCGTAATTTTAAGTCGCTTCTCAAACGCTTGAACATTGCGCCGCGTGGGTTTCATGCGTTACGCCACACCTTCGCAACTAGGGCAATTGAATGTGGAATGGATGTTAAAACTCTTTCGGAAATACTTGGGCATAAAAATCCAACTGTCACGTTGAATCGCTATGCACATTCTCTAATGGAGCACAAAAAGGATATGATGAATCGGCTTGGTAAACTATGTGGTTTGTCGTAAAATAAATGACAAGATTTCGTGCGATAATGCTGTATCATATATACATAGGAGGTGGGGTTGACAAAGATGAAAGTGTCGCCTAATAAAATAATAGATGTCATTTGGGGGTGTTTCGTTTTTTCAGGCGTCATCTATATGAAATAAACATGACAGTTCAATTGAAAATCTTGCTTTTTTTCTAAAAAAGGGGGATTAACTCCTTGCGATTTCGTGTCGAATATTATATAATAAATGTGTATAGTGTCGCCTATTATTTTATTTGACGACATTGTATAGGTAAACATCGTCATCTATTGATAGATATTACTTTAAGAAATCGATTGAAATACTTGTAGCTTAGGGCTCGGTACGTAGGGTGGTGGACATAGGATTATTCGGTAGTACAAATGTTTATTTGTACGAAAGGGCGAAGCATACTCATTTTCGTGACTGTCGGCTTATTTTGGAGGCAATTATGAGGGAACCTTATTGGTGGTATGTACTATATGTTAAATCAAATACCGAGCATAGAGCATTGAGGAGTTTTCAGAAGTCTATGCTCAAAAAGACTTTACCGTATGAGATTGAAACATTTTGCCCGGAATCCGAGAAATTCTATAAGGGTAAGCACCTGCGTACATTAGGCAAGACATATATAAGGCGTCCGATGTTTCCAGGATACATATTCGTGGAAACCAACATGCTAGAAGATGAGTTTAGAGCTCATTCGTTTGATATCATATACAATTCGACAGATATAATTCGGTTGTTGCGTAACGGTAATGATGGTAGCATAGCACTTCGGCAGGATGAACGCGAACGACTTGAATATCTATTTAAAGGACGACGGTGTATCGAACATTCTATTGGTTATATTGAAGGCGACCAAATTGTTGTGACAGGCGGTCCGTTGGTTGGATTGGAAAGCATAATCAAGAAAATTAATCGTCATCATAGAACAGCACAAATTGAAGTCGATATGTTCGGACAAAAGCAAACGGTAGATGTGCCGTTAGAAATAATATCAAAACAATAAAACAATACAGGGAGATTGGTTTATGGCAAGAACAGGTAAAAAAGTTACCAGAGTAGAAAAACAAGCAATTTATGAGATTAACGTCGTAAAATCGTGCCGTGAGAATTATCTTGAAAAGCTTGAGGAACTACAGAGGAAAATCGACGAAACCGAAGTGCAGTTAAAGCTTCTATTGGAGCGCGGAAAACTGTCTACGGATGCGAGCGAGAAGAAAGCTCTTGCGCGTGAAATAAAGAAAATCAGAGACAATCTTGAAATAATGAAAGACGATATCGGATGTTTTCAAGATAATGTGGATATGTTTGATGAACTCATTACACTTCTTGATTCGTTCTTTATGCATGAGCGCTTCAAATATATAGTCAAGAAAATACCGGAAAAGAAATTGCCAGCTATGGTAAAAGATCCTGATAGAAGGGAAGAGGTAAACGACTTACTGTTATCGTTATTGGAAGACTTTAATACGGCATGGCAAAAATATTTGCACGGTATGAAAAAACGTAAGGAGAAACGTGCGCATATTCAAACCGTTAAAGAAGAATTCCGCGAAAGGAATGACACGCAGGATAGAGAACTCGATGCAATAATGGCCGAATTCGAATCGTCTGATGAGGATGAGAGCTCGTCTGCAGAAACAAAGAAAACCAACAAAAACAATTAAAAATATTTATATGGAGGACATAGATCATGGCTAAAATCAGTAAAGAACTCAAGCAAGAACAGCAAATTGCGGAAGGACTTGCTACCATTAAGGAAGCAAGAGAGTCCGTAGATGCACTTGCGGCGCAGTATAACGATTGGATTGACCAAGCGGCTGAACTTGGTGAGGATGAATATTCCGATCAGCTTATTGCAGAGCAAGTGGAGCTCGAAATGTTTTCCGGGGATTTGCAATTTATCGAAGTGCAAATTCGCAAAAATGCCGTGAGCGCACGTGCGCTTGGAAGGTTAAAAGCCTTGAACGACGTTGTGAGTTCTTGCAAGAACTTGGGCAAAGGGTTGGACCTGAAAAAGATCGGCAAACAATTGGCAGGATTAAAAACATCGCTTGACAGTTCCAAAACATCTCTTAGAGATTTGCGTAGCGAATTGTCGGCAACTAAAGATCCTGTTTATACCGATTTATTCGGAAAGAAAACCAAAGAAGATCCCAAAGTTGCGGCTAAGATTGCGGCTAAAAAACAAGAACGTGAGGCGCGTCTTGTGATAAAGACGGAAGGGAAAAAAGTTGCCCCGGTAGATTCCGGTGTGGGCGCAGATACGTCGGCTTCGGATATCGATGCAATCACTGCGATGATAGACGAAGAGCGTAAAAAGAAATAATAGGTGAATAATATGCCTGATACAATTATGGATTCTTTTAAAGAGTTCGTTTTGCTGTACAATCAGTATCGCCAAAATGATGATACTAGTGCAGCTTTGCGCATGGCACGAGAGATAGATAAAATCGCAAAGTCTCAGTGTGCTCGAAACGACATACCGAAACAAATTAAAGATTTCTATTTAACGAGTGCCGCCCCTGTCAGAGAATGGCTCGCCGAAGTTAAACTCACGGCAGGCGCGAAGAAGAAAAATATGGGCAACGACAGCGAAGATAAAATTAAATCTACGGATTGGTTTGGCGCTGACGTGCCAAAGCTGACGATGCGAGATGTGGCGGGACTTAACGAACTTCGTAACGAATTTCTTGTAAATATATTCGCTCCGATTTCCCCGAAATATTCCCCGATATATCAAAAATATCGTAAGGACGTAGGTTTACAAATACTTATGTATGGACCTCCGGGATGCGGCAAAACTCATATTGTCAAGTGTCTTGCCGGATCGCTCGGGTGTAAAATTGCTGTTGTTCAAATCAAAGACGTAATGGCAAACCTCGTCGGTGACGGAGCTAAAATTATAGCCGAAATATTCGAACAAGCAAAGGAGTATGATAAGTGCATTATCTTCTTTGACGAGATCGATGCGATAGCCGCAAGCAGAGAGGACGATGAGAGTCGTCACACAAAAGAGCAATTAACTACGCTTTTGACTAATATGGACGGATTTACTTCGGCAACGAAACCGGGGCAAATCCGTATTATTATTGCGGCGACTAACAGACCTTGGGTGCTTGACAGTGCTGTTAAACGCGGCGGAAGATTTGAAACGCAGATTTATGTGCCACTGCCTGATTATGACGCTCGCATAAAACTAATAGAACTCGCACTCGGTAAAGATGAAAAAATTAAGGGGAGAGTCAACGTTCCTTGTGCGGAAGATGTAACTGTAGAATGGCTTGCCGAAAAACTTGACGGTTACGCAGGAGCAGACATTAAAGCAATATGTAAGCAAATTATTAATCGTCCGCTTCGCCGCGAAATCGAGCATTTACGTGATAACGATGCACGGATGAGTGATTGCATAACAAGAGCCGATTGCGAAGAAGTTATCGGTAAGTACATAAACGCCATTACGGACGAGATGTTATTCTTTTACGATGCATATACGGCGAATATGGATATCGGTGAATATCTTGAACTTTATGAGCCGAAGGCGCGAGCAGAAAGAGAAGCGGGCAAAACGTTGCCTCCGCACGTTGTTCGTTGGTTGAAGCGTTTTGATGATGTCGAGGCGGAAAAGCTCACTAAAAAATCGAGTAACGAAGAAGGCAAAGTTGACAAGGTTGAAAAACTTATTACCGTTTTGTCTGAAATTAACAATACGTTGAAAGAACTGAAAAATTAGTATGGGACCTTCCGATTTATACGCACAATTTGATACGGCTTATAAAAATGCCAAACTTTTAGCAAAGCAAAATGAAGCTCTTCTGGCACGCGATTATATTATCACATGTATGGAAATATTGGGCGAGCTTTATAAAACGGCAGATAGCATAATGGAGCGTGCGAAATTGTATGCGCATATTCGCGATTTTAAGAAAATCTCGGCATTAATATTTGAAGAGGGAATTTCTGCCGGAGTAAAGACTTGGTTCGGGATATCGGAAATCGGCGAAAACGGTAGAGCAAAAGTCGAGAATCCTTCACGGATTGAAAAAACTATGGAAGACAATTCAATCAATTGGGCTGCCGATATTTTTGCAAAGAACAGTCCTTCCGTAGTCATTGTTACAGCAAAATCTGGGTCTATTATATCCAATGGAACGGGTTTTGTTATTTCGGAAAAAGGATATTTGCTGACGAATGATCATGTCGTATTTGATGAAAGTCGATGTGAGTATTACAAAAAAATTTCTATTAGTGCTTATGGATGTAAGGATAGTATTCCTATAGAGATTATCAGTTCCGATAAAAAAAGCGATGTGGCTCTATGTCGCTTTGATAATAATTTGGCGGGAAATATTCCTGCAGTGAAACGAATACCCGACTATTCGAAATTATTATCTGGGTATGCTGTTGTTGTGATAGGTAATGGGCTTTCTATGGGGCTCGCCCCTCTTACTGGTACAGTAAAACTACCACATGACGATGCAGATAATCTTGTTACTACGGTTCCTTCTAATCATGGGGATTCCGGTGGACCTGTGTTTAACAGCAAAGGGGAATGCGTTGGGATAAACAAATCCATAACCGTATCGGTAACGCGAGGCACAAATACGGTAGAGGCACAGGGTATTACGAATGCTACGCCTATGGATAAGATCGAAGAACTACTTAACAAATGGTGTAAGCAAAATGCAATCGAACTTTAATGAGGTTATATAAATTATGACGATTGAAGAATTGAGAACATATTTTAGAACGGCAAAAGATTTTGCTAAGATTGGGAATCCCGCAAACATCCCGGTAGTTACGGCAAGTATCGCGGCAATTTCGGATTACATAAAAGAAGTATATAAAACAGCTTCGGCTCTCGATAGGGCAAAATGCAGGCTACAATTTGAAAGCTTTGATGCGATAATCGAAATTATTAAATCGAGTGGGCTTGCAGACAAGCGGGTACTTGCCTTTTTCGGTCTCGCGCCTTCTTCAGCGGCAGCTCCGTCATTTTCAGACATTATGAGTGGAAAATACGGAGAAGCTCAGAGTACACCCACACCTCAACCGACGGTAACAGAAAAACCTAAAATTTCGGAAGGAGGTGCGTCAATTCCGCAACCAGCCGCTCCGAAAAAAGCCACACCGAGAGCTGATGAAACTACACCGGTTGTACCTGTAGGTGTTGTTGGAGTAGGTAATGGCGGCGGCGAGGATAAACCTATATTTACCCCCGATGAATTGCGAGGTTTTATAGGACAACAACATATCGTAAAACCGATATTGAAGGAAATAGCCATTGCGAAGAATAAAGGATTAAGACATTTAGATAATATCTTGTTGTTCGGAAATCCGGGACTCGGCAAAACCACGCTTATGAAGCTTATTGCTAAGGAGCTTGGCGTGCGTTTTGAAATTCTCGATTGCTCACAGTTCCGCAATAGTCAGCAATCTCTTAAGGCATTACAAAATTTCCTGATTCGTGTTGCTCGTGAATGCGAGCCTGTTGTAATAGCTCTGGACGAGATACATATGCTTACTGAAGAGTTGCAGTCGAGTTTGCTGACATTACTCAACGACAGAGTGTATGTTTCTCCGCCCGATGTAAGCGGGAATATTAAACGTATTCCAATTGAAGAATTTACGTTCATTGGTGCTACGACAAATGACGAGGACGTAATTCCGACGATTAAGAACCGCTGTTTACGTCTTACGTTCCAAATGGTAGATTACACGCCGGAAGAGCTCAAGCGTATTTATAAGAATAAAATAGCATCTAAAGGTTTGACAATAACCGACGAAGCACTTGATACATGTATTCCTCGCAGTCGCGGTGCAATTCGATACGTTAATTCGATTGTAGATGGGCTTGATAGCGCTCTTTACAATGACAATGGTGAACGCATATCAACGCATATCGATTTGAATGTTGCGCTGGGATATTTCAAAGAAAAGGGAATAGATCCAATTGGTCTCACCGATAAAGACCTTGAAATTCTGCACGTACTCAATGATTATACGGGCGATGCAATGGGCGCTGATGTCCTTGCGGCGCGTGTTGGGCTTGAAACCAAAAAGTACGCATCCGAATACGAAAAATACTTGATAAAAATCGGATTTATAAATGTGTCAGGCAAAGGTAGAGCTTTGACTGAGCGGGCTATTAAATATCTATCTGGCAGTGGAAGCGGAGCAAAGGCATCGGGTGCAAGTATTGTGCCGCCTATTGAGTCAACTGATGCAGGAGATGACGATTCAACTGATGAGACTGTGCCGAAAGATATCGTTGATGATTTATTTAGTGATTGATATGAAAACGATAAAGACAAAAAAGCAGCTTTTGGCTGCTATTCAAAATTGCTGTGACGGTAAACATATCAAGGATGACGATAAGCAATCTGTTTTTGACACAAACACTAGGCTTATTTCATCTATGTTGAGCGTGCTACCTGATAACTATTCATTTCCTGAATGGGATTGCTTAATTTTCGATAATTCCTTTGAAGACTTTATCATAGTAAGTAGTCTAAGTGATTTAAAAATCCGATTGGCACTAATGTTTAGCTTAATAAGTGAAGAGGCGAAAAGATATAAGAGTGTGGTAAATGATGAAAAAAATCGAAGAAGTCAAGTTGAAGCATTTGAAAATCAACGCAATGAGCTAAAAATATCGCGTAAAGAAGCAATTAGGAAAAGGTCAAAAATAAAAAACATTATTTTTTGGGCAACATTGATTATAGTTGTTGGTGTTGTTATTGGTACTGCAATCTGTGCAATTATTCAATGGGTTCAAATGAGCAATGGGAACATCGCCGAGCCCAAATGGGACATGATAGCATTAGCTGGTATTTTGGATGCGGCAGTAGGTGTTATCGGATTTGGTATCGAACGAGTTACAGATCATATGTCTTCCAAAGAGATACAGGATATAGACAAACGGGAAGAAGAGATGTATAAAAAAATATCTGATAATTTATTTATTCAAAACAATAGTGATGGCGCATCAGGATATCAGGATTGCACTGTTATAAATTTATGAACGGAGGCGGAAATATGCAAGAGCCCCAAAATCAATTTGGACAAAAGAACGAGAAAGGTAGTACTGGGTATCAAGGATGTGTTGTAATTAATATAAACGGTAACCGCTATACGGCTACAAGCAATGTTTTTACCGCGCTGTCAGATATACTATCAATACAATTAAAGAATGCAAGTGAATCATGTTCCAAAATTTTTATACAGCAATCAGTTTCTGAAGAGGTTTTGATAAAAGAAATAAATGAAAAAATTTCAAATATTTTTCAGTTATCGTTGGACTTAAGTGATCCATTTCATAGATTGAAACTTGAAGGGAAAGTCGAATTTTTTCATTTGATTTCAAAATCAAAGAGCAAATCTGATTCTAACAAAAAAAAGAATGATGTAAGCACAGGCGCAACAACAGAAATTGATAATATCACTGAAAAAATTAAGAATTCGTTAAGAGCATATAACCCACAATTGGTCGATGATAATAAAATAAAGGAAGATTTGAAATCCTTAATTGGAGTAGAGGAAGTTCTAGATCCATTTGATTTTGATTTTGAAACAGTATATAAAAAAGTTTTAAAAATTGCATCAGACAATGCAAATAAAGGGTATTATGCAATAATAGAGTGCCTTAAAACGCTTGAAATACAATTGGAACAATATAAAAGGCAATCAAAAATTAATTTTTTTGAGGACGATCCTCTTACCCCATTGGATATGGAGTTTAAATTTGCTATTTATGATGAGAATGGGAGAAATATGTCATATGGGAAAGAGCAAAAGGGCGGATTTGAATTTTTTATTGAGCGTGGAGGTTCGCAGGGATACTACGATATTTGTTGTGTTATTCATGATTGGAACAATGCATTGGTGGATTCAAAAGATATTAGGGAAGAAAGTGATGACGTGATTCTATCTCCCGACAATACGATTAATATTATTCCGACATCTCCGATTATCAAACAAGAGCAATTACGAAATTTTCAAGTTAGTGGTGATGTATTTTTTGAGTATTATAAACTTGCTAGATATCGAAAGTACGCAATTAATTCGAATTGTGAAAAAAATAGTTTTTATGGATATCAAGAATACACAAAAAATGGTGGTAAAATAATAATAAAGTCAGGTGTTAGAAACTATTTTGAGAAAGGTGAAATAGTATTATCAGGATGTCGCGACACACAACACCCCAGTGAAATAAAATATACGTTTTATGTTAGTTTGAGAGAAAACAGTCAAGCGTTTACAAATCAAAATACAAGTAACAACAACAATGGAGATATAACAAGTAAACAGAAAATAGTATTAGATAGAAACCTAAGATGTCCGTATTGTGCACAAGAATTAGGAATTAAACGTTGGCAAAAACGAAAAAGATATTGCAATGGAGGAAAGACACAAATAGAAAAAGGTATTGCGTGTAAGAATAACCACTATCTTGATAAAAATTTTTTTGATGCCAGCGATAATGTGTCTGCAGAATTCTGTTTTGGTATGGATTATCAACCTGGTGAGCCAGAGTGCCCCCTATTTTTGCCTGAGAATTATGCTAAAAATGTTAGTGGGGTAGTATCATTAATAGGCAAGGCTGGTAGTGGGAAATCAGTATTTATTTCGAACTTTTTCGGTATGACAAATAAAGATATGAAAGGGAATATAAATTGGAATAGCACGATTGGTCCATTTATTAGCAATAGTAGTTGCTCCTTTTATATGCCAAATGATGACTGGGAAAAAGCACAAAAAAAATTTTTTAAGGATGATAGTAGTGGAACCGCTTATTCGGACTATTTATCGGTTCTTTATGAAAATGGACCTAAACGTTCGCCTGAAAATAAAAATTCTGCACTAATTCATTTGCCATTTATTTTGGAAATGCGCAATATTAATAACGGTGTTACTAGTTATATGTCTTTCTTTGACTGCCCAGGAGAGTATATCTATAACCAACCAGATAAAGACACGCCGGCATTGTTTAAATTTCAGTCTGATCCGAATGCTGCTTTACATCCTGTATCTAATTCAGATGCGTATATCTTGTTTATTGACCCTACGGACAGCAATGACGCTACAGATAAAATAGACGGTCGAATTGAAAATGCAACTCATATAGTGGATGAATTAAAAAAGGCTATTGGTGATGTTGAATGTAAACAGAGAGTCGTAGCAGTGGTTTTTAGTAAATTTGATGTATGGTTAAGTCAGCTTACAGAGAAACGAAATCAAAATGTTGATGAGTTCTTGTCTATAGTACGTTGTTCTGCTCCTGTAGAAGGTAAAAACAGGGTTGATTACCAGGGGTCAAAGACACAAACTTATATTGATGCGTGTTCCAATGCGATAAGGACTTACCTGTATAGCGCAGATGGGATAGCGTTTGATGCATTAGAGAAATCATTAAATGGTTTTGGTTCGCACAAATATTTCTTGGCTTCCGCATTAGGGAGAGCTGGTGCCCTTCGGTTTAATGGTACAGGTAAGACACCTTCGATTCTATATCAAACGAAGTCTAATTATAATGTTGATGTAGTAGCGCTTTGGTTGGCGGTGCAGCTCGGCATAATTAAATGAGAGGTATTTTATGATAATTAGATCCGCTTATTATAGTATATATTCTAATGAGCAATGGGGATATAAAGATGCGATAGGCAGCAGTTCAATTGATAGGAAACTCATGGAAACCTATATGCAGAAGGTTTTATATGGCGGATTTTATTTTAATCCTACATCACATGATATTTTTATCTCTTCGGGAGTAGTACCAAGAAAGGGTGAAACGCCATCTATAAAACTGGATTCAGACGATCTAATTATTGGTGACGAAGCGGATGGCAATCCAATAGAGTATTATGGGAAGAATTATATTGTTGATTTTATATACTCTAATAACGATGAATTTATCAATTCTTTACAAGATGATATGAAACCCATCGGAAAATATATTCGTGATGGCAAGGCAGTTCAAAAACAAGCAATCCTGTATGACAATAAAGAGTTATTACGCTATATTTTTGATGCAAAACTAACTAACATTGTATGTGCTATTGTTGATGCAATTTTAAGTGGGAAATCAGTAGTGTTATATGGTCAAATACAAGATAGAAAAGACTTGCTTAATATTTTGTTCTACTCGTTACGGTGTTTACCTCCAAAATTAGCTAATTCAATAATAATTAATACAAACATAAAAAATGGAAACATTGAAAAAGAACAATTTATAGGTTATATGACAAACTGTATGAATGCTGATGGCGTAGATTTCATCAGTATTTCGGATTGTGAAAAAGCTGAATATAAACCAAGTCATTTCTATACTATGTATTTAGAATGGCTAATTGGTATTAAAGGAGTCATAAATTTTGATGAAACATGTTTCTCAGGTGAACATGAAATTGAAAAACAATTAAATGTTATGGCTATCAATAATTTAGAGCTCGAAAGTGAAAAAGGTAGTGGAAAGGTGAGAATCGAGCAACTGCAAGCGATCGTTAAGCTAATGAGCAATAATGATATTCTCAGCATTATAGAAGAGCAGAATCTGACGGATGCGAGACGTGCGTTACTTGAGAAATGTATAAGAGAAATTGATTCACTGAAATATATATATATCTGCAATGCTACGCAATTACACGAAAATATTGATAGCGCCAAATTTATAATGAATGAATCGACAACCGCAGTTACTATTACAGATTTTTTAGAGATTGAGAAATTTTATAAAGAGTATTCATTAGAAATTAAAGCTTTGGAATTTGTTAAAACTGCTTTTTTACAATGCGTGTCAAAGGTTAAAGAATATGATGAAAAAGTATTTGAATTAGTATACCGGTTAAAAATCTATCTAAATGTCGATATGGGCGAAATGGGTTTTGTTTTTGTTGACAAAACACATAGCAAGTACAACGAATTAGATAGAATTAAAGAGGGTGAAAGCAATCTAAACGTAAAAACAAATGAGAGCATTATAAATATTAACAAGCGTCAAACGGCAAAGTGGTTTTTTCAGAGTTCTTCATTTGCGAGCGCAGTCTCTCTAATTATACCAATTCTCATTGGTGCAATGCTTATTTCTGTTCCAGAGAAAGTTTGGAAATATTTTGCGGTCATAATGAACGTTAATACTTGGTATGTAATGCCCGTAGTTTTAATTGTTGCACTCGCATTGGCGTTTGCGTTTTATTTAATTCCATATTTCATTATGCGAAAAAATACGGTCCATCTTAATGGTTTTTCTAATATTGACTCTACTGGGGTAAGTTGCATATGCATGTTGGCAGTATTGATTCCCATTATAATATTTGTTGTGTTTTCTGCAACCGTATAGCAAGGAGAAATAATTATGAGAAAAAAGGGCGGTATTCGAATACGAAACCATTTTAGTAACTGGATAATTACAAGTGTTTGTTTGGTTTTTGGACTTGTCTTTTCCGTACTTATTATCATGTCATTTAGTGCGTATGGGAACAAGAAAATCAATATATCTGATGCAGAATCTTTTGTTAGCGCAATTACCAAAAATTCTAATTCGGCCAATAGTGATGTGGAATATCATTTAACGAGGGATATTACGATAGATTCTACTTGGTTGGGTAAAATATATGCTGTTAAAAACCAGTCATTTGAAACTGGAGCATTTTTTTATGGGAAGTTGTATGGTCATGGCTATACCATAAAAATCAACGATGTGGTTACTGCTCCAATTTTCGAACAGATATGTGAAGATTCTCGAATAGAGGGAATAAATTTTAAATGCGATATAATGCAGGTTACAAATGGTGTCAATGAATTAGCATTTCTCGTGAGAGAAAATTATGGGACAATTAATGATATATCTATCACTGGGATTGAACAAGATGTGATGTTGATAGACTTTAACAATGAGAGTCCTATAGCAGTTTCTTCGTTATGTGTACGAAATCATGAGAATGGAGCAATAAATCATTGTGCTGTAAATGTTGCGATAAAAACCGCAAATACATTTTGTCAGGGGGAGAACAAACTGCTTGGCGGTAATAAATGGAGTTGTTATTTTGGGGCTATTTCTGCATATTGCAAAGTGGGGGATAGAAATGATGATGTGGAACCCAAGGGTATAAATGGTGCAAGAGTTAGAGTAAATTTTGCAGAAAATTTTACGCCATTGCTCTTAAGAAGATATACCGTTAATAACGACGTAAACAGTTGTATTGGATACTTCGTTGGATATTGTAATGACTATGAAAAAATAGGGAATGAAAGTTTTTATTTGATTGATGGGACATTTAAAGATAATGTTATTGATTATGTCAATCTTAAAGATAGGCTTTCTAATGAAAAAGACAAAGCTCCTGGCTGGGATCATTGGAGCGAAACTGACATATTTTTAGTCGATAAGTATTAATTTGCGAGGTTTATTATGGAAACTCGAAAGAAGATAAAAATATTTACTTGGTTATTTGCATTAATTTCAATTGGCATTGCTGCAATCTTTGCAGTGATTTTTGGCTTGGTAGCTAAAGAGCGACAGACAGTCAATTCTGAATTAACGATACTGTCAGTTGGTGTCCCTAATTATTCTTACGCAGTCAATAATGATGATAGCGGATCTTTTGATATTTTTTTAACTGACAATTCAGGTAATCTCGTCAAACCTGAAAGTATAGATAGTTTCATTTGCGACAAAGCTTTTATTGCTAAAAACGGCGAAAGTAAGTCAGTTATAGTTAAGACTCGTGTAGACGCAAATGGTTCGATTCATTATAGTGTAGATAATGAGTATACAATTGAAGATGCCGTTAATAAGTTTGATATAGTTAAGTTAACTGTTGGTGTTACATATCAAGGTAAGTCTTACACCACGGATATTAATCTGCGTGTTACGGCTACTCCTAATTATAGCTTAAAATTTTATTATAATACTCAGGTTGGCGATTATAGGCAAGGCCCGTGCTCAGATCTTTTGATTGGGGCAGGAAATAAAATTGATTTGGCAGTATCAGACGCAAATGCAAATGGCGCGGATATAGATTTAGATACGAAAATTGTCGCAAAAGAGTTACTGAACAGTTACGAATTTGATGGTTGGTATATACTTGATTCAGATGGAAACTCCACGAGACGCAAGTTGGATCCAAATGATTATTTTGATATAAGTGATTTGCATATCCAAGAAGAAAACGACGGGATAAAAAATGTAGCGGTAGTAGCACAATACAAGACTCAACTGTTATTAGACGACGATATGGGAGAAAGAAGATATTTGGCGCTCAATGGTGGAGAGGGTTCTTTCGTATCAAACAAACAGAATGCTGCCGATATTTATTTTAATGAGCAATTTCCTATTAATCGCAGTTATCTGCCGAGAGAAAGTAGTAAAAATGGTTGGACCTTTGTTGACTGGTATTCTGAGCCGGCTGGAGAAATAATCGACTATTTGGATGATTCCGGTAGATTTATTATGAAGAATCCGCATTTATATGCGAAATGGAAAGGGGATATTAAACTTGATACCATTTTTGAAACGATAGATTTTGGTTCCGAAAGTGCTGTAATTGATAGATCCGATGTTACAAATACCACGTTGATTATACCCAATGTTACTTATCGCAGTGATGTGATTTTGCCGACTTTGAACGATGTTAAATATTCGCATGGTGGATCATTTGTTGGCTGGTACACGAGAAACGGCGAAAATGATGTGCCGGTTTCTGGTCACGAATTTGTTTTGAATACTGATACAAGAATTTATGCAAAGGTTAATTTTGATATAGAATTGGATAATCAAGGGACTTCCGTCTCTGCAAAAAATGCAGTGATAGAGTATGGTTATAATGACGAATCGCTTGGAACTATTGTTGGTAGCTTGCCGTATCCGCAAAATACAGTAGAAAATGGCTGGAAATTTGAAAAGTGGAATACAACATTTGACGGGACCGGTGATACAATAGAAGCTTTTTGGAATATTAATCCGTATGAGTTGTCGAATCCTAATAAGAGTGACTTAATTTTGTATGCTAAAAGATCTACGAATTTATATTTATATAGGCAGATAGATGTAAATGGATTAAGCACAGTTACTCCAGAAACTAAAACTATATATTACAATCGTGTTTTAACAGATGCTATAATACCTTCGTCATTGCCAGATATTAATGGATGGCATTATAATGGTTACTACAAGGTTGATAATAAAGATCTTAGTACAAAAGTAATAACTTTAACCGATAGTGCGATTAAAGACACAGATGTTTATATCGGTCCAGGAGAATTGGAAATAGGGGCTAATTGGTCGGCTGATGTTTTGCTGAATACAATTTTTAAAGGGACTTTAAGACAATCTGTTGTCTATAATCAAGCCCCTAACTTTCCTACAGAAATATCCTATGTGTATGGCAACGGTAGTAAAGTTGGTACATTTATGGGGTGGTATATTGATGGTAAAAAGATTGATAATTCTGTGGCCTTTCAGTATGCCTTAAATAATGAGATTTACGCTAAGGTAAAATTTCCATTAGAGTTAAATTACAGATTAATGGCTCCTTCTGATAAGACTTACTATATAATCTATGGTGATAATAAAGAAGATAGAAGTGGGGTTGGGGAACTTGAAACAAAATTACCTGAGGAGTTGGATAAAAAGTTTAATTGGTCTTTTGTAAATTGGAATACCGAGAATAATGGTAGCGGATCTTCAATTGTCGATACCTGGGAAATAAATCCATATGAGAATGTTTTGTCATTATACGATAATTGGAGTATTGATTTAAATATATATAGGAAATTAGATGAACAAGGGCAATATAGCCGTGAAAAGCTTAAGGTAATTACGGTGAAGTATGGTGCACATCCAGAAATTCCGACTACATTAGAGGCGGAGGGGTGGACGTATGAAGGTTGCTATAAGACCCTTGGCCATGATGATGCCAAAATTCTGACTACTACTCCGTATATTTCGAGAGATGGGGAAACGGATTTATTTTGCCAATGGTCTCGAAAAATAACACTAAAGATAACTGATGTTTCAACGGATGAAAATAAAAATACGACAATTAAAGTTATTTACGATGTAATACCCACGGAATTGGCCGCCGTAAATCCGGAATATGATAAGGGTGGGCAGCTCTCAGGTTGGTATTCTTTGCCATATGGAAATGGTGAACAAGTGTTTACAGATAGTGCGTTTACCTTAACAAAATGTGACACACTGTATAATAAAATTATTTTTAGAATATCAATGGATCCTTTTAATGGCTTAAATAAAGAGGATGTTAGTTATGGCGGATATGAAAATTATAGCGTCACTTACGGAAAAAGTTTACGGGAATCGGGGATACTTTCGTTTGTTTCACCGGCAAGTGCGAAATGGGATTTTAAATCATGGTATTTAATTCTAAATGGTAAGGAACAATCAATTACTGAAAGTTTAAATGTTGCTCTTACAGGAAAAGATATAATTAGTAAGGTTACTACCAATGATGATAATAGTGCTATAAAAGTCTGTGCCAAATGGTCTTGTGAAGTAACGGCAAAAAATATGGTTGATGTTACTTCTGGCAAATTGAAGGATTGCGTTTTTACAGCCTATAATAATGAGACCGTTAATATTTCTCAAAGTGCATGGGGTGATTGGGCATTTGTTGGCTGGTATGAGGAAATGGACGCTACAGGAAATTGTAGTGGCGTAATTGATAATAACTACTTGGGAGTAGGACATACTGTTATTTATGGTAAGTGGACATGTACATCGTATTTGAAATATAATAGCGATCATCCTGACGGAAATTTCAGTTTTATCTACGGAATTAATAGCAATTTGCCTCATAGGGGTGATGGTGTAACAAATTTTGGATATAGGGGTGGATATACGGACTTTATAATTTGGAGTTCTAATCCTCTTGAAACCTATAAAACATACTTAACATCAGAAGATAAAGTTAACGAAGCAACGCGGGACTATCCCAAAAATATGTTGTACCTTTATGCCGTGTGGCAACCTAAATCATATACTGTAAATTTTTATGATACTAATTTTTCGAATGAGAAAGGAGATAAAATTGGTGATATTACCGTACAAACAGGCGAATACATTGGACTGGTTTCTACTCCCTCCTCTTTGAACCCGTTTAAGAAGTTTAGTGGTTACTTTTATAATAACGACACACAATACACCGATGCTAATGGATATGGATGCCGCCCGTGGGATATCTACGAGGTGTTTGGAGTTACTAGTTCTTCGGTTGATTTAGTGGCTAAATACAATTTTGATAGTTCCGAAATTACTCTTGATAAACAAGGTGGTGATGAAGGAACATCGAAAATCGTTGTTAGTATGAATTCTACGCTTCAATCTTCAGTTAGCATTCCAATTAAGACTGGACATATCTTTAAGGGGTATTTTACTGAGATAAATGGCAATGGGGATTGCTATTATGATGAATATGGTAATTGTCGTTTGACAACAAGTTGGAATGGCAATACAAATACTCTATATGCTAAATGGGATAAGGATAAATATGTATTAACTATTAATCAAAATCATGTATCGATTACTGTTCAAGCAGGTGATACAAGAATTTCAAGTGGTCAAGAAGTTGAATACGGAACTAAATTGAAAATAACCTATTCTGTAAATAATGGTTGGCATGATCCAATAGTTAACTGGGATGGTACAGGTATTAGTAGCGGTACTGAAAAAACAATGCCGGCGAAAGCTATTAGCATAACATCAAGTGCGACTGAAGATACGTGCGTTGCTACCGGGACGCTGATTACGCTTGCCGACGGAAGTCAGATCCCTGTAGAAGAGCTTGCCGGTGACGAAATGCTGTTAGTATGGAATATATACACGGGTAACTTTGATATGGCACCTATACTCTTTATCGATAGCGACGACGAAACTACGTACGAAATAATAAATCTCTATTTCTCTGACGGGACAAGCGTCAAGGTAATTTCGGAACACGGCTTCTGGGACTATGACCTCAACAAGTGGGTGTTCCTCAGAAACGATGCGGCAAAATATATAGGTCACTGGTTCAATAAACAGGGTTCTGACAAGGTTCAGCTCACTGATGTCGTTATAACCGAAGAGGTGACTACGTCGTGGAGCCCCGTTACGTTCGGGCACCTGTGCTACTATGTAAACGGCATACTTTCTATGCCAGGTGCAACCGAAGGATTTATAAATATATTTGACGTAAATCCCGAGACGATGAAAGTTGATGAAGCTAAAATGACGGTCGAAATAGAGGAATACGGACTGTTTACTTATGAAGACTTTGCTGAATATATTCCTGAAGAAGTATTCTATGCATTTAATGGACAGTATTTGAAAGTCGCTATGGGTAAAGGCTTATTGACGTGGGATGATATCTATGCTCTCATAGATAGGTATCAGCAGTTCTGGCAGTAAAATTCAATTATAGGATATTTACTATGAAAGAAAAAGAAACTCTGAAAAAATTATTTCAAAGAGAAGAATGTTGCTGTTTGGAAGATGATTCTGTATTCGAATCTGAGGCAAAACTTGCCCGCATATTACAAGAAGCTCCATTAGACGACAATGATAAAGACAGTAAAGATTGTATTGACTCTATCAATGCTTTTATATCCGGTGACGATATTCAAAGACGCAAGATTTTATCGTATTGTATAGATTTTATCGATCCGACTATCACGTTACAACAACCTAATGCGAGCGATGAGCAAACTAAACAGCATAAATTTTTAGAAGAAGATGAACTTGTATCATTGTATAAGTTTGTTAAGCGGCATTCTGCTGACAAGTCCTTTGGCGAAATCGTGTACAAAGTAATTGATGAGCACGGTATGACTCCGCCGGAAGTATATAAAAATGTTTTGTTACGACGTCAAGATTTTTCACGTGTGACTGACCCTAAAGCAAAGAATGTAACGCGCCAAATTGCTTGGCAAATTATTATTGGATTACATTGCTCTTTGGATGAGGCGGACGAAGTTTTATTTAGTGCAGGATTTATCCGTAGGAACAGCCGTTTGGATCTTACTATGGAGTTTTTTATCCAGCAAAAGAATTATGACATTATGGCGATTAACGAAGTTTTAGATGAACTGGGCATAAAACCGTTCTCATGTTATAAACTGGTAAAGGACAAAGATAATAAGTAGATAGCTAAAGTAACATAATTCCTAAAAGGTGGCGAAGTTTTACTTCGTCATTTTTTTTATGACGGAAATTTTTTTGCGCTGTGATATACTGCATGGGTAAACTGGCAAAGGAGGCAATTATGAAACAGCACCATCAAATTAGTTTCGAAGAAGCAATGAAGGAAATCGATAAGAGGCGCAAGAGAGAAAAACCGAAAGGTCTTCTGGATATTCTTCTTGACCAGGATAACAAAGATCCTATCGTTTTAACGGATGAGAAAGGGAAGCAGTTGGCTTTTGAACAGGTCGCTATTATTCCGTATGACGTTGAAGGCGATAAAATCCTGTATGTGGTATTGAAGCCTATAACCAAGATAAAAGGTATAGCCGAAGACGAGGCCGTTGTATTCAAGGTGATTGAGGACGAGGTCGGAAATGCCGTTCTCTGCGTCGAGAATGACGAGATTGTCGCTATTGAGATATTCAATAAGTATTACGATATGCTTGAAGAAGCACGTAAAAATAACCCTAAAAAATCGACGAAAAAACGCAAAGGAGGCACATCAACATGAAAGAAGAATTTTCATCATTATATTCACTTAAGCGGAACACTATCAATCTTTTCGGTGCGATTGACGATCGGATGGCGGAGCTTGTCATAGCTCAGCTACAGTATCTCGAAGATAAAGAAGTCGGCGAGATCATAATGCAGATAAACAGTCCCGGCGGTAGTGTTTCGGCTGGGCTCGCAATCTACGATACGATGAACTACATAAAGGCGCGTATCGTAACGGTTGGAGTCGGTATGGCGGCCTCGATGGGCGCGTTCTTGCTTTCGGCAGGCAGTAAAGGATATCGTCGCGCAACGGAGAACACAGAGGTGCTTATCCACCAACCACTTGGCGGAGCACAAGGACAAGCCAGCGATATAATTATCGCGGCCAATCATATCAAGAGAACACGCGAAAATCTCAATCGTATTCTTTCCGAAAACACCGGCAAACCGATGCGTGTTATACAGAAAGATACGGACAGGGATTTTACAATGACGGCGCGACAAGCACTTGAATACGGACTTATCGATGAGGTTATTCCGTCGGTAAATAAAGCGAGAGGTGATATCAATGTGTAGTTTTTCGGAAGAAATGTTTTTGCGCGACTTTTTTACATTCGACGCTGTCATCGGCAGATTTTGCGACAAGCAAGAACTTATCAATTGTCTTGCCGAAGTTTACTACATAGACGACGAAAGATCAAAAGTGCTGTTCGCACTTGTCAACTCGAAAACGGTTCGCAACATAGTCTCTCTCAGAGACTATAAGCGTTATCGTAGGTTACGCCAATATGCTGAAGCGTGCAAGCTAAAGCCTGGGACTACCGAGACGGAAGACGATGTTTTGACGATTAAAGGCAAAGCACTGTACGCAACGAGTGATTGTGGTCTTATTGATGCAGGCAACAACACGAAAGCAATCGTATACGCCAACGTCGTTGACAAGGCTAATGCCGGTCAGGTTACTGCACTTCGTTTATACGGTGTTTTGCAGTGCGAAGGTATATTTTTCGAGAAGCAGCTGCACGACGGGTTGAAAAACTTAACGAGAGCTGCTCGCTGGAACAGTATTGAAAGCATTCTCGCATTGCTCAAATATGATTCTGCAAAAAGCAAGATTTATACCGATATGCTCTATACGCTTGCTACCGGAACGCCTTACGAGGACATTTCGGTTAAGGTACAAAGCAAACATGGAATAAAAGCGCCGAAAAAAATTATGGAGTGTATTTTACTGTCAAAAGTGTTCGGACGCGGACAGGTTACTCCCAACGTCTATTTGCCCGTATACGCAAATCTTTTGTACAGTGAGATTATTTCGTTTAAGGATAAGGAAAAACTACTCCTTTCGGAAAGCAAAGAGACTGTTGCGTCCTATATCGACTTGCCGCTCAAGCTAACTATGCGTAAGTTTTCTTACGATGTCACCGCTATAACTGAGCTTTCAATTACAAGAGCGGCAGAGCAGAATGCAATTATTCAAAATGCACTCAACAGTGATATTCGGCATTTTGACTCGTTCAAGCCTTTGTGTCTGTGCTCTGACTCAAGATATATGCGTAACTACTATATGTCGGCAATTTCCAAACTTTACGGAGACGCACACGTGGAGATAATTTCGGTTGCAGACTTAAATCCCTGTGATTTCGAGCCGAATATGAATAATATCTTTATCCGTAGCTGCGACGAAGATAAGGGAAACGTTTTCATTATGTCTTTTGTCGGCGACATAACCGAAGCGGCGGTTAAGGAAGCATGCAACTTCTTGCAAGGGGATAAGCGCAGTAAGATGCGTCTTATGCGTCCAAGCATAGAAATTGATCTTGGTGTCGTATTGCCGATTTGTTTCTGTGATAAAAGCAATGCGCAAATGCTTTCACGCTACTGTGATAAAATTGAAATCGCTACACCGAATCAAGAGGAACAAAAAGCATTTATTCGCGAGATTATCGCAACAAAGGAAGAACAGTACGGCATAAAAGGATTGAATGTTGAGGACGGTGTTATGAGTAAGTTGCTTTCGGTTTCAATCGATGCCGCAGAAACCGCACTGGACTTGGCTATTACTGCCAATAGGCACGGTGATCAGCAATTAACGCTCATTGAAGAGAACGCAAACAAATACATTAAAAAGCGCGAGACATCCCGTGGATTCGGATACGGAGGTTGCAAAGATGATAATTGACGAAAAAATTCTCGACGGGTACGAAAGTGCAGAATTATATCGCTATGACGACACCTCTTGTGATTTTCCTTCGACGTGCGCTTATGAAGACTTGCCCAATACTCCTGTCGGTGGGGTTCTTAAAGCCAATCGTTACGTTAACGGGAAGCTCATTCAGACCTACACTGCACAGGAGAATCATGTTGGCATTATCGCTGCTACAAGACAGGGAAAAACGACTTCAGGTGTTATTCCGATGGTTATTTCCAACGCACGAAAGAAAGTGAAGTGTAATATGATTCTTTCTGATCCCAAGGGCGAAGTATATCAACATACTGCTGCTACGTTGAAGGCGGAAGGTTATAGAGTCATCATGCTTAATCTGCGTGATTATAGGCACTCAGAGTGCTGGAATCCGCTCACTCCATTGTATCGCAAATTCAAAAAAGCAATGTCTTTGAAAGATACGGTAGACATCGTTACGGAAAACGGACAAAAGTGTTATAGGTTTTTGGAGAATACCTACAACGATAAGCGGGAGCTTGACAGGGCAATCTCATTGGAACAGGCGGCGGCGCTTGACGATGTGTACAACGACATTGACTTATTCGGCGCAATGATGGTTACTATTGAAGACAAGAGAGACCCTATGTGGGAGCGTGGAGCAAGAGAAATCTTCAAAGGTTTTTTGCACGCAATGCTCGAAGACTCACTTCTCGAGGTAAATCCGATTACCGAAGAAACGTTTTCGTTCAACACGATATTTACGGTATTTGCTTCGTTCGCAGGTGATGGAAGTGATTTTGATCACGGGTACTTCACAAATAGACCTAAGACGAGCAAAGCTTACTCCGCAGTCAAGGACTATCTTTTTATTTCTGCGGAGCGCACGCGAGACAGCTATACCACGACATTTGCGCAAAAGATGAGCGAGTATATGAATATTGCTATTCGTCGTATTACCTCGTGCAACTCGTTTGAGGTTTCCGATCTCGGACGCGCTGACCAGCCTATAGCGTTATTTCTCTGTTACCGCGATGAGCTTAAAACTCATTTTCAGCTAATATCACTTTTCGTGCAAGATGCTTATAAAGCGTTTATTGATCTTGCGGGTGAAAATATAGACCATAAACTTACTACACCGTTTTACTTTATTCTCGATGAGTTTGGTAATTTTCCCGAGCTTTACAACTTTGAGAATTTCATTTCTGCTTGCGCCGGAAGAAACATCTGGTTCGTTTTGGTGCTGCAATCCTATGCCCAGCTCAATGCTGTTTACGGGTATGATACTTCAAAAATTATTCTTGACAATCTTAATGTCAA
Organism: uncultured Clostridia bacterium; assembly: GCA_947066105.1. Taxonomy (GTDB): domain Bacteria; phylum Bacillota; class Clostridia; order Christensenellales; family Pumilibacteraceae; genus Anaerocaecibacter. Next base: position 155,128 of record CAMSYM010000001.1, read on the forward strand.
AATCTTTTTCGGCAGCAATAACTGGACTACGATTTCCGAGTTTTCCGAAGGGTGCGGATTGCATACCAGGCTTTCACCCGAAAGCGCCTTGAACGGCGACAGCGAAGAAATCGAACACTATAAAATCGAAACAATCCCACTTGTTCCAAGAAGTATGTTGTGTAAGCTTAAACCAGGGGAATGTATTGTCACTGAGGCGAATGCTCCTGTCTTGTTCTCGCGTCTTGAGCGCTACTATCTGTGTCCGGAGTACAATAGCTTGCCGCTCGCAAACGAAAATGAATACATATGCTCGGTGAATCCTCTTGATCCGAAATACACGTATGTGTACAACGAGGGCAGCAGACGTCGCAGGACTATGTTTGACTTTTAGGAGAGCAAATATGGATATGGAAGAAATTAAAAAGTATATAGTCGAACATCGTAAATTTGAAATGCCGGACTTCCAAGAGCAATTTGTTTTATCGTATAGTGAAGCAAATAAGACATTGGAAGGACTAGAGAAAAGTGGCATAGTTAGATTTTGCGAAGGTTTTACTTACGAAACGGTGTCCGACTCAGTTGAGAAAAAATCTGAAGCGGTGTATACTCCGAAAGATGAACAAGAAGCTTTTTTTCTCAAGGCACTTTGGGAATGTGTAAAGAGCGGATACGCTTCAACTTCTCTTATCCAACGTCGTTTATCGTGCGGTTATGCTAGGGCGGCTCGTGCGATAGATTGGATGGAAGAAAATGATTATATCAGTTCGTCCCCAAACCATAAAGTAAAAATGAGTGTCGAAGAATACTGTATAAAATTCGGCAATACGGATATTGCACAAGAACAATCCGAAGATGAAGAGCGTGAACGCTTTATAGAAGAGCATCGTCGCGCTTTAATGGAACGATTGAGCCGTATGTCAGACGATGATGAGGACGACGAAAGCGACGACGAAGACGATGAAGAAGACGATGAAGAACGGGCACGTCGAGAGTATTTGGAAAGACGCAGAGCGGAATTGATTGAGCGTATGCGGCAGTCGTGTAATGATGACGATGGAGATGGCGACGCCGAAAGCGAAGATGATGAAGAAGCGGATGAGCGAGAAGATAATTCCATTGATCTAAGAGCTGTTCTGATTGAATGTTTGGAACGTGGTTTGCAAGACGTGTCGGATGACGATAAGTTTATTCTCGGTTTTGACGGAGAACCCAAATTTCAACTTAAGTTCGTGAATGGCGGCAGCTCTCTTAGGATTTCCGATGGTGGTAAAACACTTGAGCAGGTATCGCAAACGAAAAGAAAAATAAACAATGTTTTGAAAAGTTTTGAGCCCGTCAAGTTGGAGGATGATGAAATATCCATTACATTGGAGAATCCGTACGGCACTCTCATGGCGTTGCTGACGCTCTATTCTGCGATTGACGCAGTCAAGAAGATGAAATAAGTGTGTTTGCTTGATAATAAAAAGCGAATTTGTTATAATATCTATGCCATTCGTTTGTCAGCATGTATTTCATTGCGTGTTAAACGTCGCCTTAAAAATGACGGTTTTTTGATTGGCATATGCTAAACTGTTTTTGAAGGCGGTGAAGTATGGTAGAATTCGACGGACAAGAAGTTCTTATAGAAAAAGACTTTTTTACACAAGGTATGCGTCTGATTGTGAATAGCGACGGGCGAGCTACCGTGAAAATCGGCTATAGATCAACGTTCATGGAGAACGAAATACAACAATTTATTGATAAGCATAAGCGATTCTTGCGTAATAGGCTCACACACTATTCGGGAGTTCAGTTGCCCGATTTCGAGGAGGGTGGCAAGGTAACGCTACTTGGAAAGGAATATTCCGTAGCACATGGGGATAGGAATTCAGCTTTTGCGATAGAAGGGGACACACTAAAAGTCCCCGATTATTTTTCACGTTGGGAATCGGAAAGATTTTTCGGCAACTTACTGCTCCCTCATGTCAGAGCGTTGACGGATCTTTACGCCGAAGAGTATGGATTGACTTGTTCTTATGTAGGACTTCATACTTGGCATACCGCGTGGGGTACGCATTTCGGTGATGATAATTCTATCAACTACAACATTGCATTGGTGTTTGTTCCGGAGAAATGCATTGAATATGTGGTTGTTCACGAGCTGTGCCATTCTCGGCATTCAAACCACAGCGCAGCTTTCTGGGCCGAGGTGGAAAGGATATATCCACGCTATAGGGACGACAGGCAACTACTTAAAAACTATAGCATTAGGTGGTTATTCGAAAAGGCAAAATTAGGCAAGTGGAGCTGATAAGCTCCAAAAGGAGATACGATGTACAAGATTAGTTTCAAGCAAGGTGATATCACGAAGTCTGAGTGCGAGTGTATTGTAAATGCCGCAAATAAGTCACTCTTGGGTGGCGGTGGAGTTGACGGCGCAATACACCGTGCCGCAGGCCGTGAACTGTACGAAGAATGTAAAAAGCTCGGAGGTTGTAAAACTGGCGAGGCGAAAATCACGAAAGGATACAATTTGAATGCGAAATGGATCATTCATACTGTTGGACCGATATATTCTGGCGCAGAGGATGATTCGGTAATGCTTTCGAATTGTTATACAAATTCGCTGAATTTGGCAAAAAAGAACGGTATCCATTCCATATCCTTCCCGGCAATCTCGACGGGTGCTTATGGGTACCCGCTTCGGGAATCTATCTTTGTGGCTTTGAACAGTGTAATTGAGTGGTTGAATAACAATTCAGCGTACGATATTTCCGTAGAGTTTTGCTGCTTTGATGAAAATACATATTCGTATTATCGTGGCATTTATGGCACAATGACAGTGTCTCGTGAGCAACAGAACAAAGAGTTTGCTGAGTTTATACGAAGAAATAACGTGCGCACCAAAGATGCCATCGAAATGCATTTGGCGGATGAACCGTTCAACAAAATAAAGAATGGAGAAAAAACAATTGAAATTCGACTTTATGATGAAAAGCGACAAGCAATAACTATCGGCTCTGATATTATTTTTTACAAAGGCGAAACAATAGATGAATGGATTACCGCAACTGTCATAGGGTTGTATCGGTTTGACAGCTTTAATGATATTTTCCAATCGAATTTATTTGTCAAAACCGGTTGCAATAATATGACACCACAGGTTGCGGCAGAAAGTATGTATAATTATTATACTAAAGAGCAAGAGCGGCAATATGGTGTATTGGCTATCGAAATAAAGAAGCGAGGTTGACAACAAGGTGATACCCAGAAAATGTCCTTATAAAACATATACAAGAGGTGGAATTAAATATGATCGCATAGAGCTTTCTCTTAAATACCTTTTGATACGCAGGAAACTCAATAAGGAAGTAGAAGCGGAATTAAATGAGTTTATTGAATACATGAGAAGCAAAGGGCGTCATGGATTTGGAATGTATTGCGGAAGCGGCCTTTGTCATGTGCGGTGGTCTATAAAGGCAAGAATATTAAAAGAAAAATATAATATCACATGGCACAGTCCGGCAACACTTAATCCACGTGCTAAATTTGATTAAAACGCCCTCTTATTATGAAGATAATATTTTTAGACATTGATGGTGTGTTGAACTCTCGCGCCTATGATCGCAGAAGAGATCTTAATAGCCAAACGAATATTGATGAATCGCGTCTTTTGCTTCTGAAAGAAATTGTTGACATTACTGATGCAAAAATCGTTCTCAGTTCTACTTGGCGCCAGCACTGGGACAGGAACCCAGATGAGTGTGATGGCGATGGACGATATATCAATAAAACATTTGCAAAATATGGATTACATATCTATGACAAAACACCCGACCTTGGTATTCACGCACTTAGGAGGGATGAAATAATAAAATGGATAGACGCTGTGGGGGAAAACATTGAATCGTTTGTGGTAATAGATGATTATCGTTACGGTTGGGGAGAACTATCAGAACACTTCGTTAAAACCGATCCAAATTTCGGTTTGGGATTGGAAATAGAGCAAACCCAAAAAGCAATATTAATACTGAACGGACATGACAGAAAATGATTTATGTAACTGGTGATACGCACGGATTAACCGATTTTCACAAACTACATGTTTTTGCCGGAGAACATCCGGAGCTTACAAAAAACGACTACATTATTGTGGCTGGCGATTGCGGTGTATTATGGAGCAACGATACCTTGGTTGAAAGATTGAGGTATTATACTGACTTACCGTTTACTATCTTGTTTGTGGATGGAAACCATGAAAATTTCGATATGATAAATTCCTATCCTGTTGAAATATGGAACGGCGGTAAAGTTCATAAAATTAAACCTGATATTATTCACTTAATGCGTGGGCAAATATTCGAGTTGGAGGGTAAAAAATTATTTGCTTTCGGTGGGGCGACAAGTATCGATAAATATATGCGCAGAGAGGGATTAAGCTGGTGGAAGCAGGAATTGCCTTCGTATGAAGAATTAGACGAGGGAATTGCAACCCTAAAACATCATGGCGGAAAAGTGGATTACATAATAACCCATTCTTGTAGCGAACGTGCGCTTGCTTATCCAGCAATGAGAGAAGTATCAAAATCAAAAATGGCATGTCCCGAAGTAGGTATGCTGTCTTATATAGAAGAAAACTTAGAGTTTAAGCATTGGTTTTTTGGTCATTACCATATTGATAAAAAGCTTGGCAGTAGGTATACTGTACTGTATCAAAATATTGTAAGTTTAGATTAATCTTATAATACTCAACAATAAAAAGAATTACATTATGGACAAACAAAACAAGATTCAACAAATAAAAAGTATGCTTATAGATGTCTATGACGGAAGATTGTCAGATTCTGAACTGAATGAGTATTCCGCAGGGATTTATCGCACGTTTTTTGAGGAATGTGCTGAGTTGGAGTACATTATGAGTACGGTATTTGAATATGAATATGATTATGAAATAAGTGATGATGATTCACAGGTGAGCTATGTCTACGATGGTATCGTCAACCTTTTGGAAAATAATCAAAATACCGCGCGCCGCCTATATAATGAGTTTATGTTCAGGTATCATAATCTTGATGTTGTCTTTAAAATTTTGAATGAAAACAGTGAATGGTTATCTGATGAAGAAATAAAAGCAGTGAAAAGAAATGCATGGAGCATATTTGATAAGGATATGTTAAAAAGTATTGGTTGTGATTGGGAAAACATTTAGTAAGGTCAGGAGTGTACTATGGTAGACGACAAAGATGTACATAGGACAAAATATAATATTTCAATTATTGGCGATTCTATTTCAACGTATGCAGGTTACAATCCATACAATTTCCCAGTATATTATAAAGACGATAGGGCATATGACAATGAAATCGAAAGTGTAGACGATACTTGGTGGAAGCAAGTAATAAATTATTTAGGTGGAGAGTTATGCGTCAATAATTCCTATTCAGGCAGTTTAGTTGCGGGAAGGTTTGAATCATCTGCTTGTTCAATTAAACGTTGCTCCATGCTACACGGTGAAGCCGCACCAGATGTTATTCTTATTTACATAGGAACGAATGATCGTGGATTTGAGATTGATGTCGGCTTTGATGCACCGCAGGATATCCTGAAATTTTACGGTGCATATCGTGCTATGTTAAGGCAATTAAAGACAAACTATCCTTATACCAAAATTATATGTGGCACATTATTGATGGGTAAATTGAAAGATTCGATTGATCTTTCTTATGATCGATTTATGAGAGTGGATGACCGATACAATAAAGCAATCAGATTGGCAGTAAAAGAGGAGGGCTGTTTGTTGGCGGATATTGCGTTTTCAGACGAGCGTTACGAAACCCTTGATTATTGTCATCCTACGAAAGCGGGTCATGCACTTATTTCAAGGCTATGGCTTGAATGTCTTAAATCGTTAATTTAGAACTATATTGGTAGTGAAAATTCTTTGCCTATTTTACGCCTATTTCTTGCGTATAATCGGCGTAAAAGTTGGCAGAGAAATGCCGATGACTTGCAAAAGAGAATATGCTATACTTGTAGCGTGAATAAGTGGGCTCAGTTCATGGGTCCGCTTTTTTCATACTAAAAATAGGAGTATAGATATGAAGCACAAATTCAAACAGTTGGCATCGGTATTACAAAGGCAAATCCTCACAAGACTCATTCTTGGAGGATTTTTTATTTTACTCTTTGTAATACTTGTTTTCATCACCAAGGACGTTGTTCTTTCTCTGCCATGCATCATATTGGGCATATACCTTGCTATCAACGCGGGGACGGTTCTATATAACTGTCTTGCAGGCAAGGTTATTACCGTAACCGGTAAATGTGTTGAGATAGAACACTCACGTATTTTTAAGCGAGTAAGATCTGTTTATATCCAAACAGAGGATAAGGAACTGAAGATTCCTATTCGTAAGAAAATGCGTGGACTTACAATTGGGGTAACGATAAATATTTATATTCCCAAGAAAGCACAGATCTACGAGAAGGACGGCAAATTTGCCACAGGAACGTTCTATGCAGTCGAAATGAAGTGATGAGCTCAACTTTTCGATTGAAATAATCCATTCAGAAGCATTCGGATTAAATCCGTTTACTTACCATATTAGTTTCAAGGTTTCTTTCGAAAAGCCACAGTTTATCAGAGTATACAGTGTCTATCAGACGTCGGTGCCGATAGGCACTTTTTTAATGTCGGTTTCTTTCCCGAGCAACTCGGGTTGAAATAAATAAATTTTATTAAGCAGGGAAAAACCCTGCAAAGGAGTAACAGTATGTTCAAAGTAGTAGCAACAAACGTAGTCGTTTCCAAAGGATACGGCGAAAACCCCGCGCTCAGTTTCTTCAATAACGGAGAGATTGTGCGCTTCCGCATCGGCCACAAGGTCTATGACAGCAAAGCGGAGGATAACACCCGCTGGATGAACATGACCGTCAAGGCCTTCAACGGCGTGTGCGAGCGTATCAAGAAGATGAAAATCAAGGAAGGCTCGTACATCAACATTCTCGGCCATTTGGACGAGGACACCTGGACTGATACCGCAACCAACGAGAAGAAGAGTATGATGGTCGTCATTATCGACGATATCGAATACGCATCTTCGGGAAGCGGCAACGGTAAGAACAGCGACGAAAAGTCGGACAACGGCAGCAAACCTGCGGAAAAGAAGCAGAAGCCCGAGAGCTCGGAAAACTTCACCGGTTACGAGAGCTTCGGCGGCAACTCCTTCTTCGACGAGTAAAGCTACCAAAACAGTATCAAGCGAATAGGCGCACAAGAGTTAGAAATATCTCTTGTGCGCCTTTTTTGCGTTTAAGGAGAATTTCAAATGAAGAAAACAAGGTATCAGAAAGTAAAGGACAGTCTCATTATTGTAGGTATCGCAACATTCCTTTTGTATATGTTCCGTTTATGGGTTCTTTTGATTCCTTCGGTCATCGCCACTGTCGTTCTTGCGGTAGTGCTGGTGCTGATGAAACGACATACTACTCCAGAAGAAAAGAGCGCACCTCAAACAGTATCAGAGCAAGAGCCAAAAGAGGCAGACGTCATGAGCCTCGCTTATTCCGTAATACTCAAACGGATTAACGCGCTTGTGGCTGAATTCTCTCAGGATGCAAAATGGGTTTGGAAAGAACCCAATGCAAAACAACGTATCGCAGACGGTGAGGATGTGTCTATCATTCTCAACAAGGCAGGCGGTTACAAAGAAGCAAAAGTCATCATTAAAAATCTTTGCGTAACCGGACTTGAATTCGCAGTAGTCAAAGAAGCTCCTAAAACCGAAACGGTTCAATCGGAAGTAACGGAAGAACCGCAGGAAAGAGTAGAGAACTACGAACTTGCGGCATTCGAATGGGTGGAGGGACACATACTCGACCTTAATAATCGCTGCAATGATGAAATCGGTCTGGGGCATAGCGAGCTTGTTCTTTCGGCAGACGAACTGCCTGTAAAGGACAGTTGGTTGGACGTCTGCAACGAGCTTAAAAAGCAAGGACTTAAAAAACTCGAACTGGTTCCTCAAGGGATCAAAATAATTTTAACTTAAAGGAAGGACAAAACAATGAGCAGTTATCTCAATAATATTTTCAATTTCGGACGTTCGCTTCCGGCTCCCTTTGACTCGTTGCCCAATAAAAAGGTGGCGGTTGCATCGAAGTATAGCGGCGGCGGAACACAAGCCACGTTAGTCGGCTCGGTATTAAAGGCGCTCAATGCCGTATGCGCGTGCTTGAACGGAAGCAGTGAGGGCGCAGTCGGAAAAATCGATCACAGAAGTGTGGCAGAGTACAAATCATCCAACAGCGCAACGGAGTACCACATCGTAGTATACGATAGTACGAACGGCAATTTAACCGGCAGCGTTTACGATAGTAATACCGAAAACGTAGAGGTATATATCGCCAATTCCAAGGCAAGGGATGGTGCCGCCTTGTTTATGGCTATGTTTCCCAAGCTGATGGAAGACAGCGAGTTTGAAGAATACTTCGGCAAGTACCACGATGCATACGATTCCGGTTTTACGGATATGGCGCAAGCCACCGAGTATGCAGGATACCTGTGCGACAATGTCTATCGTAGAATCAAGGACGAAACCAGCCCCGCAAACGTCAAAGTTAATCTCGATGCGGCGGGCAATCTTATGCGTATCACTCATACCCAATTGGATTCGGGCGCTTATACGCCTAAAGAGGTCGTGGCAGGTGAGTTTACCATATTCGCAAAGCTCGGTAAACCGAAAACGGTAGGGAAAGCCAAGAAGGTTATAGAACAATCGGACTTCGTGGGTAAATTCCCGCTGGGACCCAGAAAGCTCAATGCGCAGGAATGCTTGCTTGTGCCGAAACTTCCCAATTGGTACATTGTGCCTGAAGAAGTTTTGGATATTTGTAAGCATGCGCAGGGTACGACCGGAAAGCCTATGCAGATGCGAAACTTTTTACTTCGCGGTCCGGCGGGTACCGGTAAAACCATGGGTGCAAAAGCGATTGCCGCAGGCTTGGGTTTACCTTATATGAAGTACACCTGTTCAGCAGGCACCGAAATCTACGACTTCATAGGACAGATTTTTCCCGATTCCGAAAACGCATTGGGAAATTCCGAGTTGGATATGGAGCGCGAGCAGCTCAAAAAGATGGGTGGCATTACCTATGCTAACGTTTCAAAGCTGATGGGTCTTCCCGATTTGGAGGATATGGATTACGATCCCGCCAGTGTTTATCAGATGCTGACGGGGGTTGAAAATCTTTCCGCCACTTCGCAGGATTGTATGTCGGTCGTAATGGAACGGGTAACAGAGAAGGTGAAAGCGCTTTCAAAACGAAATGAGTCAGACGGTAGCAAGGGGCAGAGCTTCAGCTACATTGAAACGGACTTCATTAAAGCATTAAAGTACGGCTATGTTGTAGAGATACAGGAACCCACGACGATTATGCAGCCGGGCGTATTGGTAGGACTCAACTCGCTTTTGGAGCAGGATGGCAGTATCACGTTGCCTACCGGCGAAATAATCGAGCGCCATCCGGACGCGGTTGTTATCGTTACGACCAACGTAACGTACGAAGGTTGTCGCGGAATGAATCAGTCTATCATCGACAGAATGAGTTTATTGCGGGATATCGACATGCCTTCGCCCGAGATTATGGCGGAACGTGCTATGAGCGTAACGGGTGAAACTGACGAATATAAAGTCTCGCAAATGGTTCAGGTAATCAATGATATGGCAGACTATTGCCGCAAAAACAGTATCGCAGACGGAAACGTCGGAATGCGTGGGCTTATAGACTGGATCTTAAGCTCGAATATAACGGGCGATATATACAGCTCGGCGCTTTATACCGTAATCAGTAAGGCAACAGCCGACGAAGCGGATAGAGAGGCACTGGTGGCATCTGTATTGGAACCCATATTTGCACCGAAACGCCGTAAGGCAAGTTAAAATCTTAAAAGGAGGTTATGACCCTCAATGGCAAGGGTGAATCACAAATTAGTTAGGCAGCGTCTAAATGAAAAACGCAGCAAAATATCCAACCGTCAATTCTTCACGTCGCGTGTATTAGCAGGCCACTACGAAGACATTGCGGCAGCGCAGACACGTCGGTATCACTATAACCGGCGTGTCCGTGTTCAACTCTTTTGGCAACCGAAAAGCAGTGAAGTTGCTATGACCAACAACATGGTTATCAATATCAACGCCGGCAACAAAATAGTTACGGACGTAAAGGGCAGAGTCGAGCAATACAACATCGTTACAGGGTTATTTGCGCACGAGCTCGGACACGTTCTATATACCGATTTTTTGGCAGCGCAAACGTACAGCAAGTATTTCTTGGACAATCGTTGGTATCCGTATCCGCCTGTATATCTTATAGGCAAGGACGCATTAAACGAGAGCGATTTATGGGAATATGTCAAGGCAGATGAACGTAATCGCAAAGCGGTTTTGAAGCTTTTGCATACGATAGAAAACATCTTGGAAGACGGCTATATAGAAAACAGAATGATGGCTGAATTCCCGGGTGTTCTCGCATACGGCCTTGAATGCGTGCGTAAGGAGCATTTCGCCAAGATCGATACAGTTACCGACATGAAAGAAAAGGAAGCCGATGGACAAGCTCATGTCTTTACAAGTCTAATGCAGGTACTGCTTTCTTACGCAAAGTTCGGTGAAATCAAATACGGCGATGAACCGTTCTCGGATATTCGCATAAAAACGATTTTCGACTTGCTTCCCGAAATAGACACTGCCGTAGCAAGCAAATCTATCAAGGATAGGATGAACGTTTCCAATTTGTTTCTCATTCGCTGCTGGGAGTACGCCAAGGAGTATTGCGAGCTTTGTAAAGCGGCGCAAGAAGCAGCCAAAGATTGCGGTATCGAAGAAGAAATCGAATCGGTAGTTGCGGGTGCGCTAAACGGCAGTATGTCCGGTTTAAGCAATGAAGGCGAAGGTAACAGTATTCCCGTAAGCGGTGACAGCGGTAAGAGCAATGCTAAAACCGAGTCGAACCGCCAAAAGACCAGAGCTATTGCGGCAAGCGCAAAGCAGGACGAAGCCGAGAACGAAGAAAAAACTGACGAAGCCGAAGGACAGGGCGAATCCGAAAAACAACCCGAAGATGAAAATGAGTCTGAGGGAAAACAAAGCGGCAGCGAAGACCAAACGGATGAAAATCAGGATGACGGTGAAGCTCAATCGCAAGATGACACGGACGAATCGCAGGACGGACTTCTTGCTCAAACGCTTAAACAAGGTAAGCAGGAAGTTCAAAGCGAAGAGCTCGGTAGAATGGCTTTGGAGCAGACCGATTCGGTTTACGAACCGAACTGTGAAGGTGAGATCGAATACGATGACGATTATCAGAGAGAAAACTACGACAGATCCGCATCGGATATCGACAGACTGATTGAAAGTATGGCTGAGAAATCCGCTTGCGAAGAGTTGGAGAACGAGCGTCTTTCCGAGTTGAACGAGATGGCACAGAGCATATCCTACGGTGATATCCATAGGGGTGTGCGCAAGAAAGTGCATCGTATTACTACGGTAGATGAAGAGCTTGTAGAATACTACAACGCAGTTTCGGCGCCGCTTATCGCTATTTCTAAGCAACTGCAAAAAAATCTATTAAGACAGTTAAAGGATATGCGGCTCGGCGGAAAACTTACCGGGCTCATGATGGGCAGGCGATTGGATTCACATTCGCTACACCGTAACGATGGGAAGGTGTTTTACAAGAACAATCTTCCGCAGGATGTTCCGCAGCTTGCAGTGGGGTTGCTACTTGACGAATCGGGTTCTATGAGCTCGGCGGACAGAGCAACCTACGCGAGAGCAGCGGCAATCATTCTGTATGATTTTTGCCAAAGTCTGGATATCCCAGTTACAGTTTACGGACACACGACGAGCTATGATTCGCAGTACAATTCCACAGTCGATTTGTATTCCTATGCCGAGTTCGACTCTATCGACAAGAATGATAAGTATCGGCTTATGGATATATCGGCAAGGGGCAGCAACCGCGATGGCGCAGCGTTAAGGTTCGTCGCTGAAAAGCTTGTAGCTCGTTCCGAAACAGTTAAAATTCTCATCTTGGTATCCGACGGTCAACCCGCCGATTTTGGTTATGACGGTACTGCCGCCGAGGAAGATCTAAGAGGTATCAAGCAAGAGTATCAGCGCAAAGGTATTACGTTTGTTGCAGCCGCAATCGGCAGCGATAAGGTAAATATCGAGAGGATTTACGGTGATTCTTTTTTGGATATTACCGATCTCAATCAATTGCCCGTAAAGTTGACTGCTGTCGTTAAGCGTCACATACGGACATAGCATAAATAAGGCGGACAGTAAATTTTAATACTGTCCGCCTAATTACTATAAAAGAAAAACATAAAGGAGAAGTGTATGCACTTTATAACAACAGTAATAGTTCATCTTCCGCAAATATCGGAAGATGCTAAAACAGACAAAGAGGTCTTCGAATATATAGAAAGCCTCAAAGAACAACTTAAATGTGCGTCGGGAATAGGTTCTAATATCAGTCTTGAATGTCATATCAGAGAGCTTGGGAATTATACAAGCGCATTTGGACGTGCGGTAGTAGAGGCCGTGGGGGATTGTTTGGAACCTTATAGCGAGAACACCAAAGATCCGAAATATCTCGAATTCGAAGATATGACAGATGAGATTACCAAAACGTATAATTCCCGGACCGAGGATTATGTCCGAATGCCCAATGGTAACCTTGTCAGCACTTATGACTATGAATTCAGTAATAAGTTCGCTGTTAAGGATGGATTGGTCTACGAAAAAGATCGGGGACCATTGAAATCTCTTAAACGCACTAAACGCGCAAAGAAAATCAAATTCCTAAAGGACTTTCCGCTTTCTAAAGTATATAAAACATATGCAGAATTTGCTGAAAAATATTATGCGGCAGATTACAACAAAGAAACGCAGAGCTACGGGAGATACTTTACATTCAATTCTTTTTGGGATTGGTATCGTATAGGTGGGCGTTGGCCGAAGACCTTTCTAGTGAAAGAGGATTGTGCCGAGTTCACCATAGGGAACATCGACAATGAAGAAGTACTTAAAGATGCCCCTGCAGGCTACAAGTGGACAAGCGCTGCTCGTAAGCGAGATATATGTTGGGATGCGATTGTATCTTACCGTAGACAAAAAGCGATAGAACTTTACACCAATTGCAAAGAATATTTTGCAAAAAACGAAGTACCCGGTGGTAGTGGGCTTCGCATCCAGGGGGATGGAGTTTATTCTTACATGAATGGCGCATATCTCAATGGCGAAACGCTGGAAGAGAATTTAAAGCGACGCGGGTATGTGGACGATACCAGTTATCTTACGATTCCATATTTCTATGTGGATTCGAATGCCGATGGCTGGTACTCAGAAGACTGTGCTCCCTTGGAAGAAGGGCAAAATGCAGCACTCGGTTGGTTAAAGCAACTTAGAGAACTCTATGCGGATTTAGAAGACGATGCGGTACTCGTATCGGTCGATGCCCATAGCTGAGGAGGCAATATGCATTACTTACATAAGATTTTAGTAAACGTTGCCGAACTCAAAGAACAGGAAGGACACAAGCCGAGTAAAGAGGATGTCAGATACTTCGCCGAGTCAAGCACAGAGGATTATTACATGCGCGCCTTCGATTGGCGCGAAACCGATTCTGCAGGCCGTTGGAAAGATGAATATCCTAAGCAAGTCTATTTTGCGAAAGATAATATCGGATGGTTTTTGCAAGAATTGGAGCGTGTGCTTGCTTCCCAAAAACATGAAATCGATTGCTGCTTAAAAGAAATCAGCAAGTATGGTGAAACGGATTTGAACAAAATCGCAAACGGACTTTGGAATATAACGGATATGTTTGATAAGACAAAGCCCGGATACAACGATTTTACAGCGTACTATTTAAGCAAACTGGGTAAATTGTTGCACGGTGAGTATATCAGCGATTCAATGTTCTTTAATGCATCGGCTTGTACCGCACGGTTGTATCAAAACGACATCGAACAAATAAAAGCAGCACCTCAAGATTGGGCGCTTGTAATGTTCGATTATCATAACTGACTTGAGGGCGGATTTTTATTCCGCCCTTACTATTATAAAAATTTCACGGAGGATTAAAAAATGCCAAATTGGTGTTCAACTTGCATCGTTTTCTATTCCGAAAATAAAGAACAGCTTGCCGCTTTTCATAAGCGCATGAAGGAAATTTACGAAGGCGATGCTACACAGGAAAACAGTTTCGGAAAAGGGTGGTTGGGAGATTTTGCCAACACTTTTTATCCGGAAATAGGCGCACTTAACATAGAGTGCAGAGGCTCTACCGATTATATACCGGAGATAGAGCATAAGGGGAATATAGATTGTTTCAGAATCTTGACCATGACTGCTTGGACGGCAAAAATCGGTTTGTTCTACAAAATAACGCAAGACTTTTATCCCGACATTAAGATCGCATACGTTTCGGAAGAAGGCGGTTGCGAGTATTACTGTAAATGGGATGACGAAGGCTTGTTCTTCAAGGAAGATTATTATGTCGATGCTTGCTATCCCAATAAAGACGGGGAGGAAGAGTATATCGAAGAGCATGAGTTTTCTTCGATGGAGCAGGTATGGAAATGGCTGGATGAAACTATGCCCTTTAAAGTAAGACATTTCAGAGAAGAAGGCAAGCAGGAAAGAACGTGGCGCAATGCCATGACAAAGTATGTCGGCGAAGAGTCCGATGGCGACTATTTTTGCGTGATAGCTAAATATTACGAAATGCCGCCTTGGGAGTTTTCGTTCAAGTTTCAATAAAAACACAGGAGAAATAAAATATGATACTTAACAAAGAAGGTGATGTCTTTGAATATGAGGGCATCAAGTACACAGTCGGCGAGTTTATCTACGCCAACAAGAACAGTGACTACGAAGGGCTGTTCGGCGTCATAAAGGAAATCAGGGACGGCGATGATAAAGACACGGAGAATGAAACTCCGGATATCTATTGCGCTTTTGAAAATCCCGTAATCCCTTATGACGTCGAGAGAATCGAAAAGCACTTTTCCAAGCTTTATGGCGAAGAAAAGAAGCTCGACGACATCGCCCTTGACGAAGTCATAATGGCTCCCGAACATATCTCGGTTGTACACGCCTGTCAAACTCAAACGGATGCGAAAAAAGTATTTCTTTTGCTTGAAGACTGGGCAACGGATGATGACGAAGGTATAAACATAGAAGCTTATGCCACGTCTGAAGAAGCGTTGCTCAATTTAAGGTTAAAAGTACGTGAGGAGTATGAAAGCGGACTTGTAGCAATGTGGCTTAATAACGAAGCTACGGAAGACAGTGAGGAAAGTGACGACGAAGAGAGCGGAGATGAGGCGGATGAAGAGGACGGTAAACTCGTTATCGAGTCTTACGCAGATTCCTTCGAAGCCTATGTCGGCGGTTTCTATAGCAGCAGTCATTATTCCGTATCTGTTCAAGAAAAGCGTGTTATAGGCGGTGGCTTATGAGCTTCCAAACATGGCATACATACGGTTACGGAATTTGTGTCTCGGACATCGTTTGCGAATCGGTAGAAAAATTAAACGCTCTCTTTCATAGGGCACCTGGGCTTGAAAAAGCAGTCAACGATTGGTTGAAAGATTGCGATATAGAAAAGCCTACTTGGGACGACTATATGGAATACGACGAGGATTTTAATCTCGGTCTTGCAACATTTCTGAAAGAAGTTATTCTGGAGTGCGAGGGCATAGAGCTAACGGCTTGTAACGATTTCGATGATAAGCTGTACTTGCTTTATGAACCAACATATCCTTGGTACTTACCGAAAGATCAGGTATCTTTAACCGAGGAACGAATCAAAGAAATTATCTTAAAATATGTTCCGATTCTTACGGAGCAACAAATCGAAGTAGGGTATTACGAACCCGAGAATGGAGGTTAAAATGAAATATCTAAAAACAAGATTACCCGCAGAGGTGGTCGTTGCCGATAAGTTCGTCGGCAATATCAGTTTTAAAGACGGGTTGGTGGATATCACCGACCCTTGTTACGAAAGTGATGTTTGGTGTGCGGCATTCGGTAAGAAAATCAAGGCGGGTGAATATTCGGCCTACATTACCGTAATCGATTATCCGCATATGGTACAAGTAGAGAACGCTTTGGATGCTATGCAGTTAAAGGTAAAAGTCGGTGAAAAAGTCAAGCTAAGCGACAAGCGAATCATGTCCGTGAAAATTGTGCATAAAGACTTTGTCAATGCAAATAAGCGTTGGATTTTGCAGTCTTCGAACATAGGCGTTGATGCCGGATTGTGTGGTTTCTATAATCACAAGCCGGATTTTAAAGTCGATGATTTATGGGGACGTTTTTGCGATAGCTTGAAACACTTTGAGGATACTTACTGCGTATGCGACATAAAGCCGTACGGCATAACAGTTTCTTCGGGATTCGGTGATGGCTGTTACGGTTTGTTTGCACAGAAAGAGAAAGGCGAGATTGTTGCTTTGGAGTTGAGGTTTAGCTGATATGACACAGGAACAATACAAGAGAAAGTGCGATGCACTGTTTAATAAGGCGAAGAGCATAGGGGTGGAACTTAGCTTTCACCCCGAAAGCTTTAATCCTGACAGACTCAGCTGTCTTTGGTACGGCGGATACCTTGCTAATATTAAGATAACGGACACGCTGTCAGTAGAACTCGGTATCCACAGTGATGTTTATGCGGAACTGTCAGATAAGGACGGTCAGTTTCTCACTTACGTCAAAGACAAAGGGAATACGGGTCGTTTTTATGAGGAGATGAGTCCGTATCTGCAAAATGACCAGGAGCTTTTGGAAGCTTTAGACGACGGCAGACTTAAACTCGATAACAATAATTGGGTTGAGTATGACGGAGTATATAAGGCAAAGGACGATACGATGGGCGTATTTATCGACCTTGGATTGGTAGTGGATAATATTCTTGACGATGATATCCTTACTGCCATAAACGAGGCGCTTGACCGCATAGACGATATCGTTCAGGAAATTAAAGCGGAAGGAGACATTGACGATGCGTAAGTTGACTTCAATAGTTTCCTATCCAGAGCGGGGCGAAGGGGGCAATAACCGTTATCGCGGAAATTGCTCCCCCAAACTCATCGAGGATCTAATCGGATTCTTCAAACCACAGGAAATTTGCGATTATATGTGCGGCAGCGGAACAACAAGGGATGCGGCGCAAAAGTGCGGAATCAAAAGTCATATTTACGACTTACATTCCGGCTTTGACCTTCTGAACTCGGAAATACGCGAAAGGCCGCAGTTCATATTTTGGCACCCACCTTATTGGGATATTATCAAGTATTCCGACGTTATGTACAAGGCATCCGAGGTGGAGAGCAAGTACGGTTACGATCCGAGAAAATTCGATTTGTCCCGCATACAAGACTGGGATAAATTCGTAGAAGTAATGAACTATGCTATGATGAAGCAGTTTGCGGCTCTCGAAAAGGGCGGCAGAATGGCGGTGTTGATGGGCGATATAAAGAAGAAAGGCAAGCTGTATAGTATGCTTTCCGAAATTATTAAACCCGGCACGGCGGAAAATATTCTTATCAAAGCGCAGTACAATTGCTTTTCGGACAACACCCAATACAGTGGTAGCTTCATACCGATTCTTCACGAATACGTGCTTATCGTTCGCAAAGATAATCCGTTGATGATTCCCATAATAACCACCAAGAAATTGGAATTGGATATTAGGGATATGCACGGTGCTACTTGGCGTGACATTGTGGCGGCGGTTTTGGAGGATGAGGGAAGAAGTGTTCCTTTGAGCGTTCTTTACGAAAAGATCGAGCCTTACAAAAAAGCAAGGCAAAATCAATGGTGGAAGGAAAAAGTCAGGCAAACGTTGCAGCTTTATCCCGAGCACTTCGAAAGCACGCAAAGGGGAATGTGGCAGTTAAAACGTGCGGTGGCGTAAAACTCATTTGCGCTATTCCGTTTTTCCATTTCAGTTTCACGGTTGCATTGCAATCACAGTTTATCAGATTCTAATAGTTTCAGACTTGATTTATTCAGGTATATAGCCGTCGGCTCATTTTATGGGTTGGCGGCTTTTAATATATCGCGGCGGCGTATCCGTCAAAAAAATTTTTTATTCAAAGGAGCATTTATTATGCAACAATGTCAGGACAATTTTCATGAAACCTTCGGTTCCTTTTTGCAAATCTTGGATTGCCATCAGGAACAGGCAAAGAACAGCCAGTGGAAGCGCTGCTCGGTAAGAAGTCTCAGAATCCTTCCGTTGGATGAAGGGTCGCCTTTAGCCGACGATATCAGCGCTTTCGCGGAAGGAACAACCCAGGAAGCAATAGACGATACCGTTCTCGGTCTCGGACTTGCTATCCGCGTAGACGGCAAGCTGTATCCCGTAAGAGATACGGCTTACAAAAGCCTTTTAGACAGGGCTAAAATCAGTGGCTCGGTGCTGCCCAAGCTCAGCAGGAAAACACTTGCGGATGTTCTCAACGAATGTTTGCATATGTTCAGCTCGGATGCTTTGGTGCTTATCCGGGACGAAAAAGTATCGGCGGTACACTCCGGCGACGCAAGGGACTACTCCATACTTCCTATTGACGAACTGTTGACGGTTCTCAAAAAGAAGCTGGACGAACGTTTTCCCGGCGGCGAATACAAAGAGGGATACCGCGACCATTCCGTTACCAGCGCAACCTTTACTTTCCCGCGCCAAAGGGAAGAGCTTTTGGAAACGTACATAAAGCTCTTGGAAGCAAAGGGGCAAAAGACAATTGCGGATAGGCTCGTTCCGGGTATCAGGTTTATTACTTCGGATACGGGAGTAGCTTCCGCGAGAGTATCGGGCATGATAATGGGCAGACAAATTCCCATTCGCATCGGCGATTGCATTGCGGTTGACCACAGATGTCAGAAAAAGGTCGAGGACTTCGAAATAGCACTTGACCAACTCTTTGCGCAGTTTTCGGACAACGTCAAAAAGTTGAACGAGCTTATGGAACTTGAATTGGAGTTTCCCGTAAACGCAATGACGCGGGTATGCAAAAAGCTTGCAATGCCCAAGAAGGCGGCAATCGAAGCAATTGCTATGTTCGAAATGGCAAACGGCGGAGCACCCGCAACGGCGCATGACGTGTTTATGGCGATGCAGGAAATCATGTTTATTCTCAAAACGCAAGATACGCCGAAAAGCAAAATGCTTGCAGTAGAAGAAAACATGGCCCGCGCCCTGTTTATGGATTGGAAATCTTTCGATCTTGCAAAGGGGGTGGACTACTGATGTCGGCGCCTATTAAGCTTTGCGATACCGCAGGAATGGACAATGAACGTTGGCTGGAGTGCCGTATGCACGGACCGAAAGGTGATATCGAGTACACCGTCGGAGGAAGCGACGTGGCGACAATCTTCGGGCTTTCGCCCTGGACGACGCCGCTTGAACTCTGGATGATCAAAAAGGGAAAGATGAAACCGCCGGTAAAAGACAACGCATCACAACTTGAAATGGGACATTTGCTTGAACCGATAGCCGCTCACTTCTATGCTCAAAAAACAGGTAATATTGTTACGGACGATACCTTTATGTATCAGCACGCCGACTTTCCGTATGCACTTGCAGACTTCGATAGAAGATTTGTAAGAAAGAGCGACGGCAAGCCCGGAATACTCGAATGTAAGAGTTGTTCGTATCATAAAGCCGACGGTTGGGCAAATGGAGCATACCCCATATATTACGAATTGCAGCTCAGGTATTATCTTGCGGTTGCGGACGTGGATATAGGGGCGTTTGCGGCGCTTTGGGGGAACAATCCCGAAAACGACTTTGCTATGCCGGAAATCGTAAGAGACAAGGCAAAGGAAGACATGATATTCGAAAAACTCGACAGGTGGATATGGAGTTTAAAGAACGACGTACCGCCGACGATGGAGGATGTCAGTCCTAAGCTTGCGCTCGAATCTCTGGCAAAAATTTACGGACCCAGTGTGGAAGGGCTTCCTACGATTGAGTTCTCGGGTAAGTATGAAACTTCACTCAGGAGAATAGCTCAGTTGCAGACAGAGCTCACAGAAAGAAATCAGGAAATCAAAAAAATTAACGAGGAGGTTGAAGCACACAGCGTGCGAATTGCCGAAATCATGAAGGAGCACGAGCACGGAGTTCTCGAAACTACCCGCGATAAGATTCTCATCGATTTCGTTACAAGAAGAACCAGCCGACCCGATTCTACTGCACTCAAGAAGCATTACCCGTCCATCTATGACGAGGTGTTAAAGACTTCGGAGAGTCGTAAAATCAAGGTCAACATACAAGCTATTTAAGGAGATGGCTATGAACGAAAATTATTTACAAGGCTTGGAGCTGTTTTTTTTGAGGCAGCTCCACAAGAATAAGGCGGACAAGGAGAGCGTTTACATATGCTCTCCGCTCCGCTCGGAAACAAGGTTAGGTACAGTTATCAATATGCAGGCGGCGAAAGCGTATCTCGTTTTTGCCATAGAGCATTTAGGCTATGCCGCAAGAGCGCCGCACGCATATCTTCCGACGGTATTAAACGACGAAATTCCCGCGCAACGTGTTATTGCTCTGCAATACGGGCTTAATGTCTTAGAACACAGTGATAAGATGTTTGTTTGCGGGAACAGGTTGAGCGCCGGAATGGTGGGAGAAATCGTCTTTGCGGCCCAAAGAGGGAAGGAAATTTCCGTCTTCAATAAAACGATTTTCAACCAAGTAATGCAAGTGGTAATAAGCAACGGCGGCAGAGCGGAAAAGGTCAAGCTCGATGAGAGTAAACCCCTATTTTCTATGTCGCCCGAGCAGCTCGCTGTCAGCAGTTTTGCAGGCAGATTATTTGACGCGGAGGTCTTAAAATGTTATGTCAATTTGAACGGCTGATTTATCCGCCCAATGTCGCACAGCTACTTCCCAGTAGTTATATGGTAGCGGCGTATAAACCTTGCGAAAACGTAAGGGACGGGAGCGGAAACATCGTGTCGCAGGTGAAAGCGGTAGGGTACTGTTTGCCCATATCCGCCAAACTCAGATACGACATGAAGGGCCATTGGTCAAAGAGCTCGAAGCACGGTGTGCAATTTGAGGTCGAAACCTACGATGAGGTGGTTGTCCCGTCGAAAGACGGGATAATCGCTTATTTGTGTTCGGGGCAAATCAAGGGAATTGGTCCGAAGATTGCGGAAAGGATTTATGCCGCTTTCGGAGATACGACCTTGGATGTTCTCGATAACGATCCCGAAAGACTACTTACCGTATCGGGCATCAGTCAGAATAAACTGAAAAAGATTTGCGAGTCGTATATTGCAAACCGTGGCGCAAGAGATGTGGTTGCATTTCTCGTGCCGTACGGCATTACGGCAAACCGCGCAGTTCAGTTTTACAAAAAGTATCAGAACAAGACAATGGAAATCGTGAAGGAGCATCCGTACAGATTGTGCGAGATCCCCGGCATCGGTTTCTTAACGGCGGACAAAATCGCTTTGAGTATGGGGTTTGACAGATTATCGACCGATAGGGTTGATGAAGGAATGCTCTATACGTTAAGCGAGGCAGAGGGCAGAGGACACTTATGTATGGAAAAGCATGCTTTTGTTAAGGCGTGTTTGAAACTGTTGGATACTGAAGAACTAACCGAAGAAATGGTCGGTAACAGAGCAATGCGGTTAATCAATGACGGCAAGCTTATGACGTTTCAAGGTAATGTTTATAGGGCTTCGACGGCGGCGGCAGAAGCGTACCTTGCCTATCTTGTCGCACGACAAGTAAAGGTAAAACCCAAACATGTTATTTCCAGTCTGGATAAGATTTTGGACCAGGAAGAAACAAAACTCAATATCTGTATGGCAGAGGAACAGCGATTGGCGGTGAAAACTGCACTTACCCAACGGCTTAGCGTTATTACGGGCGGTCCGGGTACAGGTAAAACGCTTATTCAGCACGCGATACTGGATATTTACATGCAGCATAATCCTGATAAAAAGGTGTGCTGTTGTGCTCCGACCGGAAGAGCAGCAAGACGCATGGAGCAGTCAACGGGTTATCCCGCTTCGACTATTCACAAAGCCTTGGGGCTTTATGCCGGCGATGACGGAACCTATGGTGAACCGCAATCCCTTGACGCCGATTTGGTACTTGTAGATGAAGTTTCCATGCTGGACATATACATTGCAGGCTACTTATTCGAAGCGTTAAAGGACGATGCACAAATCGTACTGATAGGCGATGCCGATCAGCTTCCTTCAGTCGGACCGGGCGCGGTTCTCAGCGAAATAATCGCAAGTGAATGTGTTCCGGTAGTAAGGCTGGACAAGGTGTTTCGTCAGAATGCTGGGAGCAGAATCGCTACAAACGCCAAGCTCATAAGACACGGTAATCTCGGTCTGGAATACGGAAGCGACTTTCAGTTTGTTGATTCGGGCGACATTGCGGAATCGGCTAAAATCGTTGCCGAAACGTATATGCGCGAGATTGCCAAATATGGCGTGGACAACGTAGCGTTACTTGCACCGTATAGGCAGAAGACAGAAACGGGAGTTAACGCTCTCAATGAAGTAATACGGGATCTCGTCAACCCGCCGCATGGTTCGAAACCCGAAGTAAAATCGGGCAAAAGACTGTTTAGGCTTGGGGATAAGGTCATGCAGATTAAGAATTTCGAAGACATCAACAACGGGGATATCGGATACGTCAAAGACATTAACACCGTCTATAATTCAACGTCGGTGCAAGTGGATTTCGGCGAGGGCAAGGTTAAATGGTACGAGTCCGATGATCTGAATATGCTCGACTTGGGGTATGCTTCTACAATTCATAAATCGCAGGGTTCCGAGTATTCGTCAGTTATCATCAATCTACAATGCGCTCATTCCATAATGCTTACAAGGCCGCTTATTTATACTGCGATTACGAGAGGAAAGGAACGGGTCATTATTGTGGGTGAACGGCGTGCGCTTTGCATTGCCATCAACAGAAAAGACACGGAAAAGAGAGGAACATGTCTCGCCGTGCGCATCAAAAACAAATTAAAATAAATTCAAGGAGAATTCAATTATGAAACTTATCGACAAGTACATTTCAAACAAGAAAGCGTTGGAAGAAAAGATGGCTACCACTCAGTTGGATATTCAGCAGGTCGTGGAGCTGCAAGAACTCAATTACCGCATCAACGTGCTCGATACGGTAAAGACTCTTTGCGTGACGGCACCCGTAAGCAAGGACGGGAAAGTTTTAAGTCATCACTATGCTTTGGCGAGCGCATATATCAGGTTCTTGCCCAAAGAAAGACAGTTCGGCAACAAGGCGGACGATGAACTTAAAAACAAGCGCGAGACCGCCAACGAAGCGTTGCAGCGTGTCATCGAAGACGGTTGCAAACGCTTTTCGAGTTTCAAAGCCGAAACGGAAGACACCTACAAGAAACTTCTTAACGAGTTCGTGAGCAACGTGCTTACTATTTGGGTGCAGTACCGCAACACTTATGTAAAGGTAGGTGACTGACAATGTGCGAACAGACAAAGAAAGAATCGATGGCAAAAATCGAAACAATCAATCAAATACAGGGATTCGAGCCTTCGCAGTTTGCTATCAAGCTTGCAGACCTTAGCGAGAACGGCGAAGAGCGTATGCGCCTTCCCGTAATGACGCAGCTAGCGTGGTTTCGTCTCAAATTTCCGATGGGCAAGATTTCCGTGGAAGTTAGTCCGTCGGGTGAACTGTTCGTTGCAAGAGCAAGAGTGTATGCGGATTACAAGGATGCAGATAATTGCTTCCTTGCCGAAGCTACAGCATCTCGTGGCAAGTGCGAACAAAAGCCTTCCGTATCCCCCAGAGAATGGGCGCAAACGGCGGCAATAGGAATTGCACTTCGCAATGCAGGTTTCGGACTTCAATTCGCGATCGCAGGGGATGACTTCGAAGAAATCGCTCCCGATGAGCTCGGCGCGGATAACGCCGATGCGCAAACCACCCAAGACGAAGAATACACTGTTGCCGAAGAAAAGAAAGAGGAAACCGCTGAGCTCACGCTTGAGGAGCGATACAAACGAGCACTCGGCATTCCTTGCCCTATAACAAAATATAAAGGTAAGACGCTTGGCGACCTTATCGTCGCAGACCCGGGCGCATTGAAATGGCTTGCTACCAAATACAGCAAAGAAGACGGAGTAAGGGCCGCCGCAAAAGCGATATGCGATTATTCATTGCAGTCTGCGGCCTAATGGTAAAAAAATGCGGGGCGGCTCGGCAGCCGCTCCGCAAATCATAAAGGAGGTGCCGAATGGAATTGTTTCGTATGGCTGATGTTATATCGGTTTTGGAATTACCGCAGCCGCCGTGGGGACAAAGCTCGTACTATGTGCAGTGCCCTTGTTGCGATGACAATAATCCGAGAAAAAAGCATTTGAATATCAATCTAAAAAAAGACGTATTCAGATGCCCGAAATGCGGAGTGTCGGGCGGTGTTTTGGATTTATATGCACTCGTTAGTGGTGTAGCCAGAGATAAGGCATACAAAGCATTGGCGGAAAGGCTCAATCCGACGGGTTCCAATTCTTACGTAAGACCGAAACGCAAGCCTTTACCTAAGCAGACGTTTGTCGAAGAGTATCCTATGACGGATGTTGAGACACGACATGCAACATACAATGCACTACTTGCAAAGTTGTCGCTTGCAAACGACCATCGGCAAAACCTTATAAACAGGGGATTGACCGATGAAGACATAGAACGGCTCGGTTATAAGACAACGCCACTCATAGGCTTGCCAATATTGGCAAAACAACTGAGAACAGAAGGGTACTATCTTTCTGGTGTCCCGGGATTTTATAAGACCGAAACGGACTCGTGGACGTTCATATCCGAAAAGCGCGGCATACTTATTCCCGTGCGTGATCCGAATGGGTTGATTCAAGGTTTGCAAGTTCGACTCGATGATGTTCAGCGGAGAAAGTTTCGCTGGGTTTCGAGTGCAGAGAAAAAAGACGGGTGTAGAGCCGATGGCTGGACGCACTTCGTCGGGGAAATGAGTTCTACGGTAATACTGACCGAAGGACCTATGAAAGCCGATGTCATTAATGCATTATCCGGTCTGACGGTTATTGCCGTTCCCGGCGTGAACACACTAACGCAACTGAAACTCACTTTGGATGTTTTGAAGGCTAGAGGATTACAGAAGGTGATGACGGCCTTTGATATGGACTTTTCCTTGAACAAGAACGTTCAAATGGGTTTTAACAACTTACTGTCGTTGCTCAACGATATGGAATTCAAATACGGAACTTACCTGTGGGATACGCAGTATAAGGGCTTGGACGACTATATTTGGGCACAGAAAAATAAATAACAAGGAGAGCGGAGTTTTAAAAGGACTCCGCTCTAAAATTTAAGGAGTATAAACGAAAGAAATATGATTACGAGTGGATTATATAAAGCTGAACGGCACGAGGGAATATTTGATGACTATGAAGTAGTGATGACTGTAAAGGAAACACCCAAATCTTACTGCTTTACTTTGGAATCAATAGACAGCCGATACTGCGCTGATCACATCAGAACGTTGTTTTCGAAATCAAATCGCGTCGTTATAAGGAAAACAGGCAGTGGACACCCTATGTGCATTTGGAGCGATAAGGATTTTACGTTGTATCCATATCAGGCGGGGATACCATATTATTTTAAGCTAATTCAGTGATTAATCGTAAATACTAAACTATAGAACAAAATAAAGGTGAAGACGGTGACAAGATGACGGATAAAGAAAAGAAAGAGCATGATGACATTAAAATGGAAATCGAAGCGCGGAAAGAAGTTCTGAGAAAGATCGAGAATCCGTTCAAACGATTGCAGGCGCAGGCGGATAAGAATGTGCAAAAGCGCAAAGACAAGATTGATGCTGCGAAAACTTATTCGAGCGTTGAAGAGGCGCGTGAGATGTGGGGCTATGACGCTATCACTGAAGACGAGCTTCATGATGTAGAACGTTTTTTTGAAGAAGGCGAGGACTTCATTGCTAATCAGATTTCACCGCAGGAATATGCGGTTCGAATATTGGGCGAGTTCATTTCGAGATTGCGGAGCGATATCCGCAGTTTCGAGTTTGAGCTTTTGCCACCGGAAGAGCAAGAGCGCATAAGACAGCAACACGCAGAATTGCGTAGAAGAAAATAGAAGGAGTGGCGTTTGGCAGTTTGTCAGACGCCACTTTTTTTATTTACGGAATTTTAAGTAATGTAGTATATAAAATTTCCAAAATGCGATTAAAATAGCATTGTATTGTTGACAATATCGATAAAATGATGTAGAATATGAGTAGGAGGTTGTCATGTATATTAAAAGAACTGTTGAAAAAGCTATTAAAGAATGCGGGCTGTCTTTTTCGTGTATTGTTATTTACGGACCAAGGCAAGTAGGTAAGTCTACGACGGTTAATGAAATATTTGGAGATAAGTATAGGAAAGTTACCTTGGACGATACCGACGACAGGCTTTTGGCAGAGCAAAATCCGAAGCTTTTTTTGGAAAATTACGGATATCCCTTGATTATCGACGAAATTCAAAAAGTGCCTAAATTATTGGATGAGATAAAAAAAATAATCGATGAAAAACGCGAGCAATGGTTGAAGAATAATGAGCCAAGACAGCTCTTATATATCCTTACCGGTTCAAATCGATTTGAACTGCAAGAGGGGATTGCCGACTCCTTGGCAGGCCGGTGTGGTGTTGTTGAAATGGCTTCTTTTACTATGGCGGAAAAATGCGGATATGAAAGTAATGTATTCAATCCTGACTTAAATGTTCTATACGGCATAGAACGAAGCGGACGCAAATATAAAACCCGCAAAGAAATTTTCGAGGATATTTTTACGGGTGGTATGCCCGATATTTGTACCGGCGTTGCCAAGAGAGATATTTATTTCAAGGCATATATCAACACATATATTGAAAAAGATATCTTAAAGCTTATTGCCGTTTCGAGCGAATTGCAGTTTCGTAATTTTTTATCTGTGTTGGCATTACGCACGGCACAAGAATTGCATTACGATGAAATAGCGAACAGTGTAGGAATTGACGTGAGAACGTGCAAAAAATGGTTGTCTATATTACAAACGTCCGGTATCGTGTATCTTTTACAACCATATATGGCAAACGTTTCTAAAAGAATAATTAAATCGCCCAAAATATATTTTATGGATACGGGACTTTGTGCGTATCTTTGCAAGTGGCAGAGCGCGGAAATGCTTTCAGATTGTGCGATGAGCGGAGCCTTCTTTGAAACATTCGTAGTAAGTGAAATCGTAAAGAATTTACAGGCACATAATATCGAGGCAAAGGATTATTTGTATTATTACAGAGATATCGATCAAAAAGAAGTCGATTTACTTTACGTTACGGCAGACGCACTTTATCCAATAGAAATCAAAAAGAGTGTATCACCTGCAAAGCCGACTAAGAACTTTAGTGTTTTATCGAAATTTAACATGGAAATAAAAACGGGCTTGGTTATTGACACCTGTGATAAGATAAGACCGATTAACGAGAACGCATATAGTATTCCGGTATATTTATTATAAAACAGAAGGTTTTTATTGAAAACAACAAACTAATGGAAGCGTAAGCTGCAAATCTAAAAGGACGAACAAAATGTTTGTCCTTTTTTCTTTTCGCTAAAAGTCGTGGTTATTCGCCAGACAAAGCCAAAATATTTTGGCATAAAAGTTGTATCATTTGAATATGGACTCAATCACATAATTAACCAAAAAAATATAACAATTGGCAAAAGCTTCTTTTTAAGATGTATTAATAAGGACTAAAATTATTTAAGAATTGGCCATGCCGAAAGGCATGGTCATGTGTTTATACATAGGGAAATGGTTTGTTATTTCGGTATTGGCCCGGGAGGGACAATGTCGAAAAAGCATATTTTGCAAACTGATGAGCTTCGCATACGATTTACAGCTTGGATTACCGTTGTAGTTCAGCGGGCAAAGATTGATTACATAAGGCAGCAAAGTAGACAGCCTAAATCTGTTCCGCTGGATTGTATTGCGGAAGATGAAATTTGTTCGGATAATATTTTTAATAATGCCATAGAAAGCGCAGAGAGCTTTGAATTCGACGATGAAAATGTCGCAGTAGCCTTCTCTGCGCTTTCTTTAATGCGTAAAAAAATATTGACCTTAATGTTTGTGCAAGGGAAAACTGCTGAACAGGTTGCTAAAATATTGGGACGCAGTTCAAAACATATTTTTAATGAAAAGTCTCTTGCGCTAAGGCAAATCAGAGAATATCTGGGGAGGAAACAGTCATGACGAGTAAAGAATTTGAGACTATGTTACAGCTGGCAGTCAACGGAGATAATGATGCGATTATGGGTATCATTGAGTTATATGAACCATTAATCAATAACAATTCTATCATTGATGGTAAATTTGACGAGGATCTAAGGCAATTTATTTTGTTACGACTTGTAAGGAAAATCTGCAAGTTCAAATAAAATCTCGGGAACTATATGATTAACACGGCGTTTTTCTTTATGTAGGCACAAAGGTTGCTACGATTGTCCTATAACATATTATTTGCTGTTTTCAAGGTGTAAAATCAAAGATTTTATGTGCTTTTGAAAATAAAGTCTGTAAGACTGAAACTGCTATTGACGGACTTGCTGTTGTATGTTAAAACCAAAGTAGCAAATCAAAAAGGAGGTAGGATTGTGAATTATATCAAGATAAACAGTGTTGGTTTTTCTAACACTTCAATAGCAATATGTCACAGTATCCGATTAAAAATCCGGATAGATTTGCAAGAAAAAATCAGAGGTGAAAGATCAAGTTGATTTAAGCGCTCAGGCGGATGTAAAATATCTTGCCTTTTTGTTGTTGGAATCATTGTATTCGGCAGGGCAAATGAACGCTGAAATGTACGAGAGAATTTTACGGATGAAGAAAGACTACTTAAATTCGTTAAAGAAAAAATGAAGGAGACTTTAAGATGGAATCAGAGAACAAATTCGGAGTGAAAGGACAAATGGCCGGCATAGCACCTAATAGCGTATTCCTAGACAGAAATCGGGAAAGAGTGATCGTCTTTTACGGTAGGGTATCCACAGAGCATGAAGCACAGCTTTCTGCGTTGGAAAATCAGTTGCAGTGGTATGACGACCAAGCAAGATATCATCCTAATTGGAATGTGTTGCGAAAATACATTGATGAGGGGATTACCGGAACACAGGCTAAGAAGCGTCCGTCGTTTTTACAAATGATAGAAGACGCCAAGCAGAAGAAATTCGATCTTATCGTTACAAGAGAGGTCTGCCGTTTTGCACGTAACACAGTAGATACCCTTGTGATAACGCGAGAGCTCAAAAAATATGGCGTCGAAGTTTATTTCGTTGAAGACAACATCTGGACTATGGATGGCGATGGGGAACTCCGTTTGACGATTATGGCTACGCTTGCTCAAGAGGAAAGCCGAAAGACTTCGGAACGTGTTCTTGCCGGGCAAAAAATCAGTAGAGACAAAGGTGTGCTTTATGGTAGTGGTAATATCTTGGGGTATGACCGTGTGGGAGGCACCTATGTTATCAATGAGGAACAAGCTGAGACGGTTCGAATGATTTTTAATATGTATCTCAAAGGTATGGGTTACACAAAAATTTGTCATGAACTTATTCGCTTAAAACGTAAGGATGCCTCCGGATTGGTTCGATGGGAATGCACAAAGGTTTCAAGGATCATACATAATGCTACTTATAAGGGATATCAAGGATATTTGAAATCTCATAGGAACAACTATCTTGAGCAGAAACCGATATCTAATCATGACGAAAGTACGTATCTTTATATAAAAGGTAAATTTGAACCAATCGTATCTGAAGAAGTGTGGGATGAGTGTAAGCAAATAAGAGAGAGTAGACTGTCTAAGCGAAAAGTAAAGAGTAGCGGAGAAACTATTGTCGGTGGCTTTCAGCCTACCAAAGATTTGTGGGCAAGAAAACTTATTTGCAGATGCGGATACCATTTTCGTAAGGACAAATGGCATCACAATAAGAGCGGTCTTACATACGGCTATAAGTGTTATAACCAACTCAATTTCGGGAGTAAGCAGGTTAGAATTGATGCCGGTCTGGATGCCGACGACTATTGCGATGTAGGATGTATTGCTGATTGGAAACTTGATATGATGTTTGCGGCAGTTTTACGAACATTAAGGAAAGCAAAGGATGATGTAATTCATCAGGCATATACAATCTTTAATGAAAACTGCAAGCGTGATTTCAACATTATAGATCGACAGATTGGCGAGATAGAAGGGATGATTGCGAAAGAAAAGAAGAAATTGGATAATTTAACCGACATGAGAATGAATGGCGAAGTGTCCAAAGACGAATTTCTTTCACAT
The DNA here is from genome assembly GCA_947066105.1 of uncultured Clostridia bacterium. Lineage (GTDB taxonomy): Bacteria > Bacillota > Clostridia > Christensenellales > Pumilibacteraceae > Anaerocaecibacter. The sequence continues at coordinate 185,541 of CAMSYM010000001.1, forward strand.
AAAGAAAGAATTTGCTCTAATATACTGAAACTCGAATTGAGACTCAATGATTTGCGTGGCAAGCTGATGGAAGAAGATAAAGAAGTTTTGCCGAAAATGACGTATGACCAGTTTGAAGCAATGGTTGAATTAAGCATAGATTTTACGAAACCGATTATGCAGTCGAGTGTAGCAGAACAACTGATTGAAAAAATATTAGTTAATACGGAACACGAATTTACATGGTATCTAAATCTCTTTCCGCACGATGATGAGGAACGCAAAGAATACAAAGAAGCAGCAGAACTTAAAATCGAATTTGATGAAGCAAGAGAATTTAGAGCCCAAAGAGGTGCCATGTTAAGGAAAAATCAATGGTGGGATTTGACAGTTCGTTTGATGATTTAGCGCCATATAATGTTTAATCAAAAAGCTCGTTTAGCAAGGAGGCTAAGCGGGCTTTTAATCTGTTTTGACAATTAGATAATTTAAGAAGTCTTGACTATATGTTTCAGAAAGGGTATAATCAATTATGGAGGATTAATATGGATTCAAAAGAATTTTTTGAGACTAACAAAGAAAAAATACGTGCAACCGCAGAATTTCTTTGTGCTCATGGTTCAACAAAAGATGCTGATGGCAAATTTGAAGAGATTAAACAACAGTATTTTAATTGTGAGGGTACCAATCATAAGCAAGTCATTAAAATAAATGATTCTGAATTAGATATTACGGCATGGCTGGATTCTATTAGACACGAAGAAATAGAAAATTTTGTTGTCATTGCGGTTATGGAATGTGGACATGGGGTTATATATAAGTCAAATGGAAACCAGTTCGGAAGCATGATGGATTTAAATGATCTTGATAAAGCAATAGTGCCATTAGTTGTCAAAGGAGCTAAGAATATAGGCCTTTATGTTGTTCATAATCATCCGTTTATTTATAATGCATCGCCTTCATGTGAGGACTTAAAGACTTGTGAAATACTAATTACAGAGTTTAATAGAATTGAGCATGAAGCAGGACTGATTAATAAGAGATGCCAAATTACATTGATTGATTTTGCGATTGTAACCGATTATGATTACTGGTCGATAAAGCAATCGTAATTGTATTTCTAAAGTGATTATTATATTAAAATTAAATTTACTAAGCGAGGATATTATGGCAAACTCAAAAGAAAGGATTGGAGTACTTCACTGCGGTGAAATTGCAGAAAGAAACAAGTGGTTGTTTCGAGATCAACCAACAAATGACATTGGCATTGATGCTCATATAGAGTTTATCGACTCATCAGGCAATCCGAAACGACTTCTTGCATTGCAAATAAAATCAGGGGCAAGTTGGTTCCAAGAGAAAAAAGATGATTGTGTTATTTTTCGTGATATTAACGAAAGGCAATATAATTACTGGACTATGAATTCTTTACCGTGTATAGTGGTTTTATATAATCCGGACGATGACACGTGTGTTTGGCAAAAACTTACCAATCAAACTATAGAAAGAACCAAAGGAGGAGAAGGGAAAGGTTTCTTCGTTAAGGTGCCTTTGAATCAAGTTTTCTTGGATGCTTCATCAAATGAAAAACTTCTTGCGTTTACAAATTTACCTGAACATATTATAAATTATAACTTCTTGTTGTCTCAGAAAAAATTTATGCAGATTATTCAAAATGGTGGAGTTGTTAAACTGCATTCATTTGAATGGGTAAATAAAAGTTGCGGAAGAGGTGATACCGAGTTAATAGTTGATGACGGAAATGGTGTTGAAAAATATGCGTATCCGTATTGGTTCCCTCATACTCCCTACACAATGGTTTTTCCAAGACTTTTCCCGTGGGCTGATTTTACTGCCGATGAGGATTTCTTTGAGGATGAAGACAAAGAATGTTGGCAGGATTATAACTGCTTTTATGATAAAGAGGAAGATAAGTGGTTAGTTATCGGAGACTCATTTGAAGAGTTTCGCAAAAAATTAAATCCCATGCGAAGTATTAATCATTCGGGAGAAGTTGCGGAATATATGATGATACTTAGTTTGAATGATTTGGGTCGGGCATTTTTAGCTGTGGATGAATTTGTTTCAAAAAATCAACCGTATTCTGATGCGAGACCTGAGGAAGAATAGGAGTCGAAATAATATATGAAAAAGATAAAGTTAAGTGAGTGTATAGACAGTCGGATTTCAAATGACGGTTATGAACTTGATCCGACCGAAAAATATGTAGTTGATATTGAATCGGAAATAGAATTCCAAGCTGCGATAATGATGTCTTTTCAGGTAATGGGACCGCCTCCCGCAATTAAGAATTACCACGCGTGGTTATTCGAAAACGGGTTTAATGTGGATGCTCCTAATCCGACAAATGAGTTTGTTGCGCCTTATTATGGAGTGAAGCCGCTCTGGAAAACAGCTTATTCTCAGGGCATTGTCATAAAAGCCGAGAATGATGATGACTATTTCATTGTTATGGAATGTAGCCGTGAAAATAGGGGATATAAGTATACAAAAGTTATTTTAACTCCGGGTGGATGTATGTAAATTGAATTTACGTTTAACACGGTAATCGTACTAAAACGCTTGACTTTGATAACCTAATTTTGCTAAAATAAGCTTGCAACCATTAGATAAGGAGAGCATTATGGTAATTAACGTTCAAAAAGTGGGAGACCCCCGAATACACACGGTGGTACAGGCAAACATCAAAAACCCTCGCAAATAATTTGACAAAATAAATCATAAAACTCCCGATTTCGATAAGAAATCGGGAGTTTTTTTGTCGAAAAAGGAAATTTGTTGCACCCCTTGCAGTTGTATCAATTGCTATTAATTCGACAAAATAGCGATCTTTTTGACAAAAAGATCGCAGACCTTGCTGTTGCATTTGGAAGATACTGCTGCAAGGTACGCAATAACATATTTTACTTGACAAAAACATGGTTTTTCCTCATTGTAAAAGGAACTTATTTTAAGGAGGTTAAACTATGTTTAACAAAATTTTGTCAACACCAAAAGATTCACAATCTTATGACCGCCCGAGAAAAGTTGTTTTCTACGGTCGGGTTTCCACCGAACACGAAGAGCAGACCTATGCGTTGAAAAATCAAATGCAATGGTACGATGAACTTCGTAAGCAGTATCCGAATTGGGTCGTGGCGGACCGCTACATCGATGACGGTGTAACCGGAACACAAGCCAAAAAACGTCCTGAATTTATGCGTATGCTCAATGATGCCAAATCAGGTAAATTCGATTTAATCGTTACGCGTGAGGTGTCGAGATTTGCAAGAAATACCGTCGAGTGCCTTGAGTTTACGAGACAACTTAAATCATTAAACGTAGAGGTGTATTTTGTTCATGAAAACATATGGACATTGGATAACAATGGCGAAATGATATTAACTATAATGGCAATGGTCGCGCAGGAAGAGAGTTGGAAGATGTCCGAGCGAGTGAAAGCAGGTCAGGCAATTAGTCGTAAAAACGGTGTGCTTTACGGTAACGGAAATATACTTGGTTATGACAGATTGGGCGACACCTATGTTATCAATCCGGAACAAGCAGAAACAGTAAGGCTTATTTACAATCTGTATGACTCTGGAATGGGAATGCAGGCGATTCGCAACGAATTAATAAGGCTAGGAAAAAAGAATGCTAGGGGAACAATGGAATGGGACGTTACAAGGATATCCAGATGCTTGCGTAATACGGTGTATAAAGGAGTAATGGCATACAATAAATCGCACAGTAATAATTTTCTCGATCAAAAGACGATAGTAAATCGTGATGAAGATTCCTATATGTATGTGGCGGGCAAGTCTGAACCCATTATTTCGTTGGAACAATGGGAACGCTGTAAGCACATACGCGAAAGTCGTAAAAAAGTTCAGGCAATTGATGTGAGCGGGCAAATTGCTATTCGCACGATTGCGTCCCATAAAAACAATAACGTTTGGACTAATAAGCTGCGTTGCCGTTGCGGATCATCAATGAGAAAAAACAAATGGCATACGCGCCATAACGGAATAACAACGTTTGGCTATAAATGCTATTCTCAGCTTAATAACGGTGCTGATAAAATAGTAGATGCAAATAATCGAGGATTTTGCAATGTCCGAGCCATATGCGATTGGAAGCTGGAAATGATGGCAGTATATGTTTTTAGGCATTTGTTTAAAGATGAGAAACTATTAAGTCTTGCAACAGAAAAATTAAAATCAGAGAGCTTTTTGCAAAAACAAGAAAAGGAAAAGATACGTAATAACTATGAAGAAAAAATCAAAGGATTGACGGAAAAAGTGCAGCGGTTAATCGAAATGCGAGCAAACGGTGAAATAGATAAAGATACTTATCTTACGATGAAGCTGAAAGCGGAAGCAGATAAAGAACAAGTGCAACAAGAGCTTTTGCTTTTTGACAGAAATTGTGGCGATAGTGGCTATAAAAATATTTCCGAGAAAGATATCAAAGCTTACTTAAGGCAAGTTGCCAGCGTCAAAAACACAGCTATTGATACAGGGTTAGTGGAGAAATTTGTAACCCGAATACAAGTGGAGAGCGAAACCGAATTTTCGTGGTATATCGATTTTGATTTAAATTCAAAAACAGAGAAGCGAACCAGAAATATTGAATTTACAATTACTTATAAAGATGCGTTGAAATTCCGTATAGCAAGAAAAGAAATTTTGAGGAAAAATCAATATAAAGATTTGAAAGTCATAGTTTACATTTTCTGACTATGCTTAAGTTATACTATAATCGAAAGTAGCTCCGTGAAGGTGGGAACTTTCGATTAAAAAGAGATGCTTGATTTGTGAACGATAGAAAAAAACAAATCTGGTTATTAGGTAATTCACGAATAAATAGTTTAAAGAGCAATCGGTAGTACGGTTGCTTTTTAAGTTTTGCATCTAACTATTTTTCGTCATTTTAAATTCTAGCGACTGGTTATATTGTATGAATATTTGCTGTAATTAAATAGCAACATAAAATTTCTGAAAATAGTCGATTAAAATAGTTGACAAAGTACAATATAGTGTGGTATTATGTTTACACAAAGAAAACGCATCGGGTTTGATAGAGACCCGATGCGCCGATAGCATCTTGCGATACTATTTAGTGACATTTGTAGTATATAACGTAATTATTTATTTGTCAAGTGTTATCATCTTTGTAATCTAAAAAGGAGGAGTAAGGATGGTTTACATAGACGCTGTTCATTATGAGACGGATCGTTATGGCAATCGGTATATCCAAAAAGTAAAATGGACTAATTCATTGAATCAAAAGGCTACCGATATTTGCACGAAGCAATCCATGATAAACTTTATCAACGAACATCCGAATCGTACGAAGACAAAGTTTTATCGAAACGGTACATGGCATGAAGGTGAAGATGTACGAGTTGTTGATAACTCATATCTCAGAACCGATGCCAACACTATCAAGTCCGATAATCTCGGCGAACTACCGGAGTTTTAATAGAAATTGTGGCGCGGAATTTCTATCTACCGCGCTACCTATTATTAGGAGATGAGTATGCGATATATTAAACTTGGAGATATAGCGAAAATTAGATTGAGCGTAATTATACAGGAAAGAATGAGGCGTCAGGATGTATTAACAAAGTGGCTGACCGCTGCAAATTTTCAGGCTGACAATATTATAACAGGTGAACCGACATATTTAGGCTATTCACCATATGATGACTGTTTGATATCGGCGGGCGATATAATTATTAAAAGAATTTCGCCAACATATGTAAACTATATTAATGATATTGAACCGCAAATTTATGCCGGGAATAATCTTGCTTTAGTAACTCCTAATTCAGACTTTTATCCAAAATATATCGCAATGTTGCTAAGCGAACATATATCAGAAATCTCCACAAGGGCATCAATAGGAGCAGTACTAAAGTCTATTGGAAAAACTGATTTAGAATCTTGGGAATTTCCGACAGTAGAATATGAAAAACAAGTATTAATAGGTAATTATTGGTACGATAACATTCAATTGAAGAAAATGCGACAGCGATTAGCTGAGCTTGAATATATAAAAAAACATGACCGAATAAAAAACTACGTTTTCACTACAAAGGGAGAGTAAGTATCATGGCAAATAAAACTACTTTTGAAGATATTAAAAATGCTTTATGGGCTGGGGCAAACACATTCCGCGATAACATCGATGCGGCGAACTATAAAGATTATGTTTTATCTATGTTCTTTGTTAAGTATCTTAGTGATACTTATGCTGAAAGTGTAAGTGAGCTTGAAAAAAAATATTCGGGAATACGTCTTGAGCGGCAAATAGAAAATCTCCCATTCTCTTTAAAAAGGGAATATACTTTTGATTATTTGCTTGAGCATAAATATGATATTAATCTCGGTAATCTTATTTGCGAAGCGCTCACAGGGATAGAGAGTTCAAATGCTATTCTGAACGGTATATTCCGCGGCATAGATTTCAACAGCGAAAGTAATCTTGGCAAAAAAGAGCAAAAGAATCCGTTGCTTCGTAATTTGCTTGGTGATTTTGAAAATCTTAATTTAAGACCAAGCTGTATAGAAACAAAGGATGACCAGATCCCTGCCGATGTTATAGGCGATGCGTATGAATATATGATAGGCGAATTTGCCACGCTTGCTGGCAAGAAGGCTGGTAGCTTCTTCACACCACAGCAAGTCTCTGAGATAATGGCGCGGATTGTAAGTCCCGAGGCCGGCGACAGAGTTTATGATCCGACATGCGGTTCAGGTTCGTTGCTTATTCGTGCGGCAAGAAAAGGTGGGTTTGATAAAGTTCAAATGTATGGACAAGAAGTGAACAGTTCGGCAATTGCTATGGCAAAGATGAACATGTTCATTCATGGAATAAAAGACGCCAATATAAAATGGGGCGATACGCTTGCCAGTCCGCAACACTTGGATAGTGATGGTAACCTGATGAAGTTTGATTGCATTGTCGCAAACATGCCGTTCAGTAAAGACAAGTGGGCTTCTGGATTTAATCCAGGTGGTGAAGCATCTTCGGGTGATGACAACCAGACAGGCGGAAAAAAGAAGAAAGAAAAAGAATTCAAGATGGAGGCAGGACTTGACCGGTGGCATCGCTTTGATATGGGTGTCCCACCCGCAAGTAAAGGCGATTGGGCTTTCCTGCTTCATATGATCAAGAGCATGAGTGGGAATGGCCGGGTGGCAGCAGTAGCGCCGCACGGAGTTTTATTTCGTGGTTCAAGCGAAGGAAAGATAAGGCAAGCTGTTATTGAAAAGAACCTGATAGATGCGGTAATAGGTTTACCTGAAAATCTATTTTACGGTACATCTATACCTGCATGTATTATCGTGTTCCGTAGAGGTAGAAGTAGCTCAGATGTATTGTTTATTGATGCATCAAAGTCTTTTGAAAAAGATAAGGCAAAAAATACATTTAGAGTTCAGGATGTGACAAAAATAGAAAACACATATTGGGCATACCGCAACGGAACCTATGATAGTCTTTCTGCTGAATATAAAGAAAAATACAGTTATATAGCATCGTTTGATGAAATTAAGACGAATGAATATAACCTGAATATTCCCCGCTATGTGGACACTTTTGAGGAAGAAGAGCTTATAGATATTGAACAAGTAAATGTTGAAATAGCTGATTTGAAAACACAAATAGCGGCCGTAGAGGCGGAAATGGAACAGTATTTAATTCAGTTGGGGTTAAAATAACAAGAGGAGAGCAAATGATGAAACGTATAGTCACCTATGATGTAAAAAAAGGGAATGATTATCAGGCTTTTTATGACTATGTTGAAGAGTGTAATGGTGAGGCGATAACTGAATCAACATATTTATTAAACTCTGATTTAAAACAAAATGGTTTTGAAGACAAACTTAGACAAGTTTTCAATAAGGGCGATAATGTTGCATATATCTCTGTTAATGATAAAAATGTTTTATTCTATAAGAAAATAAATATTTAGCCACTTAGTCGTGGAGACGGTAGGCGCTTGCATCAAGTACTTTGTTGGTATAGCTAAAAACGGTCAAACTAAAAATCTAATGGAGGTGCTACATATGGGCAAACGAGACACTCATCTTTTGGACGCCATAATTAAAGTGGCGTCTTTGGCAGGTTTTATTTTCGCATTATCATTTTTTAACGATGCAAGCGCCGCTACCGCGCTACGAAAAATATATAGGATATAATATGAAGCAAAATATACAAAAAAGGATAGACCAAATAAAAGCCAGACATATTCCCGATGGATATATACTAACATTATCGGGGATATTTCCGTGTGATTGGGAGATTGATAAGAGTTTTTCTGATCTATTTTCTTTCCATAGTAACTTAGGAAAGTCCAGGGAAGAGTTGGGTGACAATGGAGTATGTTATTTGCATTATGGTGATATGCATAGAAACTCATCATATATAGCTAAGTATTCTGACTATTTGCATGAACCAAAGTATGATATTAATTTATTCGGTAAAGAAGATTTTTTGATGCAAGATGGGGATATCGCATTTCTTGATGCATCCGAAGATTTAGTGGGAACATCTAGAGCGGTTTTAATAGATAACCCTGATAATGAACCGTTCATTGCTGGATTGCATACCATATTAGCTAAGGAAAAAGGTGAGGCTTTTTCAAAGTATTTTAAGCAATATATTACTATTTCGCAAGAGGTGCGGAGACAATTTCAGAGACTGGCAGTAGGTTTTAAAGTTTATGGTCTGAATAAGGATACGCTTGGATGGATAAGGGTATCATACCCTAAAAGCATTAAAGAGCAAGAAAAGATTGCACAAATTTTAATGACTTGGGATAAAGCAATCGAACTGCAAGAAAAATATATTAAGAAACTGAATCTAAATAAAAAGATTCTAATGCATTGTTTATTTAAGTCGAAAGGAAACTGGCGGTCTGAGAAATTGGAAAAATTAATTGTATTATTAACAAGTGGTGGAACTCCGACGACGAGTAACAATGCTTACTTTAATGGCGATGTAATTTGGGTTTCCATAGATGATATGTCAAAGGCTGAAAAATATATAGATAACAGTTTGAGGAAATTGACCAATTTAGGGTTGGAAAATTCATCGGCAAAACTATTTCCAGCAGGTACAGTTTTATATGCAATGTATGCTTCAATAGGGAAAACTGCAATAGCAAAAGTTAGTTGTGCCACTAGTCAAGCCATATTGGGAATAGTAGTTGATGAGAACAAATTGGATAATGAGTATCTATATTATTATTTGTGCTATATTCAAGAAAGGATTTTATTACAGGGACAAAAGGGAACGCAGTCGAATCTTAACAAAATGATTGTAAGTAAGTTCGATATAGATTTACCGTGCGTAAAAGGTGAAATAGATATTGGTAGACAGAAATTGATAGCCAAAATACTTTCTAATGCTGATGAAGGAATATTTTTACAAAATCGAAAACTTGAAAAATTGAAAGAACAGCGCAAGTCGTTACAGCAGTTATTATTAACCGGGATTGTCAGGGTATAATGAACGATAAAGAACAACGAGAAAAACTATATAAGGAACATTTGGACGAGATTTTCGGGATAAAACCTGTCGATGAATTTACGCAGGAAGATGTGGATAGGTGTCTTGAAAGACTGATAAGATGTATTCCTAATGATGGAAAGCTTTATAAGTATCGTTCCATAGAAGATACTCAATTTTCATATGCGTTTGATGCCCTTTCAAAAGGATATTTGTGGATGGCGTCTGCAGACACACTTAACGACGATTTGGAAGCGACGTTACAATATGATCCTGAAAAAAGCGTAAAGGAGCTACGTGATTATGTCTATTCTCATCCCGTTGAATTTGTTAAGTTCATATTTGAATTAAGCAACATAAATATCGGGTATGATTACAATGATTACCAAGCATACGAAATTGTGATGCAATGTATCGATAGGGAATCCGGTGAAATCAATGAGGATATTGCCGCCGGAACTTTAGTGGAAAAGTTTCACATTGCTTTTGAAAAAGCGGTGGACTACATAAATCAAGTTAACCTATTCGTTTCCGATATGTTAGCAAGAAATGAGCATCTTGCAAAAACATTTGCAAAGTCTCATTTAAGACTTAATGAAAATATGAGAAAAATGTCTTATATTTATTCAATGTCAGAATTGTTTGATTTAGACAATATGTGGTCATTATATGCAAATAACAATAAAGGTTTTTGTGTTGAATATGACTATCATAAAGTGAGAAATCTTGATTTTGAAACGCAAAGACGTCTTATAAATACTGTGCGGGTAATTTATAGCGAGAAATCCGACTATAGTTTTGTACCGACTGTTAAAATAGCATTTAATAAACACATAGATGATGACGAATCTTTACAAGCGAATCGGACAACATTATTACAGCTTATTACTAAGTCCAAAAGTTGGGAAGCGGAAAAAGAGTGGCGGATTTTTTTATGTAATTTAGATAACGATAACAAACTATTTGCCGATATCGTTTCCGCAATAATAATTGACGAAAGAGTTATTAAAACAAAAAATGCTCAAAAACTGATTAACCTTTGCAAACAAAAAGGATGGAGCATAAAAATTAGGAAGAAAAATTATGTTGGCACAAAACACGAGTATGTTGAGTTAAAAGATTGACGAGGTGTATCATGTTAAATCATCAAATTTTCAATGAACGCCCTGAATGTCAGGATAGACTAGTAAACTTTCTGCAAAAGATGGGGTACACATATATCTCCCGAAGCGAGGCTGAACAAAAACGTGGGAGCTTGTCCAAGGTTATATTTACGGACGAGCTTATCCGCTTTTTAAAAATGCAGACGTATCGCTACAAAGGTTATGAATTTCAGTTTTCTGCCGAATCGATTTCCCGCGCTGTCAATGCGTTGGATGCTTCATTATTGCAAGGACTGTCATTGGCAAGCAAAGAAATTTATAATCTTATTACGCTCGGTATAAGCCTTGAAGAGACTATCACCATAGATAAGGATGTGCCTGCACGTCAATCGTTTGATTTATCTTATATTGATTTTGAAAATCCTGCAAATAACATTTGGCAGGTTACGGAAGAATTCAGTGTAGAGCGTACCAACGGTCAATACGCGCGTCCTGATGTTGTAATCATGGTCAACGGAATACCGCTTGTCGTTATAGAGTGCAAAAAATCGGGGGTTGACGTAAAAGAAGGCGTACTCCAAAATGTGCGTAATATGGGGCCTGATTATATTCCACACTTGTTCAAATATGCGCAACTTGTTATGGCAATAAATCCGAATAAAGTTTTGTACGGCACTTGCGGAACGACATCGGATTATTTTGTTGAATGGCGTGAAGAAGAAACGGAATGGCAAAAAGAAATTTGTCAAAAGTGTTCACCCAACGGACAGATTTTGGAGCAAGATAGAATAGCTGCTTCTTTACTTGACAAAAGAAGATTGTTAAGCTTAATTCGAGATTTTATTTTGTATGACAATAATATCAAAAAAATCGCTCGGCATCAGCAGTTTTTTGCCGTTAATAAAACCATAAACAGAATAAACGGCGGTGACGGAAGTGATTCAACGGGCGGCGTAATATGGCATACGCAGGGTAGCGGCAAAAGCCTTACCATGGTGTTGCTTGTCAAAAAAATTCAGCGCGAAAAAATGGCAGAACATCCGAGATTCATTATTGTCACAGACCGCATCAATTTGGATAAACAAATTCGAGATAACTTTGCTCATACGCAAATGGAACCTACAAGGGCAAAGACCGGGATCGGGCTAAAGACGCTGCTAAAAGATAAAAGCAATATTGTTATAACCACTTTAATTAATAAGTTTGAAACGGTATGTAAAAATCGTTATCTTGAGCAGGATAGCGATAGGTTTTATGTGCTTGTAGACGAGGCGCATCGCTCACAATATAGCGCTATGTATAACTATATGTGCGAAGTTTTACCTAACGCAACTTTTATAGCTTTCACGGGAACACCGCTAATTGCGAAAACAAAAAAGAACACTTACAAGAAATTTGGACAATCAATTCATAGTTATACAATGAAGCGTTCTATAGAGGATGGTATTACCGTGCCGATAGTCTATGAGGGTAGAAAGGTTAAGCAGAACGATCCTTCGGAAGCAATAAACGCCTTATTTGAAAAATTAACGTTAGGATTGCCTGAGAAAACAAAAAAGGAGTTGAAGCAAAAATATAGTCGTTTTTCAAAGTTGGCCGAAGCAAGCAGTCGTATCAACCTCATTGCTTTTGACATTTTTGATCACTTTGAGAATTATTGCAAGCCTAAAAAACTTAAAGCCATGGTGGTATGTTCTTCGCGAGCGACGGCAGTTGAAATGTATAACATATTATCAAGCATGCCAGGGAACATCGTTAATCCTCGTGTCGTAATTACATTTGGGGATAAGCGAGAGGGGGATGATGACGATAGCCGTCCCGAAGCACTGAAAAAGATTGCCGATTATCACGAAAAAAGAGTTAAACCGCTTTTTGGTGATAATGATGAGAAGTATACGGAAACAGTATGCGATGATTTTAAAAATCCGGAAGGCGATATCAATATGCTTATTGTCAAGGACATGCTACTTACTGGGTTTGATGCACCGGTTGCAGGCGTATTGTATGTAGACAAGTCTCTTAAAGAACACAATTTATTGCAATCTATTGCAAGAGTAAATCGCATATATAAAGGAAAGGACTTTGGGCTTGTCGTTGATTATTGGGGAATATTTTCAAATCTTAGGTCGGCAATAGACCTGTATGATGATGTCGAGTCGGAAATGAATCAGTATGATGTCAATGATATTGATAGTGCGATTTTGGGACCCGTTGATGAGAAGAACAAGCTTGAAGTAGCACACGGCGAATTGGTGGCAATGTTTGATGGATTATCTGATTCCTCTTCTTCAGATGATTGGCAAATGAGACTTGCCGATGAAATTAAGCGCAATGAGTTCTATGAAAAGCTGAAAACATTTGCCAACTTGTTAAATTTGGCTTTGTGCAATAGGGCAATTTTTGTAGAGGTAGGTATTGATAAAATAGAATCATATAAAAAGAGCTATTTGTTTTTTAATAAATTGAGAAGGAGCGTTATTGAGAGATTTGATAATACTATTGATGCGTCAAAATACGAAGACGGTATAAGAAAGCTTATTAATACATTTGTAAATGCAACGGAAATCCAAATTAAAGTAGAGCCGGTATTTATTGGCGATGAAAAGGCAATGAAGAGACTTTTGGAAAGTAATGATTCAAGCAACGTAAAGGCTGATAAAATAAAGACTCGTATTGAATCAGAATTAAAACAGATACGATATGACGATCCGCTTATTTTTGAAGAGTTTTCTACTAAAATAAAAAAGACCTTGGCGGAATACGATCTATCAAGGGACGGCGACAAGTATTTACAGAATATGCTTAGTCTTGCCGATGATTTTAAAAATGGTCGGTTAACGAGAGATTATCCGACATCTATTGCTTCTGACAGTGATGCTAAAGCATTTTATGGTGCAGTTGTAACCATTCTTCGAGAAAAGCAACTATTTGATATTTCTATTGAAATCGAGGAAATAATTGCGAATTTATCTCAGGAAATAAAACTCGTAATAACAGATAATGCCAAAAGAGATTGGAAACACAACGAAGTTGTACACAAACAAATGCATAGAGCTCTTGATGACTGTTTGTTTGATATGTTCGAACAGGTTGACGTTACTATTGATAACACGAATATCAAGGTGCTTGATTTGATTATCGATGAGATTATGAAAGTAGCGGTTGCAAGATATTAATATGACAATTATAACACTATATTTAGGTAAGATTAATGGAACGATAAGCGTTAAAATATTACGCAAAAGTATAAAAAACGTTCACTTGAAAGTATTTAGAAATTATGACGTTGTATTGTCTGTTCCAGAAAATGTTCCGGAAGAATGGATAATCGAATTTTTGACGAAAAGGACAAAGTGGATTGATACTCAAATTACTAAATATAAGCTTGCTAGCGGCGCGAATAACTTAGATGTTATCAAAAACGGAACATCTATACAGATGCTTGGCAAAGATTTGAGATTGCATATTGCCTTGTCTCTAAGAAACAGTATTGACATAGATGAAAAAAAGATAACATTATATGTTCGTAATGCAAACAATTCTAAAGAAGTGACAAAATGTTTTGGAAAGTGGTGGCGAGATCAGGCATATCGGATATTCGATTCGGAAATAGAAACGATTTATAATAAAGTTATCAAAAAGTATGATATTCCCAGACCATCTCTATATGTAAGAAAAATGAAAACAATGTGGGGGAGTTGCTCGCCTAAATTAAATAAAATAACACTTAATGAAGCTTTGTTGAAAGCAAATATTCGGTGTATTCAATATGTTATTTTGCATGAACTTTCCCATTTATTGTATGAAAATCATAACAGTAAGTTCTATGATTTTTTGACTATACATATGCCGGATTGGCAAGAGCGTAAAAAACAACTTGATAATGAAGTGGTACAAGGACTATAAACAATTATATTATTTAGCAATTTTTATTGTGTTAGTGTTAAGCGAAGAGGAGTCAGAACTGTTGAGGACGGAAGCGCAGAGTTTGCTTCAAGTGCGGAGTTCGCAAAATATAAAAAAGTATAAATTCTCCTAACCAATTATTAGTAAAGCGTTAGAATATATCGCTAATGGATACCAAAGTGAAGGGGAAATGGACCGAACTAGATGTGCTGAACAAGATAAACTAGGGTGATTCATTACGAATCACCCTATCTTTTTTGCTAAAAACCAAAAATCTACATTATTATGCTTGCAATTATTATAATTTGGAGTATAATATTAATGTAAGACTTTGAGAGGTGAAACATGGATAAGTTTATCAATCGAATTCAAGAGATGAAAACATTAGAAGAACAGTATAACATGCCGTCTTCTTCTATGGTTATACTTTACGGAAGAAGACGTGTAGGAAAGACCTCACTTATATGCGAGTTTCTCAGAAAGCACAGCGACAATATTTATTTTCTTGCGACAGAAGAGTCGGAAGCACTTAATCTTAAGGCATTCAAAGAGCAGGTGTCCGAATATATAGGAAATGATCTTTTAAGGTCGGCAAACGTAGACTGGCTTACCGTCTTTAAACTTCTTACCGAACATAAGACTCAAACGAAAAAAGTAATTGTAATTGATGAGTTCCAATATATTGGTGAAGACAATAATGCCTTCCCATCCATTATGCAAAAAGTGTGGGATACATTGTTGAAAGATGCAAATATAATGCTCATTCTATGCGGCTCGTTAATAACGCTTATGAAACGTCAAACATTGGATTATGGCAGTCCACTATATGGAAGACGCACTGCGCAAATCAAGCTAAAGCAAATTCCGTTTAAGTATTACGGTGAATTTATGGAGGGGAAGTCAAACAATGAGCTTCTTCAGTTTTACGCAGTGACCGGAGGCGTCCCTAAGTATATCGAAAGTTTTTTGGGTATTGAAGATTTATACGCTGGAATTGAAAAGCGTATCTTAAATACGCAAAGCTACCTTTATGAAGAACCGTACTTTCTCTTGCAAAAAGAAGTGAGTGAAATCGGGAGCTATTTTTCATTGATAAAAGCAATAGCAATGGGAAACAGAAAACTTTCGGAAATAGCAGCTAATATCGAAGTAAAACAAACAAGTCTTACGAAGTACTTAAAGACACTTATCGACCTTGATTTAATCGAAAGAGAAGTGCCAGTAACCGAATCCAATCCCGAAAAAAGCAAGAGTGGGCTTTACAAAATTAAAGATAACTTTATTGCTTTTTGGTTTAAGTTTGTTTATCCATACCGTGCATATCTTGAGAAGGGCGAAACGCAATTTGTTTTATCGAAAATTAAAAAAGGATTTATTCAAAACTTTGCGTCATATGTTTATGAAGATGTATGCAGAGAAAGGATGTGGGAACTTTCGGCAAACAATTTTTGGAACTACCACCTCGATAGAGTAGGGAGATATTGGGGAAGTAAAGCAGACGAGACGGATATCGTCGCCATTGATTCAGTTGGCAAGAATCTTGTTTTAGGTGAATGCAAATATTCCACATCGGCGAAGGGATTGTCCGTCCTGCACGGATTGCAGGAAAGAGCAGAGTCATTACAAACTCTTACGGGAGCCGAGAATGTTGAATATATCATTTTTAATACTGCAGGCTTTTCGCAAGGACTTAAAGATGAAGCGGAAAAGAATCCAAGCGTAAAACTGGTAGACAAACTTTAATATATACTCATGATAAGAAAGTACATTACAATTATTAAAATTCAAAAAGTGGGTGACCCCCGAATACACACGGTGGTACAAGCGAATATCAAAAATCCGAGAAAGTAATAGCGGATCGGTCGTTATCCGACAGTGATGTAATATGATATAAGGCTTATTCCATAAAGGAGTAAGCCTTATTTGTATTATGTATTTACTCGGTCGTGCTTATTGTTCGATAGTATATCGCAAGAACAAATCGTTTATTTGCGTATTTGTGCGATATAATTATTGACATTATTTGCTAAAAGTGTTAAAATACAACTACTTTTTGGGAGGTGTAACACTCGATACATATCACACGGGGTGCATATATAATAGAACGGTTGTTTTTCAAGGCGGTTAAAAGCTTTGTCAAAAGATTTTCGGGACGGTGTTTCGGTCGTGCCCGATTTTGGAGTGTGTATGGATTATAAAGCGGTTTTTTACGAGATCCAAGATAAATATCTGTCGCCGTATGCCTGCAAGGATGCGGATACCAAAGGTCGAGCTGTTCCGCTTGCGCCGTGTCCGATGCGGACGGAGTTTCAGCGCGACCGAGATCGCATAATACATAGCAAGGCGTTTAGGCGGTTAAAGCATAAAACGCAGGTGTTTTTATCGCCCGAAGGCGATCATTACAGAACTCGGCTCACGCACACGCTCGAAGTAAGCCAGATAGCGCGAACGATATCTCGGTGTTTGCGGCTCAACGAGGACCTTACCGAGGCGATAGCGTTGGGACACGATCTCGGACACACGCCGTACGGTCATGCGGGCGAGCGCGCGCTCGGCAAGTATACGCACTTTCGGCATAACGAACAAAGTTTGCGCATGGTCGACCGGATAGAAAACGACGGTAAAGGCATGGATCTCACGTTCGAGGTACGCGACGGCATGTTGCACCACACAGGCGGCGGCGAAGCGGCTACGCTCGAAGGGCGAGTGGTCGCGTTTGCCGACAGGATAGCGTACATAAATCACGATATCGACGACGCGGTGCGCGCGGGCGTCATCGGCGAGAGCGACATACCCAAACGGTTTATCGATATGTTCGGCGACACGCATTCCAAGCGTATATCGTCGATGATAACCGATATAATAAAAGAAAGTTATGGCAAAAATACTGTTGCGCAAACTTCCGAATTCGCACAGGGCATGAACGAGCTTCGGCAATACATGTTCGCCAACGTTTATACGTCTCCGCTCGCCAAATCCGAGGAAGTGAAAGCGATCAGTATGATAGGATATTTGTTCGAGTATTACCGCGATCACGAGCGCGAAATGCCGTCGCAATTCGTATACGACGACGAGCCGCTCGACAGGCGGGTGTGCGATTATATTTCCACCATGTCCGATCAGTATGCGGTACGCACGTTCGAGCGTCTTACGGTCCCGCAAAACTGGTCAAAGCTGTAACGGCTCGGACAGCCGTATCGATCACCGTCTATCAAGGAGCGTTGTGGACAGAGAGTTTTCCGACTTTATATCCAAGGTACTCGACCGCACCGACATCGTCGCGCTTATATCGCGATACGTCAAGGTCGACCGCAAAGGAAACACTTATTGGGCGTGTTGTCCGTTTCATCACGAAACACAGCCCTCGTTTTCGGTGTCGGCGGACAAGCAGTTTTTTCACTGCTTCGGGTGCAAGGAGAGCGGGAACGCGCTGACGTTTTTGATGAAGATGGAAAACATCGAGTTTATCGACGCGCTCAAAATGCTCGCCGAACAGGCGGGATTGGAAATGCCCAAGCCGAGTTCGGGCGGATATGCGCAAAAGGTCGATAAAAAGCGTCGCGAAACGCTGTACAATCTCATGCGCGACGCGGCGCGGCATTATCACGACAATCTGTCCGATCCGCGTGCCAAAATATTCAACGACTATCTTGCCGAACGAAAGATAACGCCCGCTATGATCAAAAGATTCGGGCTGGGCGCAAGTCTCGATTTCGGAGAAATGCTCGATTATCTTGCGAAAAAGGGCTATACGTACGAGCAAATGCACGACGTCGGCATTGCAGAAAGCAAAGACGGCAGACATTACGACGTGTTCGGCAAGCGTTTGATATATCCGATAATCGACAATATGAACAACGTCGTAGCATTCGGCGGGCGCACGCTCGAAAAGGACGCGCACTTCGCAAAGTACCGCAACAGCACGCAGACCGAGATATTCGATAAGTCCAAGACGATCTACGGCATAAACCTGTTGAAAAAGCGCAAAGCCGCCGCGCCGATACATTACGTCATCATGGCGGAAGGATACATGGACGTTATCGCTCTGCATAAAGCGGGGTTCGATACGGCGGTCGCGTCGATGGGTACCGCACTCACAGCACGACAGGCGCGTCAGCTCAAACTGTACAGCGATCTCGTTTATATCAGCTACGACGGCGATACCGCGGGGCAAAAGGCGACGCTTCGCGGACTGGACATTTTAAAAGAAACGGGTTTGACCGTCAAGGTCGTGCGGCTTCCCGACGGACTCGATCCCGACGACGTGATCAAGCGCGACGGGGCGGCGGGTTATCAACGTTTGCTCGACGCCGCAGTGCCGCTTACAGCATACAAGATAGACGTTCTCGGCTCGCGTTACGACGTGTCCGATCCCGATCAAAAAGCGCAGTTCGCAATAGAAAGCACCAAGGTCGTGACGGCGCTGGAAAATCCTATCGAGCAGGAACAGTACTTTAATTACATTTCGCAAAAAACGGGTTTTTCGACGGACGCATTGAAGCGGCAGGCGCATTTCGAAGCTTCCGTCAAGCAATCAGAACAAAAGCAGGACGCGCCGCCGTCCGCCGAGCAAAAGGTCGAATACGGCGATTCGGTAAAGTTCTTTTTGTCGAGCATATTGCAAGCTTGCGATTACGTCGATTTCGATAAGAACGTCGCGTCGGCTTTACCCGATGCGTTTTCCAAGCGGCTCTACGACTTTTGTCGCGAGCATGACGGTTATGCGCAATCGGACGTCGTTGCGGAGTTCGGCGACGAGCATCCCGTAATAGTCGCGCTCGCAGAATACAAGCCGTTGCCCGGCGATAACAAACAAAGGTTTGCCGATATCGAAAAGTCGCTGTATCGGCGGGTACTCGACAAAGAGATCTCGCGACTCAACGAAATGCTCAAAACGGACGACGATAAAACGTCTATTCTCCAAAGAATACAGCAATTGAGCTTGGAAAGAAAAAAGCTCGATTTTCACCGCAATTAAGGAGTCACACATGAAGGACAAACGCAAAGAATCCAAAAAACAAGTCGAACAGTCTGTTGTTGCCGACGATCGACAATATAAGCCGTCGGACGGCGTTATAGCCGCGCTCGACGAGTTATTGAGCGATGCGCAAAAAGCGGGCGGGATCGAGTATAACGTTCTTCTTGAAAAGCTTGTTCCGCTCGAAGCGGGCGCTTTGGATATGGATTATGCGCTCAAACTTTTCGAAGACAATAATTTAAGCATACTCAAAGACGGCGTCAAGGCGTCCATACTTACGTCCAAAATGAACAATGCGTTGTCCAAGCTTATCGCGCTCGGCAAAGCGCGCAGTTTTCTTTCCAACGTGGAGATCGCCGAAAAGCTTACGATAGAGTGCGGCGCGGACGCGCAACAGCTCGAAGAAGCCATGCGCATTATTCGCGACAGCGAGATAGAGATCACCGACGGGCAGGTAAAAAGCGCAGAGCTACGCAGTATCGACACGCTTATAGGCGGCGAGATAGGCACGGACGATCCCGTCAAGGTATTTCTCAAAGACATAGGTAAGATCCCGCTGTTGAGCGCCGACGAGGAAACAACGCTTGCAAAGCTGATGTCCGACGGCGACGAAAACGCCAAGAAGAAGCTTACCGAAGCCAATCTGCGGCTTGTTGTAGCTATCGCCAAGCGTTATGTCGGACGCGGCATGCAGTTGCTCGATCTCATACAGGAAGGCAATCTCGGTTTGATGAAAGCCGTGGAAAAATTCGACTATACCAAGGGATTCAGGTTTTCGACTTACGCTACCTGGTGGATACGTCAAGCCATAACCCGCGCGATCGCCGATCAAGCGCGAACGATACGTATTCCCGTACACATGGTGGAAACGATAAACAAGCTCGCGCGCACGACGCGCATGCTCGTGCAAAAGCTCGGCAGAGATCCCACGCCGGAGGAGCTTGCCGCCGAAATGGAATTGCCGCTTGAACGCGTTATCGAAATACAGCGGATAAGTCAGGACCCGGTGTCGCTTGAAATGCCCGTGGGCGAAGAGGACGACAGCCATCTCGGTGATTTTTTGGAGGACGAAAAATCCAAAGCGCCGCAGGACTACGCCGAATCGGGCATGCTTCGCGAGCAGTTGGCGGCTGTGCTCAACACGCTCACGCCGCGCGAGGAAATGGTCATTCGCTTGCGTTACGGGCTTGACGACGCGCATCCGCGCACGCTCGAAGACGTCGGCAAGGAGTTTGGCGTAACGCGCGAGCGTATCCGTCAGATCGAAGCCAAGGCGCTCAGAAAATTGCGCCATCCCAACAGGTCAAAACGCTTAAAGGACTTTACGGACAGATAAATGAGCGGGCGGCTGGACGTCATTAGATCGCTTATAGTAAAAGCGGACGTCGTTGCGGACGTTGGGTGTGACCACGGAAAAATAGCCGAGTATTGCGCGACCTGCGGGCTGTGCGGGCGCGTGATAGCGTCGGACGTCAGCGACGTATGTCTCGATAAAGCGCGTAAGCGTTTGAGCGGATCGGGCAACGTGTCGTTCGTTTGTTGCGACGGACTTTGCTACGACTGCGACGAGGCTGTTATTGCGGGTATGGGCGGACTGTTGATAAGCGATATATTGCGCGCGGCACACAGCTTGCCGCAAACATTGATCGTATGTCCGCACCGCGACGAATATACGCTCAGAAAAACTCTTATTTCGCTCGGTTACGGCATCGACAGAGATATCCCGACGGCGGATCGCGGAAAATACTATTCGGTCATACGCGCGATACTCGGTAGCGGAACAACGGATTTGGACGAAATACGGCTCGAATTCGGCGCATATTGCGATCGACCGAACGCCGCGCTCGCAACAAGACTGAAAAAGCTTTACGACGTTTATATGCGCGCGCCGACAGCGAACGCCGCGCGCTTGGAAAAAGTCACCGCCGCAATGCGGTTGCAGGGTATGTCGGTATTCGACATAAAATCATATAACAATTAAGGAGTGCATGATCATGGACGAAACATTAAAACAAAAATTCAAGGTATTGCTCGCTTATCAAAAGAAAGATATCGAATTGCGCAAGATCAATCTTACGCTCGAACGCGATGCGGCGCTTGCCGAAATGAACAAGCATAAACGCGCGTTCAACGAGGCTAAACAAGCGATTTCCGATTGCGAACAGACTGCCGGCGGATTGCTCGAACAGTTTGCGTCGTTGCAGAAGTATATCGATGACAACGAAGCGTTGCTCGCCGAGCTGGAAGCCGCCGAAACGGTCGGAGAGGAAGATCTCGAATCGCGCGTAAGGCGGTTGGAGAGTCTTAAATCCAAGTTCCAAACCGCCGATAAAAAAATGCACGACATCGACGAAAAATCCAAGTCGGTATGCAAACGCCGCGGCGACGCGCTCAAATACGGCAACGCGGCAAAACAAAAATTCGGCGAGGCGCGCGATAAACACAACGCGTTAGTCGGTTCGAAGGCGGACGAAATAGCTCGGCTCAAAGCGGAACTCGATCAAATGCGGCAACAGCTCGATCAAAAGCTGTTCGAAGAATATACGAGCCTTGTTAACGATAACAAATTCCCGCCGGTAGTTCCCGCCGCGCCGAGCGATAAAAAAGACATGTTCAATTGCGGCGGTTGCGGACTGAGCCTGCCGCAAAACAGCAACGCCAAGCTTTCGGCACAGGGGCAGGGCTGGTGCCGATGCGAAAACTGTCGGCGCATGATAGTGCATTTATCGTAAGTCGCAAGGAGAAAAAGACCGTCATGAAAGCTATACGCAAAGCCATTATCCCGTGCGGAGGACTCGGCACGCGGTTTTTGCCGGTAACGAAAGCCGTACCCAAAGAGATATTGCCGGTTATCGATACTCCCGTACTCGGTTTTATCGTCGACGAACTCATACAGAGCGGTATCGATCAAGTATATATCATTCTCGCGCCCGGCAAGGAAACCATACGCGAGTATTTTACAGACAGCGCGCGGCTCGAAAAGGCTTTGAAAAACAAGCCCGAAATACTCGAAAAAGTGCGGAGCATCGCAAAAAACGCGGAAATACGGTTCGGCATGCAAAACGAACCGCGCGGTAGCGGCGATGCCGTGATGTGCGCGCGCGAGTTCACTGGAGACGAGCCGTTTTGTATGTCTAACGGCGACGATCTTATAGTCGCCGACGTTCCCGCGACAAAACAGCTCGCGGACGCATATGCCGCTACGCCCGCATTGATAGTCGGCGTTCAAAAGGTCGCGGAAAGCGAGACCGATAAGTACGGCATAATAGATCCCGTCAAGACCGACGGAAAAACGGTGTGGTGCAACGGGATAGTGGAAAAGCCCAAATCGGACCCGCCGTCGCGGCTCGCGGCGCTCGGAAGATACGTTTTTACTCCCGAGATATACGAGCGCATTCAAAAGGTGAAGGAAGTAAACGGCGAGATCGGCGTTACCGACGCGATCTGCGACATGATGAAAGACGGCAAGGTATACGCTTACGAATTCGACGGAAAAAGATACGATATGGGCGACAGGTTCGGCGCGCTTACCGCGACGGTCGATTTCGCGCTCAAACGTCCCGAACTTGCCGATAAATTCAAGGCGTATTTGAGATCGATTCTTTAACATGAAGACCAACGCTTTTTGTATCGCCGACGTCAATACCGCTAAAAGCAATTGCCAAAGCTTGATATATTGCGGCGACGAAATGCCGAGCGGGACACGCGACGGCATAACGATATTTTCGCCGTTTCGCGACAATGCGGTCGGCGATATATATTTGACCGATCTGTGCGACGAAGATGTGTTTAACGCGGCGTGCGATCATATTATAAATTCGGGCGTTCGCGCGATAGTCCGCACGGCGTACGACCTTAACGAAGCGGGGATCGTAGAAGCAAAATACAAGCTTTCGCCGATCATGCTGTTGCATAAAATGGGCGTACTCGGCAGTTGCACGATAGCGGGCGGCGTGTGCTTGGACAACGACGATCTCGATCTTATGGCGCAGGAAGGCGTCGGACTTATAGTTACGCCGATAGCGTCTGCGGCATACGGTCACGGCTTTGCGCCCGTTTGCGCCGCGCTTCGACGCGGTATCAAAGTGGGCATGGGAACTTTCGACGGAAAGTACAATAAAGCTCACGATATAGACCGCGAACTCGAATTTTTAATGTTGACCGCCAACGCAGAAATGCGTACCGAACACGCTTTGAGCGCGGCGGAGCTGGAAAGAATTAAAAATTTCGATATCGACTGAAAAGTAATATAAATGATGGGAATAAATAGCATTGCGGTGTTTTAAAACGCATGTCGTATGATCCAATGCTTTTTAATGAAGATATATTTGTATTTGATTATTCCATTATCAAAAAAGGCGAATGTAATTTGCCGTTATCAAAAACGGATGGCGAAAAGTCGTTAGTCTCAGACTGTAACAACGGTAATATCGAAATCGAATTTGTATAGCAAAGTTCGGTAAATAAAATAACGTAAGCCGAACTTTGTTCAACTTACGTTACGGTTGGTGCGAAGGACGGGACTTGAACCCGTACGGTTGCCCACACGCCCCTCAAACGTGCGCGTCTGCCAATTCCGCCACCCTCGCACAAGCTTAATAATAATATCAAACGCGGCGAATATTGTCAACTGTTTTAAACATGAAATATCAAATTCTTTGGCGCGAATACCGCGCGGATATAATATATATAGAGTAGGGAGCGGCATTCACGCATTGTCATGTTCCCGCAATTACCGTATGTGAGCGTTGCGTCGTAATTTGCGCGATATGACACAATGTGTTGCAAAATTTCCGATAAATCGACTTTTGAGTAAAATTTAAGTCGAAAAAATACTCTCTTAAAGGTATATCCGTTTGACAAATACCGCATAAACGGGTATAATAAATAACAGTATCGGTTTGGGTCTTAATGACAAGGGTGTCGTCCAAGCCGATATTGTCGTATAAAAAATCCGTTGCGACACGGTCTTGACGGTTTGTTTATACAGTATGACAGACGGCACCGAGTGCGTTTGAGAGGTAGAAATGAAGAAACTACGCAAAGCATTGTTTATAGCGGTCATGGCGGTCGTCGTTGCGGTAACGGGCGCGTTTTTCGTCGCTTGCAACGATAAAAAACCCGATAATACGGAATACACTTTGACGTTTATGGTCGGCACCGTTCCGTACGAAACGGTAACGGGCGTGGAGAGCAGCGAAGTAAAGCTTACAAAACCCGATCCTACGCGCGCCGGATATACCTTTGACGGTTGGAGCTTGACCGATAACGGCGCGGTCGTAGAGATACCGTCCAAAATGCCTGCTCAAAATATTACATACCGTGCGGTGTTTTCCGCCAGATACGATATAACGCTTAATGCGGGTATCGGTTCTATCGGCGACGGGCAAACGACTATTTCCGCCAAAGCGGGCGATAATTTGTATTCGTTGGTATCCGGTATAACTCCGTCCGTTACGGGCGATGCCGAGTTCGATGCGTGGTTTTACGGAAGCACGAAGCTCGACGCGCAGTCGAGCGCGGTTATGCCTGCTGGCAATATTACGCTCACCGCAAAGTATAAAGTCGATTATCAAATAACGGTGCATAAGCAAACGGTATACGAAGGCAACGATTATGAGGCGGAAAGCAAGATCGAATCGGGTTCGGGCTATGTAGGCGAAATAATCCCGTCCGTGCCGTCGCGCGACGGTTATCGCTTTAACGGCGAAAAAGATTCCGACGCGACCAAAAGAGCGTTGTCGGCTGTAAAAAGCGAAAACGTTTTTAACGCATATTACGACCTTGTAGGTTTTTCGGTGGTGTTCAACGCCAATCTTCCGTCCGACGTGGAATACGAGGGTTCGATGGAGACCGTTACTTGCGGTTACGGTATGGAATATCCCGTACCGCAGTGCGAATATACCGCCGACGGTTACAGATTCGACGGTTGGGCGACAACTGCCAACGGTAACGTCGCGTATCGTTACGGCGTCGGCGAAGACGGCAAGCCGCTCACGTATTCGGTCACGCGAGTGACTACTTTGTACGCAAAGTGGGTAAAAGGACTTACCGATATATTGGGGCGTTCGCACGATCGCATATATGTGATGGACAACGCTACGGGTACGGATAAGATCGTGTATTTGGAGCGTTTCGGACTGGACGATATATTGGGCGAGTACGACAAGACTACCGATATATTCACGTTCAAAAATCCCAATGCGTTAACGCCGACCGGCGCGCTTTTGCGCGGCGTCGCTGACGTGGAACACGGCACGTTCGCTTATCTCGATACCAACAAGATCACCGAATATAAATTGCTCGACATTTTCGGAAATGTCAGCAATACAGCCAAGCTGTTGCTCAACGACGACGGTACGGCGGTATACACCGACAACGGCGCTTCGGTAAACGGCGCGTATTCGTTTGACGGTACTGCCGGTTCTATGAAGTTCACGTCGCAATCGAAGAATTTCTATTTCCGTTTGAGCAACGAAAAGGAGAACGGCGCGGTATTCTCCATACGCGGCGAAGAATACGGTTCGTGGAACAATCTCAACCAAGCGGGTGTCGTAGACGCCGTTTACAGGATGGAGTTGGACGGTTACGGTCGCGCGACTATGTATGTTACGGGGTACAGCTCCGATCTTACGAAGGTCGTCACGTCGAGCTTTATAGGCAAATACGTTTATTCGACGGGCGAAAACGCGTATGTCAGCGAAGCGGGTAAGGAAGTCGTCGTAACGTTGCTCAATAATTCGATGCTCGTTCGTTCGTTCGCGTGCTTGCTCATGACGGGCGAATACCATGCGGACGACAAAGATCAAACGGAGTATACTCACGTATATTTGCAACAGTTTGCGCTCACGATGTACGGCAAGCCGCAAGCGGGTGCGGAACTCGATAAGGAAAACGCCGATAAGATCGTGCTCGGCGGCTACAATATCTTTGATGACGGCGCGACGTATACTTATGACGACAACGGCGTAAAACGGACCGTCAACGGTACGTACGAATACGACGACGGCGTAGGTACTCTTCGTATATCTCCGAAAAACGGCGACGACTTGTTGTTTGAAGTGCGCATGTCTTCGTCGGAAGAAGACGCGGTGCCGCTTTTCGAGCCTGTCGAAACATTGTTCGGACAGTATTCCATGACGGGATTGTTGCCGTCGACGAGTGCGAATAACTTAGACAGCTTATATAAGTTCCACGTTTACAATAACGGTCAAGCGGCGTTCGCGTTCCTGCTGCCTATTTCGGACGGATTTTACGGCAACGTCGCGATCGAATATTTCAGAACGATTTACGGCACGTATGAAGTTTCCGACGACAGTTCGTCCGATGTAAGGGAATGGGAGTACGAGTTTAAAGCGAAAATAGACAATCAAACGATAATATCGATGTACGTCACCTATTCTTATTTGGTAAACGCGAGCGTCGATATAAGACAGTTCGGCAGTTTCAAATTCAAGTTCGTGTACGACAGCGCCGACGCCGACAAGATAGTCGGTTGTAACGTTACTCAGCGCGGTGATTTCGCAAAAGACATTACCTTGGAGTATGACGGCAATGTGTATACGCTCGACGGATTCGGAAAGGCTACCGCCCAAATACAAGTCGGCGATGAAACCAAGGTCGACGTAAAGGATTATTCGTTTAAAACTCTTTACGGAATGCAGGTCTTGGTGTTGAGCTGGGAAACAGGCGAAAAGGACGAAAACAATAAAGACATAGTCGAACAGATAGTTTATTTCGACGTTAAAGACGACGGTAAATATGTCGAGATCGACAGATTCCAAGCGATCTATAATTCGATCAACAATATAACGCTTATGCTCATGAAGGACGGCACTGTCGGAGTGATGCTCGTGGCTCAGTCGGGAATGTCCGTCAGCATGCATACCATATCCTACGGTACGATCGCTTGGGACGAAGGCAATAGATCGGGCGTGTTTACTCGCGCAGGTACGGTAGATAACGATGCGTTGGTCGGATTGAACAAAGAATACGTCAACTTCAAGTTCGTTTTGGTGACCGTCGGCGAAGGCGATAAAGAGCACGACGAGATGTACATTTACGACGTTAACATGACGCCGGTCGAGAACAAGATAGAGCTTACTTCGGGCGACGATTCGTTAACGATCGATCTGATCGATTCGCAAGCGGTTTATGTCGAAAAGGTAGACGGAAAGACCGAAACTTATTCGGGCGATTTCTATTATACCAACGGCGTTTTGACTGTTGTGCAGACCAATGCGGACAAAACGGTCACGCGCGTTTCGTTAAAGCTCGAATATACGAACGGACAGATCGCTTCCTTTACTCGTGTCAATGCGGAAGTCGGTAACTGGTTATATATGGGCGATGCTAAGAGTTATATATATCTCAGCGGCGCGCAAACGGTTAACGACGGCGAATATAGCGCAACCTATTACGAGTACACGGGCGACGACGAAAGCGGCGCGCCGCAATACTCGGAGCATGCGGGAACATATAAAGCTACGACGCTTGAAGACGTAAGCGGTTACGACTTTTTCGTTACCGGCGATCCCGTAGACGAAGAAGGCAATGCGGTTGCGCGGTTTACTTTCGGTCTGGCATACGATGCCGCGGGCATACGCATATATCAAACGTACGCCATCCCCGTAAGCATGTACGTTTACTACATGCCGTCGGGAAGTCCCGTGCGCTTGGGTACTTTGACGGGCGGCGGTTTTGAAACTCACGTGTTGACGATAGGCGAAACCAAGATCGGCGGATTATTCGAGTATACCGGCAAGGGCGGCGTTTGGTCGTTTACCGCATCGAGTTCAAAGGACGTATATTACTTTGCGATACTCGTAAGCGACGGAAATCCGATGCCGATATTGCTCGACGGCACGTTCGGCGCGCCTAATTACGGAGTTTTCGAGATCGAGACCGAGTTGAAAGTCACGGTGCCCGAACATGAGATCGAAAAAGACGACGGCGAAGGCGGAACAACGACGGAAACCGTACCCGAAAAGGAGATAACCGTAACTTCCATCGAATCTACGGGCATGGGCATAGCGTATTTGCACTATGTCGGCGAAGATCCCGACAACCACGATAAAGTGACGGGTATGTACGTCGCGGTTGCGTCCGGCACCTACGCATTTGCGTTGTTCGTAGAGACCGAGGACGGAATGATACCCATATTGTTCAGATTCAAGTTAGCCGTAAAAGAAGGTGACGAAGAACTCGGAGAAGCCGATAAATACATCGCGATATTGGCTGACAAGCAATTATTCGGGACGTTCGAGTGCGGCGACGATCTGACGGCAGTAAGTCTCGACGGGTTCGGCAATGCGTATTACGTAGACGAAAACGGCGTGCTTTACAGCGGAATGTTCGGCAAGCTCAAAGATCATCCCGAAGTTGTTCAAATCGTTTATCTCGATATTTACGCATTTGAATACAAGGTCGTATATATAGAGATCGATGCCGAAAACGGCACGTTTACAAAGCTCGACGAGAACGACGACCGTATCCCCGTAACGCCCGATAACGGCGAAGGCGGAGAAACCGAACAGCTCGCGCTTGCGGCATAGACAAGTATATTTATAAGATGTACTGCAAACAAATATTTGTTACAAGGTAAATAAACTTGATAAAATGTCGAAAAAATTGGTAAAATACATAATATACCTGTTTGACATAGTCAAATTGTATGCGACTTTTGGGCATGCTACGTTAGAGAGGATTGATCATGACGAGGACGACTCGAAAATCATTTATCGGTAAGTTCATAGTAATATTGATAGCGGCTTTGACTGCGTTGGTTTTGGCGTTGCGTATTGTTTCCGCGCCGGCGTTTATCACTGCGCCCAATGCAGGTAACAAAGTCGACGTCGATACTATGAACGGCGTTAAAGTATCGTATTCGGAAGCTCCCGACGATCTGTTGACGGAAGACTACACCAAGTCCGACAAGGGCATTGCGGCGGCTGGCGAAGGCAAAGGCACGCCCAAGCCCGACGAGCAAGTTACCGTTATCGTTTCGCTCAACGGCACGCCGATGATGCAATACGCTACGTCCAAGGGCATGACGGTCGGTCAGGCTATGGATACCGTAGACGGACGCAACAATTTGGAAAACCTTAATACCATACGCGCGCGCGCGTTGAACGACGTGTCCGGGTATTTGATAGAAAGCAAATTTACTTACACGACGGTCATGAACGCTTTTTCGGCGACCGTTAAATATAAAGACATAGAAAAAATAGAGAGCAGTAAATACGTTAAGAGCGTGATCTTGTCCAATACTTATCTCGCTCCGCAAACTGTCACCGAAAACTTCGTCGAGGTTTACGAATCGGGTATTTTCGATTCGTCGTCCATCGGTTACGACGGTACGGGTACCGTTGTCGCGGTCGTAGATACGGGTACCGATTACACGCACGAAGTGTTCGATATGGATCTCAATTTGTCCACCGTCGCAATGACGAAGGACGACGTCGCGTCGGTCGCGCCGCTGTTGACGGCGACTTCGCTTTCCGCGGACAAGGGCGATGCGATAACCGAGGACGATCTTTATATCAAAAGCAAGCTTCCGTTCGCGTACGATTACGCCGATTCGGATACGAACGTATATCCGCACAATTCGCACGGAACTCACGTTGCCGGCATAATAGCGGGCAAGTCCGACGAGATAACCGGCGTTGCGGTCGGCGCTCAGATCGCCACGTTTAAAGTGTTCTCCGATTACAGAGACGGCGCGCAAACGGAATGGATATTGGCGGCGCTCAACGACGCGGTCACCTTGGGCGTAGACGCTATAAACATGTCGCTCGGCACGTCGTGCGGTTTTTCGCGCGAGGTCGACGAAGCGGAGATCAACGAAGTTTACGACGCTATCAACGAAGCGGGCATATGTTTGGTCGTCGCGGCGAGCAACGATTATTCGTCCGCGCAGGGCAGTACTTGGGGCAATACGAACCTTTCGTCCAACCCCGATTCGGGTACGGTCGGTTCGCCCGCGTCGTACGACGCGTCGCTTGCGGTCGCGTCTGTAAGCGGCGTTAAAACCAAATATTTCACAGTCGACGACGAGGAAGTATATTTTGCCGAGTCGCGGCTCGTGGGCAAGACCGATCCCAACGATTTTGTTGCGGAGCTTCTCGGCGATAAAGATGACGGCGAATTCGAATACGTGGTCGTACCGGGCGTGGGACTTTCCGTTAACTATTCGCAGATAGACGTTACCGGCAAGATAGCGGTCGTTCGTCGCGGAACGTCCAACTTCGAGGAAAAAGTGCGCGTCGCCGCCGATAAAGGCGCGATAGGCGTTATCGTTTACAACAACGTTTCGGGTACAATCAGCATGTCGGTCGGTACCAAATATACCGTTCCCAGCTGTTTCGTGACCATGGACCTTGCCGAAAACATGGTGGCAAAGGGTTCGGGCGTGATCAAAGTATCCAAATCGTATCTTGCGGGTCCGTTCATGTCAGACTTTTCGAGCTGGGGCGTTTTGCCCGATCTCAAACTGACGCCGGACATCACCGCGCACGGCGGCGAGATATATTCTGCGGTCGCGGGCGGTGATCTGTACGACCGATACAGCGGCACGTCCATGGCGAGCCCCAACCTTGCCGGCGCGCTCATTCTCGTGCGTCAGTACGTCAAGGAGCAACATCCCGAATACACCGCGAACCAAGTGCGCGACGAATCGTACAGCCGTATGATGAGCACGGCGACCACTGTTCGCAATCAGGAAGGCAATCCGTACTCGCCGCGTAAGCAGGGCGCGGGTCTTGCCAATATCGCGGGTTCGATAGATACCCAAGCGTATCTCACGGTAGACGGTTCTAACAAGCCCAAACAGTCGTTGGGCGACGATCCCGACCGCACGGGCGTGTATACTCTCAAATTCAATCTCGTAAATGCGTCGGGCAATGCGGTCAGCTATAATTTCCGTCCGTATGTGATGACGGAAAGCATGTCTTCCGACGGACGCACCGTTGCCGAAAAAGCGTATATGTTCGACGATACGGTAAATTCGTATTCGATAGAGCAAAAAGTCGGTAAAGCGGTGCTTAACGGCAACAGTATTTCGCTCAGCGGTCACGGCGAGGTTTCCGTAACCGCGCGTATCGAGTTGAGCGCCGCCGACAAGGCGTATCTCGACCGTACGTTCAGAAACGGCATGTATGTCGAGGGCTTTTTAAAGCTCGAAAGCAATAATCTCGACGGAATAGACCTCGGTATCCCGTATTTGGCGTTTTACGGCAATTGGGCGGATGCGCCTATGCTCGACGTTACGGCTTATCAAGTGGGCGAATCCGCCGCCGACGATTCGGTACTCGAAGAGGACAAGTTAAAGCCCGACGTATACGGCACGTTGCCGTTCTCCGGTTTCGCTTCGTCCACAGCCGCCGACGGCATGGCGTATTACGGCATGGGGCATTTTGCGTACATCCCCGCGAGCGGCTACGAATCGCCCGAACCGCAGGAAAAATACGCGGCGCTCACCGTCAATCCCGACGGCGACTATATGCTGTATGCGATAAGCGCGGGCTTATTGCGCGGCGCAAAGCGCGTCGATATGGAAATTCGCAACAGCGCTACCGGCGAGCTTATTTGGTCGGGCGTCGATTACAATGCGCGTAAAACGCATTCTTCGGGCGGCGATCAAACGGGCGGTTTTGTAAATATCGAGCTTGATATTCGCGAGCTTGACTTGCCCAACAATGCGCGTTACACATTCACCATGGAATGCTTCCTTGATTGGCAAGACGGTAACGGCGAATATACTTACGGCAACAACAATAAATTCTCGTTCGAGTTTACGGTCGATAACGAAAAGCCCGATATTTCCGACGTTGCGGTCCGCAAAGTAAAGGAAAGAAGCGGAAACTCGTACAGATACTATCTCGATATCACGGCGTACGACAATCATTATTTACAGGGCTATGCGCTGTCTACGTACGAGGCTTTGAGTACCAACAGCTCAGGGAATAAAGTTTTCGTTAACAGCAAGAGCTTGACTAACGGCGTTGTGCCTGTTGACGGGAATTTCAATTCCGACACCACTTTGACTTGGGATATCACGTCGTATTGGAACACCATTATGGCTAACGAAGGGAAAATTTTCGTTAACCTTATGGACTATGCGAAAAACAGTCAGTATTTCTTTATAGAGATAGAACAGGAAACCGATTTGCAGATCGAAAAGACTCGTACCGCGAGCGACGAATATCCGCTCGTTCCCAACGGTCAGATCGATTTGAAGGACAGCATCATCGTCAAGACCAACACCGTGGACGACGTTGACGAAGACGATAAATCGTTTATCGAAAATTATTGGAACGTCGATCTCGTTTGGGAAAGCTCGGACGAAAGCGTCGCTATCGTTTACGACGGGCTTGTTACCGGTGTTAAAGCGGGTACTGCCGTTATTCGCGTCCGCACGAGCAAGGATATTCCGTTCGACATAAACGATACAAAGCATTGCTTGCAGTTTACGATAACCGTAGCGGGCGAGCCGACGGAGATCGCTCTTTCGGGTGTGGAACTGTCCGCGGAATCGTTGATGCTCGAACGCGGCGAGACAGCGACTATAACCGCGAGTTTAAAACCGTATAATTACCACGGAACGCATAAGCTCAACTGGTCAAGCACGGGATCGAACGTGCGTATCGAAAGCGTTTCCGCCGACGGAATGACCGTTACGATCAAAGCATTGGACAGCGGTTCGGCAACGGTGCGCGCGACGGTGGACGGCAGTCGGATTTCGGGTTACTGCTCGGTACGCGTTCGTCAGGAATTCGAAATGACCAACAGTATTTACCTGCGTTCGTACAACGGTCGCGGCGACGAAAACGGCGTGGTAGAAATACCCGACGATATGGGTATTGTTTATATCTATCCTCAGGCGTTTGCAACAAACGAGTATATCAAAAAGGTGATCATTCCCGAAGGCGTCACTACTATAATGCGCGCCGCATTCGCTTCGTGTTCGGCATTGGAAGAAGTAGTATTGCCGTCCACTGTGGAAACTATCGAAGAAGCGGCGTTTACCGAGTGTCAGGTAATGACCAAAATAAATCTCGGTAAAGTTAAGACGATAGGTAACAGTGCATTTTGGGGTTGCGATACGCTTGAAAGCATCGATCTGAGCAACTGCACGTATCTCGATCATTATGCATTCTTCCGTTGCGGAAGCTTAAAGACTGTCGATTTGTCAAGAGTCGGAGTTATCGGAGGCGGTGCGTTCGGTATGTGTACCGGCTTGACGTCGGTCGTTATTCCCGCCAACACGTCTATGGACTATGACGATCTTTATGTTGACAGAAGCGTCGGCTTCGGCGGTGCATTCTTCTATTGTACGGGTTTGAAGTCCGTAACCGTTTATTCCAACAGCGTCGGCAAATATGCGTTCTTCGGTTGCGAGTCGCTTACTAACGTTACGTTCGAGAACGATGTAGAGCTTATCGATATTTACGCTTTTGCGGCATGCTCTTCTTTGAACAGCGTAACTTTTAACGGCTCCGCATACAAGATAGCGGCTATGGCGTTTGTCGAATCGGGATTGACTTCGTTCACTTTGCCTAAGGGCTTGACGATATTGGAGCAGGGCGCGTTTATGAACTGCACCAAGATCACGCAGATCAACGTATCTTCGGGCGCGTTGCTCACCGATCTCGATTACGGTTCGTTCTACGGCACGAGTTTGAGAACGTTCGTTGTAGAAAACGGCAATAAATATCTTTCGTCCGAAAGCGGCGTATTGTTCGATCGCGATAAAACTCGGTTGATATCGTATCCTCGGTACAATCAAGCGACTTCGTATACCGTACCGCGTTCGGTCAAAACGATAGGTAAGGGCGCGTTCTCCAATGCGAACTACCTGCGTTCTGTAAATATCGGTTCGGTCGAATATATCGAATCCAATGCGTTCAGAGGTTCTTCCGTATCTTCCGTTACCGGCTACGATAATGTTAAGTATATCGGTGATTACGCATTCGGCAGTACGGCTATCACGACGTTGCCGATCACCGCAAAAACCGAATATATAGGCGATTTCGCATTTTTCGCTTGTCAGTCGTTGACGGGCGCGTCCACCGAGCTTATCGTTCCGTCGAGCGTCGACCATATCGGCGCGTACGCTTTCAGCGTTGCGGGATTAACGAGCGTTTCTTTTGCGGACAGTCGGTTGACGAGCGTCGGGATCGGCGCGTTTACGGGTTGTACTAAATTGGCAACCGTCAATTTCGGTAAGCTCGAAAGACTCAGCGATCTTATGTTCGGTTCGGTCGGAGTTACCAACGGCGAAACAAATACCGTTATGAAGTGCGATTCGCTTAAAACGGTCGTTATCCCCGATACCGTCAAGTCGATAGGCGCGGGAGTATTCGAGAGTTCGGCGCTTACGAGCGTTACGCTTTCGTCTGCGCTTACGAGCATATCCGATTATGCGTTTGCGGGTACTAATCTTACGAGCATAATTATACCCGACAGCGTTACTTCGATAGGCGAAGGCGCGTTCGATTCGGTCAAAACCATAAGCTCTGTCGATCTGAATAACGTTGTGTCGATAGGTGCAAACGCATTCGCGAACACCGATTTGACAGCTGTATCGTCCGAAAAAGTGACGAGCG
This sequence comes from uncultured Clostridia bacterium, assembly GCA_947066105.1. Taxonomy (GTDB): domain Bacteria; phylum Bacillota; class Clostridia; order Christensenellales; family Pumilibacteraceae; genus Anaerocaecibacter. The sequence goes on from CAMSYM010000001.1 coordinate 220,631, forward strand.
TCGGCGGTGAAGCGTTCAAAGGTTGCAATAATTTGACTTCGGTCGTTTTGCCGAATGCAACGTATATCGGAAATTCCGCATTCGCGGGGTGTGCGAAGCTCGCTACGGTAGATATTGAAAACGTCGAGACGGTTGGTAGCAACGCTTTTGAAAATTGCGTACGGATTGCGTCGCTCACGCTCGACAATGCCGAGACAATAGGCGATGCGGCTTTCAAAGGCGCGACCGCGCTCGATACCGTTTCGCTCGGCAATGTCAAGGCTTTGGGTAGCAAAGCGTTCGACGGCACTGCGATCACGTCGTTGAGCCTGCCCGTTTCGCTCGACAAGGTTGCCGACGGTGCGTTTGTGGGCGCGAGCAAGCTTGTGTCGATAAGCGTAGCCGAAGGAAATTCCAAGTTCGTTTCCGACAGCGGCGTGCTTTACAGCAAAAACGACAGCGGATACTATACGCTCTTGGGCTATCCTATGGGCAAGAGAGATGCGAGCTATACTGCGCTTGACCGCACCGTCAAGCTCGGCGCATACTCGTTCAACGGCAATACTTATCTCGGCGAATTGACGTTGCCCGTCCACTTGCAAGTGATAGGCGTGTCGGCTATGAGCGGAATGTCGGGATTGAAAACGCTTAATTTAAACGCAGTTTCCGCACCCACGCTCGAAAGCACGGGGTCTATGCAACCCGATACTTCCGAAGTTGCGGGCAAAGACGATATGACTTATGTAAACGTTTACGATAATTTCCCGTTCGCCATGACCGAAGCGTCGGGCGATCATACGCTCGTTATCAACATACCCGCCAATCACAGCGGATACGACAACCGTATTTGGAAGAAGTATGTCGGCAAATTGTTAAATGCGACCAAAGAATTGCACGCGGAATCGGGTACGCTCGAAATCATCGAACGTATAAGCAACTTGCCGCTCGATCCCACTGCCGCGGATGCGGATGAGATAAACATGCTTGCGAGATTGTATAACATTCTCAATGCGGCTCAACGCGCGATCGTACTCGGTACTTATGACTATACAGACGACAACGGCAACTCTATACCGTCCGAATATTATGAAAATCTGTTCGGCGGCAAAGATTTCCGCGCAATACTCAGCGCCGCGCAAAGCAAACTGCCGAGTTCGACGACGAGCGGCGTGACCGGCGAAACCGTAACGCCCGCGACGGACGGCAATTCGTTCGTTTTGTTCGGTGTTGTCGGCGCGATCGTCGTAGTTTGTCTTATCGCGGCAATGCTCGCGGTGATCGTTAAAAGGAGGAATCGCGCATAATGACGAAGAAGGTTAAACTGGCGATAATTTGTTCTGCGGCAGCCGTATGCGTGATAGCGGTAGTGTTGACCGTTACGCTCGTGCTTTGTCTGCGTAAAGATCCAGTTAAGTATTCGGTATTTTTCGATACGCGCGGCGGCTCGGAAATAGCTCCGTATTCGCTCGAAGAAGGCGATAAGATAGCGCGTCCTACTAATCCGACGAAGGAAATGTTTATTTTCAACGATTGGTATACCGATACGACGTATACTGTTCCGTTTGAATTCGGTTCGGGCATGCCCGCGCATAATATAACCGTTTATGCGGGGTGGATAGGCGAAGCGAGCGTTAAGATTACTTATAACGCCAACGGCGGTTTGTTCGACGGCAATGCGACCGAATATTCGGTAAGCGGGTTGGTCGGCGCGACGTATACAGCGCCCGATAAAACGCCGACACGCACGGGCTATGTGTTCGATAAATGGTATACGGACGAGCAATGCACGGTCGCGTTTACGTCCGACGTTTATCCCGTCGACGACGTTACGCTGTATGCGGGCTGGGGCGCGGATGCGAGCTACTCGTACGTGTCGTTTTACGGCAACGGCGAGCTGTTGACGGTAGTTCCCGTCGAAAAAGGCTCGGCTGTCACGGATCCCGAATTGTTCGGCGCCGAGCTGGAAAGCAACGGTTGGTTTAAAAATGCGGAAATGACCGAGCCGTATACGTTCGGTGCGGCAGACCGAGATATTTCGCTGTATACGTCGTATTATACGCGCGGCTTGGTTATCGATAACGGTAAAGTCGTCGATTACAGCGGCGCGTCGACCGAGATCGTAGTTCCCGAAAAGTTCAACGGTACAACGGTCACGGAAGTAGGCGAAAAAGCGTTTTATGTTTCCGCCGAGTATGGACGCATAACCAAGGTGGTCCTTCCCAAGACCATAACGACGATAGCCGACGGCGCGTTTTACGATTGCAGGTATTTGGAAAGCGTCAACCTTACCGAAAACGTCACGTCCATAGGCGCCAATGCGTTCTACGGCAACAAACGTTTGAAGTCTTTCGGCGATATAAGCTCGGTAACGAGCATCGGCGACGCCGCGTTTCTCGGTTGCGGCATGCTCAAAAATATTGTACTTTCCGAAAAATTGACTGTTTTGGGCGCATATGCGTTTAGCGGATGTTCGGAATTGACGGAAATCGTGATACCGTCTATCGTTAACGCGATAGAAGAGTATGCTTTCAGCGATTGCGCCAAACTATCTACCGTCGATATCGCTTCTCCCGCGCTTAAATATATTGCGGGACACGCTTTCGACGGATGTTATAATCTGGTCGGCGTTACCATACGCAGTGTGGATACGACGGAATTTTCCGGTTCGGTCGGCGGTGTGTTTTTCAGTCCGTTTAAGGATTGCAGAAACGTAAAGATATATGTGCCGAGTGAAACGGTCGAACGTTATAAAAGCTATTACGGTCATTTGGACGACAATACGCTCGAAGCTAAGTTCGTGGCTATCCCGTAAAAGGAAAACCTATGACAACTAAAATTTTGACAAAATCGCGCAACAAAATTTGGCTTGCGTTCATAGCATCGGTAATTACCGTACTCGCATTGTTCGGGTTGACGGGGTGCGGCAACGAATCGCTCACGGAAGACGATATTATAGCCATGGGTTATAAAATTGCCGTCGTGTTCGATTATAACGGCGGTACGGTAAAAGATATGCGTCAAACGAAGATACGTATCAAGGAAGGCAGTAAAGTGCCTAATCCCAATACGTCGCAAAGCACCGTCGGTATTCCAGTTCGCGATGCGTATTCGTTTAAGAATTTTTGCGTTGCTCAAACGGACGAAAACGGCGAGTTGTTGCGCGACGCCGAAGGCAATCTTATCCCGGGCAAGGTGTGGGATTTCGAAAAGGATATCCCCGACGGAAATATGACGTTGGTTGCGCAATGGTGGGATAATTACAGCGTGGTCCTGCACTACGGCGATAATTATGTTTATTCAAAACAGCGTTCCGTGTCCCGCATGCAAAACGGGGATCCTACATTTCTTTTAGAGTCAGACTTCACTGCGGCTAACTTCACTTTTTTGGATTATTATTACGACAGAGAGCAAACGCAAAAGATAGACAAGGTCCCCATGCCGTCGCTTACCAAGGAAATGTTCGAGAATTCGGACGACGGGCTGACGCTCCATGTTTGGGGCGAAACGTTAAACGGCATATATACCGTCGTTCGCAAAGCGGAAGACTTCTCGTCGTTGGTCATAGACTCAAATACCAATATCTATTTGGATACCGACGTTGTTTTGCCCGATAATGCAAAAGTAATGTTCCCCGATACGTACAACGGCGAGTTTTTGGGTCGCGGACATACCATTTCCAACCTTAAACGAGAAGTAGCGTCCATGAATAATTCCGACTATTACTACGGAATTTTCAAAAATATCGGCGCTTCTGCAAAGATAAGCGACATTACGTTCAAAAACGTAGCTTTAAAAGTCGATATAACAAATCCGTCGCTTTCCGAAGCCAATATCGGTTTGTTAGCGGGGCGCGTAGCGAAAGACGCTCATATATCGGAAGTTAATATTTCGGGAAGCGTCGAGTACGAGCTTACGGCAGGGTTCACCGATCTGGATAAGATCAGGTTCAACGGTAAGATCGGCGTAGACCAAGGCGCGTTTATAAGCGGCGGTTCGTACACGTGCACTTCGTTTATCGGTTCGGAGATCATATATACAGCCGATAAGCAGTACGCGGTATATGCCAAATACATTGAGCAAAACGGAGTCAAAGTCTTGGGCGACGTTTACGATCTGGCTGAATTATTCGATGGGTCGTACAGCGGTATTCGCATAAGAACTATAGAAAAAATATCCGACGGGCATTACAGGATAAACGGAAGAACCGTTGTTTATAACGTAACGATAGCGGATAACGGAGACGATAAATATTCCGCAACGGTAAGTATTCAATAAGTTAACTGACGGTGATACCGAGTTAAATATATAATCGGAGGTAATTATGGCTAACAGAAAATTACGCAATATAGCAAAAGCATTGACGATAGCAATGGGCGCTTGCGCCGTTGTTGCGCCGTTGACCGCTTGTAGCAACGGAAAAAACAAGCTTTCCAACGAAACGTCGCATCTCGTTTTGGCGAGCGATATTTTGGACGGCGTTTTCAATCCGTTCTTTTATACCGCAGGTGCGGACGGCGAGATCGTAGGTCAAACGCAGATAGGCATGCTTACGAGCGACGCCAACGGAAAACCGCTTGCGGCGTGGGACGAGCCGAGCGTTGCACACGATTACGGCGTTGTGACTACCGGCACGAAAGACGACATTATAAGCACTGCGAAGGGCGATGATAAGTATAAGAATTATTATACCGATTATTACTTTGCGTTGAAGGATAATATCAAATTCAGCGACGGCACTTTGCTTACCAAGGACGATGTGCTTTATAATATTTATATGTATCTCGATCCGTCGTATACAGGGTCGAGTACCATGTATTCGGTCGGGATAAAAGGTCTTTCGTATTACCGTACTCAAACGACCGATCCAAACGAAGCCGAAAATTCCGACGAATATTACGACAGCATAGTCGACGCTCGTATCGATATGATATACGATTGGGCAGACGACGCTAAAAAATTGAAAGATAGATTTGATTTCGATTGGGGTAATTGGTCGGGGTACGAGTACTATATAGACGGTGAACCGCAGCTGCCGGACACGCCCGAAAACAGAGTTATCCAAAAGGATATCGAAACCATACAAACATTGTTTAAAGACGAGATAGATTCCGATTGGACTATGGCTATGTCTGTCGACGTGGAAAAAGACTACGAAAAATACGTCGACCGTGACGGTAATAGATTGTTTACCGAAAATTGGCAGGTCTTTTTGTACAGTTACGGCATAATAACTCTGACGCGTACGCCCGCTTTGGAAGGCGTTAACGACGAGTATTACGAAATGCACGATAACTCCGGATTGAAAGATGAAGATCGTAATGAAAAAGTGTTGAAGGATTTTATCTATAACTATTATTTCGGTGATTACGGCGATACGAGCGTAAAGGATTTTTCGAGCTATGCCAATCAGTTATTGCAAGTTATCGATTATTCGGGTAGCTCGCAAGCGATCCGTAACTACATTCGTTCGGACGTTATTTCGCGCGATTTGAAGCGCGGCGAAGACGGTTCGCTCGTAGTTCCCACCGTAAGCGGTATCGAAATAATACAAAGATCGGAGATCGAACACTTCGACGAAAAAACTAATGCCAAAACGGTCAAAACGTTGAAAGATCAAAACGGCAATCCCAAAACTTTCGACGTGCTGCATATTCGCATAAACGGCGTCGATCCCAAAGCTATACAGAATTTCAGCTTTACTGTTGCGCCCGGACATTACTATTCCGAAACTTGGGATCAAGTAAAGACAGGTTACGGCGATTTGTCGAAAGAAAATCCGTATTTCGGCGTTGAGTTCAATAATTACGACTTTATGCGCGGAATAAGAGAAAATCAATTGCCGTTAGGCGCAGGTCCGTATAAAGCGTCGACATATAGAGGCGGAGTCGCGTCGTCGAAAGAAGATTTCTTTGACAGCAACGTCGTTTATTTCGAGCGTAACGAGCATTTTATGCTCGGCGCGCCCAAGATCAAGAGCTTGCGCTATCAGGTCGTTAACAATAATATGTTGTACGATGCGGTAAAGACGGGACAGGTGCATTATGCGTCGCCCAATATGGATATCGAAACGATAGGTAAATTGCAAGGCTCGGATAAAGACACGCTCAATTACGACAGCGCCGACAATCTCGGTTACGGCTATATCGGTATAAGCGCGCGCTATGTTCCAAACCTTTGGGTACGTCGTGCGATTATGTCCACTCTCGATCCGCAACTGTGCGTGGACTATTACGGCGGTAGCGATTACGCGTCGATCATACGTCGCCCTATGTCCAAGACTTTGAGCGATTATTACGACGAAGTCGAGTTCAACAAATTCGATAATTACAGCTATTATCCGTACGGGCAGGAAGGCGGCACGGCGGCGGATCTCGAAAAATTGACTGCCGCAGAAAAACGTCAAAACGCAAAAGATATCGCGCGTAAATATGCGATCGATATGGGCGGTTGCTATTTGAATAACGGAACGCTTATGGATCCCGTTAGTAAAGCTCCGCTTAAATATACGTTTACGGTTGCAGGAAATTCCGAAGATCACCCTGCGTTCGCGTTGCTCAACAATTCTATGGAGATCCTTAACGAGATAGGATTCGATATTTCGCTTTCGCAGGATTCGACTGCTTTGTCAAAGCTTTCCGCAGGCAGACTTACCGTTTGGGCGGCTGCGTGGAGTTCGTCTTCCGATCCCGATATGTTCCAGGTCTACCATAAAGATTCCAATGCGTCCAGCACGCTCGCTTGGGGCTATAACTTTATACGTAGCCAACAGCACGCGTCTTCGCCGTTTGCGTCGACCGAAGTGCGTTTGCTCGACGAGCTTTCCGATCTTATCGACGAAGGACGCGAAGTGACGTCGGTCAACGAGCGCAAGCCCGTTTATATCGAAGCGCAGAACAAGCTCATGCAGCTCGCCGTCGAGTTCCCGACGTATCAGCGTAAGGTTTACTATGTATGGCAACGCGGACTGTTCGACGAAAGCACCATGTTTACCGGTGCGGACGTCGGCACGTATAAGTCGCCGCTTTCGAGGATTTGGGAAGTCAGCTTTAACGAAGGTTGATAAAGTACCTATAAGATAAGGACAGTTTAATGGTCAAGTATATCATCAAAAGAGTACTTTACTCCATAGCGATATTACTGTGCGTTTCGCTCGTGTTGTATTGCTTGATGCGGTTGTTGCCTATGGATTACATAGACAACAACTTTGCGTCGCAAATCACTCAGGGTATTATAACGCAAGAGGAGATAGACCGTATAAAAGCGTTGTACGGTCTGTCCGACAGTATTCCCGTGGGGTATTGGAAATGGCTTACCGCCGCATTGCAGGGCGATCTCGGCACGTCGTTTAAATACGGTCAGCCCGTTGCCAAGGTTATCGCCGATCACATGTGGGTATCGTTCGGCGTTGCGATAATCGCTTATGTATTCCAGTTTATAATTGCGATTCCGCTCGGTATAAAAGCCGCTACCAAGCAGTACGGCGCGGTCGACTATACTACGTCGGTTTTCGCCATGATGGGCATATCGTTGCCGGGTTTTTTCCTTGCGATTTTGCTTATAAGGATATTTGCGGTAGGCTTAGGCTGGTTCCCGACGGGCGGTCTGTTCGACGCTACGGCTACGCTTACTCCCGTAGAAAAGTTCTTCGACATTTTGTATCATATGATACTGCCTATGATAGCGATAGTTATCGGATCGATAGGCGGACTGATGCGGCATACGCGTACAAACACGTTGGAAGTGCTAAATCAGGACTACGTGCGCACGGCGCGCGCAAAGGGCTTGTCCGAGCGTACGGTGGTGTATAAGCACGTATTCCGCAATACGATGGTCCCTATCGTTACCATGACGGCAGGGATCATACCGAGCTTGTTCGGCGGCATGATGATACTCGAACAGGTCTTTGCGCTCGACGGAATAGGCAATATTGCGTACAGCGCGCTCGTAATAGGCGATATCCCGTTCGTTATGGGGTATAATATGTTTATTGCCATACTGACGGTAATAGGCACGTTGCTTTCGGATATAACCTATATGCTGGTTGATCCGCGTATCAAGATATCTAAGTAGGCGGACTGTATCATGGCAAAAAGAAAACAAGAGAATTTAATAGAACAGTCCGAAGCGGAAAAGGTCGTATCGCCGATCGAACCCGACGTTGCGGAGCTTGCCGAAAGCGTCGCGCCGGGGATAGGTTCGCCGACGTCCGGCTTTGCGGAAAACGCGCAAGCCAACGTCGAAGCGTCCGTTTCGGAAACGGAAGGCTCTGTTGCGCCTGTCGCGGAGGAAACGCTTGCCGATCGGGTAAAGGTAGTATCGCCGTTAAAGCTTGTATTCAAACGGTTTTTCCGTTCGCGGCTTTCGGTCGTCGGGCTTTCGATATTTTTGGCTGTATTGGTTTTTTCTTTTCTCGGACCGGTATTCGTGCCGTGGGGCGAGTCGGAAATAGACCGTTCGGAATCGTACAGGATATATTACAGTAATATTCGCGTTCCCACAAAAGATGAGGAAGGCAACGAGTTCGATTATTACACAATATCGTCCAACCGTCCCGAAAGCTTGAACGCGCATGCCCCCGCATGGACGTTCGGCTACCGTAGCAACGGCGATAAAGCGTTGCACGTTTTGGGTACGGATCGCGACGGTTACGATATTCTCGTAAGACTTATGTACGGCGGGCGACTGTCGTTGATGTTGAGCTTTTTGGTCGTGTTGACTTATACCGTCATAGGCGTTATTCTCGGCGGTTTGGCGGGATATTTCGGCGGTTGGGTCGACATGGTGATAATGCGTATCGTCGATATACTCAACTGTATACCGTCGATGCCGATACTTTTGATAGTAGGCGCAATTTTTGCCGGTTCGGGTTTGCCCGACGGGTTGAGAATATATATCATGATGGGCGCTTTGACATTGTTGAGTTGGCCGGGAACGTGTAGATTGGTGCGCGGACAAATACTGTTTTTGCGCGAGCAGGAGTATATGGTCGCCGCCGACGCGCTCGGTTTCGGCGTGGGACGCAAGATATTCAAGCATTTGGTCCCCAACGTCATGCCGCAGTTGATAGTGTCCATGACGCTCGGTTTGGGCGGTACGATACTGACGGAAGCGTCGCTGAGCTATTTGGGGCTCGGTGCGCCGAAGGCGGTGGCGTCGCTCGGTCAAATGGTCAGCCTTGCCACGCAATCCACTACGATCATGGAATATTACGTACTGGACTGGTTGCCTGCGGGACTTATAATCATACTCGCGGTCGTGGCGTTCAACTTTATCGGCGACGGATTGCGCGACGCGCTCGATCCCAAGATGAAGAGGTGACGGTATGTCGGAAAAGAAACCTTTTTTGCAAAGAATAAAAGACTGGTACCGTCATGTTACGCACAAGGACGATCCGCATTATATTTCGGGTAAGGACGCGCGCAGGATATCCAGCGAGAACCGCAAGGCGACGCGTATGTACGAAAAGCGGAAATTGCGTAAGGTGAGCGAAAGCGAGTATATTACCGAAATGCGCGACCCGTCCAACATTTTGGAAATAGAAAATCTGCATACGCATTTCTTTACGGATGTAGGCGTTTCCAAAGCGGTCGACGGCGTTTCGTTCGATATACCCAAAAGTTCGGTAGTCGGCGTCGTCGGCGAGAGCGGTTGCGGAAAATCCGTCACGTCGCTTTCGGTCATGCAATTGGTGCAAGCGCCGCAAGGTCAGATAGTCGAAGGCTCCATTCGGTTCAACACGCAGGATTATAAGCTCGACGAAAACGGAAAGCCCATTCCTATTTGGGAATACGACGAGATCGACGGCGAGCGCGTTATAAAGACGGAGCAAGTGACCGATAAAAAGGGCAAGCCTGTTTTCGATAAGAACGGCACGCCCGTTATGCGTAACGTACAGGCTCGCGACGGCAACGGTTTTCCCGCTTTCGAGCTTGAAGATAAAGTTTTCGATATTACGAAAATGCCGACGCGGGCTATGCAGCGCCTTCGCGGCAAAGAGATCGCAATGATATTCCAAGAGCCGATGACCAGTCTGAATCCGTTGTTCACGATAGGAAATCAGCTCGACGAGGTAGTGCTTTTGCACACGCCGGGCGCGGATAAATCGCTCGCCAAAGCGCGCACGCTGGAAATGCTCGGTCTTGTAGGCATAGCGATGCCCGATATCGTATATAAAAGCTATCCGCACGAATTGTCGGGCGGTATGCGCCAGCGCGTCGTTATAGCGATGGCGCTCGCTTGCAATCCCAAGCTCATTGTAGCCGACGAGCCTACAACTGCGCTCGACGTTACAATACAGGCGCAGGTATTGGATCTTTTGAAAGAGATCAAGGAAAAGATCAACGGGTCTATCATGCTCATTACGCACGATCTCGGCGTTATCGCAGGTATGGCGGATTACGTCGTCGTCATGTACGCGGGCAGAGTTATCGAAAAAGGAACTGTCGAGGACATATTCGACACGCCGTTACACCCGTATACGATAGGTTTGCAAAAAAGCAAGCCTGTCATCAACAAGGATACCGATTGGCTGTACAGCATAAAAGGTCAAGTGCCTAACCCGATCAATATGCCCACGTATTGCTATTTCAAGGATCGTTGCGAAGAGTGCAAAGCGTGTTGCGACGGGGAATATCCCGCGCTCGTACAGGTTTCGCCTACGCACAGCGTGGCGTGCTATTTAGCCGCGGAAAAAATGGCTAAGATCGAAGCGGAACGCGCCGCGGCAAAAGCGGCGGAAGAGGCGGCGCGCGCCGCAGAAGAAAAGGCGCGTATAGCCGAAGAAAAAGCGAAAGCCAAGGCGGCTAAGCAAGCCGAAGCCGAAGAAAAAAAGAAAAAGTCGACGGTAAAGCGTCCCACCGCCAAAAAGCTTGCTACGGATACGGGTAAACAACGCGCGGGCACTACCAAGGTAGCGGATACGCCCAAAAAATCCGCCGCCGCGAGTGCGAAAAAGCCCGCCACAAAAAAGACGAGCGCAAAGGAGACTAAGTAATGGAAGATAATAAAACATTCAACGAAGTCGATGAACAGTCCGCCGCGCCCGTAACACAGGAAAACGCAGACGTTGAAACAGCCGATACGGACAGCGGCGTAATATTGCGCGTGGTCGATCTCAAAAAACACTTTTTGACTAAAAAAGAATGGAAGATCGTTAAAGAACCGATAGACGATAACACCGACGGTGATACCGAAAAAACGGTCGTCGATACGGAACGGAGCGAAAACGCCGAAGCTGTACTCGACGGCAATGAAGAGCCAAATGGCGAGCTTGCGGAAGCGAACGTAACGGCGGAGAACGAGAACGCGGTCGCGACCGCAAAAAAATTCAAACGGAAATTGATCCGCAAAAAAACTTACGTTAAAGCAGTTAACGGAGTCAGTTTCGACATGACGTACGGCGAAACGCTCGGCATAGTCGGCGAAAGCGGTTGCGGTAAGAGTACCATGGGGCGGAGCATTCTTCGTTTGCATGAAATTTCGGGCGGTCAAGTGTTTTTCGAAGGTACGGATATCACCAAGCTCAAAGCGAGCGAATTGCGCAAATTCCGTACCAAAATGCAGATCATATTTCAAGACCCGTACAGCAGTTTGCCGCCGCGCAGTCCCGTCGGCGAAATAATAGGCGAAGCCGTCAAAGTGCATAAGATAGTGCCTAAATCCGATTACCGCGATTATGTGGTAGATATCATGCGCAAGTGCGGGTTGCAAGATTTTTATTTCGACAGGTATCCGCACGAATTTTCGGGTGGTCAGCGTCAGCGTATTTGTATCGCGCGCGCGCTTGCGGTCAAGCCCAAGTTCGTGGTTTGCGACGAGCCTGTTTCCGCGCTCGACGTGTCTATACAAGCGCAGGTCATAAATCTGTTAAAAGAATTGCAACGCGATATGAACTTGACATATTTGTTTATATCGCACGATCTGAGCGTTGTACAACATATTTCCGACCGCGTAGGCGTCATGTATCTCGGTAATTTCGTAGAGCTCGGAAATAAAAAAGATATATTCGATAACCCGATGCACCCGTATACGCTCGCATTGCTTTCCGCAGTGCCGGTACCCGATCCGCATTATAAAGGTAACAGGATCATTCTTCACGGCGATATCCCCAGTCCCGCGAACCCGCCTAAGGGTTGTAAATTCCATACGCGTTGTTCGCGGTGCATGGACGTGTGTAAACACGTCGAACCCAAATTCAAGGATTACGGCAACGGGCATTTTTGCGCGTGTCATTTGTATCCGCAGGATTGACGAAGTTTATGTCCAAAAAACAAAAAAAGCGATACGACGACGATGACGGCAGAACGATAGCGGATATGAACGTCGAAGGTTTGCCCTGGTACAGCAAGTACGCGGACAAAAAAGTCGACAAGCAAGATAAGCCGACGCGTCGAGAATTTTTCGCGATGATCCGCGGTTGGTTCGTGGCGTATGCGCCGCGTATTTTGGCGGTACTCGTCGGGTTCGGTTTGACGATAGCTTTGCTTGTTTGTTGGCTCAACGGTTGGTTTATGGATTAAATAATAAAAGCACGGATGCGTCCGTGCTTTTACTTTTGTCGGTATTGCGATCAAAGTTCTCGATCGGCGGCGAAAGCGTCGATCAATTTGTCGACGGTATATATTTTCGCCGCATATACTGTTTTTAAGTAACTGATCCCGCCGTCGTAGTCTTCTTGCGTAAACGCGTCCGTTGCGTCCGCCGCTACGAGAACGTTATAGCCAAGGCAATAAGCGTCCGCCGCGGTATGGCGTACGCACATATGCGTGTGAAGTCCCGTCATTATCACGTTTTCGATGCCAAGCTCAGTCAGCAACAGATCGAGATCGGTATGGAAAAAACCGCTGTAACGGCGTTTCGGTACTATATAGTCTTTGTCGCACGCGCCGAGTTCGGGAATTACTTGCGCGCCGACAGTGCCTACGATGGCGTGTTCGCCCCACAGTTTAAGCTCGTGATCGATGTCTTTGATGTGCGCGTCGTTGCAAAACACGACTTTAACGCCGTATTTGCGCGCCGCTTCGAGCAGTTTTGCGGTTTTGGGCACGATCGCCGCACCGCGCTCGCATTTGAGCGCGCCCGTAACAAAATCGTTTAGCATGTCCACTACGAGTATTGCGGTCTTTCGGTTGTTCATGATATTCTCCTTGCGTTTTTTTACAGTGTAACATTATTTTCGGAGCGCGTAAAGCGTATTCGGTGTATATATCGTGAATTTATGAGCATACAAAATTAAGCGGTTGTCGTCGCGATCACGACTAATCGTTGACATTGTCAATAAATTGTAGTATAATTAGATCACAGAGGTTTCCATGAGCAAAAAAACCGATAAGAATGATGCCGAGCTTTCGGTCGACGCAGTGATAGACGCGGAAAAAATAATTTTCCCGTCGACGCCGTCGACCGATCCGAATGTCGTTCAAGAAGAGCGAAGGCGCAAAACCAAAGTAAAAAACGCGCGCATGATATTCAAAGCGATAGATATCATTTTTTACCGTTCGCAAAATTCTTGTCCTTACGTAAATAAGAAAAATATCGATACGATCGCTTGCGATACGGATATCGATTACGATATATGCGTGCCCGACGTGTGTAAGCTCGATCTGTATCGAGTGCCGACTGCCGAAAAACAGCCTGTCGTGCTGTTGATACACGGCGGCGGGTTTACGGCGGGCGATAAGAAATACCGCAAGGGCAGGGCGCAGTTTTTCGCTCTCAACGGTTTTACCGTATTCTGTATCAATTACGGGCTTGCGCCCGATTACAATTTCCCCGATCCGTTACGGCATATCGTGGCGGCGGCGAATTTCGTGTACGACAACGCCGATAAATACAATATCGACCGCGACAGGATATTGGTCGACGGCGACAGCTCCGGCGGATATTATGCGGCTATGCTCGCGGCTTTCAATTGCACGGACAAACTGAAAAGCGTTTTCGGGTATGCGCCCAAATTCAAGATATTCGGCGCGTTGCTCAATTGCGGCGTTTACGACATGCAGACGGTACTCGATACAAAATATCCGTTCGATATAGCCGACGGAGTGATAATAAGTCTTACCGGATTGAGCGGTAAAGACTTCGACAGCTACGAACACAAGGAAGTTTGTATACCAGTCGATTTCGTAAACGCCCAATTCCCGCCGACATTTTTGATCTATTCGCGCAATGACGCGTTTTGTAAAGGGCAGGGCGAAGTCATGCTCGACAAACTCACCGAATCGGGCGTGTATTGCGAGCATTACGTAGCGCGACACCCTATGTCCAATCACTGTTTTTCGCTGACGTGGAACGGCGAGGACGCTACCGCCGCCAACGAATTGATGATATCGTTTGCCAAGCGGCTCGCCGCCGATAAAATCAAATTTTAAACGGGGTATTCGGTCGTTTTCGGTTGACTACCGAGCAGTTTAAGTTTATAATAATCAAGATGAAGGAAAAGTTCCAAAAGGTAGTCGACAGTCGTTTCGGCGTCGGTTGCGATAGATTTTGCAATTCCGTATGTTATATTGCGGTGATCGGCGCGGTTTGTATATTGTGTCACTCTTTTGATATTCCCGTTGTCGGCGCGGCGCTGTTGACGTTATTGCTCTTGCCCGCGCTGTTATTTTGCAAAAATTCGTTTGTGTTGATGCCGTTCGTTATGATGTGTTCGTTTGTGATATCGGAAGACACGATGCCGCAGTCGGGATATTACAACACGCCTTTGAATATGACGTTGCTTTGCATAATGCTCGGAATGCTTGTTTTGGCGTTTGCGTTTAATATCGTTTATTTCGATAAATGGAAGTACATATTCAAACGAGCATACTTGACCGTATCGCTCGTCATACTTACTTTCGGATTATTGATGGGCGGCGTCGGGTCGCCGTCGTTTTCGGGTACGGGGTTCGGCACGGCGCTGGCAATAGCGCTCACCATGTTTATGCCGTATACGATGATAGTCAATTGCGGCGAGTATAACGGACGAAAGACCGTCGAGTATTTTGCATATGCCATGATAGCCGTGGCGGTAGTGATATTCGCCGCCGTCATCAAGCAATATATCAAGTACGATCTCGATATGAGCTATCATCCGAAGGATCTGATAGTTTTCGGGTATGCGATATCTAACACGGGCGCGGCGTTCGTGGTTATCGCGTTGCCTATAACGTTTTATTTGGTCCACATTTACAAGCACGGTTATTTGTTTTTGATCGCCGTCGCGTTGGAAATAATCACGATAGTATTGACGTTTTCGCGAGCATCGATATTGGTCACCGTTTTCGGCTCGTTGATCGTTGCTACCGCGATGGTGTTCACGAAGAAAAGCGGCGTTCTGTGGTATAGGATAGCCTACGTCGTATGCTTGACTGTCGCACTGACTATCGTCATAGTTTACTGGGATCATATTTACGTAAAAATACAATCGTTGTTGGCGGGCGAAGTGACCGACAGCGGACGCTCCGATCTATGGTCGGCGGGATTCGCCGCATGGAAACAATATCCCGTTCTCGGCGTGGGGATATGGTATTTACCGCCGCAAAACAGCTGGTACTATTCCTTTCACTGCACGCCGTTGACGTATTTGTATTGTACGGGCGTAGTCGGGCTTGCCGCCTATGTATATCACCGATATAAGACTGTTCGGTTGGTGTTTAAAGCCAAACTGACCGACGAACGTATATTCGTCGCGCTATGCGTGCTTGCGATGGTGATGAACGCTTTGCTGGACATAGGCATGACGTCGCCGCCGCATTTGCTTTATTACGGGATCTTGCTCGGTATTATCGAGTGCGACGTCAATATGGTAAGATCGAAAGTCGACGCAACGGTTGCGCCCGTCGTGCCGAAAACAGGCGACGGCGTGATCGAAAAGCAAGCAAATGCAGATAATAATTCGGAGGAAACAAAACATGAGTTGCAACCATAATTGCGATACTTGCGGCGAGAAATGCGAGACGCCGCAGACCGATAATCCGCACAAGCTTTCGCGTATAAAGCGTGTGATAGCCGTGGTGAGCGGAAAGGGCGGAGTGGGCAAATCATCCGTCACGGCGTTGCTGGCGTCCGCTATGCGCCGTAAGGGCTATAAATGCGCTGTTCTCGACGCGGATATTACCGGCGCGTCTATACCCAAAATGTTCGGAGTGAGCGGCGGATTGGACGGCGACGGTACGGGGATATTCCCCGCCAAATCGATAACGGGCATAAGCTTGGTATCCGCCAATCTTTTGCTCGAACACGAAACCGATCCCGTCGTGTGGCGCGGTCCCATAATCGCGGGCATGGTCAAACAGTTTTGGACGGACGTCATTTGGGGCGATGTCGATTATATGTTTATAGACTGCCCGCCGGGAACGGGCGACGTACCGCTAACGGTGTTTCAGTCGATCAAAGTCGACGGCATAATAACGGTCACCACGCCGCAGGAGCTTGTTTCGATGATAGTCGAAAAATCGGTCAACATGGCTAACATGATGAAGATACCGATGCTCGGAATAGTCGAGAATATGAGTTACGCATTGTGTCCGCATTGCGGCGAGAGAATAAACGTGTTCGGCAACGGCGACGCGGTAAAAGCAGTGGCGCAAAAATTCGGCTTGCCGTTGCTTGCCGAGATACCGTACGACGCGGCGCTCGTAAAAGCGGCGGACAGCGGCACCGTGGATACCGTCGAGATCGGTTATGCCGATGCGGCGGCGGATATTATCGAAAGCGGTTTGCCTGTCGTATCGGAAGCTTAGGCTTTGCGCAATAATACGGAATAAGCGTCCGTCAGTTCCGAAAGCGATACTTTACAGTTTTGCGGACTGGTAGACGGTAACGGAACGGTCGACGATATGACTTTATTGCCGACCGTTTCGTTGTATTTTTTAAGCAATTTATACGCGGCGCTTCCCGTAGTGAAAATTCGGTCGATATTCGGGTGTTTGTCGAGCAAGCCGGCTATATCGTTGTAAACTACGTTTTTTATCGTGCTGTCGGACGCGCCGACTATATCGCAGCTTTCAATCACGTCCCACAGCGCAATGCCGTGCGCCAGAGCGAGCGCGGCGCGCTCGTCGTTATCGGTGGTGTAGTTCTCGTTATAAATTGCGGCTAATACCCTCCAAAAACGGTTTTGCGGGTGCGCGTAATAAAATCGCGCTTGCGCCGATTTGGGCGATAGCATCGAACCGAGTATAAGCGTATCGCACCTGTCGTCGATAAGCGGCGCGACAATGTCGTGACGTGCTTTGCGTATAGTGTCCATAACGATCATATTGTACCATACATTGTGGTAATTGTCGAGCTAACGGCATATAATAATTATGTATACACCGTATATATGCTGTATCGGTCGGGTAAAAATTCAGCATAAAATTCCATAAAATCACTTGACAGTAATATGTGTGTATGATATAATTACCAAAAGTGACAAAGGCGTCGCAAAGTTTTTTGCGGTGCCTTTTTGCATTATCGGAGGGTGTCCCCATGAAACGAGCCAAGTTGCTTTCTACTTTGATAGCGTGTACCGTTGCCGTGATAGGCGCGACGTTTGTTGCGTGTAACGGCGGCAATATCGACACGCCGCCCGTCGAAGAAGGTCCCGAAACGGGAGTTTATTATTTCGATACGGGACGCGACGAGTATTTATTGTCGATGTATGACGGAAACAAGGCTACGCTCGTTATGGGCAGTATCTTGACGTCGGGCGAGTATACGATGACCGACAATAATATCGCATACGAGTTTTCTTCCAAGGATGTAGGCTCGTTGTCCGCAACTTTCGACGAAGCCAACGACGTCGTTACTTTGACGTACAATGAAACGGCGATGCGTTTTTTGCGTCGCGTCGAATACGAAGTCAAGTTTGACAGCAATTCGGGCAGCGCCGTGCAATCGATAGTCGTTATCAACGGTAAAACCATAGAAAAGCCGACGGACCCGACTCGCGACGGCTATACATTTATCGGTTGGTATACCGACGAGAAGTTCATGACTCCGTTTATGTTCGGGACCCAGCCCGTAACGGCGGATACCGTCCTTTATGCGCAATGGGGACAAAAGGTATTCGGACAGGACGAGTTCTCCGTCAAGTTCGACGCGGGCGATCACGAAGGCGCGGTAGAAATTGCGAGCAAGCAGACCGTCGGCGGCAAGCTTTACGGGCTTGAAACGCCTATTCGCGAAGGTTATGAATTTAAAGGGTGGTGGTACAGCCAAACGGGCAAAGCCGACGAGCTTACTGCGCGAGTAACGGACAATACTGTTTTTAAAGAAAGTACAACGCTTTTCGCGGTATGGCGCGAAAGTCGATCGGAAGGCAAAAAACTCCAATCTCCCGTCGTCAGCGTCGGCAGTCAAACGATTTCTTGGGACAGCGTCGTCGGCGCTAATTCTTATAAAGTATCGATAGACGGTCCGCGCGGGTTTTCGCCGATAGAAGTTACGCGTTCCGAAACGAGCATGTCGGTCAAATTGGACGTAACGGGCAAATATACCGTTACGGTACAAGCGATCTCGCCGAGTTCCGCCGACAGCAATTCCGAGCCGTCGGTGTGGTACTATACACATAACGCGTTGAACAGGGTCTCGCTGTTCAGTGTTATAGAGTCGTCCAAAACGTTGCTGTTCAATTCGGTGGAAAATGCCGAAAGATATGCCATAGATATCGATTGCGGCGATAAAGAACACAATCATAACCCGTTCGACAACGGTTCTTCGACTAACTTCAATTTTTCCAATTGCGCTATGCAAGAAGGCGGGATCAAATTTATAGTCAAGGCTTATGCGGACGGCTTCGTCGAATCGACGTCCGAAGTATTCGTATACAATAAGACGCTCGACGCGATCGGCGAATTAAAATATAATGAAAGCACGCAAACCGTATCGTGGAATTCGGTTCCCGA
Source organism: uncultured Clostridia bacterium (assembly GCA_947066105.1). Classification (GTDB taxonomy): domain Bacteria; phylum Bacillota; class Clostridia; order Christensenellales; family Pumilibacteraceae; genus Anaerocaecibacter. Next base: position 239,482 of record CAMSYM010000001.1, read on the forward strand.
CGCTACGAATTATATAGTGTCCGTAAAATGCGGTAACGGTTTCCATGATCATTCCGCGATAGATATAGGCAACAAAACGAGCTTCGATATTAAAGAATGCACAAACCCGACCGACGGAAAAATAGTTGTAAACGTATATCCGCGTACCAAGGGTTACAATTCGCCGTTGCCGACCAAGCTCGAATGCGTTAAGTCTACGCCCGCAACGCCCGGCAATCTCCGTATAGTGGGCAATTTGCTCCGTTGGTCCGCAATAGAGGGGGATAACGTCAAATATACCGTTAAAGTCGGTTCTGCCGAGTTCGCGGATATTACGACTAACGAATTCGATCTGTCCGAAATGCCCGACGTGGTTTGGTCGGAAGGCGAAGATTATACTATAAGCGTAAAGGCTACCGTCGGCGAGTATTCGTCGCTGTACAGCGATCCGATCGACGCGCGTTATTATTCGCTTAGCACGTCGTTGTCTTACGACTGCAACACAGTTTATTGGCGACACGTTATCGGCGCGGAAAGCTACGAGGTCCGCGTCAACGGCAGCGTGAACGTCACGAAAGTCACGGACGGATCTAATTTCGCAAAAGTGGTGTTCGACCGTTCGGGCTTAAACAGAATAGAAGTAAGATTTATAGCCGAGGACAAGATAGGCGAATGGGCGGATATAACCGTTCGCGCATACGCCGTCAATTTCGATGCTCGCGGCGGCGCGGTAGTTACGGACGGAGCGTTGACGACTCAGTATTATGCGGTAGGCGACGAGTTGTTTCTGCCGATCGGCGACGACATTACAAAGGAAGGTTGCGATTTCGACGGCTGGTACAACGCGCCGGGCGGCGCGAGCGGTAACGGCACGCGCTTTGAAGACACTTATTTTACAAATGCCGGCGATATGACTCTTTATGCCAACTGGAAAGGCAAAGAGTACACCGTGACGCTCGATTTCAACGGTTCGGGACAAGAGAGCATAACGGTCAAAGTTACTTACGGTAAAGAGTTTCAATTTCCCGTACCCGAACATCCCGATCCGATATATGTTTTCGGCGGATGGAACACTACGGCGGCAGGCGACGGTATAGTATTGACCGACTTATACGGTTACAGCAATGGCGGATGGGGTTTTGCGGACGACAGGACGGTCTATGTAAAATGGATCGCGGCTTTGGAATTCGAGAAAGTTGCGGGCGGCGGCAGTTATTATTATGTCGTTATGGCAAACCAAAGCTCGATCATTTTTACGATGAACAGTATCAGAGTCCCCGCCGAATATAAACAAGCGGGCGACGATCGAGCGTATCCCGTTACTATGATCTCGGCGAAGAAGATGTTTCCGAACAATAAGTTTATCAATCTGGAAGTATTTGAAATTCCCGCAACGATCGATTCCATAGGACCGGAAACCTTTCAATATGCTCCCGCAAGCTTGCGTGAGGTCAATGTTTATGCCGTCGACGGGATAAACGATCCGAAATTTCTTTCGGACGACGGAATTTTGTATTACAATAACTCGACAACGTCGTCTGTCGATCTCAGATATTGTCCTATCGGCAAAACGGGCGATTATACGATGTTGAGCGGTGTTTCCAATATACCTACCGACGCGTTTAAAAAATCATCGTTGAATTCGCTCACCATTCCCGTCAGCGTTTCCACAATAGCGTATAATGCGTTTCAGTCGTCCAAGATCCGTCGTATAAGCTTTGTTTCTGCCGATAATAACGACGTGACGACTAAAATTTACGAAGGCGCGTTTAAGGGCATGGCGTATCTGAATACGATCGATCTGCCTTCGCATAAGATAGTATTCGTCGATTCGTCGGAAGAAAAAATAGAGAATGTGGACTTTAACGTCGACGTGTTTTACGGTTGTTCGGCGCTGGAAACGATCAATGTTGCGGAAGGCAATGTCGATTACGTATCCAAAAACGGTTTTCTTTGTGCGAACGACGTCGACTTTACATTGTTGTATTGTCCCAAGTCGTTGAGCGGGGAATTTACCGTTCCCGTCGGGATTTATGCGATAGGCAGTAGGGCTTTTTCGGGTTGCACCGAATTAACGAGCGTTATCATACCGCACTGGGTCAAAGAGATCAGATCCAATGCGTTCGGCGGATATTATTATAAATTGAGCGGATCTTCTGCCAACAGCACGATGGTCGGGTGCAGTAACCTTAAAAAAGTGGTGTTTAAAGGCGGACGTGTCGGCGGGCTTGCGATAGGCGACTATGCTTTCAGCAGCGCGGACGAAAATTATCTCAACGGCGCTTGCAGAAATTTGACGGAGATAGTTTTCGAAAGCGGTTGCAACGTTCAAACGATAGGCAAAAACGCATTCCGTCATTGTGACGGAGGAAGCAGCTCGACTTCCGATGCGGGGTTGACGTCCATAGTATTGCCTAAAACGCTTCGGGAAATAGGCGAAGGCGCGTTTTCCTATTGTACCAAATTGACTACGATCGCTTACGAACCCGACGGCGTCGCGCTTGCATTGAAATCGAGCGTATTTTCGAACTGTACGTCATTGACGGAAGTATTCTTTCCCGCTAACATTGTCGAGATAGGCAGCGGAGTATTTAACGGTTGCAAAAATTTGAAAAAAGTTACCGTTGCGGAGAACAGCGCATATTTCGTGACCTACGACGGCGTATTGTTCGGCAACGCCAAGGACGAATACGGTCAACCTATACGCGATACCGAAAAGAACGAAGACGGCTCCGTTAAACTCGACGAAAACGGCAATCCTATTTATGTGACGCAAAAAAATCCGGACGGCTCCGTTAAGCTCGATGAAAACGGCGATCCGATGTATGTGTACGTAGTCGATACTATCTTATATTATCCGACGGGCAAGGTCGGGGATTTCATAGTTCCCGAAACCGTTACCAAATTGGGCGGCGGTTTGTTTAGAAACAATTTGGATATAACGGGTATCGTTATTCACAAAAACGTCGTATATATAGGCGAAAACGCGTTCGAAGGCTGTAAAAATCTTAAAAAGATAGAGATAGCCGACGGCAATTTGTCGCTTGAAATAGGCGATAACGCTTTTCAAGATTGTAAAGCGCTCGAAAGTATCGCATTGCCCGATCGGCTTGCGTTCATTCCCGAACGAATGTTCAGCGGATGCGACTTGTTACAGACGGTTAAAGTAAAAGGCAATATAACCAAGATCGGACCGTATGCGTTTTATCAGTGTAAAGCTCTTACGGGATTGTTCATACCCAAAACCGTTACGGAGATAGGGCAAGCCGCATTTTGGGGATGTTCCAAACTGGTAAATCTCAACTTCGAACAAGGCATGATCTTGGATGAAGACGGCGCGATCGCCAATCCTTTGTATCTTACCGATATAAACGGGTCGCATGACGGCGACGTATTGATGTATACTTTTGCCGATTGTTCCATGCTTTCGACGGTAAATTTGCCCGAGCGGATGATCAATATAGGTCGAAATTCTTTTTCGGGATGCGGTTCTTTGAAATCGATAAATATACCGAGTACGGTTACTTTTATATCGTACGGTGCGTTCGGAAGCAATTATTCCAATGCAACGCCGTCTTCTAACGCTACCAAGTTGACGTCCGTAACGTTTGCGGAAGGCGGAAGCAGACCGTTGACGATAAGCGACGGTTCTTACAGCGATCCGTCAAGCGGTTCCGGGGCGGAGTACTATTACGGTCTTTTTGCGAGCATGCCGCTTACCGAAGTCGTTTTGCCTGAGAGATTGGAAAGGATCCCCGATTATTGTTTTTACGGTTGTGCGGAGCTTACCGACGTTACCGTTCCCAAAAGCGTGCAAAACGGAACATGGGTGAGCAATTCCGCTCAGATCATCGCTATCGGAAAATATGCGTTCGGCAAATGTGCCGATTTGAGAAACGTCGTGTTCACGCCGGGCGAAAGCGGCAAATTGACTTTGGGACATAATGCGTTTAAAGACTGTACGTCGTTGACCGTATTGAATCTGCCGAGCAGGATCGCCGATTCCAAGGACGCGACGGGCGCAAAGGTCAGCGCGTTCGGTCAGGAAGTGTACGCTTATAACGGTAAACTCAATACTTCGTCCAATCCCGGCACGGCGTTTAATAATTGCACGAGTTTGGCAGTTATCAATATAGACGGCGAATGCAAGGATTACATGGCGTATGAAGGTTTGATATACCGCATTGTTCGCAATAATGATACGGGCGAATTGGAAGACGTTACGCTTATGCTTTGCCCCAAAGCGAAATCGGGAACTGTTATAGTTTCTAAGGACGCTACGAATATAGCGAAAAATACATTCGTCGGTACGTTCGAAAACATTACGGGAATAGAATTCGAGCAAGGCGGAACGAAAGACCTTACCATAGGCAATAATCCATACAAAGTAAATAACGACACTATCACGGCAGGAGCTGTTTTCGGTAGCGGCATATCCGTTGCGAGCATTCGGTTCCCTGCGAGATTGACCGAAATTTGCGATAAAGCGTTCGACGGCGCTGTTCGCATAACCGATATTTCGTTTGACGACGGAGCAAAGCTGACCCGTATCGGGCAGTATGCGTTTAACGGCTGTACAAATCTCAGATCGGTCACACTGCCGTCGTCGCTCGAAACGATCGATAATTATGCGTTTTTCGGAGATACCGCTTTAAACAATATCGAATTTCTTACAGGCGACCAAAAAGTTCCGCAAAAAGACGAGAACGGTAAGGTAGTCGAAAACGAGAATGGCGAAGTCATATACGAAATAATCAGAGATTCTTATGCGTTGACGCATATCAACGATTTCGCTTTTTCCAAAACGGCTTTCACGGAGTTTACTTTACCGTCTACCGTTACCGATCTCGGTCAATCCGTTTTTGCCAATTGCAACAAGCTAACTCGCATAACGCTTTCGGCAGGACTCAAATCGTTTGACGGCGCGTTCCTTCAATGCAAGGCGGCGATCGTGTTGCCGCCCGAAAATCCCAATTACAAATCGGAAGACGGCGTATTGTTGAGCTCCGACGGTAAAACTATCGTGTATTTTTCTCCTACATTGAAAAATGCCGCAGGTCAGTATGTTACCGAATATAGGATCCCCGACGGTGTTACTACTATTGCCGACGGTGCGTTTTCGGGTTGTAAATTCCTTACCAAGGTAACGGTACCCAATACCGTTACTTATATAGGCAATAAGGCGTTTAAAAATTGTTATGATCTCGAAGAAGTGGTATTCGAGCCCGGTAACGATACCGCAGGCTTAAAAGTCGGTAAAACGCTAAAATATTATGCGTCAAGTTCATCCGATTCCAATGCGGAAGCCGATGCGTTGGTGTTCGGATATTGCGAATCGCTCAAAAAGATCGCTTTCCCCAAGCGTACCGAAAGCGTAGGCAGATTTTCGTTCTATAAATGCGACAATCTCGAAGAAGTCACTTTTGCGGAAGGTTGCAAAATGGCGACTATGGAAAGCTTTATGTTTATTGACTGTACCAAGCTTAAAACGGTAAGGCTTCCCGATGAGCTTGTCAGACTGGGCTGTTACTACAACTATGTGACCGAAAACGGAGTATATGTTCCCACGACTCCGAAAGAGGATTCTACGTCTTACGGCAGTGTGTTTAAAAATTGTACTTCGCTGTTGTCCGTTACTTTGCCCGTTACTTTAAAATTTATAAACGATAATTCGTTCGAAAATTGCGGTATCACGGACATCGTCATTCCCAAAAACGTTACGGTTATGGGAAATAACATATTTTTGAATTGCGGTTCGTTACGAACGGTTACGTTTGCCGAAAACAGCATGTTGGAATATTTGTACTACAATAAAACCGAAAGCAACCGTCCTACCGGCAAATCGTACACTTTTAAAGGTTGCACCGCGCTCGAAACGGTAATTTTGCCGAATACGATCAAATCTATTAACGGCGGGGCGTTTACAGGCTGTACGTCGCTATCGTCTTTGAAATTTTGGAAAGGCGTGGGCAATAACGCGCAAGCGGTCGCTTCGTGGCCTACCGAATTGACGCACATCGTCGAAAGCGCTTTTGAAAATTGCGCCGCTTTTCAAGTAGAATTGCAATTGCCGAGCGTTAAATACGTAGGTAAATCCGCGTTCAAAGCTTCGGGTATCAAAAAGATATCTTTTGCGGGCGACGACAACGCAACCGTCGAGCTGATAATCCTGGCAGGCTCGTATTCGGGACCGAATACCACAAGACCCTATGCAACTTCGACAGGCGTGTTTGCGAATTGCGAGTTGCTTACCGAGATCGATTTCGGCGGACGTCCGTTAAAAATAAATACCGGTACAACCGCATCGTATCAGAACGTTTTAGGCGTAGGCACTTTCTTTGAATGCAGGGCGCTCACTGCCGTTAAAAATCTGTCCGACGCATTGGTCACCATCGACGATTACGCATTTGCGTTTTGTTCCGCGCTTAAAACATTGACGGTAAATAACGATGAGTCCGCGACGGGGATCAATATACCCGCAAGCGTATTGACCATAGATGTCGGAGCGTTTTCGCATACCGGTATAGAAACAGTCAAATTTATCAATGCGACGGTCGCGGCGAGCGATAATAAATATTTTGTGTATATATACGCTTCGGGAAGCTATAATGCTACGTACGGTTTTTGTACCGGCGTATTTGCGGGATGCCCCAAGCTCCGATACGTAGATTTGACAGGTCGCGGAGTCAAGAGCGGAACGAGCAATACCGCAACGTATAAAAACGTTCTCGGAAAATATGTTTTCTACGGATCGGGTACGGACGCGGATATCGTCGACGGAAAAGGCTTTACGGTCGATCTCCCCGACGGCTTGGTCAAGATAGACAATTATTGCTTTGCATACAGCGGTCTTACCGAAATAACGATCCCTGCTACCGTCAGTTCGCTCGGCTCTAACCTTACTTCGGGAGATAGATACGCTTATTCCACATTCCGCGGTTGTCCGTCGCTTAAAACCGTTACTTTCCTTAACGACGAAACGACGGGCTACGGCGCGATACAATGGATAGGCAACGGATATAGCGGTGACAATACGTACGCTTCGTATATATTTGCCGATTGTCCCATGCTTTCTAACGTGACGTTGCCCAATTATCCGTATATTGCGGGCAAGCAAGGGCTTCGTGTATCCGACAGCACTTTCGCAAACAGCGGAAACGGTGAGAACAACACGGAAGGGCTGACCGTAGATTTCGGCGATACGCTTTACGCGGTCGGTTACGGCGCGTTTAAAAACAGCGGATTAAAGAGCATAACTTTACCCGCCACCGTTACGTCCGTACAAAGCAGAGCGTTTGAAAACTGCACGCGGCTTACCGATGCGACGTTCTTGAACAACGACGAAGGCAAGGGCGCGCTCGAATGGTTGGGGAACGGTCGTTCGAGCAACAATGAATACGATACGCGCGTGTTTGGCGATTGCGTCGTTCTTACGTCCGTAACTTTGCCTAATTCCGTACACACGATAGGCGATACGGCGTTCGAAGGCGCAACGTCGCTCGAAAGCATTGTCATACCCGATTCCGTACAGTATATAGGCTACGGCGCGTTTAAAGATTGCACCAAGCTTGCGTCGATAACGTTGCCTGCGATCGATGCGGAAAAAGAAACGGGCATAAAGTCGTATTACAGCCATGCTTTCGAGAATACCGCGTTCGCGGCTATTCCCGCAAACATGACGGAGATAGGCAGTTATGCATTCGCAAATTGCGGTAAATTCGTCGATATGGTCATACCGAGTTATGTGACGCAGATATACGACAACGCGTTTAACGGTTGCGTCAATATCCGCACCGTCACTTTCGAAACTTCGTCCGCGCAGTCGGAAGCCGACGGCGAAGGCGGCGCGCTCGGCGTTACCGGAATTGCCGATCATGCGTTTTACGGCTGCAACGGATTGACGTCCGTTACATTGCCGGCTACATTGCAAAATCTCGGAAACAATCCGTTCGCGGCTTGTCGCGCTTTGACCGATATATCGATAGAAAACGGCGAAAACGCCGACTTTAAATCGATAGACGGCGCGCTTTATAAAGTATTGTCCAAAAACGGCGATGATTACGAGCTTGCGCTCGCATGCTATCCCGCAGGAAAAATAGGATCGTTTGCCGTTCCTTTCGGCGTAAACAGCGTATTGCCGTCGGCGTTCGAAGGCGTATTACTGACGTCTGTATCGTTCCCCGAAGGCGTGACGGAGATCGCAAGTATGTTGTTTGCTTCCTGTTCGACGTTGCAAAGCGTTACTTTGCCGAGCACGCTTGTTTCGATCGGCGAGTTTGCGTTTGCGGATAACGTATCGCTCAATAACGTTGTTATCCCCGCAAGCGTCAAGACGATCGGCAAAAATGCGTTTAGCGGCTGTAATGCTCTTACCGATTTGACGTTCGAATCGGGCAGCGTGTTGGAAAGTATCGGCGAAAGCGCGTTCCGCAATTCCGCTATTACGAATTTCGTTTTGCCGTCTTCGGTGAAATCGATAGGCAGTTATGCTTTTGCGGAATGCTCGAACTTGTCGGCGCTCGCGTTGCCCGACGGCTTGACGACCCTGGGTTCGTACGTATTTAAAGATTCCGCCGTATCTTCGATAAACGTGCCGTCGAGCTTGACCGAGTACGATCTGTACACTTTCGTCGGCGGACCGAGTACTCCCGAATTGACAGTCGTCGAATTGAAGAATGCTACGGAAGTCGCAAAAAACGCCTATAAGGACAAAGTCATCAATTCCAAGTTGATCATACCCGAAGGCGTAACGACGATAGGCGAAGGCGCGTTCCGCGGCACTAATATCGAAAGCGTCACATTGCCGAGTACGCTTGTTTCGATAGGAGTCGGGGCATTCCTTGATTGCGAAAATCTTACTCAAATAACCATACCGAGCAGTGTTACGTCGATAGGGATCGCGGCATTTGCGGGTTGTGTCAATTTGAAGTCGGTCACGTTCGAGCAAAGCGAAGAAGTTTTGACCGTCGGCGCGGGTACTGTAAAATATACCGAGAATATCACCGATACAAACAAACTCAAACTCGGCGCTTTTGCCAACACGGGATTGACGAGCGTGGATATGTCCGATCGGAATATCGCTACCGTTTCCGCTTATATGTTCGACAGTTGCGGCGATCTTACGACGGTCGAGTTCTCGCCGAATACCGCAAAGCTCGACACTTGTTCGTTCATGAAAACAGGGCTTAACGGAACGTTGACGATACCGAATACTGTCACGTCGATAGGCAAGGCGGCGTTTGCGGGCAGTAAGATAGTTACGCTTGAAATTGAGAACGGCGCCGAGCCGCTGGCAATAACCAACGGGTCTAAATTCGACGATGTTGCCAATGCGGGAGCGTTCGGCATGATACCGTCGCTTACATCCGTCAACTTTAACGGCAGAAAATTCGCAGATGTGATTCAGTCGGGTACTAAATACGAAACTTTGCCGGCATACATTTTTGCGGGAAATTCGTCGCTTTCGAGCGTCAACGGATTGTCGGATACTCTGAAATATGTCGGTATGTATGCGTTTTACGGATGCGGATTCACAACATTCGCGATCCCCGAAAATTGGATCAGCATAGGGACGTATTGCTTTGCCGAATGCTCCAAGCTCAAAACGGTGACATTCCCCGATAGTGTTGAAAATATCGAAGGAATTACCAACAATTATATCAGCAACTATATATTTATGAATTCCGGTCTCGAAAGTGTTGCCGTACCGCGCGGAGTGACGACTTTGTGGATGGGGGCATTTAAAGGTTGCTCACATCTTACTTCCGTTACGTTGCCAGACACAGTGGTAACAATCCGCGAATATGTGTTTACCGATTGCTCGGCATTAAAAAGCGTTGTCATTCCCGATAGTGTCGAAGCCATGGGCTATAAAACGTCTTCGGCTATCAATATTGTTTTTGAAAACTGGAATGCCGATCAAAAAATATATGTAGTCGGTAATGTTGCAAGACCGGATACTTGGGTACCCGGTTGGAGCGGCGGCGCGACCGTGGTTTGGGATTACGATCCCGATAGCGTTGCGCAATGACGCATGTTTTGAAATTTCGTCGTTGCCGTTGCATATCGCTCGGCAACGGCGGAAAAAAATTTCATAAATTTTGTAGATGACCGCTAAAATAATCGACATAATACCGTAAATATGGTATAATATCAACAATACATGCAACACAATAGCTTTATTTGTTGTAAACGGTAATGGGGTTACCCGCTACTTTTGTATAATTTTTATCTTGAAGGAGGCTCATTATGGAAAACACTTACAAAGACGTATTTGCCAAATGTCGCAGAGATTTGGTCAAAGAAGGCATTGTCAAGTCCGCGTTGTTCGGTGCGATAGCCGGATTCGGCGTCGGGTTTATAATTGCGTTCGTAACGTGGTTTACCGATTTCAACGGATTGTGGTTGGCGCTCGGTATGCTCGTTGCGGTTACCGCGACTGTAAGCGTTGTATTGTATTTCAAAGTGTACCGTCCCAACAATAAAGCGGTCGCGGACCGTTTGGATCGAGTAGGTTTCGACGAGCGTATGATAACCATGCTCGAATTGGAAAACGACGATTCCTATATTGCGCAACGTCAACGCGCCGACGCGATGGGCGTTGTAGAAAAAGCCGCCGCAAGAAACGGCGGGAAATTGCTATCCGTAAAGATCGCTACCGCGGTCATAGCCGTATCGAGCGTTTTGATCGCTTGCGGCGTCGGCATGACGACCGTTACGGGGCTTGCCGCTTACGGCGTCATTCCCGGCGGCAAAGATCTGTGGAATAAGGTTTTTCCGTCGGAATCGTCTTTCGCTACCGTTAGATACGAAGTGTCCGACGGTAAAGCGGGTTCGATCGACGGCGACGTCGAGCAAAAAGTGCTTGTAGGCGAAGGCTCGTCCACAGTATATGCTTATGCCGTCGACGGGTATCAGTTCGTTAAATGGATAGACGACGAAGGCAACGAATATGTCGGTAACGGCACGGCGCACCGTCTCGAAAAAGTTACGCGCAGTATCACGTTCACCGCTGTATTCGAAGAAGTCGACGATATGGAAGACGACCCGGAGGATAGTACCGATCCGAATAAAGATAGCGGCGACAATCCGAGCGACCCCGATTTCGGCGGACCGAGCGATCCCAGTACGGGCGAACCCGGCGGTCCCAACGGCGGATCGAATAGCAGTAACAATAACGATAACGATAAAATTATAGACGGCGAGACCGATTATAAGGAAAAATACGAGTATTACTATCAATTAGCTATGCAAAAGCTCGCCAACGGCGAAGAGATACCGCCCGAACTAAGAGCTATTTTGGAAAGCTATTTCGGAGTTTTGCTGTAAAAAAAACGTATACTAATAACTATCACGAGGTGTTGACACATGGTAACCGAAAAAGATATTGTCAAGTTCAGCGAACAATGCAAAAAGATATTCGAGCAGGTCGAACGCGACGTTATAGGTCAAAAAAGCGTTGTCGAAGGAACGATCATTGCCATGATCGCGGGCGGTAACGTTTTGTTGGAGGGCGTTCCCGGCGTCGGTAAAACGCGTCTTGTTCGTTCCTTGGGGCGCGTATTCAATATGCCGTTTTCGCGTATTCAGTTTACTCCCGACCTTATGCCTGCGGACGTTACCGGTACGAACATCATCGTAAAGGGCGCTAACGGGAATTCCAGTTTTCAATTCCAGCCCGGTCCGATATTCAGCAATATAATACTTGCCGACGAGATCAACCGTGCCACGCCCAAAACTCAGTCTGCGTTGCTCGAAGCGATGCAGGAGCATACGGTCACAGTCATGGGCGTATCCCGTAAACTCAACGAGCCGTTCTTTGTTCTCGCAACGCAAAACCCCGTCGAGCAGGACGGTACGTATCCGTTGCCGGAAGCGCAGATGGACCGTTTCATGTTTAAGCTTATCGTCAAGAATCCGAGCTTGGACGAGCTTATGAGCATAGTCGATATGACGCAAAAGACGATGGCGGAAGTTGCGGATGCGGCTTGCAGCGGTAACGAGCTGTTGGAGATGCGCGCTACCGCCAACCAAATACCCGTAGCGCGCGACGTTATGCGTTACGCCATGATGCTGTGTTCGGCTACTCATCCCGACAGCGAATGCGCGTCGACCGCCGCAAAAAAGTACGTGCGTCTCGGCGCAAGCCCGCGCGCGGGGCAGGCGCTTATTTCCGCCGCAAAGGTCAAGGCGTTGCTTAACGGCAGATTCAACGTCGCGTATAGCGACGTAAACGAATTGGCGTATCCCGTTTTGCGTCACCGTATGAAAATGAACTTCGAGGCTATCGCCAATCGCGTTTCGCCCGACGAAGTCATCAAGCTCATCATAGACGAACTCGGCAACGCGCACAAGCTCCCGTTTGCCGACAAACCGTCGGATAAGACGTTCGATGCCGATATCGGATCGGGCGACGAGCTTGCGCCCGCAGAAACTTTTAAGTCTTCCGATGCGTCGGACGCCGTTTCGGACGACGGTAAAACGGAAACCAAAAAAGAGAAACGGAGATTTTCTAAAAAATAATGGCGGTCTCTTACTTAAATGACGCCTTTTTCAGTCGGTTGGAGACCTTGGCGCTCAATCTAAGGACCGATCTTTCCGGGTATTTCGGCGGTAAGCACTTGGTTCGCACATACGGACAAACCGTCGAGTTTTCCGATTTCCGCGAATACATGCTCGGCGACGATATCCGTCGGATCGATTGGAATTTGTACAGTCGGTTTGAAAAGTATTTTATCAAGCTGTTCACCGACGAAAGGCAAATGCACGTCCGAATTTTTTTGGATTGCTCCGCGTCGATGGGAAAGGTAAATCCCAATAAAGCGGCGTATTCGGTAGGCGTTGCCGCCGCCTTGGGTTTTTTGGCTGTTCATAACATGGACAGACTGACGTTCAACCTTATAAAAGGCGCTGTCGCCGACGATCCGTTCGGTACGATCGTCGGGAAAAATTCGTTTTACAGAGCCATGAATGAGCTTAACGGGCTTGAATTTTCGGGCGAGAGCGATATCGCCGCGGCTATAACGAATTGTCGCGACGTAGGATCGAACGACGGATTGACGGTAATAATTTCCGACTTTTTCACCGAAAGCGATTGGAAAAAAGCTGTCGATTATTTGTGTTTTAAAAAGCGTCAGTTATTGTTGGTACAAACGCTTGCTCCCGAAGAAATAGACCCCGTTTATGACGGCAGGATCAGTCTAATCGACGCCGAAGCCGCCGCGGTAGACGATCCCAAAAATATGAAGCTGTTGATAACGCGCGGCTTGCAAAATGCGTATTCGCAAGCTTTGGAAGATTATCAAGCGGAAATCAGAGAATACTGTCATTCTCGCAATGCGGAATTTATTTCCGTGGCGACGAACAAAGCGATAGAAAAAGTGCTGTTCGGGGAGTTGCTCAAGGTAGGTATAATGGAATGAACTTTTTGATTCCTTTGGGCTTTCTCGGTTTGTTGGGATTGGGCGTGCTCATCCTGATCTATATCATAAAGCCTAACTATCAACAAAAACTCGTTTCCAGTACGTTCGTATGGAAATTGAGTTTGAAATATCAAAAAAAGCGTATTCCCATAAGTAAGCTCAGGAATTTGCTTATTTTGATATGTCAGATATTGATACTTATTTTGTGCGCATTTATTTTGGCTCAGCCTGCCGTGATCAAAGATTCCGTCAACAACGGAAATGAAAAAGTAGTAGTCATCGACGCGTCCGCAAGCATGTGGGCTACTTGCGACGATGAAACGCGTTTCGAGCGTGCGGTAAACGAAGTGATAGCGCTCGCAGACGACGTTTTAGACGATAACGGCATGATGTCCGTCATACTCGCGGGAACGGAAGCAACGTTCGTGGAAGAGCGCGTTGGATCGGAAAACAAGACGCAATTGATAGAGAAGCTTAACGATCTGCTCGGCGGTGAAACGCAGTGTACTTACGGTAGCGCCGACGTAGACGGTGCAATGGTATTGGCGGAAACGATAACCGCCGTAAATCCGTCTGCGGACGTTTTGTTTTATACCGGTAAAAAGTATCTCAATTCGGGCGACGTCACGGTAGTGGATATGTCGCGCGGAAGCGAGGAGTGGAATGTGGCGGTGCTCGACAGTCGCGCCGTTTTCGAAGAGGGATATTATACTTTCGCCGTCGATATCGCATGCTTCGGCAGAAACGTGGAAGTCCAATTGAATTGTTATATCGATTTGGGCGAGCATGAAAGACCTATCGAATTGTACGAGAACGTAATTTTAACGGACGACATAGTGCGTACGGTAGAGTTTAAGACGGGAACTATGAGCGACGTCACGCAACGCGTATTCGAATACAGCAGCGTCAGAGCGTACGTGCAGGTCGACGACAGCTTTGCCGACGATAATTCGTTTGTATTGTACGGCGGTATCAAGCCGAAACTGCGCGTACAGTATTTCAGTTCCGCGCCTAATACGTTTTTCAGTATGGCGTTGATGACGACCGCAAACGCGTTAAAGTCGCGTTGGGACATAGAGATCGACGAAGTGCGCGGCACGGGCGTAAGTCCTGCGTTAGAAGGGTATGATTTTTACATTTTCGAAAATCGTGCGCCGCAGACTATGCCGAAAGACGGCGTGGTGTTTCTCGTTAACCCGCAGGCGTTGCCTAACGAATTAGGCGTTGTTTTGGGCGACGTCATGAAAGGCGATTCCTTTGTGCTTGCGCCGGGCGAGCCGCATGCGTTGACAAACTATATGAATTTAAGTAATTTGTTGATAACGCAGTATACGAGCATATCCAAATACAACGAAGCTTTTACGCCGATAATGTATTGCGCGGGCGTGCCTGTGTTTTTAAGCCGTAACGACGACGGAGGAAAGGTCGCCGTTATGACGTTCGGCTTGAATTTTTCGGATATCGCGATTAATTGGGATTTCCCGACGCTCATATATAATATGTTCGAGTATTATCTGCCGTCGACGTTTACTAAGTTCATATATAACGTGAACGAAACGGTGACGTTGAGATCGCGCGGGTTCGGTTTGACGATCGAGGGTAACGGCATCAGCGAGTCATTTGTGTCGTTCCCCGCGCAGTTGACTTTGAGCAAGATAGGAACGTATACGACCAAACAAACTCTGTACGGCGGAAAGGATATATCCGAAAGCTTTTATGTTAAGATTGCCGATGAAGAAAGCAACATCGTCAGAGTGATCGACGTACTCGATTCCGAGATCGTCAAGTCCGAGCTTGGCGTCGATTATAACGATCTGTTGGTTTATTTCGCCGCTATTCTCGTGACGTTGTTGTTTGCGGAATGGTTCTTGCAATCGCGGACAAGGATTTAGCGGGGTGTGTGATGACTAACTTTAAGATCGAGTTTTTAAATTCGCCCTGGTGGCTGTTATTATTGATACCCGCGGTATTTTTGACGCTGTTTCCTTACTTCCGTATCGCCAAAAAGTACAGACGTAACAGAAACAGGATAATATCGACGGTTTTGCATTCGATCATCATGGTTTTGTGTATCGCCGTTTTGTCGGGTATGTTTTTCTCGTACGATCTGCCCAATACGGACAACGAGGTGTTGTTGCTCGTCGACATGTCTTTCAGCGGCGAAGAGAATAATGCGGCGAAAGACGAGTATGTAAGATCGGTCATCGACGTAAGCGATTCCATGTATAAAGTTGGAGTAGTCACATTCGGCTACGATCAAGTTTATGCCGCGCCCTTCGATACCGATACGGATAAGGTTTATAAAAATTATTTGAATGCGGAGTTGCCCGATACCCGCGCTACCGATATAGCGTCGGCACTCAATTATTCGCGCAGTTTGTTTTCCGACCGTGCGAAAGGTAAAATAATTATCGTATCCGACGGTGCGGAGACCGACGGTCAGGCGGACATGGCAGTTCGCTCGCTTGTAGCAAACGGGATACAGGTCAATACGGTAAACGTCGCTAATTCGTATACGGCTAACGAAGTACAGGTGGTCGACGTAAAGTTGCCCGATCACAACGTTTCTTTGGACGAAACGTTTAATATCGGCGTGACGGTAAATTGTCGGACCGCCGACGAAACAAAAGCCGTATTGACGCTTTACGAAAGCAATTCCGAAAATGCGGAACGGATGATCGGCGAGCCGCAGAATATAACGTTGGTCAACGGACAGCAAGCTTTCGATATTTCCTGTAAGCTCGATACGACGGGGTTGCACCGTTTGCGTTGCGTGGTGGAGTGCGAAGACAACAGCGGGCATTTAAACGATAAGCTGGATAATAATAACGCATACTACACGTATATCAACATAGAAAAATTCAATAACGTTCTTATCATCGAACGCAACAGCGAAGAATCCGAAAATCTTGTCGACATACTTTCCGAAGATTATAACGTTACTGTTGCCAATATAGGTAATACGGAAGCTTTGCCGAACAGCATTGAAGCTTTGTGCAATTACGACGAAGTTATTTTAATGAATATTGCTAACCGCGATATGCCCGCGGGTTTTGTCGAGCTACTGTATTCTTACGTTAACGATTACGGCGGCGGCATGTTTACGGTCGGCGGAAACAGAGTGGACGAATCGGGCGAAACCGTCGCTAATGCGTACGACCGACAGGATATGTACGGCACGCTGTATCAAGAGATGTTGCCGGTGCAGGCGATCAATTATACTCCGCCGCTCGGCGTGATGATAATCATAGACCGTTCGGGCAGTATGTCCGGCGGTAAGCTCGAAGAGGCCAAGGCGGGCGCAAAAGCGGCGCTGTATGCGCTGAGCGAGCGTGATTATTGCGGTATCATGACGCTCGATACCGAATTCAATGTCGAACAGTCTATAATTTCGGCGACCAACCAAACTCGACTTATAAAGACAGTCGACGATATCGAGCTCGGCGGCGGAACTATGTATTCCGGCGCAATAGAGCGTGCGGGTAAAGCATTGCTCACGTTGCGTGACGTCGAACGCAAGCATATCATATTGATTTCCGACGGTCAGCCGGGCGAGGATTTTACCGCCTACGAAGAGAAAATAAAAGAGAATTACGCCGCGGGCATAACTTTTACTATGGTGGCGATCGGAATAGATAAAAACAGTTCTTACGAAGAAAATATGAAAAAAGCCGCGGAGGCGGGTCACGGAAGATATTACGGGATATGGGATAATAATTCGCTTTCGGACGAAATGAGCAAAGAATTCAAATTGCCCGAAATAACAGATATCAACAACGAGCCGTTCCAACCGATGATAAAAGACCATACTTCGGTAGTTAACGGAATATCGCAAAAAGATATACCGATGTTGGGCGGATATTACGGAACGAAGATCCGCAACGACGAAAAAGTTTTGCAACCGTTAAAGGGCGAGTTTGTGCCTATTTACGCTCAATGGCAGTTCGGCAAGGGGCGTGTAGGCAGTTTTATGTGCGATCTGAGCGGTAGCGAATGGTCTAAGGAATTCATGGACGCCGACGTCGGTAAAAAATTGATACGCAATATCATAAGCGCGTTGTTGCCTACCGAGAACATACGCGTATCGGAATTGAAGGTCGAGTTTACGGAAGATAATTTTTCCACACACGTCGGCATCGTTACGGACATGGATGAAGACGACAGGATAGAGATAACCGTACGTACCGTACCGATCGCCGGCGCGGAATCGGAGATAGTCCAAAAGCTTACTCCGACTGCGGCGGAAGGCTTTACGCGGATGTCGTTTACTATCACAGAGCCGGGCGTGTACGAAGTTATAATCAGCAAGATAGGCGGCGACGGCGAGGTGAAGGCGGAATTGCGGAAATTCAGGACTTTTTCGTATTCCGAGGAATACGACGAGTTTGTGGACGTCGATTTTTGCGAGCAATTCCTTGGTAAGTTAGCCACGTCGGGCGGAGGAAAATTGCTCGAAATTTCGAGACCGGAAATGGTTTTCGAAGATATGGAAGAATTTAACCATAAAGAAATAGATCCGCGCTGGGTATTTATAAGCATTGCTTTGATATTGTTCTTGCTGGATATCGCTGTACGTAAATTCAAATTCAAGTGGATACACGAGATAATACGCGACAGAAAAAATGCAAAGAACGGTATGACGGAACTGTCTTGATAGCCGATTTAGGGAGTAACAATGAAAAAATTACGATTATCGTTGATTTCAATATTAGCAGTCATATCGGTATCTGTATGCACGGCGATAATGCTCGCATGCAATGCTCCCGGTTTGGCGGCGCCCGAAAACTTAAAGTTCGAGAACAATAATACGATATCTTGGAACATAGTGGCGCATGCTCGCGGTTATACGATAGACATTAACGGCGAACAAACCGATACGCGCCGTTCTTCGATATCTATATCGGAATACGCGCCGGGAACTTATACCGTAAAGGTAAAGGCGCGCGGCAACGGTAAGGAATACGGCGATTCCGCGTGGGCGCAGATAACGGTCGTCAAGCAGTACGAATCCGGACTGAAATACGAACTGATAAACAATAACAGCGAGTACGAGATATCCAATATAGGCACGGCGAGCGGCGATATCGTTATAGAAGATACTTATAACGGTAAGCCTATTACAAGCATAGGTAGCGGCGCGTTCGCCAATAAAGGCAATCTCACGAGCATAGTATTGGGAAAAAACGTCAAGACTGTAAAAAAACAAGCCTTTTATAATTGTACGTATCTTGCGAGCGTTACGTTTTCGGATTCTTTGCTCGAAATAGGCGATCAAGCTTTTCAAAGCTGTCGCAGTTTGAAAACGGTGAACTTGCCCGACAGCGTGATCTATATCGGGAACGAAGCTTTTTCCTATTGCAGAGAAATGACGGAGCTTGCATTGGGAAACGGCGTTCGGTATATAGGCGATAAAGCGTTTTATACTTGTGTCGCTTTAACGGAAGCGACCGTTCCGTCAAGCGTAGAGTATTTGGGCGATTCGGTATTTTCCAAGAGCGAGATGTTGGCGAAAGTCGTTGTGAACGGAACGAATTTGACTGTCGGCAGTATTGCTTTCAGCGGTTGTACGAAGCTTGTAGACGTGCGGTTGGGCGACGGAGTCGTGGCGATAGGCGATTCTGCGTTTTATAAATGCTCCGAACTCGCGAAGATCGTTATACCGAATAATATAAAAAGCATAGGAGAATACGCTTTCGCATCTTGTACCGCGTTGGAAGACGTTACCATGGGTAGCGGTATTCAATCGGTCGGGTATGCGGCGTTTAAGGATACCGTTATTTGGGAAAACGCCGAATCGGTAGTTATGGTCGGCGAGTGGTTGGTCGATATCAAAGATAAAGAAATTACTTCGATCGTACTCGCTTCGGAAGGGATCTACGGTATAGCAAACAACGCCTTTTTGCGATGCAATAAGTTGACGGGTATCACGTTGCCTAAAAGCTTGGTCATAATAGACTCCATGGCGTTTAATAATTGCGAAAGCTTATCTACCGTATTGATGGATAATAACGTTAAAACGATAGGCGTCGGTGCGTTTAATAATTGTATAAATTTGCACGGCGTCACTGTCGGCAGCAACGTGGAATATATCGGTGAATACGCTTTCAACGGGTGCAGTTCTCTTAATGCAGGCAATATAAGCTTGCCGGACAGCGTTAAATACGTCGGTGCGGGCGCTTTTTACAATACCGGTATTTGGAAAGCGTCGACGGGCGTCGTCTATGTGGACAGTTGGCTCGTCGGGTGTCATGACGATGCTTACGGCGTGATCACTATCGAAAACGGGATAACGGGTATTTGTACGCTGGCGTTTTCGGGTTGCGATAGCATTAGAAGCGTTTATATTCCCGATTCGGTCACGTATATCGGCGACTATGCTTTTAAAGATTGCAAGAACTTGACTTCGGTCGTAATTCCCGACGGTATAGAAAGCATCGGGCGTGGAATGTTTTGGAATTGCGCATCGTTGCGCGATATAACTTTGCCAAACAGCGTTAGATCGATCGATTATGCGGCGTTTGCGTATTGCAAAAACTTACCGTCGATAGTAATACCCGATAGCGTTACCGAGATAAGCGATTATGCGTTTTATGCTTGCTATCAAATGACGGAAGTAGGTTTCGGCAAAGGTCTTACCGATATCGGCGCGCGCGCTTTCAGCGGTTGCGCCGCACTTAAAAGCATCGAATTGCCCGATAGTTTGCGCACGATAGGCGATAAGGCGTTTTACAGAAATTACAAGCTCGAAAGCGTGGATTTCGGTAACGGCGTTATCGTTATAGGCGAACGCGCGTTCTATCAGTGCGAATCGCTCGGCACGCTCGATTTGCCGAGCAGTTTGACGAGCATAGGCGATTATGCGTTTTACAAATGCAAAAATTTGGGCAGTGTCAAAATAGGCGACAGAGTAAGCTCGATCGGTAATTATGCGTTTTATAAGTGTACTAACTTGATAGTCGTGTCTTTGCCCGATTCCGTGACTACGATAGGCGATTATGCGTTTAGAGGGTGTACCGGATTAACGAGCGTTGCGCTCGGCAGCAGTATAACATATATAGGCAGACACGCATTTTACGGTTGTAGCAATATGACGATTTACAGCGAGGCGCGCAGTGAATACGAAAACTGGAACGTTCGTTGGAATTCGTCGTACGTGCCTGTCGTTTGGGGCGTCGATCTTACTCCCGATAAAGCATATGTTGTAAGCGTTACAGTTTCCACCGATACGTTTGCCAATATAGGCACAAGAAACAGATTGTTTGCGCCGGTACGTAAAGGCTATAAGTTTGTCGGATGGGCAACTTCGCCCGACGGTAGCGTAGCGTACACTATCGACGATATGCAAAACGTTCCCGTCGGAACTACGCTGTACTCGGTTTGGACGGAAAAATCTCAAATCGAATTAGAACAGGAAGATCCGCCGCCGCCCGATCATGTAGGACCCAATGCGCCGAGCATTTGGTAAAACGATCGGAAAAATCGTGATTGTAATAAAAGTTTTGTGTGACGCATGTTGTGCAAAACTTTTTATATTTCAATTTGCTTGCGGAAGATATCGGATTATGGTACAATGTATTTGTCGCTTGCGAGATTTTACATTCGCGCGAGCGGTATATTAAAAATTTACGGACGGTGTTTATGAACATTACGGAAAATATCAAGTATATCGGCGTCAACGATAAAACCATCGATCTTTTCGAAGGTCAATACGAAGTGCCTAACGGTGTGTCTTATAACTCTTATATGATCGTTGACCAAAAGATCGCGGTCATGGATACGGTCGATGTCCGCAAAACGGAAGAGTGGCTCGATAACGTCGAGATCGCTCTGTGCGGGCGTGTTCCCGATTATTTGGTCGTTTCGCATATGGAACCCGATCATTCGGCAAGCTTAAAGGCATTTATGCAAAAGTATCCGTCTGCGACAATCGTAGGCAACGAAAAAACGTTCAATATAGCGGAGCGGTTTTTCGGCGATATATTCAAAAATAAGCATGTGGTTAAGGACGGCGACGAGCTTGTTCTCGGCGCTCATACGCTCAAATTCGTGTTTGCGCCGATGGTGCATTGGCCCGAAGTCATGTTCTCTTACGAATTGAGCGAAAAGGTCTTGTTTTCCGCCGATGCGTTCGGAAAGTTCGGCGCGCTCGATTGCGACGAAGATTGGACATGCGAGGCTCGGCGGTATTACTTTAATATCGTGGGTAAGTACGGCGCAACGGTGCAGAGCGTGCTTAAAAAAGCGGCGGCGCTCGATATAAAGATCGTTTGCCCGTTGCACGGTCCCGTATTATCCGAAAATCTCGATTACTATATCGGTAAGTACAACGTATGGAGTTCGTATCTGCCCGAAGATAAAGGTGTGACCGTTGCGTATGCTTCGATCTACGGCAATACCAAAACAGCGGCGGAAAAACTTGCCGTCGAACTCGAAAATAAGGGCGTAAAGGTCTCGCTTTTCGACCTTGCGCGATGCGATTTGGCGGAAGCGGTAGAGGATGCGTTTCGTTATGACAAGCTCGTATTGGCGAGCATAACATACGACGGCGGGATCATGCCCGTTATGGAAGATTTTATCAATCATTTAAAAATAAAGAACTATCAGAACAGAACGGTAGCGTTCATGGAAAACGGCAGTTGGGCGCCTATGTCGGGTAAGCTCATGCGCGCAAGCTTCGAAGCTATGAAAAACATCACGTTTGCCGAATCCGTCGTAACAGTCAAATCGGCTGTCGAAGCGCAAGCCGAGCAACAGATAACCGCGCTCGCAACCGAATTGTCCAAATAGATATCATTTTCGATCTGCGTATCTTTGTTAAATAAAGCCGAATTGTTTTAAAACTCTTCGGCTTTTTATATGCAAAAAAACGACCTTGCCCGAATAATCGGATAAGGTCGTTTTTGGTACACCCTCGGAGACTCGAACTCCGGACCCACTGATTAAGAGTCAGTTGCTCTACCAACTGAGCTAAGGATGCTCACAGCATTGTTATATTACCACACGGTAAAAGAATTGTCAAGAGATTTGCGGCGGTTTGATCAAAATTACATTATATTTGTCATATAATTTTTATTTATTGAACGTGGCGGTAATAGGGTGA
Organism: uncultured Clostridia bacterium; assembly: GCA_947066105.1. Lineage (GTDB taxonomy): Bacteria > Bacillota > Clostridia > Christensenellales > Pumilibacteraceae > Anaerocaecibacter. The sequence goes on from CAMSYM010000001.1 coordinate 261,982, forward strand.
TGACCGTAATTGCGGTCGACGAAAGCTTGCTAAAAATTTAAATAATTTTTTTGGAAAACCGCGTGTTTTTTGTTGACAAATTCTAACTAATGTTGTATAGTAATTAAGCTATTGAAGTAGGTTATGGACCTTTAGCTCAGTTGGTTAGAGCAACCGGCTCATAACCGGTTTGTCCGGGGTTCAAGTCCCTGAAGGTCCACCATGTGGCCCGGTAGTACAGATGGTTAGTACGCCAGCCTGTCACGCTGGAGGTCGAGGGTTCAAGTCCCTTCCGGGTCGCCAAACTTTGCCTCGGTAGCTCAGTCGGTAGAGCAAGGGACTGAAAATCCCTGTGTCGGTGGTTCGATTCCGCCCCGAGGCACCACAATCTACTCTTGCGCCGAAGTAGCTCAATCGGTAGAGCAACTGACTTGTAATCAGTAGGTTGCGGGTTCAAGTCCCATCTTCGGCTCCAAATACGGTAGTAATAGAACTACCGTTTTTTTGTGTCGTAAAAGTGATATTGGGACAAAGTCGGCATCGGCTCCAAATGCGCTGAAATCAAAAGTTTCGGCGTTTTTTTGTGTCGTAAAAGCGGTGTTGGGACAAAGCCGGCATCGGCTCCAAATACGGTAGTAATATAACTACCGTTTTCTTGTTACATAAAAGCCGCATTGTAATAAAGTAGGTAGCGGCTTCAAGTTTTAAAAACCGTTTTCGGCTAAGTCGGCGCAGAGCCTGATATAAAACGAATATATACGTTCTTTTTTGCTTTTACGTACCATAAAGTCTACGATCTCCGAATGTGAAACGGAGCTGTCGGTACAGTCGCCTTTATAGTTGCCGAACATTGCGGAATCGGCGGATACCAAGCCGTCGGACGGTTTGGCTTCCGCGCGTTTGGAAAAATACAACGGTATGCCCATGATAAAATCGTCGCGGCTTTTTTCGAGCGCTGTCGAATAGCTTTGGCAATATACGCCGTCGATGTTCTCCGAATATTCGTTTACTTCGTGTGATCGGAGTTGACGGCAAACTTCGAGTGAATCGGGGCGTTTGTCGCCGAATATCTTGTACGCCAAATTTACCCAAAAGGCGATGAACTTTACTATCCATTTCGGAAGAGTCAACAGCTTTGTGGCGATTGGCGAGCCTTGGTGCGGCGTGCAGAGCGTCGTGAGCGATGCGACGGAGTTTGCCGCATCGAGCGCGCGTATCATATGTATCGCGTCGAGTCCGCCTTTGGAGTGCGCGATGATGTTAACTTTGTCGGCATGCTCGGCTTTGAGAATTTTATCAATATGCGTTTTAAGCTGTGCCGCGTTGTTTTCTATCGTTCCGAACCCGTCGGTTTTTGCCGTGTATACGGTATATCCCGCGCGTTTCAGGATTTTTTCTATGCGCCCGAAAGCTTTAAAGAAAGCAATGTCTTTAAGCACTATCCCGTGTACGAGCACGATCGGGTAGCGTGTTTTTCGGGTATTCGTATCGACATGTCGGTTTTTCATCGAATTGCGCTCCGTATACATATTGTAGCATTAAACGCAATAAAAATCAATAGACGAGCCGAAAATCGTTCTGTCGGCGGCGATAATAAATCGTTTGTCGAAAACGGTTGACAAATGTCGACTTTTACCTATATAATTAACTTATGAACAAACCGAATGAAATAGCTTTGAATTATATTTCCGTCGCTAACGGCAAGACGTCGCAAGCGTGGTATAAAGCGTTGATACTCGCGGCGCTTGCGGGCGCGTTTATCGCGTTCGGCGGCGCGCTTGCAACGTTTGCGGGTTCGGGTTTTACGGGAATGCAGGCAAATCTCGTCAAGGGCGCTGTTTTTCCGCTCGGACTTATTCTTGTGGTGATATGCGGAGCCGAGCTTTTTACGGGAAATTGTTTGTTGATCGCGCCGCTGTTGACGCGCGATATCAAGCCGTCTGCTACGTTTAAAAGCTGGGGCATAGTTTATGTCGGGAATTTCGTCGGCGCGGTATTGGTCGCGGTATTGGTCGTATACGGACATTCGTTTACGGACGAAGTCGCGCAAGCGTGCGTCAATGTTGCGGCGGCTAAATGCAATACTCCGTTTTGGCAAATAATGTTGCGCGGGATACCTTGCAATATGCTTGTATGCCTTGCCGTGTGGGCGGCTATGGCGAGCAAGACCGCGACAGGCAAGATACTCGCAGTGTATTTACCCGTGTTTGCTTTCGTCGTTTGCGGGTTCGAACACAGTATAGCCAATATGTATTACATAACGGCGGGGCTTATGGCTTCCGCCGAATACGGTTTGACGGTCGTCGGTCTTAATTTGGGTAACGGCTTGCTCAACGGTTTATTGGCGGCAACGGTAGGCAATATTATAGGCGGCGGACTAATAGCCGTCGCGTATTATGCGGTGTATTTCAAACGGCGCAAGCCCGCGTCGGACGACGTTACGCCGCAACGATAACAAGGTGATATTATGATCAAGATCTCGATAGATTCCGCATCCGATATAGATAAGAACGAAGCCGCGGACTTGGGCGTGTCGCTTATCCCGATGACCGTACGTTTCGGCGATACCGAGTATTTCGACGGCGTAGACCTTTCGCGCCGTGAGTTTTTCGAAAAGCTTATAGAAAGCGACGAGTTGCCGCAAACGAGCCAGATCAACGAGAGTCGGTTTGAAGAACACTATGCCGAATTGACTGAAAACGGCGACGATGTGATTTCGATAGTTATTTCGTCCAAGCTTTCGGGGACGTACGATTGCGCGCGGCGAGCCGCCGAAAAGTTTTCGGGCAAGGTGCGCGTGGTCGACAGTCTAAACGCGAGCGCGGGCGAGCGGTTGCTGTGTATGTACGCACTGCGCCTTGTGCGCGACGGCAAGCTGTCCTTTGACGGGATAGTCGACGAACTCGAAAAGCAAAAGACTAAGATCAGATTTATGGCGTTGCTCGGCACGCTCGAATATTTGAAAAAGGGCGGGAGAATTTCGTCCGCCGTCGCGATCGCGGGCGAGTTGTTTTCCATAAAGCCGGTCATTTCGATAGACGGCGGAGAAGTCAAGCTTATCGGCAAAGCCATGGGATCGAAACGCGGACGCAATCTTTTGACGCAGTTTATAGATAAGTACGGCGTCGATTTCGATATGCCGCATGCTTTGGTATATTCGGGCTTATCCGACGAATTGCTTACCAAATACGTTTCCGACAGCGAGCGGCTGTGGTTGGGAAAAACGGAAAACTTGCCTAAGTTTATCATCGGTAGCACTATCGGTTCGCATATAGGACCGGGCGCGATCGGAGTGGCGTTTTTCGCCGAGTGATATAAACACTGTTTTATATAAAAATCGATGCGTTAAGTATCGATTTTTTTGTAGTGCGATAAACGTTGGGTATACGCCGTAAGTTGCGATCGCTTACGCCGGGGTTTAACGTATGTATTTTTTATCGGTAGGCTTTCGAGCGTTCGGCTAAATGCGGTAACGCAGTTTGCGGTAGGCGCGTATAACGATTATGTGCGTTACTTCGCTATAAAGTTTTGTTGACGTGCGCAGTATCGTTGACAAATTTATAGTATTGTGTCAAAATTAAGCAAGGCGAGGTCGAAATGTTCGGATTGCTGATAGCGGTTGTTTATTTAAGCTTTATAAGTTTGGGCTTGCCCGATTCGCTTTTGGGTTCGGCGTGGCCGATAATGCGCTTGCAATTAGACGCGCCGCTTTCGTACGCGGGCATAATCTCGATGATAATATGCGGCGGTACGGTAGTATCGAGTTTGTTGAGCGACAGGATAACCAAAAAGATCGGCACGGGCGTGGTGACGGCTGTAAGCGTGGCGACAACCGCCGTAGCGCTTTTTTGTTTTTCGGTAAGCACTGAAATTTGGATGCTGTTTATATTCGCAGTGCCGTACGGTTTGGGTGCGGGCGGAGTGGACGCCGCACTGAATAATTTCGTGGCTTTGCATTTCAAAAGCCGCCATATGAGCTGGTTGCATTGCATGTGGGGCGTGGGTGCGGCTGTAAGTCCGTACATAATGAGCTTTGCGCTGACGCGCGGAAGCGGTTGGCAACAGGGATATTTTATAGTCGCGGCTATACAAGCCGTATTGTCGTTTGTTGTGATCGTCAGCCTACCGTTGTGGAAAAAAGCGGTCGGTCGCGATGCGGACTCTGAGGAAGATCGGTCGCAGTCGTCCGACGGTAAAAAGCCGATAAAATTGAAAGAAATACTGCGCGTACCGGGGGCGGTAACGTGTTTTGTATGCTTTTTTTGTTATTGCGCATTGGAGCAAACGACCATGCTTTGGGCGAGCAGTTATATGATATCGCATAACGGAATATCGGCGGAAACAGCCGCGGGGTTTGCGAGCCTGTTTTTTATTGGTATTACGGTCGGCAGGGCTATAAACGGTTTTTTGACTATAAAGTTCGGCGACAAAACGCTTATTCGCGCGGGGCAGGCTATCGTTTTATCGGGAATGCTGTTTATCGTAATACCAAATGTTGCGATATTGACGTATATAGGCTTCGCACTTATAGGACTCGGTTGCGCGCCTATATATCCGAGCATAATACACATGACGCCGTCGCTTTTCGGCGCGGACAGATCGCAGGCGATGATAGGCGTGCAGATGGCTTGCGCATATCTCGGATCTTGTTTTATGCCGCCGCTGTTCGGGCTTTTGGCTAATCATATAACGACGGAGATCTTGCCCGCGTTCCTGTTTGTATTTTGGGCGTTGATGGCGGCGATGTTTACGGTAACGGTAAAATGCACGAACAAAGCCGCGTTGTCGGCGGGTAACGAACAGCTCGATCCCGAATAACGGAACATGCTTTTATCCGCAATTATACGGTAAACAAAAAAGAACGTCCTAAGACGTTCCTTTGGAGCGGAAGACGAGACTCGAACCCGCGACCCTCACCTTGGCAAGGTGATGCTCTACCAACTGAGCCACTTCCGCATAAGCATCGCTCTCACAAGCGAGCATAGTAAATATATCACTTATCATATGCGGTTGTCAAGCATTTTTTATTAAAAATTTGTATTTCGCTTAAAAATGTTTGACAAGATTATATTTATGCTGTATAATCTTCAAGTAACATAAGGAGGTGGGTTATGGCTGTCCCCAAGCATAAAACGTCTAAACAGCGTACGCACACGCGTAGCGCGCAATGGAAGTTGTCGGCGCCTGCGTTGGTCGAATGCAAAAGCTGTCATCAGCTTGTTCCGATGCACCGCGTTTGCCCGAGTTGCGGCTACTACGATAACGTACAAAAAATCGAAACAAAACAAGGTAACGACTGAAAAATTTACCCCGCAAGTTCGGGGTAAATTTTTTAGCTTTAAAATAATTACGGGATAACTTACGGGGTAAAGACATCATGAAAAGCGTGATAATAGATATAGGCGGATGCGACTATCCGCAAAAAATGGTAGGCGGCGCGGCGGAAGCCGCAAAAGCTTTTCCCGATTATCAAATGACGGTAGTCGGTGACGAACAAACGATAAAAGCGGCGATCGGAAGCAACACGCCCGCCAATCTCGTCATAGCGCATGCGCCCGACGTTATAACAAACTACGACGTTCCGACGCGCGCCATTCGTCAAAAACCCGATTCGTCGCTCGTCAAAGCGATCGGACTGTTAAACGGTTCGGACGAAAGTATAGGTTTGGTCAGCGGCGGCAGTACCGGCGCGGTGCTTACGGGCGCGACGTTGCTTGTCGGGCGCATTAAGGGCGTGCTTCGTCCCGTGCTTGCGCCGTTTTTGCCGACTGCGGTGGACGGAAAGCTCGTTTGCATTGCGGACAGCGGTGCGACTGTCGACCCCAAGCCCGAATATTTGGCGCAGTACGCGGTAATGGCGGAAAAGTACGTGCGCGCGCTTTTCGATATAGAAAAGCCGCGTATCGCATTGCTGTCAAACGGTACGGAGTACGACAAGGGCGACGAACGCACGAAAGCCGTACACGAGTTGCTTAAACAAATGCCGATTAATTTTGCGGGCAATATGGAGGCTCGCGACGCGCTTACAGGCGATTACGACATAATAATAGCGGACGGTTTTGCGGGCAACGTGTTGCTCAAAGCGATCGAGGGTACTGCGAAAATGGTAATGGGTCAGGTCAAAAAAGCGATGTTCTCGTCGCTTAAATCAAAGATCGGCGCATTGTTGATGAAAAAATCGCTGTATTCTCTTAAAACCAAGCTCGATTATCACGCTTACGGCGGCGCGGCGTTTTTGGGTGTCAAAAAACTTGTCGTCAAAACGCACGGCTCGTCTAACGAAGTTTCGACCAAAGCGTCGGTGGCGAATATTATCAAAATGCACGAAAACCATATACTCGAAGATATCAAAACGGAAATGGAAGCGGAACGCGCCGCGGCGACCGCTACGGGTTCGGACGGTGAATAAAAACGATATTGCGGCAATACAATCGTCGATCGGCTACACGTTCGGCAATGCGCGGCTTATACAAGCGGCTTTTACTCACTCGTCGTACGTAAACGAACACGACGTGGCGGGCAACGAACGCATAGAGTTTTTGGGCGATTGCGTACTCAATTTTTTAGTGGGCGAAAAGCTGTTCAAGCAAGACCCTACGGCTAGCGAGGGCACGCTTTCGGCGCGGCGCGCCGCGCTCGTTTCGCGCGCGCCGTTGGCGCGTATAGTCGACGAATTGGGCGTTATCGATTATTTGCAGGTCGGCGCGGGCGTCGATAAGACCGCTTTTTCGGTGAAAGCCCGATCGGACGTGTTCGAGGCGATCGTCGGCGCCGTGTACGTGGACGGCGGGTTGGACGCTTGTCGGGCGTTGCTTGACAGGATATTCTTTCCGCGCGTTACGCCCGAACGCGACTATAAAAGCGAATTGCAGGTTTATGCCGTCGGTCGCGGACTTGCCGTTAAATACGATACTGCGCAGTGCGGACAGGCGTACAAGACGACAGTCTGCGTAGGCAATAAAAAATATACGGGTACGGGCAAAAGCAAGCGTATGTCGCAAATCGCCGCGGCAAAAGCCGCCGTTGACGATCTGATGACCGAATGATATTTGCGTTTAGTCTAAGAAATTATTTGCGGCAACGCAAGCGTTATATCTAACGCGGTTATAATTTTTGCCGATAAACCGTCGGCAAAAAAAGTTTACGACTTAAATACAACTGCTTTGTAACAGTCATAGACGAGATACGTAAAAATTGCCGATCGCGCGCGATCGGTTAAAATTAGACCGTAAATTACAAAATTCGATTGATTTTTTATGTATGGCGTGTTATAATGTAAAATGTAGATTTAGGCAGTTTCTACATAGATCATTTTATGCCGCGAGTTAAACTTTGAAATTCAAAAAACTGTCCTTATTGGGCTTTAAATCCTTTGCGAACAAACTGGAAGTCAAGTTCGGCGAAGGCATAACCGCGATCGTCGGACCTAACGGTTGCGGCAAGAGCAATGTGGCGGACGCCGTGCGTTGGGTACTCGGCGAGCAGTCTGCCAAGCTTTTGCGTGGCTCGAATATGCAGGACGTTATTTTCAACGGTACGCAAAAGCGTAAGGCGTTGTCGTACGCCGAGGTTTCGCTCGTTTTCGATAACCATAATCGTTCGCTGTTTCCGTCGTTCGAATACGAGGAAGTAGTCATAACTCGAAAGCTGTTCCGATCGGGCGAGAGCGAGTATTACCGTAACGGCAGTCTTTGCCGATTGCGCGATATTTCGGAAATGTTGCGCGACGGCGGCTTTGCCATCGAAGGCTATACGATAATCGGTCAGGGCAGAGTTATGGAGATAATCAACTCCAAGCCCGAAGACCGTCGTTCGATATTCGAGGAAGCGGCGGGTATCAGTAAATATAAATACAAAAAACAGGAAGCCGAGCGCAAGAACGCGCGCACCCGCGACAATCTTAACCGCCTTAACGATATATTAAGCAACGACACGGAACGGCTGGCGCCGCTTGCGCGTCAAGCCGAAAAAACGCGTACATACCGCGAGCTTAAAGAACAGCTCAAATACAACGAGATCAATCTGTATATCAATCAGTACGAGACTGCGTCAAGCTCAAAAGCCAAGATCTCGGACGTTATAGCCGATATCGACGCGCGTATCGCCGCAAAACAGCAGGAGCTTGAAAAAGCGAAAAACGATTACAATTTCGCAGTGGGCGAAGTCCAGTCCATAGACGATAAGCTCAACGCGTACCATAACGAAATGCTCGCGCTGTCGGTAGGCAAACAAAAAGCGGTCGGCGATATTGCCGTATTGCATCAACGTTTGGACGGATTGAACCGCGAAAACACGTCGTATATGTCGGATAATTCCGAGCTTAACGACAGATGCGATTTTTACAATACGACGGCGGCGGAAAAGCAAAGCGAGCTCAACCGCAAGACCGAAAAATTGCATTTCGCACGCGACGAATACGATAGACGCAACGAGCAGTATCAAACGCTCGTCAAAAAAGTGGAAGAACAGGAAGCGCGCATAGCCGATGCGCGTCGCGCGCTTATCGCGGCTATGGAGCGTCGTGCGGCGGTCAATCGCAGTGTGGGCGAGCTTACCGCGGAGCGTTCCAATATCGAACGGCTCATAACCGAATACACTGCGCGCATTGCCGACGAAAAGACGCGTATAGAAACGGGCACGGCGGAATTTCAAGCCAAACTCGACGAGCTTGCGACTTTGCAAAAGGAACGCGAGCAGTTTATCGCGCAAAAGGAAAGCGAATCGGCGGAAAGCGCCGAATGCGTCAAAAAGCTCAACGACGGTAACGCCAAGATCGGACAAGCAAGGCAGGACTATTCCGCACTCGTTTCGCGTAAAAAAGTACTCGAAGACGTGCAAAAGGACGCATATTCTCATGCGGTGCGCAAGCTTAACGACGACGCTAAAACCGATCCGCGCATAAAATCCGCCATGATCGGCGTGATCGGTCAGGTGATAACTGTCAAGGAAGGGTTCGAAGCCGCGATCGATATGGCGCTCGGTTCGGCGGTAAACAACGTGGTCACCAAAGACGAGAACGACGCGAAATTGCTCGTCGAGCATTTAAAGCGCAACAAGTACGGCAGGGCGACGTTTTTGCCGATAACGAGTTATAAACCGCGCACGATCGATCCTGCGTATAAGCATATGCTCGATCGCAAAGGGTGTTTCGGCGTAGCTACGGAGGCGCTGTCATACGACGGTATTTTCGATCCCGTTATAAAAGGTCTTTTGGGCGGAACGGTGATAGTCGACAATATGGACACCGCCGTCGCGCTCGCGCGCGAAAGCAAGTTCTCGTTTCGTATAGTCACGCTCGACGGCGATATTGTAAGCCAGCAGGGTTCGATCACGGGCGGTAGCAGAAAATCCGATGCGGCTAACGTGTTTGCGCATGAACGCACGCTCAAAGAGCTTTCTACGCAGGTCGACGCGCTCAAAGCGGAGATCGACCGTTTGCAAGCCGAAAACGAGAGCATCGCTCGGCGTAACGAGTCGCTTTTGCGGCACGTGCGCGAGTTGACCGAAGATATCCACGAATACGAAAAGACCGAAGCCGCCAAGACCGCCGAAAGCACTGCGTTGCGCGGCGAAATAACGGCGCTCGTCAACAGTAAGGAAGTCGACGACGAGGCTCTTGCCAATCTAACCCAGCGGCTTGCCGATATAGTAGCCGATCTTGCGCTCGTGGAAACAGACGACGGCAACGCGACGGCGCAAACCGAGAATACCGAACGCGACGACGCCGAACTCGAAGCGGCGCGCGCAGAACGCGATAAATTGCGCAACGCCGTTACGGAGCGCAATTTGGAGATAGTCACGCTCGAAAAAGATATCGAAACGCTCAAAAACGAAATAGCTCGGCTGAAAGGCGAAACTGTCGCGGCGTCGCAACGCATAGAAGCCAACGAGATGTCCATACTCTCCAACAACCGTATCATACAAGAGCTGGAAGACAGGATAAAGCAGTTGACGACTGCGACGTCGGACGATAACGACAAGCGTCGCGACGAGATCGACGCCAAAATTAACGGCTTGTCGCAGTATAAGAGCGATATGAACAAGCTCGCAGCGGACAGCGACGTTGCGCGTACCGAGATCAACAACGGCATATCGGAGCTTACCGAGCGTAAGCACGAGCAGGAGATATCGCTTGCGCAGATAGACGTCAATATGGAGCTTATGCAACAGCGCGTCGGCGACGAGTACGGCTTGGATTACGAACAGTGTTTGGAATTCAAAGACGAGCAGTTCGACGCGGAAAGCGGCGAGGTGGAGATCGCAAAATTGCGCAGACGCATTTCCAATTTAGGCAATATCAACGAGAACGCGGTGGAAGAGGCGCAAGAGCTTTCGCAAAAATGCAATAAGATGGCTATCCAGCGCGACGACATGATGAAGAGCCTTGCCGACGAGGAACGCATAATAAAAGAAATGTCGGCAAACATGATGCGCGATTTCGACGACTGTTTCGAAAAGATAAAAGCGAATTTCCGCGAGATATTTACCGAGCTGTTCAACGGCGGCAGAGCCGATCTCGAATTGACCGAAAACGAGGATCCGCTGTTGCGCGGCGTGGAGATCAAAGCGCAACCGCCCGAAAAGCAGTTGCAGTCCATAACGCTGTTGTCGGGCGGCGAAAAAACGCTGACGGCTATCGCAATACTGTTCGCTATAATGAAATTGCGCCCCATGCCGTTCTTCTTGCTCGACGAGATCGAGGCCGCGCTCGACGACGCAAACGTCGGCAGGGTCGCCGCCATGCTCAAAAAGTTTTCGATCAATACGCAGATCATTACCATTACGCACAGAAAGCCGACTATGGAAACGGCGGATTGCTTGTACGGCGTTACGATGGAGGAAAAGGGCGTGTCGTCCATAGTGTCCGTCAAACTGTCCGACGCGCTCAAAAATGCCGAAACGATAGAAGCCGACGCCGCCGATTGACGGTCGGGTCAGTAAACAAAGGTGGATCATGGGATTTTTTTCTAAAATCAAGGAAGGGCTCAAACGCACCAAGGAAGCCATTTCATACAAGCTGAACAAGCTGTTCACGGGCGGCGTTTTGACCGACGATTTTTACGACGAACTCGAAGAAACTTTGATCTCGTCCGACATCGGCGCGGAAACGACCGATATCATAATGGACAGACTTAAAGACGAGATCGACAAAAAGCATATACGCGATACGTCGAGCGTGCGCGAATTGTTGAAAAAAATACTCGTCGATCTGCTCGAAGAAAACGAAAGACCGCAGTACGATTATCCGCTCGTCATCATGCTTTCGGGCGTAAACGGCGTCGGTAAGACGACTGCGATAGGCAAGCTTGCCAAAAAATTCAAGTCGCAGGGTAGATCGGTCACCGTTGCGGCGGCGGATACGTTCAGGGCGGCGGCGTCCGACCAGCTTTCTGTCTGGGCGGAGCGCGCGGGCGTCAGGTTGATCAAGCATGCCGAAGGCGCAGACCCTGCCGCGGTCGTTTACGATGCGGCGCAAAGCGTAAAAAGCAAAAACGGCGACGTTTTGCTTATAGATACGGCGGGCAGACTGCATAACAAAAAGAACTTGATGGAGGAGCTTAAAAAGATAGCGCGCGTGGTCGAGCGCGAATTGCCGGACGCAAGCGTTTTCAATTATATAGTTCTCGACGCTACCACTGGACAGAACGCTATTTCGCAGGTGGATATTTTCAACGATGCGATCGATATCGACGGTATCATACTCACCAAGCTGGACGGCACGGCAAAGGGCGGCGTGGTGCTTGCCATAGCCGGCGAATTGGGCGTGCCCGTCGTTTATGTCGGCGTCGGCGAAGGTATCGACGATCTCGAAGACTTCGATTCGCAAGATTTCGTCAACGGAATAATGAACGAAGATTGAAAAAATCGGCTTAAAACGGTTGCAATATCCAAAATAATGTAGTATAATCACGGTGTAAAGCAAATTTGTTTTACACCGTTTTTTATGGCAAAGGATCTTAACGTAAGCAGGCTGTGCGACATTTACGGAATGTTGCTGACCGAACACCGACGCGAGATCGTCAGAGAGTTTTACGATTACGATCTGTCGCTCGCCGAAATAGCCGAAAATTTCGGCATTACGCGGCAGGCGGTGCTTTGCAATATCAAACAGGCGGAAAGCAAGCTTGCCGAATACGAGTCGACGCTCGGCATAGCGCGTAAGACGGACAAACTTACCGCCGAATTGCGCTCGGTGTTGGACGGATTGCCTGTCGATGCGGCGGACGCGCGTTCGCGGTTACAACGGATAATAGACGGTTTACAACGTTAGAGGTCTTAGTTTATGGGATTGTTCTCATCGCTTGCCGAAAAGCTCGGCAACGTGTTTTCTAAAATAACGTCGCGCGGTAAGCTTACCGAAGGCGATATCAAACAGGCGATGCGCGAAATACGTATCGCGCTGTTGGAAGCCGACGTCAATTACGCAGTAGTCAAGGATTTTGTCGCCCGCGTGTCCGAAAAAGCCGTAGGCGAGCAGGTGTTGAAATCTCTCACGCCGGGACAGCAGGTAGTAAAGATAGTCAACGACGAGCTTATAGAGTTGATGGGTTCTACCAATTCAAAGCTCGACGTCGCGTCAAAGCCGCCTACCGTCATAATGATGTGCGGATTACAGGGCGCGGGCAAGACCACGTTTTGCGGCAAGCTGGGCGCGTATCTTACCAAACAGGGCAAAAAACCTATGTTCGCGGCGTGCGACGTTTACCGTCCCGCGGCTATCGATCAGTTACAAGTAGTCGGGAAAAATGTGAACGTTCCCGTATTCGAGCAGGGCGCGGGCGATCCCGTGAAAATAGCGGATAACGCCGTTCGCGAAGCGGTCAAGCTCGGCTACGACACTGTCATTATCGATACGGCGGGTCGACTGCATATCAACGAGCAGTTGATGAACGAGCTTAAAAACATCAAAAGCAAGACCGCGCCTACCGAAATTTTGCTCACTGTCGATTCCATGACCGGTCAGGACGCGGTCAACGTCGCAAAAACGTTTAACGAGGAACTCGATATCACGGGCGTTATTCTTACCAAGTTGGACGGCGATACCCGCGGCGGCGCGGCGCTTTCCATTCGCTCGGTAACGGGCAAGCCCATCAAGTTTTGCGGCACGGGCGAAAAGTCGGGCGATATAGAACCGTTCTATCCCGACCGCATGGCGTCGCGTATACTCGGTATGGGCGACGTGCTTACGCTCATCGAAAAGGCTCAGGAAGCGGTCAGCGAGGAAGAGCTTAAAAAGATGGAAAAGCGTATGCGCGAAAACAAGTTTACGCTCGAAGACTTTTTGACGCAGTTCAAGCAGCTCGCAAAAATGGGCGATATAAACGACGTTGTAGCCATGATCCCCGGTATGAACAAAGCCAACGTCGACGCCAAGCAGATAGACGAGCGCATAGGTAAATACAAAGCGATAATACTTTCCATGACGCCTTACGAACGCGCTCACCCCGAAGTGATCAAGTCGTCGCGCAGAAAGCGCGTGGCGGCGGGCAGCGGAACAAGCGTTCAGGAAGTCAACTCGCTTTTAAAGCAGTACGATCAAACGCGCGAAATGATGAAAATGGCGGCGTCCGGAAAAATGCCGCAAATGCAACAAAAGATCGTACGCCAAAAACGTCGGTTCAGATGACCGCGAAAATCATTCGGCGGCAATAAAACGCAATCAACTTTTTCAAGGAGAAAACAATATCATGGTAAAGATCAGACTTACTCGCATGGGCGATCACAAATCCCCGTTCTACCGCATAATCGTAGCGGACAGCCGTTCGCCGCGCGACGGCAGATTTATCGAAGTACTGGGTACTTACGATCCTCATCTCGACGACGGGCTTAAACTCGACGTGGAAAAATCCAAGCAGTGGATAAAAAACGGCGCTCAGCCTACCGATACCGTTCGCGCGCTCATGGTCAAAGCGGGCGCGTTGGATACCAAAAAATCGACGCAAAAGACCAAGGTCGAAAAAAAGAAAAAGTCGGAGTAATACGGCATGACGGAGCTTGTTAAATACATCGTTACCGCGCTGGTCGACGATAAGGACAGCGTATCGGTTACGGAAGACGGCGACGTTTTGACTATAAGCGTCGCAAAGGACGATATGGGCAAGATCATCGGCAAGCAAGGCAGGATAATCAAATCCATACGTTCGGTAGTCAAAGCGGCGTCGATCAAACAGGGCAGGAACTGTACCGTTGAGATCGACGAGTAGTAGCGCTTTGATCACCGTAGGGCAAATAGTCAAACCGCAAGGCGTGCGCGGCGAGGTCAAGGTCGTTCCGATGACCGACGATCCGTCGCGTTTTTGCGTGCTTAAAAGCGCGTACGTAGGCGGTAAGCTGTGCAGGATAGAAAACGCGCGGGTAGCCGGCGACGCGGTGTTTATCAAATTCGCGGGCATATCCGACAGGAACGATGCGGAACGCCTTCGCGGCGAGTACGTTACGATCGATCGCGCGGCGGCGGTGGCGCTTGCGCCCGACGAGTTTTTTATTGCCGATCTTATCGGCGCGACGCTTGTCGCCAAGCGCGACGGGACTGCCGAAAACGTCGGCGTAGTGCGCGGCGTGCAATCGTTCGGCGCGGCGGACGTAGTCGCCGTCGAGCTTGAAAACGGCGGCGAAATGTCGTTCGCGTTTGTCAAAGCGCTGTGCGCGGAGTTCGACGATAGCGCGAAATGCCTGTATGTGGACGGATGCGCGCTCGACGGCGTAGCGGTATACGACGATGAAGATTAGAGCTTTAACGCTGTTCCCACGCATGTTCGACTGTCTTAACGAAAGCATTGTCGGGCGCGCGATAAAAAACGGCATTATCGATTTTCAGGCGGCGGACATTCGCGAATACTCAAAGGACAAGCATCAAAAATGCGACGATACGCCGTACGGCGGCGGCGCGGGCATGGTAATGACCGCTCAACCGATATACGATTGTATAAAAGCTATCGACCCCGATCGTGAGTATTTGCGCATATATATGTCGCCAAAAGGCGAGCGTTTGACGGACGGCATGTGCAGGGAGCTTGCCACGCACGACAAATTGTTATTGCTATGCGGGCATTACGAGGGCGTCGATCAGCGCGTGCTCGATCTTTGCATAGACCGCGAAATATCTATCGGCGACTACGTATTGTCGGGCGGAGAGTTGGCGGCTATGACGGTAATAGACGGTACCGTGCGGTTCGTAGACGGCGTTCTCGGCAGTTGCGAATCGCATGAGGACGAAAGCTTTTCGGACGGAATGCTCGAATATCCGCAGTACACGCGTCCGCCGGAGTTTATGGGGCTTAGAGTACCCGAAGTTTTGCTAAACGGCAATCATAAAGCGATAGCGAAATTTCGTAAAGAGCAAAGCGAAGCCATAACGAGATCGCGCAGACCCGATCTCATGCCCGACGGCAAAGGAGACGATCGATAATATGGATATCAATTGGTTTCCGGGGCATATGGCAAGATCGACGCGCGAGATAGAGAGCAATCTCAAAGTCGCGGATTGCGCGCTGTACGTGTTGGACAGTCGCGCCGTTCGGTCGTGCTTCAATCCCAACTTCGATAAAATGCTCGACGTGCCTATCGTGTATGTATTGAATAAAACGGATACCGTGCCGTCGGACGTCGTTGCGGCGTGGACGGAAAAGCTGAGCGTTGACGGCGGTCATGCGGTAGCGGTAGAAGGCACGAGTACGACGTGCCGCAAAAAATTGCTTGCGGCGATAAAGCGGGCGTGCGCAGAAAAACTCGAAAAACAGCGGGCGCGCGGCATAAATCAACATGTTCGGGCTGTGGTAGTGGGCGTGCCTAATACGGGCAAGTCCACAGTGATAAACAGTCTTTGCGGCAAGGCTCGGCTCGTTACGGGCGATAAAGCGGGTGTCACGCGCGCCGCAAGGTGGACGCGCGTCGACCAAACGCTCGACGTTTTGGATACGCCCGGCACGCTTTATCCCAAGATAATCGACAGAGCGGTCGGCGAAAATCTCGCCATCATCGGCAGTATCCGCGACGAAGTTCTCGACGTGACCGAGCTTGCGACCGCGCTTATAGACAGGCTCAACCGTTTGGACGACGACATACTCGTTTCGCGCTACGGCGTGCGTATAGATACGGCCGACGGTTTATCCGCGATAGCCGAGCGGCGCGGGTTTAAGATCCGCGGCGGCGAACCGGATGCGGACAGGGCGGCGGTGGCGCTTATAGACGATTTTCGCAAGGGGCGACTGGGCAAAATAGCATTGGAGAGCGCGGTATGAGAATATCCGAGAATAAGATCAAACAGACGGCGTTGCAAAAATCCGAACGGCTCGTCGAATTCGATAAAACTTTCGGCGTGTCGCGACTTTGCGGCGTGGACGAAGCGGGGCGCGGTCCGCTTGCGGGACCCGTTTCCGTGTGTGCGTGCGTGATGCCGCAGGGCGATATAATAGTCGGGATAGACGACAGCAAAAAACTGAGCGAGAAAAAGCGCGAAGAATTGTACGATAAGATCGTTGCGGTAGCCGATTATTGCGTGGTGCTTATCGATCGCGCGACTATCGACGAAATAAACATACTCAACGCGACAAAGCTCGGCATGAAGCGCGCGCTGGAAGGTTTAAAGCAAAAGCCCGACCGCGCGGTGATCGACGCGGTCAAGGATCTTGATATATCCGTGCCGTACAGTCCCGTCGTGCGCGCCGACGCGACGAGCTATTGCACCGCCGCGGCATCTATCGTAGCCAAAGTCACGCGCGACAGGCTTATGAGAGAACTGGATATTAAATATCCTATGTACGGCTTTGCCAAAAACAAAGGTTACGGCACGCAAGAGCATATTTCCGCTTTGAAAATTTACGGTCCGTGCGTCGAACACAGACGCACGTTTATCAAAAATTTCGTCGATTTGACAGCGGAAGTCGCGGCAACGGTGAACGGCGATGTTCGGTAAACGCAAAAAAAGCGTCAACGCGCGCGGAAAAAGCGGCGAAGATCTTGCCGTCAAATATCTCGAAACGCACGGATACCGCGTTCTCGATCGCAATTACACCACGGACGTCGGCGAAGTGGATATATTCGTTACCGACGAAAAAACGCTCATAGCGGTCGAAGTAAAGTCGCGGCTGTCGCTGGAATACGGCACGCCCGCCGAAGCGGTAGGGCATGCCAAGGTAAAAAAAATATCGCAGGTAACTTCGCAGTACATCAAACAGTTCAGACTGTTCGGCGTGCCTGTCAGATTCGACGTGGTGGAAGTTTATTTGCAAGATAAAACGGTCAATCACATACAAA
Organism: uncultured Clostridia bacterium; assembly: GCA_947066105.1. Taxonomy (GTDB): domain Bacteria; phylum Bacillota; class Clostridia; order Christensenellales; family Pumilibacteraceae; genus Anaerocaecibacter. The sequence goes on from CAMSYM010000001.1 coordinate 279,217, forward strand.
ATGCGTTTTATGGCTATCTTAATTACAGATAGCGCGCTCGAATTTTGCGGATCGGGCATAATATATATACGGACGTTCCGCCGCGCCGATATGCGCGGGTATCGATAGAAAGCATACGCAGAGTAGTATCGAAAACCATCGATTTTTGTTTTTGCGTCCGCTAAAACAGTTGCGTTTTGCAATGCAAAGTGCTATATTAAGTTTTGATATGGACTTGGAATTACCCAACATCGCTCCGCGAGTAATATATGCCGTCGGCGGTTTTAAACTAACCGCGACCATGCTGTCGTCGTTTATTGTGACGGCGACGCTTATCTTGTTTGCGGTGATCGTGCGCATATTCTTTTTGCCGCGCTGGAAAAAAGATTTCAAGCATGTTTCGCGTTTTCGCATGTTGATCGAGTGGGTGGTCGACCTGTTCGACGGAAATTCCAAAGATCTTACCGATAAATATGCGGGCGCGGTAGGCGCGTTGTATTTCGGATGCTCGGCATTTATCATGTTCGGCATTCTTATCGAATTGTTCGGACTGCGTTCGCCGTTGTCCGACCTTAACTGCAATATCGTATTGGGCATGATAACGTTTTTCGCGATCCTGATTATAGGTTTTATGAAAAAACGTTCGCGCCGCTTGTTTCACTATTTGCCCGTCATTCCGCTCGTTACCGATTGCGTAGTGCCGTTCTCAATGGCTTTGCGTCTGTTCGGAAGCGTGTTTTCGGGATATTTGATAATGGATATCGTGTATCAAACGGGATTGAAGTACGGCTTGCCCGTAATACTCGACCCGATATTCACGTTGTTCCACGCCGTGATGCAGGCGTATATTTTCATGTTTTTGTCGTTTAACTTCATCAACGAAGCTATCGAATAATATCGGAGGCTATTATGCAAGCATTGATCAATTCAATTTTACCCATCGTGTCGTTTTTGGGAATAGAAGGCTTGACCGCTCTCGGTGCGGGCATTGCGGCGCTCGCGTGCGTCGGCGCGGCTATCGGCATGGGCATTTCCACGGGTAAAGCCGTCGAAAGCATGGCGCGCCAACCCGAAGCTACCAAGCAAATACGCTCGTCGCTGTTTATCGGTTTGGCGTTTTGCGAAACTACCGCCATTTACGGGCTGTTGATCGCAATAATGCTGATCGTCATGTAAAGGCGAAAAGGTTTTATCATGTCGGTGTTGCTTTCCGCTAACATATTGGAAGTATTCGGACTCGATTGGGTGTCGATACTGATATATCTCGGCAATTTGGTACTGTTGATAGCGGTGCTCGTTTTGGTGTTGTACAAACCCGTACGGAACATGTTGCGCGAAAAACGCAAAAATCTCGACGACGTGTATCAAGAAAACGAGCGGCTCAAAGCCGAAAGTGAGAGCTTGCGCGCGCAGTACGATAAAATGGTCGTCGAAATGAAGCTCCAAAACGCCAAAGCCGCCGCCGAGATAGCCGAAGTCGCGCAAAACCGCGCCGACGAGATATTGAAGGAAGCTCAGGCTCAGGCGGAAGCGGTCATCGGCGCGGCTAAAAAACAATCGGCTACGCAAATGGAACAATTAAAAGCCGAGTACCGCGACAGCGTCAATAAGCTCGCCGTGCAGATCGCGCAGAAATTGTTGGAACGCGAAATTTCCGAAAAGGATAACGCCGCGCTCATAGAACAAGTCTTGTCAGATTGGGAGTCCGATTGATGACCGAGATCATAGAAGTAACGTCCGCCGCAGAGCTGTCGAAAAAGCAAACGGCGGAGATAGAAAAGATCTTTTCGGCAAAGCATAAGGGCGAAAAGATCGATTTTGTATATAAGATAGACAAGGAGCTTATCGGCGGCATTTTGGTAGTGGACGGCGATAAGTATTACGACGGTACTTACCGTTCGCAGATAGACAAGATAGGCGCGGCGTTTTCGTTGAGCGATAAATACGTCGAGGCGGCTATGGCGCAAAAACGCAAGCGCGCAAAAAAGCCCGCCGAGGAAAGCGCGCCGAGCGCGCAACCGCACGGCGCGAGCCTTACCGCCGAACGCATCAAAGCCGATATCGACGACGAGCTTTCGGGCAAGGTAAAAAAATACAAACGCGCGTTCGACGTGCGTCATGCGGGTAGCGTCGAGTTTTGCGGCGACGGCGTTATAATGTGCAACGGATTGTCCGACGCCGAATACGGCGAAATGCTCACCGTCGAAAACGGCGCGCAAGCGATAGTATTGAGTCTTACCGACGGGCATGTGGGCGCGATCGTGCTTGACGACGAGGACAAGGTCTCGGCGCATATGCTCGTCAATACGACGGGTATGATAGTATCCGTACCCGTAGGCGATAAGCTGTTGGGGCGAGTCGTCAATCCGCTCGGCAAGCCTATCGACGGGTTGGGCGACTTTACGCCCGATAAATACCGCCCGATAGAAGCTCCCGCGCCCGCCATAAAGGACAGGGCGAAAGTCGACGTGCCTATGCAAACGGGCTTGCTTGCGATAGACTCCATGATCCCGATAGGTCGCGGACAGCGCGAGCTTATAATCGGCGACAGACAAACGGGCAAAACTTCGGTCGCGGTGGATACTATACTCAATCAAAAGGGAACGGGCGTAGTTTGCGTTTATGTGGCGATAGGACAAAAGTCGTCCACCGTATCGCATATTTATAACACGTTGTCCGAACGCGGCGCGATGGATTATACTGTCATCGTCAGCGCGACGGCGCGCGACAGCGCTCCGCTCCAATATATCGCGCCCTACGCAGGTTGCGCGATAGCCGAAGAATTTATGTATGCGGGGAAGGACGTGCTTATCGTTTACGACGATCTTTCCAAGCATGCCGTAGCGTACCGCGCGATGAGCTTACTGTTAAAGCGTCCGCCCGGACGCGAAGCGTATCCCGGCGATATATTTTACTTGCATTCGCGATTGTTGGAGCGCGCGGCAAAGCTTTCGCCCGAACTGGGCGGCGGATCTATGACCGCTTTGCCGATAGTGGAAACGCTTGCGGGCGATATTTCCGCGTATATCCCTACGAATATCATTTCCATCACGGACGGACAGATATATCTCGAAAGCGAATTGTTCAATGCCGGCATACGCCCTGCGATAAACGTCGGACTGTCGGTTTCGCGTGTCGGCAACAGCGCGCAAACAAAAGCTATGCGCAAGGTGTCGGGTAAATTGCGGTTAAGCCTTTCGCAGTACCGCGAGCTTGCGGTATTCGCGCAGTTCGGCGCCGATCTCGACGAGTCCACCGCGCATATGCTCGAACACGGCAAGCGCACAACCGAAGTTATCAAACAGGACGTACACAGCCCTATGAACGTCGAGCATCAAGTCATACTGTTGTATATGACCGTCAAAGAGCTGTTGAAAGATATCCCCGTATCGCGCATAACCGAGTTCAAGGACAAATTCATCAAATTTTTTGATATAGATTATGCAAACGTCGTGTCCGAACTCAAAAGGACGGGCGAATTGACGATGGACATGGGCATAACGATAGAAGAAGCCGTCGACGAATTTTCGCGGTTGTTCCTTAAAGGCGTGAACGATGAGTAGTCTTGCGGATATTCGTCGGCGATTGACGTCGGTCAAACAAACGCGACAGATCACGGGCGCAATGGAAACCGTATCTGTTGCGAAAATGCGCAAAGCTACGGAGCGGTTGGAAAAATGCCGCGCGTATACGGAATTGCTCGGCAAGATGATGTCGTTTGCGGCGTGCGGCGAAAACACGTATCGCTCGCCGTTTTTCATGCGACCCAAGGACGGAAAGCGGCTTGTTATAGTCTTGTCGTCGGACAAAGGTCTGTGCGGCGGGTTCGATCACGATATATTCAGGCTCGCAGATACCGCGATAGACGACGATACCTTGGTCATGCCGATCGGTCAAACCGCCGGCGATCGTTACAAAAGTTTTCCTAACGCGGACCTGTCGTTTGTAAATTCGTATAACGTCGAGCATAAAACCGCGCAAAAGATTTCTCGAAAATTGCTCGGATCGTTCGGTAACGGCGTTAGCGAAATTTCGGTGATATATTCGGCTATGTATTCGCGAACGGCATGGAAGCCTGTCAAACGCACGCTGTTGCCGGTAGAAAAGCCGCTCGGCAGTGCCGACGGTGCGACGAACATAACGTTATTCGAGCCGTCGGAGCGCGCGATAACCGAAACTTTGATCCCCATGTACGTTTCGGCTGTCGTTTACGGCGCGCTCGCAGAAAACGCCGCGGCGGAACACAGCGCGCGGCGTGCGGCGATGTCCGCCGCGACGGAAAGCGCCGACGAGCTTATAGCCAAGCTGTCGGTCGAGTATAACAGAGCGCGGCAATCAAACGTGACCGAGCAGATAATAGAGATAATCGGATCTACCGAAGCGTTGAACGGTCAAGGAGTAGACAATGAAAAAAACTCTTAACGTCGGCAAAGTGACCGTCGTATTGGGACCCGTCGTCGATGTGAAATTCGACAAGCAATTGCCCAAGATATACGAAAAAGTACTCGTCGATACGCACGGCGCGTTGTCGGGCGAAAGCGGCGCTACGCCCGAAGGACTTGTCGCGCTCGAAGTAATGAGCCATATCCCGCCGTCGACCGCACGCTGTATCGCGCTCGAACCGACGGAGGGGCTTGCGCGCGGTATGGACGTATACGGTACGGGACACCCGATATCCGTACCCGTCGGGGAAAGCGTTTTGGGCAGGGTCATGAACGTTTTGGGCGATCCTATCGACGGCAAAGGCGATATCGCCGCGCAAACGCATCGCTCGATACATCGCAAAGCGCCCGAATTTTACGAGCAGAAAACGGGTGCGGAAGTTATAGAAACGGGCATTAAAGTCATAGACCTTATCGCGCCGTACCAGCGCGGCGGAAAGATAGGACTTTTCGGCGGCGCGGGCGTCGGTAAGACCGTTCTCATAATGGAGCTTATCCACAACGTAGCGACGGCGCACGGCGGATATTCTATTTTTACGGGCGTGGGCGAGCGCAGTCGCGAGGGCTACGAGATGGTGCGCGACATGACCGAAAGCGGCGTTCTCGACAAAACGGCGCTCGTATTCGGGCAAATGAACGAGCCGCCCGGCTCGCGGATGCGCACTGCGCTTACGGGCTTGACCGTCGCCGAATACTTCCGCGACGAAATGAATAAGGACGTACTGTTGTTTATAGACAATATTTACAGATACGTTCAGGCGGGTTCGGAAGTGTCCGCTTTGTTGGGAAGATTGCCGTCTGCGGTCGGTTACCAGCCGACGCTCGCTACCGAACTCGGTTCGCTCGAAGAGCGCATAACGACGACGAAAAACGGGTCTATCACGTCCATACAGGCGGTTTATGTGCCAGCCGACGATCTTACCGACCCCGCGCCCGCCGCTATTTTCACTCATCTCGATGCGACCACGGTACTCAGCAGAAAGATCGTCGAGCAGGGTATTTATCCAGCGGTCGACCCGTTGCAGTCCACGAGCAGGATGCTCGAAAAATCGGTCGTCGGCGCAAGACATTACGACGTGGCGCGCGGCGTGCAGGCAACGCTCCAACGCTATGCCGATCTCAACGATATAATTTCCATACTCGGCATGGACGAATTGTCGGAGGAGGACAAGGCTACGGTCTACCGCGCGCGCAAGCTTCAACGGTTTTTCTCGCAACCGTTGTCGGTGGCGAAGAACTTTACGGGCATGGACGGACGGTTCGTTCCGTTGTCCGCTACGCTGGACAGCTTTGCCGCGATCTTGGCGGGCGAGGCGGATAAATATCCCGAATCGGCGTTTTATATGGTCGGCGATCTCGACGAAGTAAAGGAGAAAGCGGACAGTTGAGCAAGTTCTATTTGCGTATCGCCACGCCCGAAAGCGATTTCTTTTGCGGCGAGATCGAATATCTTTCCGTCGATACGCCGGACGGGCGAGCGGGATTTATGCGCGGGGCTTTGCCGCGTGTGGCGGTCGTTTCGGCGGGATATATCGAGATATCCGACGACGGCGATAAAAAACGCTTCGATTGCGGCGACGGCGTGCTTTGTGTCGACGCCGAAGGCGTTACCGTAGTTGCGTCGTATTGCGCGGACAGCGTGAAAGACGGCGGCGTTATCGCCGACGGCAAAAACGTCGAGCGCGCGGCGAGCGACCGCGAACACGATTACGCCAAAGCGCGCATTATGTCGGCTATGTACAAGCTGAAAAACAAGGATAACGCGGACGACAGGTAGCATATCGCGCGTTGCGAGCATATAATAATCATGCTATGCAAACGGTTGTCAACATGTCGCGCATGCGGCACAATATTCGCAGGATACGTTGTAAAACGCGCAACGGGTTTTGCGCGGTAGTCAAGTCCGACGCGTACGGTCACGGGATAGCTACCGCGGGATTTATAGCGCAGACCGTCGACTGCTTTATGGTGGCTAACGCAGGCGAAGCTTTCGAGCTGCTCGCAGTCGCGGATAAGCCGACTCTTGTTTTGGGCGGCGACGTTTCGCCGTTTACGCGCGTGTACGAGCCGCAAATAGTGCCTACGGTGTGCGACGTCAAGCAGCTCGACGGCGTGGTCGGCGCGGGCTATAAAAAGTTTTCGGTCGCGATCAATACCGGCATGAACAGGCTCGGCGCGAACGAGAAAACGTTGAACGAAATAGTGTCGCGCTGTAAAGAACTCGATATCATGCCGTACTCGGTGTACTCGCATTTATACGGCGGGATATCGTCGGCGAGCGCGCAGGCGGCGGAATTCGAGCGGCTCACCGTCGATCCCGTATTGCGAGCTAAGCGGCATCTGTACTGTTCGTGCGCGCTCGATCTGCCGGGGTTTGATCTGTTCGATATGACGCGTTGCGGGATCGCCATGTACGGATATTCCGATATTACGGATATCTGCATGAGCGTGCGTGCGCGCATAGTCGCGCTCAACAGGGTGTCGCGCGGCGAACACATAGGCTACGGCGATTATACGCTCGATAGGGACGCGCTCATAGCGACTGTCGCGTGCGGTTATGCCGACGGTTTGCGGCGGTGCGACAAGCAGTTATATTTGACAGTGCGCGGTAAAAAATGCCCGATGATCGGCATGCCGTGCATGGATCTTTGCATGATCGACGTCACCGGGCTTGATTGTCGCGTCGGGGAGTATGCGTATCTCATAGCGAGTAAGAGCGACGCAGAATATTTGGCTAAATGCTACGGAACTATCGTTTACGAGGTTTTGACGGGATTCAATGGACGGACCGAAAGAATATACATGTGAAAAAAGCGAGCTCAGACGTGCGCTCGCCAAGCGACGCGCGGAGCTTGCGGACAAGCCTGCGCTTTCGCGAGCTATCGCGCATAAAGTCGCTTCGATCGTTCGCGGCAACGTGATGGTCTACGTTTCGATCGGTTCTGAAGCGGCGACCGATCGGCTTATCGAAAGCTTGCTTGCGCGCCGTGACGTTTCGGTGTATGCGCCGCACACGGTGAACGGCATGATTATCCCGCGCCCGCTCGCGACGCTCGACAATGCGGATAGCACGGGTAATTTGCCCGAATATTGTTACGGACAAGCCGAAAATGCCGAAAACGGCGGGAATAATGCGAAAATCATTGATTTTTGTATTACTCCGCTGTTGGGTTTTAACTCCGACGGGTATCGCATAGGATACGGTAAAGGGTGTTACGACAGGTTTTTTGCCGAACATGCCTGTACGCGCATAGGCTTGGCTTTTGAATGTCAGCGCGTAAATTTCGCGCCCGATCCGCACGATGTGCCGCTCGATTGTTGCGTTACCGAGCAAAACGTGATATACTTTTAGTCATGAGAGTGATAGCGGGCAAGTATAAAGCGACAAAGCTTATTTCGCCGCGCGGCGAAGTTCGACCGACGACCGATCTCGTTAAGGGCAGTTTGTTTTCGATGTTGCAATCGAAAGGATTGCTTGCGGACGCCGATTGCTTGGATCTGTTTTGCGGCAGCGGCGCGCTCGGTATCGAGGCGTTGTCGCGCGGCGCGCGTTCGTGCGTTTTCGTCGACGCCGACACCGATAACGTCGCGGTCAATCTCGCAAAGCTCAAAATTTCCGCGCGTACGGTAAAAACGGATTTTCGTCATGCGTTGCGGGCTATGCGCGGACAAACTTTCGACCTTGTGTTTTGCGATCCGCCGTATAAAACCGATTATGCGGAACAGGCGTTGCGCGCATTGATCAAGTACGGCATGCTCGGCGAGAACGGCGTTGCTGTCGTCGAACACGCAGTCGGCGCAGAGTTGAACGTGTCAGGAGCGAAAATAACGGACAGCAGGATATTCGGCGTATCTGCATTCGATTTTGTGCGAGGTGACAATGAAAGCGATATTTGCGGGAACGTTTGACCCGTTTACGACGGGACACCGCGATATAACGGAGCGCGCGCTCGCCGTATTCGGCGTGGTAACGGTCGCGGTAGCGCGAGAAACGGGTAAAAGCTGTTTGAGCGCGGACGAACGCGCGCATATAGCAGAGCTTGCAGTGAGCGATCTGGCGAACGTCGAAGTAGTCGTGTTCGACGGATTGCTTTCCGACTTCTTGGTCGAAAACGGCGATTGCGTGCTTGTGCGCGGCGTGCGCGATTGCCGCGACTTCGAGTACGAGAGGGAGCTTGCCGCGGTATATAAGTCGCTGTGCGGCAAGGATACGATGTGTTTGATGACGGCGGCGAAATTTTGTCACGTATCGTCGTCGGTAGTGCGCGAGCTGGCGCGGCTGGGCGGCAAGTTGGACGGATACGTAACGCCGCAGTGCGTGCGAGACGTCGAACGGGCGTATGCAAAAAGAACTTGACGGAGTGGGGTATGAAAGAAAACGTCGATGCTTTGGAATTATTGGACAGGCTCAGAGCCGAGCTTGACGGCGGACACGGGATTTTTTCCAAAAAGCCCGATATCGGGTTGTGCGTCGAGCTTTGCGATAAGCTCGCAAAAGTTTTGCCGGAGTCTATAAACGACGCCGAGTATATCAAGCACAAGCGCAAAGAGATTTTGGCTAACGCCGACGTGGTGGCTAAAAACACTATCCGCGCCGCCGAAGAAAAGGCGAACAATCTCGTTTCCGAATCGGAAGTCGTCAAGAGCGCGCAGGCGGCGTCCAATCGCATTATCGAAAGCGCGTATGCCAAATGCGACAACCTTATAATACGAACGAAAGCGCATTTGGATAATCTGTTTAAGGAAACCGAAAATTTTTTGTGTTCGACGCTTGCCGTCGTGCGCACGAACCGCGAAGAATTGCGCGCCGCGCTGTCGGACGATAAAAAAGGATGACCGTTAAGACCCGATGTTTCGTACCGTAAGAAAACTTCCGCCGCCCGAACGACTTAAACGTATCGTACCGTTGACGGGCGAAGCGATACATAACAGAGAAAACGCGATACGCCGAATACGCGATATTCTCGACGGAAAAGATAAGCGTAAGCTGTTCGTCGTCGGTCCGTGTTCCGCGGACGACGCCGACGCCGTTTGCGATTACGCCGTGCGGCTCGCCGCGCTCGCCGACAAGGTAAAGGATAAGATCTTTACGGTAATGCGCGTTTACACAGCCAAAACGCGCACTCGCGGCGACGGGTATTTGGGCTTGTTGCATTCGATCTCGGTAAACGGCAATATAGATCTTGCCGCGGGGCTTGCCGCCGCGCGCGAGCTTCACATACGCGTCATGCGCGAAAGCGGGTTATGCATCGCCGACGAGATAGTTTATGCCGATACGGTCGATTATCTGTCCGATACGCTATGCTACGCTACGGTGGGCGCGCGGACGAGCGACGATCCGACGCATAGGTTCGTCGCGAGCGGGCTGGATATTCCCGTCGGGATCAAGAACCCCGTCAACGGGAATCCGCACGAGCTTGCGGGCAGTCTGTGCGCCGCGACGTCGCCCAACTGTTTTGTTTTCCGCGGCGAACAGGTGCAGACCGACGGTAATCCTTATGCGCACGCGGTATTTCGCGGCGCAGTCGACAAGAACGGGGCTCACATACCCAATTACGGGCGCGACGACGTTTTGCGGTTTGCCGATATGTGCGCCGAACGCGGCGTTAAAGGCGCTGTTATCGATGCGGGACACTCCAACAGCGGCAAAAACGCGAAAAGGCAGATGACCGCCGTAGAAGACGTTTTGAACATGGCGGCGCGTTGTCCCGAATATAATGCGTTCGTAAAAGGCATTATGCTGGAAAGCTATATCGTCGACGGCAATCAATCGGTCGGCGGCGTGTACGGTAAGTCGGTGACGGACGAGTGCTTGGGCATAGAAATGACCGAAAGATCGATGTTGTCAGCCGCGGAGCGCATTATTTTATAGCGTTATTCGCGCATAACGGGCGGAAAGCGTCGAAAACGGTCGTGTTTCGTCGAAATTGCGCCGTTGCGCCATATGCCTTGCGTAGTATGCTATACTCTTTGTTGTTCGGAGGTGAAAGCATGGCTCGTAAAGCAGGCGAACTCAAAAAACGGTGCTGGTTGGCAAAGCAACGGCTTAAAATGGGCTATTGGGAGTCTGTCAGGGAAGACAGACAGCGGTCGGAAGCGGACGGAGCGTCCGCACAGACGGCGGCAAGCATACATGCGCACGTGCGTTTGATGCGCGATGCGGAGGTCGCGGCTGGATTGTCGCCGCAGGACGAAAAAATGTATCTCAAAGTATGCGAGATACTCGACAGCAACGAAGTGACGATCAATCCCATCGGGCAGTTGATCGAGCGCGACGTGTACGACAGACTGGACGGCGCGTCGCGACAGCGGTACGTTTTGGAGCTTTCCGAAAAGTTCCGCGAATTAAAAGACAGATATTACCGCGAACGCACGACGGGCGCGTGAAATCCAAAGAGGCAATATGTACGATCTCGAAGAACTTAACGAAATACAAAAACAAGCCGTACTCGAAACGGAAGGCGCGGTGCTTGTGACTGCGGGCGCGGGTAGCGGCAAAACGCGGCTTTTGACTCACCGTATCGCGCATTTGATAAAGGATCTGCGCGTACAGCCGTACAATATTCTCGCCATTACGTTTACCAATAAAGCGGCTAACGAAATGCGCGTGCGGCTTGAAAGCATGCTCGACAATGCGGACGGTATATGGATATTCACGTTTCACGCCGCTTGCGTGCGTATGCTAAGGCGGTATATCGACCGCATCGGCTTCAATAAAGATTTTACTATATACGGCGACGCCGAAACGAAAGCGGTATTAAAGCGGATATGCAAGGAAGCCGAGCTTAACGACGATATGGTCAAGCGTATCGCTTCGGCGATATCCGATTCCAAAAACAAAGGCATTTCGCCCGACGATTATGCGTCCGTTCATAAATTCGCGCAAGACGCGGAAGATATAGGCGACGCTTATGCGCGGTATCAGAACGCGCTCAAAGCGAACAATGCGCTCGATTACGACGATCTGCTTAATAAAACGCTGTATTTGCTCGAAACGTGCGACGAGGCTCGCGAGTTTTATCAAGATAAGTTCCGTTATATACATATCGACGAATTTCAAGATACCAACGACGTGCAGTATAAAATAGCAAAGATATTGGCGGCAAAGCACGGTAACATCTTTGCCGTAGGCGACGAGGATCAGTGTATTTACACTTGGCGCGGCGCGTCGATCGAAAACATATTCAATCTGCAAAAAGATTTCGATTGCAAGGTGTTCAAGCTCGAACAAAATTACCGTTCTACTTCGAATATCCTTGCGATCGCCAATAAAATAATCAAAGGCAATTCGCAACGTTTGGACAAAAAACTATGGACGGAATGCGGCGACGGGCAAAAGGCGGTATGCTTCGGCGCGGCGACCGACGGGTTCGAAGCCGATTACGTGGTGCGCACCATACACGAGCTTGTGTATAACGGCGAATATGATTATTCGGACTGCGCCGTACTTTTGCGGCTCAATGCGTTGACTCGTCCGTTTGAAGAGCGTTTTTTGCAATACGGAATACCGAGCAGGGTTTTCGGCGGATTCAAGTTTTACGACCGAAAAGAGATAAAGGACGTTTTGGCGTATGCGCGGTTGTCCGTCAATCCGTTCGACGACGAAGCGGTCTACCGCATAATCAATTTCCCGCGGCGCGGCATAGGCGAAACGTCTGTGGAAAAGATACGCGATCTGACGGCGCAAACAGGCAGAAGCGCGTTCGATATAATCACGCATGCCGCCGAAACACCGTTTCCTTCGGCATTGAAAGCGAAATTGACAGACTTCGGCGAAACGCTCGTCGCTTTGCGCAACGCGGCAAACGGCGGCGTGACCGATTATTTTAAGTGTTTATTGTACAACGTGCTCGACGTCGTCGGTTTGTTTTCGAGCGACGACGAGGACCGCGCAAGGCTGGAAAACATCAACGAGCTTGTCAACTCGGTGCGCGAGTTCGTAAAAAATAATCCCGATTCGGGCTTGTCCGATTATTTGCAGACGGTATCGCTGTACAGCGATACCGACGATATGAACGACGACAACGCCGTTACTATCGCCACCGTACACAGCGCCAAGGGCTTGGAATTTCCGGTGGTATTCGTTGTCGCGCTCGAAGACGGCGTATTTCCGTCGCTTAGACAAAACGAAAACGGCGCGGCACATATGGAAGAGGAGCGCCGATTGATGTACGTAGCCGTCACGCGCGCTATGCGCAGACTGTTTTTGACGTATGCAAAATCCCGTTATTTGTACGGCGAGACCAAATACGGCATTCCGTCGCGATTTTTATGCGAGGCGGGGCTTGTCGAGCGTCCCGCCGATCCCGTTGACGTGTTTACCGCAAGTCCGTCATACCGAAGCGTAGGACAGTTCGCCCGCGCGTCCGCGACAGGCTATTCGTCCGATACGCGCGCGCAAAAAAGCGCGCCCGTCGGCGCGTCGTTCGGCGGAGAAAAATTCGAAGGCGCGTATAAAAGCTCGTTCGGCGCGACCGTTCAACGCGCGCACAATGTGCAGACTGTCGACTCCGATAAATCGCGGTTCGTCGCCGGCGTGCGCGTTATGCACAAGCGTTTGGGCAAAGGCAGGATTTTGAGCGTGGAAAACGTGGGCAATAATTTGTATGCGAAAATTGAATTCGAACGCGGCGGCGTAATGAATCTTGCCGTTGATTTCGCGCCGCTCGTTATAGTCGAGGAGTAGACCATGAACGATCCGCAGACGATGCGCGAGCTTGTTGACAGGCTCAACGAACTTGCATACCGATATTACGTGCTGGACGAGCCGTCCGTTTCCGACAAGGAGTATGACGAATTGTACGACAGGCTCGTCGCGCTCGAAAAGTACAGCGGTATCGTTTACGACGATTCGCCGACCAAGCGAGTGGGCGGCGAGCCGCTCAAAGAGTTTTTGCCGCACACGCATTTGCATAGGCTGTACAGCCTTGATAAATGCAACAGCTTCGACAGCTTGCGCGCTTGGTTCGGCAAAGTGGAAAACGCGCTCGGTTATGCGCCCGAATGCACGCTCGAATACAAGCTGGACGGGCTGACGATATGCTTGACATACCGTGACGGTAAGCTTGTTACGGGCGCGACGCGCGGCAACGGCGAAGTGGGCGAAAACGTTACCGAACAGGTAAAGACGATCAAGTCCGTGCCGCTCGGCATAGAATATCGCGGCGAAACGGAAGTTCAGGGCGAGGGCATAATGCGAATAAGCGCGCTCGAAAAATACAATGCTACCGCCGCCGTCCCGCTCAAAAATCCGCGCAACGCCGTCGCGGGCGCTATACGCAATCTCGACGTGCGAGAAACGGCTAAACGCAATCTCGACGTGATTTTTTATAACGTAAATCACATTTCGGACGATCCCGATATGTCGCAGACAGAGCAGATAGATTTCATCAAGCGCAACAGGTTTAAAACGGGCATGCTGTTCGTTTCGTCCGATATCGAAAAAATAATCGAAAAAATACAGTCGGTGGACCGCGCGGCGCTCGACTTTGCCATAGACGGCATGGTGATAAAGGTAAACGACGGCAAAGCCCGTGCGACGCTCGGATATACCGACAAATTCCCCAAATGGGCGATAGCGTATAAATTCGAAGCGGAGGAAACGACAACCGTTTTGGAAAACGTGGTTTGGCAGGTGGGGCGGACGGGCAAGCTTACGCCGCTCGCCGTGCTCGAACCCGTCGAACTGTGCGGCGCGACCGTCAAGCGCGCGACGCTCAACAATTACGGCGACATAGTGCGCAAAGCCGTGACGATCGGGTCGCGCGTGTTTATAAGGCGAAGTAACGACGTTATCCCCGAAATTCTCGGCGTTGCGGAAGAATGCGAGACCGCGCGCGAGATAGAAAAACCCACGGTCTGCCCGTGTTGCGGTCACGCATTGACCGAAGAAGGCGCAAACCTGTTTTGTCAAAATTTTTACGATTGCCGCGCTCAGGTCGTCGCCCGTATCGAGCATTTTTGCACCAAGGACTGCATGGATATCGACGGCGTCAGCATTAAAACGGCGGAACAGTTGTACGATAAGCTTAACGTAAGATCGGCGCATATGCTGTACGAGCTTACGGCGGACGATCTTAAAAACATCGACGGATTCAAAGACAAAAAAATATCCAATTTTTTGACAGCCGTACAAAAATCCAAAAACGCCGATCTGCCGCATTTCATCAACGCGCTTTGTATAGACAACGTGGGCAGAGTTACCGCAAGAGCGCTTGCCGAGCATTTCGGTTCGGTCGCCGCGCTTTCGCGCGCGCAAACGGACGAGCTTGTCGCCATACAGGACGTGGGCGAGATCGTGGCGCGGTCGATAGTGGAATATTTCCTAAGACATGCGGACGTTATAGAAAAGTTCAAGGCTTTGGGTATCGACCCCGTATACGAAAAGGCGGACGGAGGCAAGCTTTCGGGCTTGAAATTCGTATTGACGGGATCGCTGTCGTCGTTCACGCGCGACGATGCGCGCGCCGCAATAGAAAAGGCGGGCGGCACGGTGCAGTCGAGCGTGTCGAAGCTGACCGATATAGTCGTTGCGGGCGAAAGCGCGGGCTCTAAGCTCGAAAAAGCGCGCGCGCTCGGTAAAAAAATAATCGACGAAACACAGTTTATTGCCATGCTAAACGCTTGAAAACAGTATTGCATTGTGATATAATATAAGTTGCAATAATAGCATATTGCAAGCTGTAAGCGGTTTGCCGCGGTTAAGAGGTGTATGTGAAAAGCATGACGGGTTACGGCAAGGGCGTGGCGTCCAAAGACAAGCGCACCGTGTCCGTAGAGATCAAATCGGTCAACAACAGATTTTTGGAGATTTCGTGCAAATTGCCCAAGTCGATGATGTATATCGACGACGTTATCCAAAAGACCGTAAAAGCCAACGCGTCGCGCGGTAGCTTCGACGTGTACTTTTCGTACGAAAACCTGTCGGACACCGCAAAAAAAGTCACGGTGGATAATTCGCTTGCGGCGGAATACGTGGCTGCGGCGAAATCGTTGCGCGCGCAGTTCCGCTTGGAAGACGATTACAACGTGACCGCGCTGTTGCGCACGCCCGATATAATCAGTGTCACAGTACCCGACGACGACCGTGAGCTTGTTTCCGAGCTTACTCGTCAGGCGACGCTCGAAGCTTTGCAAAAGCTCGATATTATGCGCAAACGCGAAGGCGACGGGATACTTAACGATCTCAATACGCTTATAGGCAATCTCGACGATTATTTGGCGCAGGTGAAAAAGCGTGCGCCGCTCGTAGTCGACGATTACAAAAAAGGTTTGATGGCGCGCGTTAAAGAGCTGTTGGACGGGTACGATCCCGACGAAGCGAAGCTGTTGAACGAAGTGGCGTTTTTCGCCGATAAAGCGGACGTCAACGAGGAAATTTCGAGGCTCGGTTCGCACATAGCGCAGTTTAAAGCTATTTGCGCGGAGAACGCGCCGCAGGGCAGACGGCTCGACTTTTTGTCGCAGGAAATGGTGCGTGAAGTTAATACCATGGGCAGTAAGTCCAACGATATAGCGCTCACGCGTTGCGTCGTCGCCATGAAAAACGAAGTGGAAAAAATCAAAGAACAAATAAGGAATATCGAATGATGGATAAAGGTTTACTTGTGGTCATATCCGGTCCGTCGGGAGCGGGAAAAGGCACCGTTTATCAACGCGTGATAGAGCGCACGGGCATGAAGCGTTCGGTTTCGGTCACTACGCGGAAACCGCGTCCCGGCGAAGTCGAAGGGATCAATTACTTTTTTCGTTCCGAAGAAGAGTATCAGCAAATGATCGCCGCGGGCGAGTTTTTGGAAACCGCGGAGGTCTATAAAAACTATTACGGCACGCCCAAAGCGCCCGTTTACGAAAACTTGGACAAGGGCAACGACGTGCTTTTCGAAGTGGACGTACACGGCGCGAGATCGATCAAAAAACAGTATCCCGAAGCCGTGACGATATTTCTTATGACGCCCGATTTCAAAACGCTGGAAGCGCGTTTGCGCGGGCGCGGCACCGAAAGCGAGGACAGCCTTAAAACGCGTTTGGGCGCGGCTAAGCGCGAACTCGGAAAGTACGAGATGTTCGATTACATAGTCTTTAACGATACCGTCGATCGAGCGGTCGACGAAGTTATAGACATAATCCGCGCCGAAAAGCGCAGGATCAAGAATAACATTTCGGTGATTAAAGGCTTGCTTAGCGAGTGAGCGCAAGCGACCGAACAGCCAAAACACGCAATAAATCTTCAAAGAGGTAAATAATATGTTAGTAGATCCGCCTATCGACAAACTTGTGGAAACCGTCGGCAATAAGTATGCGCTTGTCGGACTTTTGGGCAAGCGCGCACGCACGCTTATGGATAAGCGTCACGATTATTTGGAGCAGGAAGGCGTAAACCCCGTTTCTCTCGCCGCCAAAGAAGTATACGAAGGCAAAGTCGAGGGCGTGGAGGAGGACTGAGTCCTTGAACGCGTTTAAAGACAAAACCGTTATTGTAGGTGTAAGCGGCGGTATAGCGGCGTACAAGACGTGCGGGCTTGTTTCCAAGCTCGTTCAGTCGGGTGCGAACGTTCACGTCGCAATGACGCGGAACGCGACGGAATTCGTCGCGCCGCTTTCGTTTGAAGCATTATCGCGCAACCGCGTCGTCACGGATACTTTCGACCGCGATTTTACGTGGGAAGTGGAGCATGTATCGTTTGCCAAAAAAGCGGACGCGGTAGTTATCGCGCCGGCTACCGCCAACATCATAGCCAAGCTCGCGCACGGGATAGCCGACGATTTTTTGACTACTACCGTACTTGCTTGCAGGTGTCCGATAATGTTTGCTCCGGCTATGAATACGGCAATGTTCGAAAATGCGGTGGTACGCGAAAATATCGATACGCTCGTTAAACGCGGATTCATACCCGTTTACGGCGGGTGCGGATATTTGGCGTGCGGCGACGTGGGCGGCGGCAGGATGGCGGAACCCGAAGAGCTTATCGCGCGTTTGGCAAAGCTGTTTGACGCAAAGACCGATTTTGCGAACAAAACAGTGCTTGTAACGGCGGGTGCGACAAGGCTCGACATCGATCCAGTCAGGTATGTTTCCAACCGTTCGAGCGGAAAAATGGGATACTCATTGGCGTGCGCCGCGCAGGCTCGCGGTGCGAACGTCGTTTTTGTAAAAGGTTTTACGGACGATTTTGTTTTGCCCGACGAATGGACTGTGGAGAGCGTTCGCACAACGCGCGAAATGCTTGACGCGGTAAAAAAGCACGCCGTAAAAACGGACGCGTTCATAATGGCGGCGGCGCCGTGCGATTACGAAACGAAAGTATCGCCGCAAAAGATCAAATCGAAAACGCTCGAACTCGAATTTACGAAAGCTCCCGACGTCGCCCAATGGACGGGCGAGCATAAAGGCGAGAGCAAGCTCGTAATTTTCGCCGCCGAAACTCAAAACTGCGAAGCTAACGCGCGCAAAAAACTTACCGCAAAGCATGCGGACATGGTCGTGCTTAACGACGTGACGGAACGCGGCGCGGGGTTCGATACCGATACCAATATAGCGACTTTGATCACGGCAAAGGACGAGCAGCGCGTGCCGATTATGCAAAAGCGCGAGCTTGCCGACGTTATTTTGGATAAACTTTTGCAGTTATGATCGCAAAGGTGATAGTCGATATTTCCGCAAGCGAGATCGACCGCGTTTTCGATTATATAGCGATCGACGACGCGGTTCGCGGTTCGCGCGTGCTTGTGCCGTTCGGCAACCGCAGTATCGAAGGCTATGTCATAGACTTTGCCGAAAGCTCGGACGTTCCGCCCGAAAAGCTTAAAAGCATACAAAGTGTTTTGGACGACCGACCCATTGTTTCGGAAGAGTTTTTGGCGCTTTGCGACTACATGACCGCGCGTTTCCATTTGCGTAAGATAGACGTATTCAGATTGTTTTTGCCGTCGAAAATGCGCGGCGGGCGCATTAAGTCGCTCGAAAAAACGATCGTATACGTCGATCCCGAATATCGGGAAATCGATCCTGCCTTGTTTATAAAAAAGTCGGCTCGGTCGCAGCTCGAAGTTTTTCAATACTTGCTCGACAACGAGTGTGCGGAGCAAAGCAAACTTAACGCCGAGTTTTCCGCCGCCGCAGTGCGCAATCTTATAGCGCGCGGGGTGTTTGCCGCCCGTCGCGAAACGGTATTGCGCACTCCGTATAAAAATATAGTGCAAAAGGATAATACGGTCGTGTTGACCGACGAGCAACGGTCGGCTGTCGATACCGTTTTGACGAGCGATCGCCCGACGTTGCTTTTCGGTGTGACGGGCAGCGGCAAGACCGAGGTATATTTGCACTGCATAGACGAAACGCTCAAAAGCGGCAAGACGGCTATCATGCTCGTACCCGAAATATCGCTTACGCCGCAGGTCATGCGCATATTCCGATCGCGGTTCGGCGACGACGTTGCGCTACTGCATTCGGGACTCGGCGACGGCGAACGGTTCGACGAATGGCGCAGGCTGTTGACGGGGCAAGCGCGCGTCGCGGTGGGCGCGCGTTCGGCGATCTTCGCGCCGCTCGACAACGTCGGTTTGATAGTCATCGACGAAGAACACGACACGTCGTACATATCGGAATCCAATCCGCGTTACATCACGCGCGAGATCGCGTTTTTCAGAGCGAAATACAACGGCGCAAAGGTCGTTATGGGTTCTGCTACGCCGTCGGTGGAAAGCTACTACGCGGCGCAGAACGGCGAATACGCGCTGGCGCGGTTGCCCAACCGCGTCAACAAGCGGAAAATGCCGAACATTCAAACGGTCAATATGTGCAACGAAGTCAAGTACGGGAATTCGGGCGTGTTTTCGGCGTCGCTCGTGACCGCGCTCGACGAATGTTTAAAGTCGGGCGGACAGGCTATACTTTTTTTGAACAGGCGCGGTTACAGCTCGTACGTAATGTGCAAGAAGTGCGGATATGTGGCTAAATGCGAGGATTGCGACGTTTCGCTCGTCTACCATAAGGAAGAAGACCTGTTGAAATGCCATTACTGTCAACGACGGTACGCTATGCTCGATCTTTGTCCGCAGTGCAAAAGTCCGCACATAAAACAGGGCTTTGTCGGTACCGAACGTATAGTCGAACAGGTGAACGCGTTGTTCCCGTCGGCGCGCGTCATACGCATGGACAACGATACGACGCGCACCAAGGACGCGCATTTAAAACTGCTCGGCGAGTTCGCTTCGGGCAAAGCCGACGTGCTTGTCGGCACGCAAATGGTGGCAAAGGGACACGACTTTGCAAACGTCACGCTCGTCGGGATAATAGATGCGGATATGAGCTTGCATTTTTCGGATTTTCGCGCCGTCGAGCGCACGTTCCAGCTGATAACTCAGGTCGCAGGCAGAGCCGGCAGGGAACAAAAGCCGGGCAAAGTGATACTTCAAACGTATACTCCCGCGCATTACGTATATAAGTTTGCGACGGCGTACGATTATCAAGGCTTTTACGATAAAGAGATCAATCTTTTGCAGGCGACGGGTTTTCCGCCGTTTACCGACATATTACGGGTGCTTATTTCGTGCGAAAACGAACAGACTGCGCTCGCCGCGACTAAGTTCGCAGTCGACGAAATACGCAAGCTCGCCGCCGAAAATTCGGAAAAGTTCGTTTATTTCAACGCAATGCGCTCGCCGAAAAAGCGCATCCAAACAAAATACCGTATGCAAGCGCTTATGCGGATCGTGCCGAACGCGGACGACGTTCGCGCCGCCGTGTATGCGATAGCCGACAGGACGGCGGAGCTTTATCCGCAGGTCGCGTGCTTTACGGAGATCAATCCCAACGATTTAAGTTAAGGGCTTTTCGCCCGTAGGAGAACATTATGGCAAAACGCAAGATCTATCAGATAGGCGACGACACGCTCAGACAGGTGAGCAGACCTGTCACCGAATTCGACGATAAGCTTTCGATGCTCATCGACGACATGATCGACACGCTCATATACGCGGACGGTGCGGGGCTTGCCGCGCCGCAGGTGGGCGTACTGAAACGCATATTCGTCGCGACGTTCGACGGCGGCAACACTATAATAGAAGCGGTCAATCCCGTTATAGTAAAAGCCAAGGGCAAGCGCGTTGCCGCGGAAGGCTGTTTGTCCATACCGAATGTTCACGAAAAGGTCGAGCGTCCGCGTCATGTCGTAGTCAATGCGTTCGACAGGCACGGCAATCCGATAGTGTTAAAAGCGGACGGCTTCCCCGCATCGTGTTATTGTCACGAGATAGACCATCTCGACGGTATATTGTTCACCGACAGGGCGGTAAAAAATTAAGCGTATGAAAGTATTGTTCATGGGTACGCCTGAGTTCGCCGTTGCGAGCTTGAAGGCGTTGTTGGGTTCAAAGCATACCGTTGTCGGCGTCGTCACTCAACCCGACCGCGCGTTAAAGCACGGCAAAACGGAGATGGGCGCGGTCAAGCGTATCGCGCTCGACGCAGGATTGCCTATCGTGCAACCGATAAAAATACGCGATTCGGTCGGCGAGATCAAAGCTTTCGGCGCGGATATCGGCGTAACGGCGGCTTACGGACAGATACTTAATGCCGCGGTACTCGATTCGTTCCGTTACGGCGTTATAAACGTGCATGCGTCGTTGCTTCCCAAATACCGCGGTGCGTCGCCGATACAGTCGGCGATAGCGGCAGGCGAAAAAACAACGGGCGTTACGATAATGCGCACGGAACTCGGCTTGGATACGGGCGATATACTTTCTACGGTCAAAACCGATATACTCGACGGCGAAACGGCAGGCGAACTGACGTTGCGGCTCGCGACGCTCGGCGCGGAATTGCTTGTTAAAACTTTGGACGGTTTTGCGGAAATCACGCCTATAAAACAGGACGACGCCTTGGCTACGCATTGTAAAACGATAAGCAAGGCGGAGCAATACGTCGATTTTACGTTGCCCGCGCGCTCGGTCGCGGATAAGATCCGCGCGTTGTCGCCGACGCCGTGTGCGAAAACGCTCATCGACGGCGAAATATTCAAGATCCACAATGCGACCGTGTGCGCCGAAAGTCATGACGGCGCAAAAGCGGGCGAGATCGTGCGTTCCGACGGCAAGCTTGTTATCGCGTGCGGCGACGGCTGTATCGAAGTGACGGTCATACAAGCCCCGTCCAAGCGCGCGCTCGGCATTTCGGAGTTTTTGCGCGGCAGAAAGATCGCCGCGGGGGTGGTTTGTGCAAAACCGCAATAACGACAAAAACAAGCTCGCCGCCGCTCGTGCCGCCGAAGCTGTCGATAAAACGTTGTACAACGCTTTGCGCTCGGTGTTTATCGATGAAGCGTTTTGCGCGCAGGCTTTGACGCGCGCGCTCAAAGGCTTGACCAACGTGCGTTCGCACCCGTTTGTTACGAGCGCGTTTTACGGCGTGCTTGACAATAATGTGCGACTCGATAAGATAATATCGGGCTTGTGCGAGAAAACGCCCGATAAAAACACGTCGGTCGTGTTGAAGATGGGGCTGTTTTATTGCCTATACGCCGATATGCCGGATTATGCCGCCGTCAACCGTATTGTCGAGCTTGCAAAGCATGTAGGCGCATACGGCGGATTTGTTAACGCAGTGCTTAAAAGATCGATGAAATACGAGCCTGCGTTCGACAGCGCGCTCGAAAAATTTTCGTACGAAACGAGCATCCCGCAGTGGCTTTGCAAAACGGTTATAGCCGATTACGGCGAATCGCGCGCTCGGTCGATACTCGGCGCGGAGCTACCGCAAAAAACGCATATCCGCCCCGTTAAAGGCAAAATGACCGATTCGGATTTCAAAGCCGCCGCAAAAGGCGGAATGTTTACCGAGTACGGCTGTTATTGCGACCGCGCTACGCTCGATAACTTTATGCCCGGCAGTGTCGCGGTGCAGTCGATCTCGTCCATTCGCGCGGTCAATGCGTACATAAACGGCGTGCCGCGCGGCAACGTGCTCGATCTTTGCGCCGCGCCGGGCGGGAAGTCGGTGTATTTGAGCGAGCTCGGCGAGTATAAGATAACGGCATGCGATATTTACGCGCATAAGCTCGACCTTATGCGCGGCTATGCCAAAAAGCACGGCGCAAAGATATCGGTAGCGCTAAACGACGCGACAAAGCGCAATCCCGCATTTGTCGACGCGTTCGATCTCGTGATAGCCGATTGTCCGTGCAGCGGCACGGGTACGCTTAAAACCAAGCCCGATATTCTGCTCAAACGCAAGCCGTCGGATATCGCGGAGCTGTGCGCGGTACAGACCGCTATACTCGACGCGGCGGCGGAATATCCCAAAAAGAACGGCGTGCTGTGTTATTCCACGTGTTCGATACTGTGCGACGAAAACGAACGCATAGGCGAAAAATTTCTTCGCGCTCACAAAAATTTCGAAAAGCTCGATTCGCTTAAACTTTTGCCCGATACGGATAATTGCGACGGGTTTTACATCGAGCGATTCGTCAGGAGCGAATAATGATCGCGCTTGCGGAACATACGCTCGACGAACTGAGCGAAGCGGTGCAAAAACTCGGTGAACAAAAATACCGCGCCAAGCAATTGATGCGGCATATCGCGGCTTACGATTCTTTCGACGAGTACACCGATATACCCAAATCGTTGATCGCAAAGCTTAAAGAATGCTATCTCGATCGCGCTCTGACCGAACAAACGCGCGTTACCGCGTCCGACGGCGCGGTCAGATATTTATTCCGTACCGCCGACGGCGATCTTATCGAGTCGGTGTTTTTGCCGCACGACTACGGAAACAGCGTTTGCGTGTCTTGTCAAGTAGGGTGCGGCATGGGCTGTACGTTTTGCGCATCGGGGCATTACGGGCTTCAACGCAATTTGACGGCGGGGGAGATATTGTCGCAGGTGTTGTATATTGCACGCGACAAGAGATCGGAAGGCGGCGTCAATAAAATAGTTATGATGGGAAGCGGCGAACCGCTCGCCAACTACGATAACACGCTCAAATTTTTGCGGCTCGTCAACGCCGAGTACGGCTTGAATATAGGCATGCGGTCAATATCGCTTTCTACGTGCGGCTTGCCCGACGGCATACGCGCGCTGTATCGCGACGGCATTACTTGTACTTTGTCGTTGTCGTTGCACGCCGCAACCGACGAAAAACGCAAAAAAATAATGCGTATAGCCGAAAAGTATACGGTCAAACAGCTTATAGCGGCGCTGGCGGAGTACTTTCGCGTTACGGGAAGGCGAGTCGTTATCGAGTACATTTTGATAGGCGGCTTCAACGACGGTGAAAGCGACGCTTCGGCGCTTAAAAATTTGCTTAAAGGCTTGTGCTGTCACGTTAACCTTATTCCGCTCAACAAGACCGAGTATTGCGATCTGAATGCGCCGAGCAAAAAACGCGCGTATGCGTTTTGCGAAAAATTAAACGGGCTGGGCGTTTCCGCATCGGTCAGACGTTCGATGGGGTCGGACGTAGCCGGCGCGTGCGGACAACTGAAAAATCGCACTTTCGAGCAAGCCGAGCATACGGAGTGACCCGATTTTACGGCGGTGAGCGCGGCATTTTTCGCATGTTCGGGAAATCGAGTCGAAATTTATATAAAAAATGCCGTAAAACATATCAAAAACAGTTGCCTTAAATTTCAAGTTATGATATAATTTACAAGCAATTATGTGATTTGACTTCGCAATGGCGTTGGTTTACGGGTGCGGAGTTTTTTACACGACTTAGGAGGTATCATGAGCAACATCATTGCCGAGATCGAAAAAGAGTATATGAAGACCGACGTCCCGCAATTCGACGTGGGCGATACCGTTCGCGTGTCCGTTAAAGTCAAGGAAGGCAACCGCGAGCGTATTCAGGCTTTCGAGGGTATAGTCAT
Source organism: uncultured Clostridia bacterium (assembly GCA_947066105.1). Classification (GTDB taxonomy): domain Bacteria; phylum Bacillota; class Clostridia; order Christensenellales; family Pumilibacteraceae; genus Anaerocaecibacter. The sequence continues at coordinate 303,503 of CAMSYM010000001.1, forward strand.
CGCCAAAAAGAACGGCTCCGTTCGCGAGTCCTTTACCGTTCGCCGCGTATCTTTCGGCGTGGGTATCGAGCGTACTTTCCCGTTGCATTCGCCGCGTATCACCGCGATAGACGTTGTTAAGCACGGCAGAGTGCGCCGCGCAAAGCTTTACTATCTGCGCAATCTTTCCGGCAAAGCCGCCAAGATCAAAGAGAAGTAATCCGCATTAATGTCATAAAGCACGTCGACGGGATATCCCGTCGATTTTTTTTTGCCGTTCAATACGTTTCGGTGCGGTCGTATTATATTCGTTTTGCGGGCAATAATTGTTACGATGGACGCTTTTTTGATACTGACCGCAATACTCGCGTCGGTCGTGCTGTTGTTTCGATACGCCGTTCCGCTCGCAAAGCCGAAACTTTCGCAATCCGAACGGCTGTCCGATAAAGCGCTCGAAAATCGATTGGTCATGCTCGCCAAGCGTTGCGTCGAAACAAAGCGCGGATTCGGACTATATTACCGCAAAGTCGATATCGATAAGATACTCAAACGTATAAGCAAAAAAGCCGAAAACGGCGCGCTCGACAAATGGGAGCGAGCGGTATACGACGGGCGTGCGGAACTTGCCGCCGCATATGACCGTTCGCTCGACGCTATGAGATCTGGATATACGCTCGGACACGTCGGCGGATATCCGCGGTTGTTTTTGCTGTGTTCGGAAATTACGGAATGCCGTCAAGGCGATATTACCGAGAATGCGCTCGAAACGTCGCTCGATATATTCGATTCATACGTGCCGCTTACCGCCGTCGAGCGTGCGCTTTTACCTAATATGTTCGAATTCTGTTTGTGCGCGTTGTTGTGCGATACCGCGCGCAGAGCGTTCAAGCGCGAAAAATCATATCGCAAAGGCTTGGACGACGGGAAGCTCGGCAAAGCGGATCTGGACGGATTGACCGATGTCGACTATGTCGACGGATTGTTCGACGCGACGGAAAGTCCCGATAAAAGCTCCGTCATTCGACTGTTCGAAAATAACGGCGTGGATCACGCGCACTGCGAATATTTGCGCTCGGTATTTTTAGCGCAATCTTACGCGCTCGTACAAGCCGTAAAGCGTTCGCTTAAAATCGTGCGTGCGTATGCAAATACTCACGGAACGGACATTTTCGCAACATGCAAAAAACCGTCGGAAAGACTTTTACGCTTTTTGTGCATAATGCCGATCGTGCTGACCGTGATGTTTGCTGTGCTTACTTGCGCGTTTGTTCCGTACGAATATGCGGCGGTGTGCGTTGCGGCGGCTATAATTTTTTACGGATGTTTTCGCTTGCCGCTTTTGCTGTATGCGCCGCATATGCGTTCGTTCGATATTATAACTGCGGTGCGCAAGCGTTTTAAAAAAGCTTCGCGTGCCGCAAACGAAAAGCTCGCTTCGCTTCCCGCCAAAGCTTATGCCGATTCGGAGACGGCATATATCGGTTGCGGACCCGAATATTCCGCGCGAAAGGTTTGCGGCGGCAGGGTGTTTGCGGATTGCGACAACCGCGGCATGATACGGCTCGGTCGCGTCGGCTCGCAACATGTGTCCGACGGTTTGGAAATATCGTTCGAGTACAACGGGAAGTCTGTGAGCTTGGCTGAATGCGACGGCGCTTTCGACGGTAGCAAATACGTATACAGAGCATACGATCCGCATATCGAGTTTGCCGCAGAGATAGTTACGCCCGTAGACTGCGATTGCTGTTGTTGCAAAATAACGGCGGTCAACCGTTTGCTCGAAGCCGTCGAAGTAAAGCTTATCGGCGCGGTGATCGCGCGCATCGACAAAAAGTCGACGCCGCAAATAAACGGAAAACGCATCGCAGTAGACGACGGTCGCATTACTGCGGTCGCTTTCGGCGACGGCGCGGTATTCGACCATACCGACGACAAACAAACGAATGTCGCGTTTCGCCGCATATCGGCGACGCGCGCAGTCAAGATCGACGGGTTTTCCAAGTGCGAGCAGATATTGACCGTAGCCTACGGGGCGAGCGTTTTGGAAGCCGACAGCGTGTTCGACCGAGTGTATTGCGACGGGTATTATGACTGCGCGGCGGATTGTTTGCACGCGTTTTCCGCAACGGAAGATATGCGGATATACGCTCCGCCGGGCGGGTATTGCATGCTGTCGGACAGCCCGTCGCGAGCGAAATATGCCGCTCCGTCCGACGATTCGGAGCTTGACGGATACCGTCTTGACGGCGGTTTCGCGCTTTCCGCGGAAAGCAAAATATACAACGACGGCTACGTTTGCAATACGCTCAGCAACGGCAGGATAGGCTTGAAATTATATCAAAATTCCATCGGCGGGATATTCAGAGTGCGTCCGCGCTTGTATATCACGGACAAAAAAACTGCGTATAAAAATACCGACAAAGTATGCGTGACGATGGGCGAAAACGGCGTGCTGTGGTCGCCGATCGGCGGCAAGCTCGGACGCGGCTATACGCGTGTCGAACACTCTTTGGGGCATACGACGTATTTTTGCGCGTATAACGGGTGCGTCTGTGAGTTGGAATGCCGTATTGCCGAAAATTCGGACTCCGTTTTGTTCGATCTGACGGTAAAAAACAGAGTCCCGTTTGCAAGATGTTTGGATGTCATGCTATCGGTGTCGACCGCCGAAAAATCGACGATAACGCCTTTTTGTAACGGGATATCGGTAAATGCCGACGACGAACGAAAATCGTTTGCTCTATCATGCTCGCAAAAGATCGTCGACAGCGCCGAGTATAAAGAAAGCTATTTTTCGCACGGGCGCATCGTAAGATTGCGCGACTTTCGTCGCGGCGGCAGTACGCCCGCACCGACGGTTTCCACGTGCTTGAAGCTCGAACCGTACGACGGCGCGCGCGTCGTGTTTTGCTTGGCGTTGGACAACGTTTCCGATCTGCAAACGCCCATGGCTGTTGCCGACGCGGCTTGCGCCGCCGAGCGGGAAATGCGTTGTCGCTCGGAGCGTGTCAAGCTTATGTCCGACGATAACGCGCTTAACGTTATGCATGCGCGCGCGTTGCATACGGCGCGTATAGGCGCGATGTTGCTCGACGGGCTGTCGGTCCCGCATGAGTGCGCGATTTTGAGCTGTGTAAAATATATCGATAAGCCGCTTGTCAAGCGCAGACTGATCGAGCTTTTAAAACGACAGAAGCCGAACGGCGCGTTCGACGAGCGCACAGACGGCGTTTGGATATCTTATGCGGTAGCCGACTATGCGGCTTTTGCGTGCGATGCGAGCATATTCGACGAGCAGGTGGAATACGCGCCCGACACTGCGTCCGGCAAACGCGAAATAAGATCGGGGACTGTTAAGGAGCATGTTATGCGCGCAGTCGACATGTCGGCGCTGACATTGAACGACGAATCGCCGTTTTGCGTCGTGTATTACAAAACGCTTGCGGAGATATTGCGTTATTACGCGGCGTTGTGCGGCATCGACGCCGAACGCGCGCAAAAATATCTTTGCGCCGCAAACCGCGCCGCAAGCGAGTTTTCAACGCATGCACAGCGTTTGGTAGCGCACGGCTGTCGGGAAAATGATCCGTTGCTCGGCGCGGCGGCTTGGTATTGTTGCGGGGATTACGGCAGAGCGTACGATATGCTTTATGCGATTGCGGAGCGCATGGCGGCGCATCCGAGCATTAACGGCGACGAGCGCGAAGCCGTGACGTCGGCGGTGTTTTACTCGCTTGTTACCGAAAAGCTGATCGGCGCGAAAATTCGCGGCAACCGAGTCAAGATAGAACCGCACGCCGGCGTTGATTCGCCGCGCTTGGAATTTTCGTTGCGCTCGGAATCGGGCGGGACCGTGCGTGTAGAGATCGACGACAAGGCGGGGAGCGGCGATTGGCGGATACGCGCCGACAAGATCAGTTATGCGCTCAACAGCATCATACTCGGCGATAAGGACAACGGTAAAATATCGGTATATCGCGATCTGCCGTCGGACGGTTGACGGCGAGGCGCTTTTTACGTGAAAACTGTATTTGCGCGCGATCCGCCGTATCGAAATCGGTAAATCAAAAGCTTGCTTTTAAGCCTAAACGGTGATATAATTACGGTACGGTTCTATTCGATTTCGGATATATTCGCGATCGTAAATAAAGGCAATGAAAAATGGATAATCTTTTTACGAATTTACATAACGATCTGAAACCGTTGGCGGAAAAAATGCGTCCGACGAGCTTGGACGATTTTGTCGGACAACGGCATATACTCGGAGAAGGTAAGTTGCTCCGTCGTCTTATTCAAGCGAAAAAAGTTCCGAGCTGTATTTTTTACGGACCGCCCGGAACGGGCAAGACTACGCTCGCGCGCATAATCGCGGAAACTACCGGCGGCAATTTTGTTATGCTCAACGCGATTTCGAGCGGTGTGGCGGACGTGAAAGTCGTTATCGAAGCCGCTAAAAAAACTTTCGAATTGTACGGAAAAAAGACGTATCTGTTATTGGACGAGTGTCACAGATGGAGCAAGACCCAAAGCGATTCGCTTTTGGCGGTGTTGGAATCGGGTCAAATAGTTTTGATCGGGTCTACTACCGAATCGCCCAATTACAGTATGACGCGTGCGATCGTCAGTCGTTGTACGTTGTTCGAGTTTAAACAGGTAGCCGTCGATGATATCAAAAACGCTTTGAAACGCGCGTTGACGGCGGAAAACGGATTAAAGGATCTTAACGTCGGTATCGACGACGAAGCGCTTACTTACTTTGCTACGGCTTGCGGCGGAGACGTCAGGAGCGCGTTGAACGGTTTGGAAATAGGCGCATTGACCACGTCGCCGAGCAAAGACGGAACGATAGTCATATCCAAGGAAATTGCCGTCGAATGTTTGCAGAAAAAAGCGCTCAGCCTTAACGAGGATAATTTTTATCATATACTGAGCGCGTTTTGCAAAAGTCTTCGCGGCAGCGATGCGACCGCGGCATTATATTATGCGAACAGACTGCTCGAAGCGGGTTGCGAGCCTCAGCTTTTGGCAAGGAGAACGATAGCGCATGCGAGCGAGGATTGCTGTTCCGCGCGAGCGTTGAACACCGCATGTAACGCGCTGTACGCGATCAACAACATGGGCATGCCGGAGGGCAATCTTGCCTTGACGCATGCCATAATAGAAGTATGCGAAGCGCCTAAAACCAATCGCGTGGTAGTGGCTATGGGTATGGCGATCGACGATGCGCGAAATCACCCCGACGACAATATCCCCGAATATTTGAAAAATCACACGGAAGCGAGCAAGAAGTATAAATATCCGCACGACTACGGCGGCTACGTCGAACAGCAGTATTTGCCCGACTCGTTGAAAAACAGAAATTATTTCCCCAATGATAAAAAGATCGATCGTTGACGTAACGTCCGTTTGTTTGTCCTACCGACGTTTTAAATCAAACACGATTTAATGCAACTTAAACACGATTTACGACATTGACACGTAGTATGACATATGTTATACTACGTGTATATCATTTGAAGAATTTTTCGATAGGGTGTAAATATGATCGTCAAAGCAATAAATCGAATACGCAGCATGCAAGCAAGTGCGACTGCATCGACTTTTCGGAACGCTTGAAAGAGCTTGCCGATAATTTGAAAGTATAAAATGGACTACTTTTTAGCGATAGATATAGGCGCGTCGAGCGGTCGACATATAGTCGGTCGGTTCGAAAACGACCGTATAGCGACGGACGAGGTATACCGTTTTTCCAATGGGGTGAAAAAAGAAAACGGTCGACTTGTTTGGGATACCGACGCTCTTTTTCAAAACGTGAAAAACGGCATCGCGTTTGCCGTCAAAAAGTATAAGCATATCAGATCGCTCGCGATAGATACTTGGGGCGTCGATTATGTATTGTTGACGGACGACGGCATGTTGGCTCCGTGTTTTTCATACAGAGACGACCGCACGAGATCGGTAATAGACGAAGTTCACGGCAAATTGCCGTTTAAAGAATTATATGCGAAAACGGGCATACAGTTTCAACCGTTCAATACCGTTTATCAGCTTTACGAAGACTGTAAGCGCGGGCGATTGGATGCGGCTACCGATTATTTGATGATGCCCGAATATCTCGATTATATGCTCACGGGCGTGAAGATGCACGAGTATACAAACGCCACTACGACGGGCTTGTTAAATGCGCGATCGAAAGAATACGATAAAGATATACTCGACGAGCTCGGACTGCCTTCGCGACTTTTTAAAAAGCTGTATATGCCGGGAACGAGCGTAGGTATGTTAAAGCCCGAAATCGCGAACTCGGTAGGCGCGAACATCGAAGTCGTACTGTGTGCAAGCCACGATACCGCAAGCGCGGTCGAAGGCATACCAATGACCGACGACAGCCCTTACATATCGAGCGGAACATGGTCGTTGCTCGGAATAAAGACCGATAAAGCTATCACCGACGAAAACAGTCGCAGAGCAAATTACAGCAACGAAGGCGGCGTCGGGTATGTAAGATACCAAAAGAACATCATGGGCATGTGGATCGTCAACCGTTTGCGCGACGAGCTTTGTCCCGACAAGCCTTTTTCGCAGATCGTCGCCGCCGCGCGCGACAGCGCGTTCGACGGGTATGCCGACGTTAACGATGATTGTTTTCTTTCGCCCGAAAGCATGAAATATGCGTTCGATAAGCAGTTTGAAACCGCCGCCGTCACGCCGCAGACCGAAGGCGATTATTTCCGTTGCGCGTTTACGAGCCTTGCCGTCGGGTATGAGAAGGCATTGGACGAATTGAAAAAGAACAGCGGTAAAGATTTCGATACTCTGTATATAGTGGGCGGAGGCGCTAAGAACGGGTTGCTGAACGAGCTGACCGAGCGGTTTTGCAAGATCAGGGTAAAAGCGCTTCCAATCGAAGCTACGGCGATAGGGAATTTAAAAATACAGATCGGGAGACGATAATATGTACGAATACGCTAAAAAAAGCTATGCGGCTTACGGAGTAGATACCGAAGCCGCCATATCCGAGCTTAAAGACATTCCCGTGTCGATCCATTGTTGGCAGGGCGACGATGTCGTCGGGCTTGACGGCGGCGGCGCGGCAAGCGGCGGGATACAGACGACGGGCAATCATTTCGGCAGAGCAAGAAATTTCCAAGAGCTTAAAGCGGATATCGAAAAAGCGTTTTCGCTCATACCCGGAAAAAAACGCTTGAATTTGCACGCGAGCTATGCCGTGGGCGCGAGCGTCGACCGCGACGAATACGGACCTAAGCATTTTGCCGAGTGGGTAAAGTTTGCTAAGGCGATAGGACTCGACGGGATCGATTTCAATCCGACGATGTTTTCGCATAAAAACGTAAAAGACGGTTTGACTTTATCTTCGCCCGACGGCGATATCCGAAAATTTTGGATAAAGCATTGTATAGCGTGCTTGCATATTTCCGAGTATTTGGCGGACGAATTCGGTAAGCCGTGTTTAATGAATATTTGGATACCCGACGGATATAAAGACGTGCCTGCCGACAGGCTTACGCCGAGATTAAGGCTGAAAGAGAGCTTGGACGAAGTTCTTTCCTGCGGTTACGACAGAAATAAAGTAGTAGTCGCCGTGGAAAGTAAGGTATTCGGGATCGGCGTGGAAAGCTACACGGTCGGCAACAACGAATTTTATCAAAACTACGCGGCAAATAACGGTATTTGCTGTTTGCTGGATAACGGACACTACCATCCGCAGGAATACGTTTCGGACAAGATACCGTCGCTTTTGGCGTTTTACGATAAGGTCGCGTTACACGTTACGCGCGGAGTAAGATGGGACAGCGATCACGTCGTGTTGTTCGAGGACGAGCTTAAAGAGATCGCAAAGGAGATCGTGCGTAACGATGCGACCAAAAAGGTGTTGATCGGCTTGGATTATTTCGACGCGAGCATCAACCGCTTGGCGGCGTGGATCGTCGGCGCGCGAAATATGCAAAAGGCGCTTTTATGGGCGTTGTTGCAACCGCACGCCAAGCTCAAAGCGTTACAGGACGATGCGGATTTTACCGCGCTCATGGTGATCAACGAAGAGCTTAAAACTTTGCCGTTCGACGCCGTGTGGGCGGAATACTTAAAGCGTTTAGATCAAAAGGGCGCGGAATGGTATAACGACGTTAAGGAATACGAAAAAACAGTCTTAAAGGAGCGAAAATAAAATGGCAAACAGATTCATCTTGAATGAAACTTCTTACTTCGGGAGCGGAGCAAGAAAAGAGCTTAAAAACGAAATAGCGCGGCGCGGCTTTAAGAAAGCGTTTATCGTTGCGGATAAAGACCTTGTAAAGTTCGGCACGGTCGACATGGTAACAAGCGAGCTTGCGGGAACGCCTTATGTGATTTTTTCGGAGTTCAAGGCAAACCCGACCGTAAAAAACGTCAAAGACGGCGTTGCGGCGTTTAACGTATCGGGCGCGGATCTTATTGTCGCGATCGGAGGCGGCTCGGCTATCGACACGGCTAAGGGGATCGCTATCGTTGCGAACAATCCCGAATTTTCCGATATCGTATCGCTCGAAGGCGTTGCCGACACCAAGTTTAAATGCGTTCCGATCATCGCGTTACCCACCACTGCGGGAACGGCGGCGGAGGTCACTATCAACTATGTCATAACCGACGAAAATACGGGCAGGAAAATGGTGTGCGTCGATCCTAACGATATACCTGTGCTTGCCGTCGTGGACGCCGAGCTAATGGCTACTATGCCCAAAGGCTTGACCGCCGCAACGGGCATGGACGCGCTCACGCACGCCATAGAAGGATATATAACAAAAAGCGCATGGGCGCTTTCGGATATGTTCGAGCTTAAAGCGATAGAGCTCATTTCGCAAAACCTGCGTGCGGCGACGGCGAACGGCAAGGATATGACTGCTCGCGAAAATATGGCGCTTGCGCAGTATGTTGCGGGAATGGCGTTCTCCAACGTCGGACTCGGTTGCGTACACTCGATGGCGCATCCGCTCGGCGCGAGATTCGACATTGCGCACGGCGTAGCTAACGCGTTATTGTTGCCCGTCGTTATGGAATTCAACATGCCTGCGGCGATCGATAAATATTGCGAAATAGCAAAGGCGATGGGCGTGGATATCAACGGAATGACCGAAGAACAGGGCGCGAAAGCGGCTGTGGAAGCGGTGAAAAAGCTTTCGCTCGATCTGAATATCCCGCAAACGTTGAGAGAAATCAATATACCGAAGGACGCGTTGACGCAGCTTGCAAAGGACGCGTTTGCAGATGTATGCACGGGCGGCAATCCGAGAGAGATCACCGAAGCGGATATTCTCGAACTTTACAAAAAAGCGTATTGAGGAGCGTATAATGGCACAAAGTTTGACAAAAATACCGTTCGTCGACGAATTGGCGGCGATAGCGGACAATATGTACAGGCTCGGTTGGGACGAGCGTAACGGCGGCAATATAAGCTATTTGATCCCCGAAAAAGAAGTTGCCGAATACATAGACGTAACAAACGTGATGAGAACTATCCCGCTCGGTTTCGACGCGGTAGAACTTGTCGGCAAATACTTTTTGGTAACGGGAACGGGCAAATATTTCAAAAACGTAAAAGGCGATCCAAAAACCAATCTCGGATTGTTCCGTATCGCAAAAGACGGGGCGACGGCGGAGCTTTTATGGGGATATGTCGACGGCGGCAAATTTACGAGCGAATTGCCCGCACACCTTATGAGCCATATCGCGCGATTGAACGTCGATCCGCAAAACAGAGTGGTGATGCATACGCATCCTACCAATCTGCTCGCAATGACATACGTCCACGAACTCGATACTAAAAAGTTTACGCATACGCTATGGCAAATGAGTACCGAATGTATCGTCGTTTTCCCCGACGGCGTTGAAGTGTTGCCGTGGATGTTGTGCGGAACTAACGAGATAGGCGTTGCCACCGCGGAAAAAATGCGCGATGCGCGAGTGGTCGTTTGGGCGTTGCACGGCATATACGGCGCGGGAAAAACGCTCGACGAAACGTTCGGGCTTATAGAAACGGTAGAAAAAGCGTCCGAAATTTATATCAAAACGGCGCACCTGCCGAGATCGAACACAATAAAAGACGAACAGCTTGTCGAGCTTGCCAAGCATTTTAATTGCAATTACCGCAAAGAATTTCTCGATATCGAATAACTTTGCCACGGCATGGACCGAGAGATCGCGTTATGATAGAAGCGATCTCTTATTTTTTATTGCTATATTTTGTTACGGGCGCAAAAAGCGTTTTGCTTTTCGTAAGAGTGAAATCTGTCGTTAGGCATTGACAAAAAGCGTCCGATTTGTTATAATGCAAAAGTACCGAAAATGTTGACGTTTCGAATGTCATGCAAAATACTATCGCACAAATTTGACGCAACCGTGTTCGAAACGCTTGACTTTTTTCGGGGGGGGGGTATGCTATTGTATAATCAATACGCATAAACGTTTTTATCGATCAAGGAGATATGTATGCTCGAAATCAAAAATGTGTCCATGGCTTATGCCAACGGAAAAGTCAAGGCGGTCGACGATCTGTCGTTTTCGCTCGACGCGGGCGAGATATTCGGTTTTCTCGGCGCTAACGGCGCGGGAAAAACCACTACCATCAAAATGGCGACGGGTATTTTGCCTATTAGATCGGGGAGCATTTCGATATGCGGTCACGACATAACGAAAGATCCGATAGCGGCGAAGCGAAGCTTCGGATTCGTTCCCGATTCGCCGATAATTTTCGACAAATATACAGGTCGGGAATATATCGATTTTATGGCGGATATTTACGGCGTATCCAAGCAGGAACGCGAGCGCGTTACGAGCGATCTTTTGAAACGTTTTTCGCTCGAAGATGCGTTCGATAAGCGTATAAGCGGGTATTCGCACGGCATGAAGCAGAAGATAGCCATAATCGGCGCGCTCATACACAGCCCGTCTTTATGGATATTGGACGAGCCGATGATGGGACTCGATCCGCCGTCCGCGTTCGCGCTCAAAGAGTTGATGCGCGAACATCGCGATGCGGGAAAAACGGTGTTCTTTTCGACGCATGTGCTTGACGTCGCCGAAAAGCTGTGCGACCGCGTGGCTATAATAAACAAGGGCAGGCTCGTGCTTTGCGGAAATATGGACGAGATCAAGCGCGCGCAGGGCGACGAGAGTCTCGAAGAGATATTCATGTCTGTGGCGGGCGGTAGCGATGAATAACTATTTTATCGTTTTAAAAGCGCTGTTCAAAAATAAATTCAGATTTGCCGACAATGCGTCCAAGCGCAAAAAGTACGGATTTATCGCGTTGTTGGGCATATCGTATTTAGCCGTGATGGCAATGTTTATAGGCATGATCGTTGCTCTCGGCGACACGATAGCCGATTTCGAAATATTTCGGTTTATCGTGGTTTACGGCATTTTGCTCACAGCCGCGCTCGTCGTGTTGATTTTCGGCGTTATCAATCTTATAACCACGCTGTATTTGTGCAAAGATACCGATTTCTTTTCGATGTTGCCGATCAAATCGTCGACGGTATTTGCCGCTAAGGTTTCGTACGTATATATTTCGGAAGCCGTTATCGTCGGCGCGATATTATTGCCGCTGTTGATCGCTTTCGGGATAGTCTGCCATATGTGGGTGTGGTTTTACGTTATAACCGTTTTGGCGGTACTTATATTTCCGGCATTGCCGCTCGTGCTTGCGGCGATAATCGCCATACCCGTCATGTATCTTGCGTCAAAGCTGAAAAACCGCTCGGTAGTGTCGTTGATATTTTATATAATACTGTTCGGCGGATTGTTCGGAGCATACTTGTATTTTCTTAACGTGTCTACCGATTTCTCTGATATAGACGAAAGTTACGTGACGTCGATAGTCGATTCGCTGATAGTCATGCTGTACGTATTTTATCCGTTTACCGCGCTCGCTTTGGCGGCAAACGGTTTACCGACGTACGGTTTGAGCGCAGGCGCGGCGTCTGCGGCTAACTTCGGTATATTCGTCGGCAGTTCGGTCGTGCTGATATTTATCGCGTTGCTTTGCGCGCGGTTCATGTATTCGCAGTCTGCGAAAGCCAATAACCAAACGGACAATTCCAATGTCAAGCACGGCAAATTCAAAGCTTCGGGAATGACAAAGGCGTTGATGAAACGCGAGTTCATAGGCACTTTGCGCACTACTCAGGTCGCATTTCAGTGCTATGCCGTGGTCGTACTGCCGATCATTTTCGCGATAGCAATGGGCATTATGTCGCGTAATATGTCCGCGCTCATAAACGGATCGGGCAATGCTTTTTATGCGGAATATTATAACGTCTTTTTCGGTCTGACGGGCATATGCGCCGTTTCTATGATGTTCGGCACGCTCGGAAACGCCGCGGCTACTACGTTCTCGCGCGAAGGCAGTGCGATCGCAACGCTTAAAGTTTTACCGGTTTCGGCTAAACAGGTAGTCAAAGCCAAAGTCTGCGCTTGGTTGTGCGTAGCGTTGCCTGCCGCGATAATATCCGTCGTCGTGTTTAATGCGATCAACTTCGATCTCGAAATGTTCTTGTTATCGATCTTTTCGCTTATCCCGCTTGCGGGTGCGTTCGTGTTGTTCGGGGCGCTGTGGGATCTGCGATCGCCCAAGATAAAATGGGTAGATCCCATACAGGCGGTAAAGCATAACGGACATGTGGTCATAGGACAACTTCTTTGCATGGCGGGCGGCGTTGCGGCGCTCATCGTCACGATGCTCGTAGGCAATTTGGCTATCGTTTCCGCACAAACGCTCAAAACCGTTGTGTGGTGCGTTATTTATGCGACGCTCGCCGTTTTCGTCGTTGTCGATGTCGTGATGTTGCGCAACGTGGAAAAGTGTTACGGCAGGATAGAGATATAAATTTCAAAAAACTATTGCAATACGGTAAATATTGTGGTATAGTATATCGAGACTTAAAACAAAAGCAGGTAGTATTAAATGGATAAATGGGATGCGCGCTTCATGGAAATAGCGCATACGGTCGCAACTTGGTCGAGTTGCTTTCAGGATAACCGTCAGGTCGGCGCAGTCATAGCCAAAAACAAGCGTATAATGACGACCGGCTATAACGGCGCAAGCTCCGGCATTAAAAGCTGTAAGGAAAAGGGCGAGTGCTTGCGGCGCAAGCTCGGCATACCTTCGGGTACGCGTCACGAGCTGTGCTACGCTACGCATGCGGAGCAAAACGCCATAATACAAGCGGCGCGCATGGGGATATGTATCGACGGCGCGACGCTGTATTGCACGCATCAGCCATGCGCTATCTGCACGAAAATGATAATCAACAGCGGAATTACGCGCGTCGTTTACGACGAGGGCTATCCCGATGATTTTTCGTTGGAGCTGTTTGAAGAAGCGGGCGTAAAAGTGGAAAAATTCAGCCGCGGTTAAACCGTGTCTGTCGATGATTTTACTAAACATACAGTTTCGATACCGTATTCGATTTCAATATTGCTCTAATGCGCCGTGCGGAAATAACCGTGCGGCGCATATTTGTTGCGATATTCGTCAAACATAGTATCCGTCGGAAAAAAATTTTCCGAAAATTTTTCGCAAAACGCTTGACAAAGCTTTTACCGCATAATATAATATGATCAAAGTTTGACTTTCTTTGACTATTGACTTACGACGATTGCAAGTAAAAAGAAGGCGAGCTTATAATAATTCAAAGGAGGCGGCGAGCCGTGACGGTAAGCGATATAATAGAACGGTTTTTGTTGGACACCTTGGGCGACGAGCTGTCGGTCAATTTCAACCGCAACGAGCTTGCGACGTATTTTTCGGTCGCGCCGAGCCAAATAAATTACGTCCTTTCAACGCGGTTCACGCCCGAACGCGGGTATATAATAGAGAGTCGACGGGGCGGAGGCGGGTCGATCACGTTGATACGCGTAAACGAAGATGCGGACGACGTGTTGCTCGGTTATATCGACAAAACGCTTTCGGACGGAATAGAATACGTAAAGGCGTGTCAGATAATCGAGCGGTTGACGGTAGACGGTGTTTTTTCCAAAAACGAAGCGCAACTGATAAAGGCGGCGATATCGGACAAAGCATTGATCGCTCCGACGGTAGCAAAAAGCAGACTACGCGGGTCGATACTGAAAAACGTATTGCTCGAAACGCTTAAAATTCACGAAAACGACGACGAATAGAGGTGTCATATGAAGTGCATGAAATGCGGAACAAACGAAGCGACCGTGCATACGTATTTATCGGTCGACGGACATATGCAAAAGACCGATCTGTGCGAAAACTGCGCAAAAGCGCTTAATATCGCCGCAGGATTCGGCGAGTACGGGTTATTCGATAAGATATTCGGCGGTTCGCCCATGGGGTTGTTGCCGGGGCTGTTCAAGCTGTTCGACACACCGACGACGCAGGCTTTATCTTGTCCGACGTGTAAAACTACGGGCGAAGAATTCGTTAAAACCGGGTTTGTCGGGTGTCCCGATTGCTACAAGGTATTCGAGCCGTTGATAGTGCAAACTGTCAAAAAGCTTCAACAATCCGACAGACACGTGGGCAAAACTCCCGACGGAGCGATAGACGTTGCGGCGGAAGAGATGCGACTTAAAGCCGAGTTGCAGGCGGCGATAGACTGTAACGATTACGCAAAGCTCGGCGAGCTAAGCGAAAAGTTGAAAATGTTGGTAGGCAATAAACGCGGCGGAGATATGTGATATGGGCAACGACAATATAATCGTATCTACAAGAATACGGCTTGCGCGCAACGTGAACGGTTTGCCGTTTCCGCACAAGCTCGCGGAACAACCCGCGCGGCAGATCGTCGACAGCGTGGAAAAAGCGTTATCGCCGATAGATCGGTTCACGCGCTATGACATGTCGGGAATATCGCAGCTCGAAAGCACGCTGTTGCGCGAAAAACACTTGGTAAGTCCCGATCTCGTAAAGGAATGTCCGTACGGCGCGGCGCTTATAAGCGCGGACGAAAACGTTTCTGTCATGGTCAACGAGGAAGACCATATACGCGAACAGGTGATCTTGTCGGGGTTGTCGCTCGACCAAGCCTACGACAGGATAAACAGAATAGACGATATTCTTTCCAAAAAAGTGGATTTCGCGTTTGACGGCAGGTACGGGTATTTGACCGCTTGCGCGACAAACGTCGGCACGGGCATGCGCGCGTCTGTGATGATGTTTTTGCCGGCGTTGACTATCAATAACATGATAGAAAGTTGTATAAACGACGTCGGACGACTGAATATGACCGTTCGCGGCGTGTACGGCGAGGGCAGTAAGGCGGAAGGCTATTTGTATCAAATAAGCAATCAGCATACGCTCGGCTTAAAGGAAAGCGAAATTTTGGATTCCGTCAAGGCTGCGATAAATCATATAGCCGAAGCGGAACTGCATGCGCGAAAGCTGTTGATGCGCGACGAAAGCGAGCTTAAAGACAGGATATTACGCGCGTGGGGCATCGTTACCAATGCATACAAGCTATCAACCGCCGAAGCGATGCAACTGCTGGCGATGATCCGCTTGGGCGGGTATTACGGTTACTTTGCGATAAAGGACTACGACGATTTTCAACGGTTAGTCACCGACTGTCAGCCCGCAAGCATACTTCGGCGCGGCGGCGCGGCGGATGCGGACGGACGCGACGTACTGCGCGCGCGCTATGTTTCTTCCGCGCTCGGCGGGCTGTGTGTAAAAAAGATATGATAAGTAAAAAATCGATAAACATAAACGATCAAGGAGGTTTACGTTATGAAGTTTCCGATGAACGATGCGGCGCAACAAGCTTTTGTCACTGCGCGCCAAACCGCTAAATATTATTCCAACGAGTGTACGGGTACGGAGCATTTGCTATACGGTATTCTCCAAACCAAATGTGTCGCGACCGCGATATTTGTATCCAACGGATTTTCGTACAACGATCTTATACAAGTGTTTTTGGACGAAAAAAGTCCGTCGGCGTTGCCCGAACCGTCCGATTCGTCGCGCATACGCGAGGATATACCTTTTTCCGCATACGGCTACGCGACCGAATACGGCGAATCGCAAATTTCGCCCGATCATTTGATGCTTGCCATACTCGAAGACCGTAACTGCGTCGCGGCGCAAGCGTTGACGCAGATATACAATATTAACGTTGCGGCTTACCGTCGCGCGATCATAAACAAGCTTCGCGCGCCGTCGGCGCAAAATGTTATGCACGAAAATCCGTTTGCCGCGTTTTTCGGCGGTATCAACGGCGCGGCGTTCGACGGATATTCACGTCCGTCCGAGCCTGATATGAAAGGATCTGCGCACAAGCTGCCCGCTCAACTCGGCGAGCTCGGCGTGGACGTTACGCAAAAAGCGCGTGAAAACAAGCTCGACCCCGTTATCGGCAGGGAGCAAGAGGTCGCGCGGCTGATAGAGATATTGTGTCGCAAAACAAAAAATAATCCCGTATTGATAGGCGAGCCGGGAGTTGGCAAAAGCGCTATAATAGACGGACTTGCGCGGGCGATAGTTGACGGCAAAGTGCCGCGGCAATTACAAAACAACATAATATTTTCGCTCAATATCGGCTCGTTGATGGCTGGGACCAAGTATCGCGGACAGCTCGAAGAAAAGCTCAAAACCGCGATCGATCTTATAATCAACAGCGGCAATATAATAGTGTTTATCGACGAGCTGCATACGTTGATGCAAGCGGGGTCGAAGGACGGAGAGGTCACGCCCGCGGATATACTCAAACCGTATCTCGCGCGCGGCGAGATGCAGACGATAGGCGCAACGACGACCGACGAATACCGCAAGTATATCGAAGCCGATAAAGCCATGGAACGCCGTTTTCAGCCTATTACCGTCGAGCCGCCGACCGTCGAGCAAACGATAGAGATACTCAAAGGTTTACGGCTGAATTACGAGAACTTCCACAAGGTCAAGCTGTCGGACGAGGCGATAACAGCCGCCGCTAAACTGTCCGATAAGTATATTGCCGACAGATTTTTGCCCGACAAAGCTATAGATCTTATCGACGAAGCGATGAGTTGCGCAAAAGTGGGCTTGTCGAGCGATCCGTCGGAAGTGGCCGATCTTACTGCCAAGCTCGACGAATGCAACAAGAAAATGAGCGAGTGCGCCGCGAGAAAGGAATATGCTCAGGCGGATGCTCTTAAAAAGCAAGCCGAAGAGCTTGAAACCACGATCAAATCGCGCACGCTCAGAACAGCCGCCGCACAGGAAAACAGCACGACGGTGATCACTGCCGACAATATTGCCGACGTGGTGTCGCGCTGGACCAAGATCCCCGTCAATAAGCTTACCGAAACGGAAAGCGCTCGGCTGAAAAATTTGGAAGAATTGTTGCATAAACGCGTTATCGGTCAAAACAAAGCGGTGGACGCCGTTGCGAAAGCAATTCGTCGCGCTCGCGCGGGACTGAAAAGCGACAGCCGCCCGATAGGCTCGTTCATATTTCTCGGACCTACCGGCGTGGGCAAAACGGAGCTTACAAAGGCGCTCGCCGAAGCGATGTTCGACAACGAAAATTCGATCATAAGGCTGGACATGAGCGAGTTTATGGAAGCGCATTCCGTCTCCAAGCTGATCGGCGCGCCTCCCGGATACGTCGGGTTCGACGACGGCGGACAGCTTACGGAAAAAGTGCGCCGCCACCCGTATTCCGTCGTACTGTTCGACGAGATAGAAAAAGCGCATCCCGACGTATTCAACACGTTGTTGCAGATGCTCGACGACGGTAGGCTTACCGATTCGCAGGGACGTACAGTGTCCTTTAAAAACACGATAATCATCATGACGAGCAACGTCGGCGCGACCGACGCGGCTACAAAGCGCGAGATCGGCTTTACCGCCAACGGCAAACGCGCCGACGAAGTTCGCGACGATGCGTATATGAACGCATTGCGCTCGATGTTCAAGCCCGAATTTTTGAACCGCATAGACGTTATTTGCGTATTCGATAAGCTCACAAAGGACGACGTATCCAAGATAGCCGGGATTATGTTGCAACGCGTCGAACATTCGTTGAAGGACAAAAATATCACGCTCGACATCACGCCCAAGGCTGTGGAGTGGCTCATCGATAAAGGCTACGACAGCGAGTACGGCGCGCGCCCGTTGCGTCGAGTCATCGAGCAAAACGTCGAGGATGAAATAGCGGAAGCCATTATCGACGGGCGAATAAACGAAAACGATACGGTCACGGTGGATTGCGTAGACGGTCGTATCGTTATAAAATAAATCTGTATTAATTTTTGAAAACCCATTTACAAAACTGTGCGCGTATGCTATAATCTTTATAGGCAAAGCGCGTCGGAATAAGCCGACCGCAATACGCCGTGTCGGGCAAACCGCAACACGACTCAATTACCTTAACGGAGGTCTACCATGACGATCGAATACCTTTGCAAAAACTACGAAGCGAGCGACAAGCTCAAATCCGTCATCGACAAAAAGGTTCAAAAACTCGATAAGTTTTTCGACGACGATACGCGTATCAAGATCGCGCTCAAAAAGGGCAATACGCGCAGTACGGACGACCTGTACACGCTCGAACTTACGATAATGCTCGACGGTACGGTGCTTCGCGCCGAAGTTACGAGCGATAATATGTATAACAATATCGATTTGGCTTTGCCCAAACTCGAAAAACAGATAATACGCCATCACAAAAAGCTCGAATCCAAGTCCAAAAAATTCCGCGCTCGCGACATGTCGTTCCAAGAGATAGTTGAGGAACAGCCCGAAGAAGAAAAAATGCTCGTGCGTTCCAAGTGCTATACGCTTGTCCCCATGTCCATCGACGACGCGATAGAAGAACTCGAACTGATAGGACACAACTTTTTCGTATTCCTTAACAAAACGACCAATTCGATCAACGTTTTGTACGTAAGAAACGACGGCAATTACGGTTTGATCGAAACTGTGGTATAAAGCGTCGGACCGTCGGCTTTTTGTCGGCGGTTTTGTCGTTTTTTACTGTGAATTTGTGCATATTATCGCTTGCTTTTGCGTGCGGTTAGCTGTATAATATATACGCAAAAGGAGAGAACATATGCAGCTTAAATTCGATTACAACAACATGATGGAAAGCTCTATCGGCGCGCACGGCGTCAAGCCGTCGGATATAACCGCCGCAAAGGCGAAACATGCCGCGGCGTACAAACAGGTCGTCGACAACAGCGGTAAAGGTTGGCAGGGCTGGACCGAAACGCCGATGATAAGCCAAGCCGAAGTAGACGAGCTTAACGCGTTCGGAAAATCCGTTCGCGACAAGGCGTCGAGTTTTGTCGTATTGGGTATAGGCGGCTCGGCGCTCGGTCCCATTTGCGTGTTCAACGCGCTGTTGCATTTACATCATAACGAATTGCCGAGCGAAATGCGCAAAGCTCCCAAATTTTACGTAGAGGACAATATAGATCCCGAACGCATGGCGGCGCTTCTCGACGTGATCGACGTAAAAACTACATATTTCAACGTTATAACCAAATCCGGCGAAACGAGCGAAACGCTCGGTCAGTTTCTTATCCTGTATTCCGCGCTCAAAAAGGCGCTCGGCGAACAAGCCGCAAAAGAGCATATCTTCGTTACCACGACGATAGGCAAGGGCGCGCTTTACGCTACCGCGCAACGGGAAGGCTTTAAAATTTTCGGCATACCCGCAGGCGTAGGCGGAAGGTTTTCGGTATTGTCCAATGTCGGTCTCGTTCCGTTTGCCGTCATGGGAATAGATATAGCGGGGCTGTTAAAGGGCGCGCGCGAGATGCGCAAGGCTTGCGAACGTAAGGACATAGAGCAAAATCCCGCGCTCATGACGGCGTTCTTGCAGGTCCTTTCCATGAAAGCGGGCAAAAACATTTCTGTAGTGATGCCGTATGCCGACGGTTTGCGTACGATGGCGGACTTCTATTGCCAGATATGGGCGGAATCGCTCGGCAAGGCGCTCGATAACAACGGAAAAACAGTGAATTGCGGTCAAACGCCCGCGAAATCTTTGGGCGTCACCGACCAGCACAGTCAGGTCCAGTTGTACAACGAAGGTCCGTTCGACAAAGTGATCACGTTCATCGGCGTGGATAACTTCGACGTAACGGTGGAAATACCCGCGGACGAAACGGCGGAAGCGGGCGGATTTTTGAAAGGTCATACGCTCAACGAGCTTATCAACGCCGAGCGCAAAGCGACCGAATTTGCCGTTACCAAGGCGGGCAGATCGAATTTTACTATAATGTTGCCCAAGGTCGATCCCGAAACGGTAGGCGAGCTTTTGATGTACTTCATGTACGAAACGGCTTTTGCGGGCGCGTATCTCAACATCGACACGTTTAATCAGCCGGGCGTGGAAGAAGGGAAAAAAGCGACGTTCGCCATGATCGGCAGAGCGGGCTACGAACAAAAGCTCGAAGAATTGAGATCGGTCAAAAAGAATGACGCTTATATCATCAAATAGTGCGGAGATTTACCGCGATTTTTGCCGACGCGCTTGCAAAACTGCGCGGTTCGTGTTATGATCGTCAGTGCGGTCGGCAAGTGAATTATGCAATATAAACCATTAAACTCATCTCGGAGGTCAATATGAAATCGGTCACGGTCAGTTTTTCTTCTACGGAAAGCGTAAAAGATTTTGTCAATGCGGTATCGCGTTATCCGTTCGATATAGATCTGCACAGCGGCAGATACATCGTCGACGCGAAGTCGCTTTTGGGCATATTCTCGCTCGATCTCGCCAAGCCGATCGTATGCGAAATATACAGCGATAATTACAGCGAGCTGCTCAAAGACATAGCCAAGTTTATCGTCAAATAGTTTGTTTCGTTTTTGCGCCGCACGGTCGGCGCGCGGAATAAAACGCAACGGAGTGTCATTATGCGCCGCGATTACATAGAAAGCATGAAAACCGACGGACTCGGCGAGTTTTTGGATGCTTGCGAAGCGATCAAAAACAGTAAGTTTGTCGTTGCCGAACCCAAAATAGCCGCGCTGTTAAAAGCGATTGCCGATAACAAGCAACTGTATTCGATGTTCAGCGCCGCGCTGTACGGATTCGATTACAAAACAGCGTTTTCGGAATGTATAGGCAACGGCGGATTTGTATTGCCGTCCGAACCCAAAAAAGCGATCGCGCTTGTTTTTCGTATTTTGCTCGATATCGACACGGGTAAAATGTCGTTGCAAAACTTTTTGGAAGCGTATTTTTACAGCGTATCGGTCAACGAATCGTTCGCACGGTTTTGTTTGGAAGTCATCGCGCCGTTCGAAACGTACAGCCGTACGGCGTTTGCACATGCCGACGCTATACTCAACGGTCAATTGCCCGACGAGCATGTCAAAACTTACGAGCGGGTAAACGCCGAACACCGATCCGATCTGAGAACAGACGCGCTCAATTGCGTCGCTACGCTCATCGAAATAGCGGATACCGCGATAACGAGCGCAATAGACCGCGCCGAATTCGGCGCATGTCTTAAAGGCTTGACGCGCGCCGTCAATTCCGACGATTACGACAATGTCATATCGGCGTTTTTGGGCGTTAAGTATGCGGTGGCGTACTTTTTCAAATCGTCCAAATCCATTTCCGAAATATTCAAAAAGCTCGAATACGATATAAAGCACATGGTCGATTGATCGGACATTGTAATATAACGGTAAAAATCAACACCCGCTCGATAAGCTTTCGGACGGGTGTTGCGTTATAAAAAATTATAACGACAGGCTTTTATAGATTTATGGTGTTTTCGTCGTCGCGTATGAGCTTTACGTTGTATATAAACAAGCGTCGCGTAAGGAAGTTGTAAACGAACACTATAAATTGAACTATCAGTTTTACGATCCAAATATTGCCGCCTATGAGATCGTAGCCGATCCAGCTTCCCAGCGAAGTAAGTCCCAAACCGATAAGCGAAAATATAACGAACTTGATAAAACCGGATTTCGATTTGCCTATATTGCCGTACTTAAAGACGAACACCGACGAAAGCAGGTAATTGACCAGGACCGCAGATATAAAACCTATAACGGTAGCCGTAATGTAGACCGAAACGGTAGGCGAATATTCCGCGCCGTTTATGGTCGTGCCCGTAAACACTCCGCCGAAGCCCGCATAATGCTCATGCCCGTACGCATACAAAAACACTGCGGTCAATAAAAAATCGACCGCATTGGAAAGCAACCCGACGGCTATGGATTTAAGCAATTCCAAAGTCGTTTGCTTGTTCTTGAAGTCGGCGAAAATGTTTTTCATAAGTACGTTGACGCTAGGCGTTTTCGCCGTCGTCGGTTTTGGGTATAAACCCTTCGAATATATAGTTGTCGCAAAATTTAACTATCTTGTTTGCGGCAAGCTCGCTTCGTATCGTCCAGGCAAGAACGGGCAGCCCTGCGTTTTTCACGTATTTATTGGGAAGATATGCGGCGTTGTACGCGATAAAATCGGGGTCGGTAATATCGTTATATTTGAGTTTTTTGAGCCGCGATCTTTCGCGACGGGTCAAATACGTGTCCGAGCGGTGGAAATACGTGGCAAGCTGTCCGCGCATTACATGCGGAGCGTACTTGCAAAAATATTCTACGGAAAACGGATCGAACGACTGTACGGCATAATCTCCGCCGTACGCTTTAAGCATTTCGATTATTTTTTCTTCGAGCGCAAACGATTGTTCGGCTTTTTTGATCTCTATCAAAAGCGGAACTTGTCCGTTGACCGTTTCGAGCACTTGTTCGAAAGTGGGGATACCGCAGTCCGTTTTCAACAGACGGATATCTTTAAGGTCGGACGCTTTGAGATTGGATACGTACCCGTCGCGGTCCGTCATGCGACTGAGCTTATCGTCGTGAAACACGACAACCGTATGGTCGTCTATTATGCGCACGTCCAGTTCGATCGCAAAGCCGTGCGAAACGGCGTTTTCAAAGGCGGGCAACGAGTTTTCGGGTAACTCGAAATTATGCAGTCCGCGGTGCGCTATGGGTTTATTCAAGAGCCAAGAGGTTTTTACTTCCATGAGTTGACCTTTAAAATTTTCTTATTAAGTCGACGTGTAACGTCGAGCGTGACGACGCGATAATATTGCAACGCCTGTTTAATTATATCATCTTTAAAATTATTTTACAATAGTTTTGCGATAAATTTAATGATTTTGGTTAAATTTTGACCTTATTATCAAATATTATTGATGTTTTTCGGAGTATATGCTATAATCGGTGTATGGACAGACAAAAGTTTATACGCAATTTTTGCATAATAGCGCATATAGATCATGGCAAATCCACGCTTGCCGACAGGCTTATGGAATCTACCGCAACGCTCACAAAACGCGAACTATCCGACCAAATGCTCGACAGCATGGACATCGAGCGCGAGCGCGGCATCACCATCAAGCTGACGCCGGTGCGCATGTTTTACGAGCATAACGGCGAACGCTATGTGTTTAATCTGATCGACACGCCGGGACACGTCGACTTTACGTACGAGGTGTCGCGGTCGCTTGCCGCATGCGAAGGCGCGGTGCTTGTCGTCGACGCCGCGCAAGGCGTGGAGGCTCAAACGCTCGCCAACGTGTATCTCGCATTGGACAGCGATCTCGAAATAGTTCCCGTAATAAACAAAATAGATCTGCCCGCCGCCCGTCCCGACGAAGTAAAGACCGAGATAGAGGACGTCATCGGCTTGCCCGCCGACGACGCGCCGTGCATTTCCGCTAAGGAAGGCATAAACATTGACGACGTGCTCAAAGCCATCGCCGAAAAAGTTCCGCCGCCGTCCGGCGACGTTTCCAAGCCGCTTAAAGCGCTGATATTCGATTCGTATTACGATAATTATAAGGGCGCGGTATGTCTTATCCGCGTCGTAGACGGCGTTGTCAAGCAGGGCGATAAAATAGTCATGATGGCTAACGGCAAAACTTACGATGTTACGGAAGTCGGCGTTTTTCAGCCGAAGCCGGTAGCGACCGCAGAGCTGTCGGCGGGCGACGTCGGGTATTTGTGCGCGTCCATAAAATCGATAGCCGATACCGCGCCGGGCGATACGATTACTTTTGCCGAAAACCCGACCGCCGCGCCGTGTCCTGGATATAAAAAAGTCAAGCCCGTGGTATATTGCGGCATATTTCCCGCCGACGGCTCGCGTTACGGCGATCTGCGCGACGCGCTTGAACGGCTCAAACTCAACGACGCGTCGCTGTTTTACGAGCCTGAAACGTCTACTGCGCTCGGCTTCGGGTTCAGATGCGGCTTTTTGGGGCTTTTGCATATGGAGATCATCGAGGAGCGGCTGGAACGCGAATTCGATCTCGATATCATAACCACCGCGCCGGGCGTCGTTTACAAGGTATACACTGCGGCGGGAATGACCGAGGTAACTAACCCGTCCAATCTTCCGCCCGCGGGCGAAATAGAGTATATGGAAGAGCCTATCGTAACGGCGTCCATATATACTCCGCCCGAATATATCGGACCGATCATGGAGCTGTGTCAGGATAAGCGCGGCGAATACATCAATATGACGTACATCGAAAAAACGCGCGTGCTGTTGACTTATACGATGCCGCTCAACGAAATAGTTTACGATTTCTTCGACGGACTCAAAAGTCGTTCTCGCGGTTATGCGAGCTTCGATTACGAGCAGGCGGGGTATCGCAAAAGCGATCTCGTGAAGCTCGACATCATGCTCAACGGCGATATTTGCGACGCGCTCAGCATCATAGTACACCGCGACAAAGCGTATTCGCGCGGCAGAGCGATGGCGGAAAAGCTTAAAGACGTGATACCGCGCAAGCTGTTCGAGATACCCATTCAGGCGGCGATAGGCGGTAAGGTCATCGCGCGCGAAACAATCAAAGCGTTGCGTAAAGACGTTCTCGCAAAGTGTTACGGCGGCGACGTTACGCGCAAGAAAAAACTTTTGGAAAAACAAAAGGAAGGCAAAAAGCGCATGCGGCAGTTCGGCACGGTCGAGATCCCGTCCGAAGCGTTCATGTCTGTATTAAAGCTCGATAACGATAAAAAATGAGCGTTCCGCCCGTCGATAGAAAAACGTACGGAATATACGTACATATTCCGTTTTGCAGATCCAAGTGCAAATATTGCGCTTTCGTATCCACGCCCGACGCGTCGTTGCAAAAACGGTATGTTTCGGCGCTTTTATCCGAAATATCGCGCTCGACACATCGCGGCGCGGCTGTCGATACCGTATATATCGGCGGCGGCACTCCGTCATGCTTATTCGACGGCGGCATATCGAAAACCGTATCGGCGATCCGCGACGCGTTCGACGTATCGGCGAGCGCGGAGATAACCGTAGAATGCAATCCCGAAAGCGTTTCCGAACTGTTTATCGATGAGTGCGTTAAAAGCGGAGTAAACAGGGTAAGCATGGGGTTGCAATCGGCTTGCGACGGGGTTTTGCGCGCCGTCGGCAGAGTGCATACGTATAACGATTACGTTTCCGCAGTCAAGCTTCTCGCAACCGCGTTCGATAATATCTCGTCCGATATCATATTGGGTCTGCCGCAACAAAGCTTTGACGACGTAGACAAAGCCGTCGACACTATTTCCGAATATTGCAAGCACGCTTCGGTCTACGCTTTATCGGTGGAAAGCGGAACGCCGCTTTTTGCGCAAGGCTACAAAGCGGACGACGATCTTGTCGCCGATATGTACGACAGGGCGTGTTCGCGACTTTTCGATAACGGCTTTATGCGTTACGAAGTAAGCAATTTCGCGCGCGACGGCAACGTATCGGCGCATAACGTCAAATATTGGAGATGCGCTCCGTATCTCGGTTTCGGCGTCGCGTCGCACGGATACGACGGCGTCGGCACGCGCTATGCGCACGGCGACGACATACTCGGCTATATAGCGGATCAAACGCCCGAAAGCTACGCGCTTTCGCCCAAGGACAAATATAACGAATATATCATGCTTGCTCTGCGCACGGTCGACGGCATTGATCTGTCGGACTACGAAAAACGGTTCGGAGCATCGTTTATCGCCGAAAACGAAAGCGTTTTGCGCGACTTGACGGACGGCGGATACGTCGTCGCGACAGACGAAAGAGTAAAAATCGCCGACAGATATTTGTTTGTCATGAACGGCATAATAGAAAGGCTGATGAAGGATTGACCGTTAGCTATTTTATAGCGTTTTTCGTTCTAATATCTAAAAAAATCGATTTAATATGATTTATTAAGTATATCTATATGTAGTATGCGATAAAATTTACGCATACTATTTTTGGAAAACCGAATCGAAAAATCATAAAAAAACGATTGACAAAGGTAAATACGTGTGCTAAACTGTTTTTAGCAGTCATAAGTAATGATTGCTAATTTGCGAACACGGGCGCGTCATCGAAAAATGGGACTTACAGGCAGAAAAGAAAAGATCCTACAAGCGGTAGTGGACGATTATATAGAAAATTGTCAACCCGTGTCGAGCGCCGAAATTCGCGAAAAGCATTTGCCCGCTTTGTCGTCGGCGACCATACGCAACGAAATGGCGGCGCTCGAAGAAATGGGGTATCTGTCTCAGTTACATACTTCTTCGGGGCGCGTACCCACTGCGGAAGCGTACAGGCTGTATGTCGAGCGGCTCATGCCGCGCAGAAAGCTTACGCGGTCGGAGCTTAGGGTCGTCAAACGCTACTTCAACAAAAAAGTGACGGAGCTTGACGACATGCTTAAAAGCACCGCAAAGGTGTTGTCCGAGATCACCAATCTCACGTCGGTCGCATACGTTCAAAACACCGAGGATGCGACGGTCATCAACATCAAGATAGTGCGCATCACCGATACTACGGCGCTTATAATCGTCGTGACCAATATGGGCGTACTGAAAGACGCGTCGGTGCATATCGGTCCGGGCGTGACCGACGAGTATTGCGATCAAGCGTCGCGATTCGTGACCGAAACATTCGGCGGGCATAAGATAAGCGAGATCAACAAGCCGAAAAAGATCGTAAAGCAGGTAAAAAAGGAATACGAGCGCGTGTTCGATACCGTCTTGCGCATATTCAAAAGCTATTCGCACGACGAAATGTTTTCGGACATCGTTTTGGAGGGCAGCTCCAAAATACTCGAACAGCCCGAATACGCCAACCTTCAAAAAGCAAAAGCCATGCTCGAATTTTTGGACGCCAAAGACGAACTCGTTCCCGTCCTGCAAAATTCGGACGACATGAACATTTCCGTTAAAATAGGCAAGGACAACGAGATCCGCGAAGGCATGCCCGAATGCGCCATAGTCACCGCGAGCTACAATATAAACGGTACGGCTGTCGGCAATGCGGGCGTTATCGGTCCGATACGCATGGATTATTCCAAGGTCGTGTCGGTACTCGACTACATATCGCGTACCGTTCAAATGTTGCCTGCGGGCGAAAGCGACGCCGTCGATACCGACGGAGCGGAAAGCTCCGATAAAGACGATCGCGCGGCGACCGACAAGGTAAAAACCGACGACGAGTCGGATATCCGATAAAAAATAAAGCGGAGGACGTAATCACAAAATGAACGACGAAAAGACCAGAGAACGTACGCGAGAGTTGCCTATGGTCGAGTTGCAACAGGAAGAGTACAAAGCTCTTCAAAATCAAGTTGCCGTTGTGTCGCAACAGCTAAGCATCGCGCAAGCGATAGCGGTCAAGGAAAAGGCGCGTTCGGAAGAACTGTCCAATCTTGTTAACCGCATGCAGGCAGACTTCGACAACTACCGCAAACGCGTCAACGAAAACAACAAGCGGCTCAAAGAGGACGGTATATGCGCCGTACTCGAAAGACTTTTGCCTGAGCTCGACGTGCTTAAACAAGCCATTCAAACCATTTCCGACGAAAAGGTGGCGGAAGGCGTTAAAATGATCTACCGTCAAGTGGTGGAAATACTCACGGCATTCGGCGCGGAAGAGATACCGGCGCTCGGACAGCAGTTCGATCCCAATCTTCACAACGCGGTAATGCGCACCAAAACCAACGACCCGACCAAAGTCAATATGGTCGTGGAAGTTTATAACAAGGGCTATCGCATCGGCGACAGGATATTGCGGCACAGCGTCGTAAGAGTCGCCAATTAGCAATATATTTTTAGAAAAATCATTTTTGGAGGATCTATTTTATGGGCAAAATCATTGGTATTGACTTAGGTACTACCAATTCCTGTGTGGCTGTTCTTGAGGGTGGCGAACCTACCGTTATCCCCAATGCGGAAGGCGGTCGCACAACGCCGTCCGTAGTCAGTTTCGCAAAAGACGGCGAGCGTCTTGTCGGTCAAGTCGCAAAGCGTCAAGCTGTTGCCAATCCCGACAGAACGATCATATCCATCAAGCGCGACATGGGTACGTCCAAAAAGGTCAATATCGACCGCAAGGACTATTCGCCGCAGGAAATTTCGGCTATGATCCTGACTAAGCTCAAAACGGACGCCGAGTCCTATTTGGGCGAAACCGTCAGCCAAGCCGTTATCACCGTTCCCGCATACTTCAACGACTCGCAACGTCAGGCAACCAAGGACGCCGGCAGGATAGCGGGATTGGAAGTTTTGCGTATTATCAACGAACCTACGGCGGCGGCGCTCGCTTACGGACTCGATAAAGGTCAAAACGCCAGCCAAAAAGTATTCATTTACGACTTGGGCGGCGGTACGTTCGATATTTCCATACTCGAAATCGGCGACGGCGTATTCGAAGTTATAGCCACGGCGGGCGACACGCGCTTGGGCGGCGACGACTTCGACCAAGTAATAATCGATTATCTCGTCACGCAGTTTAAAAACGATCAAGGCATCGATCTCAGCAAGGACCGCATGGCTATGCAACGCCTTAAAGAAGCGGCGGAAAAAGCCAAGATCGACCTTTCCGGTACGCAAAAGACCACCGTCAGCTTGCCGTTTATCACGGCGGATGCGACCGGTCCCAAGCATCTCGAATACGAGATAACGCGCGCCAAGTTCGAAGCGCTTTCGCAAAAGCTTATCGACCGTTCGATCGAGCTTACCAAAAAGGCGATGGCGGACGCGGGCTATTCCAACAACGACATCGACAAGGTAATACTCGTCGGCGGTTCGACGCGTATCCCCGCGGTCGTGGAAGCGGTACGCAAGCTTTCCGGCAAAGAGCCGTTCAAGGGCATTAACCCCGACGAATGCGTCGCTGTCGGCGCGGCTATACAGGGCGGCGTTCTCGCGGGCGAAGTCAAGGACGTATTGCTTTTGGACGTTACGCCGCTTTCGCTCGGTATCGAAACGGTCGGCGGCATATTCACCAAGCTTATTCCCAGAAACACGACCATCCCGACCAAAAAATCGCAAGTTTTCTCCACGGCTACCGATAACCAGCCGTCCGTCGATATCCACGTTTTGCAGGGCGAGCGCGAGATCGCGGCGCACAACAAAACTCTCGCTCGGTTCGAGCTCGGCGGTATCCCGCCCGCACCGCGCGGCGTTCCTCAGATCGAGGTCACGTTCGATATCGACGCGAACGGTATAGTTCACGTATCCGCCAAGGATAAAGGCACTGGCAAGGAGCAGCGCGTTACCGTTACCGCTTCCACCAACCTTACCGAGGCGCAGATCCAGCAGGCTATCAAAGACGCGGAAAAATTCGCCGACGAGGACGCTCAACGCAAGGAAGTCGTCGACGCGAAAAACCAAGCGGATATGCTCGTATTCTCCATCGAGAAGTTCCTGCACGAAAACGGCGACACCATTTCCGCAGACGACAAAGCCGAACTTAACAAAGAGATGGCTAACGTCAAGGAAGTTATCAAAACCGACGAACTGGAAGCTATTCGCGACGCGGTGGAAACGCTCCAAAAGCTGTCCAACGGCATTTTCTCCAAGCTGTACGAGAACGGCAGTGCGCAACCGCCCGAAGAGGACGTCGTAGTAGACAATGCCGAAGAAGTGACGCCCGACGACAACAACTGACGGACCGTTTGCAACCGTACGGATTGCGTTCGATCTGTTTGATCGCGGAGTAAAAAATGGCAAAAAATTATTATGAAACGTTGGGCGTGTCCAAGACTGCGACCGACGATGAGCTTAAAACCGCTTTCCGTAAGCTCGCTCGACAGTATCACCCCGATCTTCATCCGGGCGACGAAGTCGCGGCGAACAAGTTCAAAGAAGTAAACGAAGCTTACGAAACGCTTTCCGACAAACAAAAACGCGCGGAGTACGACGCCGCCCAAGCGGGCGGCGGAAGCTCCGGCGCGGGGTTCGGCGGTCAGCGCGGCGGGAATGCGGGAAGCAGCTTTTTCGACGAGTTTGTCAACATGTTCAACAACGACCACCACGGCGGCGGCGGTCAAACGAGCAACGGCGGCGATATAAGCCTTAACGTTACGCTTACTTTCGAGGAAGCGGCGTTCGGCACGCAAAAAGAGATCACCGTCAATCGTTTCGAGCCGTGTGCTGCATGTCGCGGCACGGGCGCAAAGGGCGGCACGCAATTTGTCAAGTGTACTAATTGCGGCGGAACGGGCAAAGTTCGGTACGCGCAGGAAACGCCGTTCGGCAGGGTCGTCAGCATGAAGTCGTGTAACGTGTGTAACGGTACGGGACGCATTGTCAAAGAACCGTGTACGTCGTGCGGCGGGCGAGGGTCGTTGCGCAAAAACTCCAACCTGCGCATAACATTCCCGCCGGGCGTTGAGCCTAACCAGATAATGACGATCCCCGGCGAGGGCGAGCGTACGCGATCGGGCGCAAAAGCGGGCAATCTGATATTGACTATAACCGTCCAACCGCACAAGCTGTTCCGTCGCAAAGGACTCGATCTGCTTGTCGATATACCCATATCGTTCACGCAAGCGTTGTTGGGCGACAAAGTACTCGTTCCCGCACTCAAAGGCAATAAGATAGCGTTCACTTTGCCCGAAGGCGCGCAAAGCGGCATGACCTTCAAGCTCAAAGAACAAGGCTTGGAAAACCCCAAAAAACAAGCCAAAGGCGACCTACTCGTCACTATCGATATAGAACTGCCGAAAAATCTTACCAGAGAACAGCGGCAAAAGATAAAAGAACTGCACGAAAGCTTTAAGCCCGAACAGTACGACAAGGCTCGCGAATTCATCAAAAAGTAATAAAACGACGCAAAGCCGCCGATAATATCGGCGGTTATTTGCGTTTATAAAATTTTCGACGTCGCGCATTAAGCGCGCAACCTATAAAATAGCCGCGTAGCTTGCAATACCAGTATTGGGGTACAAGCCGTCCGATAATGCGTTCGGTCGACGGCAGGCATTACGCGAAATACCATATATGACACGGAGGATATGTCATGAAAGTACTCGTAATAAATGCGGGGAGTTCTTCGCTCAAATATCAATTGATCGAAACGGACACCGAGTCCGTACTCGCAAAAGGCGTTTGCGAGCGTATAGGCACGGACGGCTCGACGCTCAACCATAAAGGCAAAAAAGCGGTAAGCATCGCCGCGCCCATGCCCACTCACAACGAAGCGATCAGGCTCGTGCTCGATGCGCTCGTCGATCCCGACCACGGCGTTATATCGTCGATGTCGGAGATAGCCGCCGTCGGACACCGCGTGCTTCATGCGGGCGAAGAGTTCGACGATTCGGTACTTGTCACGCCCGAAACGCTCGCGCGTATAGAAAAGAACACCGATCTCGGACCGCTCCACATGCCGCCCAACATCATGGGCATAAAAGCGTGCAGAAAGGTGATGCCCGATGCGCCGATGGTAGCGGTATTCGATACCACATTCCATTCGACCATGCCCGATTATGCGTTTATGTACGGCATAGATTACGACGATTACAAAAAGTATAAGGTACGTAAATACGGCTTTCACGGGACGAGCCACGCATATGTTTCGGGCAGAGCGTCGAAGCTTATGGGAACGGACAAGATCAAAACAGTCGTTTGTCATCTCGGCAACGGCGCGAGCATAAGCGCCGTCAAAAACGGTAAATGCGTCGATACGTCTATGGGCTTGACTCCGCTCGAAGGCTTGGTAATGGGTACGCGAAGCGGCGATATAGATGCGGCGGTGGTCGAGTATTTGATGGGCAAAAAAGGACTCGACGTCCATCAAATGACAAATTATTTAAATAAAAAGTGCGGCGTTTTGGGCATAAGCGGCGTCAGTTCCGATTTCCGCGATCTCGAAGCGGCGGTCAAAGACGGCAATCCTCGCGCAAAGCTCGCGCTCGACATGTTCTCGTACCGTGTCAAAAAATACGTAGGTTCGTATGCCGCCGCTATGGGCGGGCTGGACTGCTTGGTATTTACGGGCGGTATCGGCGAACACACCGAATGCGTGCGCGAAGCGGTTTGCGACGATATGGGATTTTTGGGCGTAAAGCTCGACGGAAAACTTAATTTGACTGCGCCGCGCGATACCGAATTCGAAATCAGTGCGAAGGATTCAAAAGTCAAAATATACATTATCCCGACCAACGAGGAACTGTATATCGCGCGCGAAACGGTCAAACATAAAAACGATTGAAAAAGCGTCGCGTCATCAACGAAATTATCCAACTGCTGTATCCCGACGACATCAAGTGTATAGTATGCGGTCGGGAAATACATCCGAACAGATACGGGCTGTGTAGCGAATGCAAGCTCGATATCAACGTTAATTATTGCATCAGATGCGGCAGGCATAAAGTGGGCATGGGCGATCATTGCGACGAATGCTCGCAAACGCCCGTATACTTCGACGAAGCGCGGTCCGCAGTAAATTACGATACTGTCGCAAAAGACGTCGTACACAGGCTCAAATACGGCGGCGCGCGGTATCTCGTCAAGCCGATAACGCAGTTTATGCTCGACGTGTTGCTTTTATCCGATTGGAGCGTCGACTGCGTAACGTTTGTTCCCATGCACAAAAAGCGCGAGCGCAAGCGCGGATATAACCAAGCAAAGCTGATCGCGTTCGAACTGTGCGATCATATCGATGCACCGTGTTATGCGTTGCTCGAAAAATCGGCGGAAACGGTCAATCAAGCCAAGCTCGACAGGACCGAACGCCTGGAAAATCTTAACGGCGCATTTAAAGCAACGGGGGATATGCCGGAACGCATATTGCTCGTAGACGACGTCATGACTACGGGAGCGACGTTAAACGAATGCGCGCGCACGCTCAAAAAGGCGGGAGCGAAAACGGTGTATGCGCTTACTTTCGCATCTGTGCCGGAACGACCTTTGCTCGACACGCCGCAAACGGACATCGCGCTATTTCGTAGGTAAATTATCCGTAAAATAACTTGACTATCGATGCCGAAAATGTTAAAATATCGATAGGCGTTGTAATGCGTCGCAGTGTGAGTTTTAGGTCGGCGGGGAAAACCGACGGCATATAATAAACGCAAAAAAAATATCAAGGAGAATATCATGACCCTACTTTCAATAAGTACGGCGGGTATTTTGGCTATTGTTTTGCCTATAATCGGCGTGATCGTCGGAGCGGTTCTCGGTGCGTTGCTGTTTAAGCTGTATCAGAACAAAAAGCTCGGCGCCGCCAAGGCAACCGCAAACAAAATGGTCGAAGACGCCGTAAACGAAGTAAAAGAAATGCGCAAAGCCGCTGCTCGCGAAGCAAAAGACGAGCTCGACAAAGAGCGTAGCGAACAGGAGAAAGAGCTTCGCGAAAAGCAATCCAACATTTCCCGTGCGGAGCAACGGATATTGCAACGCGAAGAAACCTTGGACAAGAAAGAACAACAGCTCGATCGAAAATCGGACGATCTCGACAAAAAATCGGAAGAACTCGACTCTCAGCGCAAAACGCTCGCGCAAAAGCACGCGGAAGCGGACAAGCTCAAAACCGAGCTTGCCGGCGCGCAGAGCAAAATACTCGAAGAGATCCAGCATGTCGCCAATATGAGTAAGGACGAAGCCAAGGCACAGCTCATAGACGCTATTCGCGACGAAGCCAAGCACGACGCCGCCAAAATGGTGCGCGAGATCGATGCGGAAGCAAAGGAAGAAGCGGATAAGCGCGCGCAAAAGATCGTATCGCTCGCCGTTCAACGTTGCGCGGTAGATCACAGTGCGGAAATAACCGTTTCGACGGTTGCATTGCCAAACGACGATATGAAAGGACGTATAATCGGACGCGAAGGGCGGAATATCCGCGCGCTCGAAACCGCAACGGGTTGCGATCTGATTATAGACGATACACCCGAAGCTGTGGTATTGTCCTGCTTCGATCCCATTCGTCGCGAAGTGGCGCGTATCGCGCTCGAAAAGCTTATAAGCGACGGACGTATCCATCCCGGCAGGATAGAAGACCTTGTCGAAAAAGCGCAAAAGGACGTGGACGCCAAGATCAAAGAGGCAGGCGAGAACGCAATGTACGAAACAGGGGTTTTCGGATTGAATCCCGATCTCGCTCGCATACTCGGAAGATTGCGTTTCCGCACGAGCTACGGTCAAAACGTGTTGCGTCATTCCATCGAAACATCCAATCTTGCAGGTATCATTGCGGCAGAACTCGGCGCAAACGTACAGCTTTGCAAACGCGCGGGGCTATTGCACGATATAGGTAAAGCGCTCGATCACGAGATAGACGGTACGCACGTATCTATCGGCGTCGACGTAGCCAAAAAGTACAAAGAGAGCAAAGAAGTGGTACACTGTATAGCGGCACACCACAACGACATAGAGCCTGAAACGGTGGAAGCGATAATCGTTCAGTGTTCCGACGCCATATCGGGCGCACGCCCCGGCGCGCGTCGAGAATCGCTCGACAACTACGTCAAGCGCTTGGAAAAGCTCGAAGAAATCGCAAACAGCTACGAAGGCGTGGAAAAAGCGTTTGCCGTTCAAGCGGGACGCGAAGTGCGTATAATCGTCAAACCGGAAGTAGTGGACGACGTAAAAGCTATGTATATGTCCAAAGAGATCGCAAAGCAGATCGAACAGGACATGCAATATCCCGGACAGATCAAAGTAAACGTTATACGCGAAACGCGCGCCGTCGAATACGCAAAGTAAATAAGGACAGCATATAAAAGCCATCGTTGATACGGTGGCTTTTTAACAATAAACGATAACGGAGTGCAAATGGATAGTATAAACGGAAATGGAGCTACGCGCAAAATAGCGATAGAATATGCACAAACCAAGTATAGCACGTCGCCCGAATATTTATGGAACCGCTATCCGCTTTATGCGGTTTTTCGCAGATCGGACAATAAAAAATGGTATGCCGTGATTATGGATGTTCCACAATGTAAGCTTGGATTTGACGGGCATGACAAGATCGACATATTAGATGTCAAGTGTGATTCTGTTATGCGCGAGATGTTCAGATGCAAGCAAGGCTTTTTACCCGCATACCGCTTAAACAAAGAAAATTG
Source organism: uncultured Clostridia bacterium (assembly GCA_947066105.1). GTDB lineage: Bacteria > Bacillota > Clostridia > Christensenellales > Pumilibacteraceae > Anaerocaecibacter. The sequence continues at coordinate 338,801 of CAMSYM010000001.1, forward strand.
GATAAGTGTGTTATTGGACGGATCGGTCGATATAGACACTGTTTTCGCCTTGATCGACGCAAGCTATGCTATCGCAGGTGCAAAAGGAAAGACGTGATAATGCCCGAACGTACATACAAAGGAAAGAGCTTATACGAATTTCCGTCCGACTATACTGTTGTGGATATAGAAACAAACGGACTTATCGCGGGGACTTGCGAGATCATCGAAGTTTCGGCTCTTAAAATTCGCGCCGAAAAATTGCAAGCGCATTTTACGAGTTTGATAAAACCCACATACCCTATAAATTGGTTTATAACGCGACTAACGGGAATAACAAACGATACCGTCAAGGATGCGCCGCAGGTGACGGACGTATTGCAAGCGTTTTACGATTTTGTCGGTAAGGACATTTTGATAGGTCACAATGTGCATTTCGACGTGAATTTTCTTTACGACAACCTGTTGTTGCATAACGGACTCGTGCTCGATAATTCGTTTATCGACACGTTACGGCTCGCTCGCAAAGCGTTGCCGTTATTGCCCGATCACAAGCAAGCCACAGTCGCCGCGCATTACGGTATACCTACGAACGGCGCGCACCGAGCGCTTAGAGATTGCGAGATTTGCAACGAATGTTATCTGCGTTTAAAATCCGAACTGTTAAAGCAATAAATTTTATCGAATAATACATATACGGTGCTTGCATACTGTTACGGCGATTCGCGTAAATCACAGCTTTTGCGACAAATACGGTCAAAATCGACCGTATTTTTTTTGCTATCATAGTTACGGAGAAAACGGGCGCAAAGCATTTTGACACGGGAGCTTTAACTATGAAGATCGAGCATTTCAGAAAATCGGATGAATTACACGTTAAGCTGTTGGGCGAGCTGGACGAACACACGAGCGGATACGTGCGCTTGTCGCTCGACTCTTTGATAGACGGCAACAACATAAAACGGTTGTTTATCGATATGTCCGAATTGGCGTTTATGGATTCGACGGGCGTGGGCGTTTTGATAGGTAGATACAAACGGCTCAAACCGCGCGGGGTGCTTATGTTCATACAGTCGCCGCGACCGACGGTCGACCGCGTTTTGGCGCTTTCGGGAATTTACAATATTATGATCAAGGCAGGTTGATTTATGAAAAACGAAATGACTGTTATTTTCGACGCGCTGTCGGAAAACGAAGCGTTTGCTCGCAACACCGTTGCGGCGTTTTGCGTTACGCTCGACCCGACCGTCGATCAAATAAACGACATCAAAACCGCGGTTTCGGAAGCCGTTACCAATTGCATAGTACACGCTTATCCCGAAAACGCCGAAAACAAAAAGATCACCGTCACAACGACAATCGGGGACAACACCGTACATATCGTCGTTTCGGATACGGGCATAGGCATCGACAATATCGACGACGCCGTACAGCCGTTTTATACGACCAAGCCCGATCAAGAACGAAGCGGCATGGGCTTCACCGTTATGGAATCGTTTATGGATTCGTTAAAGGTGGAGCGTAACACACCGTCGGGAACGGTGGTTACCATGATCAAAACGATACGAGGTGCGGATTGGAAAGAGAAGAAACATTAAAGTTGATAGACCGCGCTCAGCACGGCGACAGATCGGCGAGCGAACGACTATTGACCGATAATTCGCCGCTTATAAAGTCGGTGATCAGACGTTATAAAAACAAGGGCGTAGAGTACGACGATCTTTATCAACTCGGTTGCGTCGGGTTTATCAAGGCAATAAAAAACTTTTCGACGGCGTTCGACGTGCGGTTTTCCACTTATGCCGTACCTATGATCGCGGGCGAAGTAAAGCGTTTTTTACGCGATGACGGACCGATAAAGGTGTCGCGCGGCACAAAAGCCGCCGCCATCAAGATCGCGCGTTTTACGGAAGAATACAAGCACGAAAACGGCGAATCTCCGACGATAGAAGTTATTGCCGAAAAATTCGGGATCGAGCCGCAGGAAGCCGTATTCATCATGGATTCTGGTAGGTATCCCGTGTCTATCTACGACAGCAACGACGACAGCTCGCGCACTCTGCTCGATAAATTGCAAACAGCCGAAAACGAGGAAGAGAAGCTCGATAAAATGATGCTCAAAAAAATGCTCAACGATCTGCCCGCGCGCGATAAAAAGATCATTCTGCTACGTTATTTCGCCGACAAAACGCAATCCGAAGTCGCGCGTGTATTACATGTATCGCAAGTGCAGATATCGAGATTGGAGAACAAAATTTTGGTGAAAATGCGCACCGAATACGCCGAAAACGGCTGACTGTCGCAAATAAGTATAACGTCAAAATAAAAGGTACCGGTAAGCGCCTTTTATTTTTTGCGTTTTTTTGCGTGCGGATCTGAATATTATCGTATTTTCTTCGACAAATTAGATATATGAAAAATTCGGATAACCACATTGGCGAAGGGCTTACCGTCGTTTCCGAGCGCGAACAATGGGCGCCGAAAAAAGGCAAGCCGATCGAAAAGTCGTAGGAGATATCATGTCGCAAAATACAAACGCCGTCAAAGCGCGCAACGAGCGGTACAACAAATACGTCGAAACCGTAACCCCCAAAACAAGCATACCGAAAGCGCTGTTCCACAGCTTCGCGGTGGGCGGACTGACATGCGTAATAGGACAGGGCATAGGCGATATAGTAAAACTGATCTCGCCGACCATGCCTAACGATATGGTTTCCAACATCACGTCGATGATATTGGTGACCGTAGCCATACTATTCACCGGCTTGGGCTTTTTCGACGTGATAGCGCGACAGGGCGGCGCAGGCTCGTTCCTGCCGATAACGGGCTTCGCAAACGCTATGGCGAGCGCGTCTATGGAATTCAAGACCGAAGGTTTGATATTCGGAACGAGCGTAAAGCTGTTTTCGGTAGTGGGACCCGTCGTAGTGAACGGCATAGTTTGGTCTACCGTTGCGGGATTGATCAATTTGCTCATATTGGGGATGAAATAATGTCGCTGTTTAAAAGATCGGAAAAAAACGATTCGGCAGCCGTCGAACAGAGCAGTGCGGAATTTCCGTTGCGCACTCCGTCGGCGCGTCAACGCATAATGCGGTTTTTCAATACGCCGAGAATAGTCGGAAAAATGAGCGTAGTGGGCGAGAAAGAAAGCAAAGGTCCGATGGGAAAATATTTTTCCAAATGCGAAACCGACGATAAAATGGGCGAAAAAACATTCGAGCGCGCCGAGATACGCATGGTCGACACGGCAGTACGCGGCGCGATACGCGACGCTCGGCTCGGAATAGACGATATCGACGTTATGGTATCCGGCGACCTTCTAAATCAAATGACTACGTCGAGCTATGCCGTGCGCGATCTCGGCATTCCGCATATAGGCATTTACGGCGCATGCTCGACAATGACCGAAGGGCTTATGCTCGCGGCGTCGCTCGTAGACAGCGGATATTATAAAAACGTCGTTTGCGCGGCGTCGAGCCACTTTGCAACGGCGGAACGTCAATTCAGATATCCGCTCGAATACGGATGTCAGCGTCCGCCTTACGCGCAATGGACGGTCACTGGCGCGGGCGCGTCGGTAGTTTCGACCAATAACGCGCAGACCGAACGTTTCCCTAAAATAGTCGCAGCGATACCCGGATTGATTACCGATTACGGCGTAAACGATCTCAACAATATGGGCGCGGCAATGGCGCCCGCCGCGCTCGATACCATGTATACGATGCTGACGCAATCGGGCTTTACCGAAAACGATTTCGACATGATAGTTACGGGCGATCTCGGCAAGCTCGGTTCGGATATTTTGCGCGATCTCATGCGCGAACGCGGTATACGGCTCGGACAGAATTATATCGACTGCGGCAACATTATATACGACGTCGATCAAAAATGTTATCAAGGAGGGAGCGGTTGCGCGTGTTCGGCTACGATATTCAATTCGTACATCATGGACAAACTGACTTCCGGCGAGTTCAAGCGCATAGCGTATTTGGCAACGGGCGCGCTTATGAGTACGCAAAGCTGTTATCAAGGCGAAACTATACCGTGCATATCGCACGCCGTCATAGTCGAAAGTCCGTTCGGGGGAGAAAAATAATGGAAATACTGCAAAACATAGCTACTTACGCCATAGTATTCGCAACCGGCGGCGCGCTGTGCGCGATAGCCGAGCTGTTGGTCGTGCGCACGAAGCTCACGCCCGCGCGCATTCTCGTCATATTCTTGATAGCTGGGATAATATTGGAAAGCGTAGGCGTTTACGATTATATATTCAAGGTGTGTCAAGCGGGGATAAGCGTTCCTATCGTTGGCTTCGGCGCGGCGCTCGCCAAAGGATCTATCGAAATGGCGCGGTCGGTCGGTTTTTTGGGCGCGTTTGCGGGCGGACTCGTTCGCACGGCGTACGGCGTCGGCGCGGCTGTCGTGATGAGCTATATCGTCACGCTGGTATTCAATCCGCGCACAAAATAATCGGGTAACTATTCGTCGTCACGCGCATATATATAGTGTTATGAACGGGCGATGCAGAACAATAAAGCGCAAGCACAGCAAACGAAAGATATTGTTTGCCGTGCTTTTGTTTATAGGCGCGATCGCGGCGGGCGTTTGCATTTTTATCAAGATGAACGTCAATCCGATGATCGTAACCATCTCCAACGAACGCATACGCGCAATGACGACGGAAGCTGTGAGCGCCGCCGTCGTAGACGTGATGAGCGAGAATTCGGATCTGGAATTTTTCCAAGTGGAGCGCGACGGTAATAAGAATATAACGAGCGTCGATATGAACGTCGACGCCATCAATGCGCTCGCGCAAAAAATTACGGTCAAAGCGCAAAGCAATATCAACGCCGTAGGTAACGACGGTATAACAATACCCGTCGGCTCGCTGAGCGGGGTAACGCTGTTTACCGGTTTGGGACCGGATATCAAGATCAAAATATATCTCGTAGGCTCTACAAAAACGCAGATAACGTCCGAATTTACCGAGTCGGGCATAAATCAAACATTGCACAGGCTGTATTTCAACATATCGAGTTCGGTAGCGGTCGCCGTACCCGGACTTCCGTCCACCGTCAATACGAAAACGCAAGTGCTGATGAGCGAAATGATAATAATAGGCGAAGTCCCGCCTACGTATTTGCAATCGACTTCTGTCGGCGATCTTCTCGACCTTGCCTCCAATTAATCGCAAAATAACTGGAAAACAGCGTTAAAACGATTGCGTAACGACGCTAAACGTGTTACAATATGTTCGTAATACAAGATGCGTTTGAGTACGGCACAAGACAAAGCGCAAAAAAAACAGAGAACCGTCCGCGGCTGAAAGACGGTACGCGCTTCAAAATATTCACCGTACGAGCACCGTCGCCGAAAGCAATATTAAGCGACGGCGTATGCCGCGTTACGAGCATAAAGAGCCCAAATTCGGGTGGTACAGCGTTATTATACGCCCCGATACCTATCGGGGTTTTTTGTTTGAAATTTTCGGAGGAACCATGAAACTTAACGAGATCCGCGAAGAAGCGCGAAAAAAACTCGCCGCAATGCACGCTCGGTCGGAACGCGACCTTGCCGCTTTAAAGACTTATCTTTTCGGTAAAGCGGGCGTTTTGACGGGGCTTATGAAGTCGCTCAAAGACTTACCGCAGGACGAACGTCCGCAAGCAGGCAAGGAGATAAACGACGTTCGCGTCGAACTTTCCGCCATGTGCGACGAAAAGGAAAAAGAGCTTCACAGGCTCGCGATCGAAGAGTCGCTCAACGCCGAGCAAATCGATTTGTCGATAGATAAGCCCTGTCACGCCGTCGGCGCGCGTCATCCGCTGAACACCGTCAAAAACAGACTCATCGACTATTTTATAGGTAACGGCTATATCGTATACGACAGTCCCGAGATAGAAACCGATTATTATAATTTTCAAGCGTTGAACGTTCCGCCCGACCATCCCGCGCGCGACATGCAAGACACGTTTTTCATCAACGACGGTATTTTGTTGCGCACCCAAACTTCCGCGGGGCAGATCCGTCTTATGGAAAAGTTTAAGCCGCCCATAAAAATGATTTGTCCCGGACGCGTTTTCCGCAACGACGACGACTCCACGCATTCGCCCGTATTCCATCAAATGGAAGGGCTTGTGGTCGATAAAAACGTCACGCTGTGCGATCTTAAAGGCACGCTGGAAAACTTCGCAAAGTTCATTTTCGGCGAGCAAACGACCATACGCTTCCGTCCGAGCTATTTCCCGTTTACCGAGCCGAGCGTCGAAGTGGACGTATCTTGTTTCAACTGCCACGGCGACGGTTGCAGAGTATGCAAAAATACCGGCTGGATAGAAATTCTCGGCGCGGGCATGGTCAACCGTAGAGTACTCGAAAACTGCGGGATCGATCCGAACGAGTATCAAGGTTTTGCATTCGGCATGGGGCTTGACCGCATAACGATGATAGAATGCGCTATCAACGATATCAAGCTGTTATGGGAAAATGACGTGCGCTTTTTGCGTCAATTCAAGTAAGGAGAACGTTATGAAACTGCCTTTAAGCTGGTTAAAAGATTATGTCGATATAGGCGACGTCACGCCGCAACAGCTCGCGGACAAGCTGTTGTCCATCGGATTCGAAGTCGAAGAAATAATAACGCCGCGCACCGATATAACGGGCGTGGTAGTGGGGCGCGTCGAACGGATAGTTCGACACGAAAACTCGGACAAGCTGTGGATATGTCAAATCGATATAGGCGCGGAACGCGTGCAGATCGTTACGGGCGCTCAAAACGTCAAGCAGGGCGATCTCGTACCCGTCGCCACCGTCGGCGCGACGTTGCCCGACGGTAAACATATAACGGCGGCGAAGCTACGCGGCGCGGACAGCTTCGGCATGCTGTGCGGCGGAAGCGAGCTATGCGTTGACGACGACGTTATTGACGGCGCGAGCGTGGACGGCATATTGATCTTGCCCGATAACGCTACGGTCGGCGAAAACATCATGCGCACGCTCGGAATAGACGATACGGTACTCGACGTATCGATCACGGCAAACCGTCCCGATTGCCAAGCGATAGTAAATCTTGCGCGCGAAATTTCGGTGCTTTTGGATAAGCCGTTCAAAATGCCGAAATTGACTTATAAAACTCACGGCGAGTATGCGTTGCCGCCCGTCGAGATACGGGACAAAAAACTTTGCAGCAGATATTTGGGGCGAGCCGTGACCGACGTTAAAATACAAAAATCGCCCAAATGGATGCGCGACAGATTGAGAATGTGCGGTATCCGTCCTATTTGCAATCTTGTGGATATTACCAACTACGTGCTATTGGAGTTCGGACAGCCGTTGCACGCCTTCGATATGAAATATATCGACGAGCGCATAATCGTCCGTAAGGGCGAAAATAACGAAAAAATAACGGCGCTCGACGGTAAAGAATACGAAGTTAACGACGTTTTAGTAATTGCCGACGCGCATAAACCGCTCGCGATCGCGGGGATAATGGGCGGCGAATACACAAGCATTTTCCCCGATACTCGCGACGTGTTTTTGGAATCGGCACGGTTCGAGCGCAGCAACGTACGCCGTACGTCGAGAAAGATAGGGTTGCGTTCGGACTCGTCGGCACGGTTCGAAAAGGGAGTGGACTGGCGTTCGGTCGAGTTGGGTTCGGAACGCGCGCTCGCACTCGTCGACGTTCTCAAATGCGGCAAAGTCATGCAGGGCGTTACAGCCGACGGTACGGAACGTCCGATCGAAAAAGTAATACGCACGACAAAAACGGAGATCTGCGGTCTGCTCGGTATAGACATCGATAAAAAAACGATCGTCTCGTTGCTCAAAAAACAAGGCATATCGGTCAAATGCGAAGGGCAAACGCTCGTATGTACGATCCCGCTCGTGCGCGAGGACATAGACGGCTATCCCGATCTTGCCGAAGACGTTATGCGTTTTTACGGATATGATAACATAATATCGACGCATTCCGAAAATACTCGTCAAACCCGCGGCGGCAGGAACATCCACGATGAAAACGTTGAAAGGATAAAAGCAGTTATGCAAGCGCTCGGCGCGGACGAGATACTTAATTATTCGTTCGTTTCGCCCGATGCGCTCGACAAATTGCTCATACGAAGCGACGACGCTTTGCGCAAGGAAATCACGCTGAAAAATCCCATCAGTCGCGACATATCGGTCATGCGCACGCAACTCGTCTCTTCCATGCTGACGTCGTTGTCTCGCAATTGCGCGCGCAAAAACGACAGTCTGCGCTTTTACGAACTCGGCAAAACTTTTGTAGCCAAAGCTCTGCCGCTCGTCGAATTGCCGCAAGAACGCGAAATACTGAGTATAGGCATTTGCAACGACGGTGATTTTTACACGCTCAAATCTATTGTAAAGGAAGTCGTCGGGATGTTCGGCGAACCGCGGTTTAGCGTATCGTCGGCGGCATATCTGCATCCCAAACAGTCTTTGCACGTCGAAACGAACGGCATAGTAGGCGATTTCGGCAAATTGCATCCGCTCGTTTGCGAAAATTACGATCTGCCTGCCGAAGTATACGTCGCGCATATAGATGTTGCGGACGCGCTCGAAACGCCGTTGACTATTGCCAAGCATACGCCGCTGTCGAAACTCCATCCCGTCGACCGCGATCTCGCGCTCGTAGTCAGAAAAAGCGTCGCCGTCGGCGACATGCTTTCGGCTGTGAAAAGCGTCAGCCCGTATATTATAGCCGTCAAGCTGTTCGATATATACGACGGCGCGCAAATTGCGGACGGTCATAAAAGCGTCGCTTTTTCATTGCGCATACAACCGACCGAGTCGACGTTCTCCGACGGCGAAATCAAAGCTATAATAGACGCCGTCATCGAAAAAGCCCGTACCGAATACGGCGCGGTACTGCGTTGATGCAACTCGTAGCGCCGGCAGGCAGTTTCGGCGGACTCCGCGCGAGCGTTAAGGGCGGAGCGGATGCGGTATATCTCGGCTTGCCGCAGTTCGGCGCGCGCGCAAAAGCCGAAAATTTCGACGAACAAACGTTTAAGCACGCCGTGGAATACGCGCATACGTTCGGCGTAAAGGTATTTGTAACGCTCAACACGCTTATTAAAGACAGCGAAATGTCGAGCGCACTCAAAACAGCCGAATTCGTTTACAATGCGGGTGCCGACGCGGCGATAGTTCAGGATATAAGATTTATAGAACAACTGAAAAAAAGGTTGCCCGACTTCGTATTGCATGCAAGCACGCAATTGGGCATACACAATGCGGACGGCGCAAAAACATTGGCTCGACTCGGCATCAAGCGCGCCGTGCTTTCACGCGAAACGTTGCCCGAAGATATCGTCGAGATAAAAGCGACCGGCGCCGAGATCGAATATTTCGTTCAGGGCGCGCTGTGCGTTAGCTTTTCGGGCAATTGTTATTTTTCTTCGCTCGCATCGTCGTACAGCGGAAACCGCGGAAAATGCATGCAGTTATGCCGAAAACAATACGAATTCGACGGCAATCGCGGGTATTATTTATCCGCAAAAGACCTGTGCCTTTACGATAAATTGCGCATGCTGGAATCGCTCGGCGTGGACGCGATAAAGATAGAGGGACGCATGCGTTCCGACGAATACGCGTATAGAACGGTAAGTATTTACAAGTCTAACATGCCCGCGGACCGTGCGATAGAAGGGCTGAAATCGGCGTTTAACCGCGGAGATTACTGTGCCGGCTACTTGGACGGCGACGCGCCGTTTCGCGTCATATACCCGCGCTCACAGTCAAATATAGGCAAATATATCGGTAATGTATCCGCAGTTAACGGCAAACGGCTTGTCGTGAACGGATATTCGCCCAATGCGGCGGACGGATACAAAATAATGCGCGACGGTCGCGAGATTTGCGGAGCGAGCGTGCAGGGCGGTCGGCTTATCGCAGACGGCAGTTGCAAAGCGGGCGACCAAGTGCGCTTGACGTTCGACGGCGAATTTTCGCAACGCGCCGCGACCGCCGAACGCAAGCTCGGCGTCGAAGTGCGCGTCACGCTTGCGGCAAACGTTCCGCCGAGCGCCGTGCTTACTTGCGGAAAAACATCGGTCGCAGTCGGCGGCGACAGCGCGACGCAAACCGCTGTTTCTCGCGCTTTGACTGTCGAAGACGCGGTGCGCGCATTCTCGAAAACGTCCGATAAACCGTTTTCGCCGAATATATGCGTAAATATGACAAACAACTTGTTCATGCCGATCTCTGCGCTCAACGAGTTCAGACGGAAAGCGTACGAAGCGCTCGAACGCGCCGTTATCGACGGGTATACGGTAAAGCGCGCAACAATGCCGTATATCGGACTCGATTACAACAGGTTCGACGGACAAGGCAAGATGTTGATGGTAGAAAGCGCGGATATGCTCAACAAGAAAATTGTCGACGCGGTCGATTATATCGTTATCAATCCGCGCGATTACGCCGCTTTCGACGTGCCGAAGCTCGATAAACCGATCTTACTCAACGCACCGATAACAATGCGCGGCAAGGACAGGGAAGTCATAGCGGCGGCGATCGCGCGCGACGGTATCTACGGCGTGGTATCCAATAATCTTTATACGCTTTCGCTCACGGACAAACCGATATTACTCGGTTACGGGCATAATATCATAGGCAAAACCGATCTTCCGCACATTCGTTCTTTCGAAGCGGACGATATAGACGGCGGTTTTACGTACGTATACGGCTATGCGCCCGTCATGACGCTTTGTCATTGTCCGTACGGAAAATGCAAAAACTGTTCGGGTACCGACACGCTCACCGACGAAAACGGCAGACGCTTTACTATGCGTCGGTACAAAGCCGCTCATTGTTATTGGCAACTTCTTAATTGCGTTCCGCATTATTTATGCGATGTAGCAAAAGTGCGCGAACGCAAAAATTTGTTTTACGATTGTACGGGCGTCGATCGATCGACGATAGACGCAATATTGAACGGCGAACGTCCGACAAACGGATTTACGCGCGGGAATATAAACAAGGGTTTAAAATAATGAACGATATCCGACATCTCGATTTCGATGCAGTATTGCAAAAGATCGCGGCATACGCATCTTCCGATACGGTGGCGCAAAAAATAGCCGAAAGCATGCCTACCACCGATATCGATACGGCGAACAAGCTTTTGACGCAAACAGGCGATGCGATAAAAGTACTGGCATCGCATCGTCCCGATCTCGCGTTCGGCGATATAACTAATGCAATTAATAAAGCGTGCGTGGGCGCGACGCTGACTCCCGCCGAGTTTTTGAATATACGAACCGATATGATTTGCTTGCGCTCGCTCAAAAACAGTATCGATGATACCGACGGGTGCGATTCGTTAAAGGATATTGTAGCTTGGGCGCGAACATGCGACGATCTGGAACGCGCTATCGATAAGACGATAGAAAACGAAAACGAGATCAAAGACGATGCGAGCGATAAATTGCGTACATTGCGCAGATCGGTCCTGCGCGCCGCCGCAAAGCTGAAAGAGCGACTCGACAGCTATACGGGACAGAGCGAAGTAAGCAAATATTTACGCGACAATATCGTAACGGTGCGTGGCGGACGTTATGTTTTACCAGTAAGATCGGATTGCAGATCGCACGTAAAGGGGCTTGTTCACGACGTTTCGGCTACGGGAGCGACGGTTTTTGTCGAACCTTTTGCGGTAGTCGAAGCTAATAACGAATTGATAACGCTAAAAAACGAAGAAGCTTACGAGATAGAACGCATTCTCGCCGAGCTTACGAGATCGGTCGCGACCAACGCGTCGGAGCTTGTCAAATGCAACGAGGTTCTTACCGAATGCGGCGCGATATTCGCCAAAGCAGAATACTCCAAGCACATAAACGCATACCGCCCGCTTATCAATTCGGACGGGCGAATCGCGCTAAAAGGCGCGCGTCATCCGTTGATAGCCGGCGAATCGGTAGTGCCCGTCGATATCGTACTCGACGACAAGCGCGTGTTGTTGATATCGGGACCGAACACCGGCGGTAAAACGGTAGCGCTCAAAACCGTAGGATTGTTCTCTTTACTTGCCGCTTGCGGAGTATATCTGCCGACAGACGAAAACAGCGAGATATGCATTTTCGATAACGTGTATTGCGATATCGGCGACTCTCAAAGCATAGCGCAGTCTTTGAGTACTTTTTCTGCGCATATAGTCAATATTTCCCGAATAATAACAGAAATGAACGAACGTTCGCTCGTATTATTGGACGAGCCTGGCGACGGTACCGATCCGGACGAAGGCGCGGCGCTCGCTACGGCTATCATAAAAAGACTGCTCATGTCGCGGGTAACGGCGATAGTCACCACGCATTTCAATGCGGTAAAGGAATTCGCACTCGGTTGCGGCGAGATCGCCAATGCCTGCATGCAATTCGATCCCGTCAATTTTAAGCCGACTTACAGACTGTTACAGGGCGTGTCGGGATCGAGCTATGCGCTCGAAATAGCGGAAAAGCTGGGACTTGACAAAACGGTGATATCCGATGCGCGCGCGTCGTTAAGCGCGGAAAAAGCGGCGTTCGACAGCATAATGCGCGAAGCGGAGAAATTGCGCAACGATATATTCGCCGAAAAGGAGTCGTGCGCCGCGCTCGAACGCGAGGCGCGGGATAATGCCGAAAGTGCGCGCAAGTTGCGACAAGAATACGAATCAAAGCTTGCGGAGCTTAACGAGAACGCGCGCGCAATCATCCGAAAACGCGCCGACGATTATACCGAACGCGCCGAAAGCATTATCGAAGAGATAAAAGCCGAATTGAAAGCCACCGACGAAGCGGCGTTGTTCCGCGCCCGCAAAGCCGCTAAAAAGCTTACGGATGCCGTTCCGACCGATAAGGTAAGCCCGACCGTAGCGACCGAACCGATCACGCCCGAACGCCTGACCGTCGGTACGCGAGTGTACGTGAACGGACTCAATAAAGAAGGCGTTATAGCAAGCGCGTTGCGCGGAAATAAAGCAGTCGTCGCTATCGGCTCCGTTAAAACTGACATCCCGATATCGTCGCTTTCGCTTTTGACGGAACGCGCGGAAACCAAACAAAAGCATACGGTCGGCAACGTTGGCGAACCGATAGAAAAAGAAATAATGATGCTCGGTATGACGGTAGACGAAGCGACTGCGGAACTCGACCGCGTTATATCCGATCTGCCGCCGCACAGCACGTTGCGCATCGTTCACGGCAAGGGTACGGGCGCGCTCGGCAAGGGCATACAGGCGTATTTGCGTCGCATGTCGCGCATAAAAACTTTTCGCTACGGGCGTTACGGCGAAGGCGATACAGGCGTAACTATTGCCGAACTGCGCTGACCGCCGAATAACGATTCGCGGTAGCTTTGTAATTCTTCGTAATCGAGTGCGGAATATATAACTTCGTACTTATCGAATTTTCGCGCGTTTGACAAATCGAGCGAAATCACGTAAACTATAAAATTGACGGTGCGCATGCCGAGCGCGCGAACGGAGTTGTATTTATCGCCCAAAATATGTTGGGAGTATTCGTCGAAACGGTCGGAAATGGGAAAATACGCGCTGTCGACAGTGGTGTACAACGATCTGTGTTTGCGACGTATGCTCGTTATTATGCCGTCGGCGGAATGCGGCGTTATCTTATCGTTGAGCAATAGATCGAGAGTTATGCAATCGCCGAGCCATATGCTCGAAAGATAATGCGAACTGCGAAACCGCATCGATACGGCATTGTCGATAACCGCGCGAAACGGCGTGGTTTTAGACCCGTCGACCAATTTATAAAGCAATTCGTCGGGAATAATGTTTTTCATGATTTTACTATCGAGTAATTAAAATAATCGCCGTCGACGCGGCATATCGTATTGTACAATGCAGTCGCTTTTATATCTACTTGCAGCACGTCGCGAACTTCGTCGTCCGCGGCGACTGCGGCTTTTATAGCCGCGTTGTCCGTTTTCACGTTATCGGGCAATATCCCGAAGTCGAAGTTTTTACCGCATGCCAAAAGGCGAGTGCAGAACCGTTTTTCGATCATCGACCTGTTTATAGACAGCAATATGTCCAACAAAAGCCTGTATATACGCTTTTCGGAGTAGCGTTTGCCCGCCGCGCTTTCGATTATCTTATCGAAGTCGCTTGTCTTAGCCGCGCTTTTAAGCAAGTATTCAAGCCCTTCCGAGCAATCGCGCAGTAAAGAAATATCGCTCGTATCGGCGCATTTCAATGCGAAAACAGCCGCCGCTTTAAAAGCGCGCATATCCGGCGCGTGCGATCTTCGCCAAGCGGAAATTCTATCTGCGAAAAACGGTAAACGACTGCGCACAGACTCAAATTTTCCGTCGCGCTCGGCATTGCGTATAGCTGTAGCCGATATATATTCGCCGCTTTGTTCGGTATCGTTATGCAACGCGCCGACGCGCTCTATTATCAACGGCTCGATATTCGCGCCGAGCTTGTCCACCGCAACGATATATTCCAAACAAAGCATATTATTCGGCTCGACGAGAATTTTGCTTATATCGCCGTCGGCAGGATAGGCGTTGCCGTATGCTTCCGTCAAAGCGGCGACGCCAGATACGTTATAGCTCGCGCCGGACTTCATATGCGCTTTCGTTTTGTCCGATATCGATGCGGAATGCTTAATCTTAAACTCGGCGATCTTGCGTATCGAGTTCGGAGCGGCGGTCGCGCCCATAGCCATATATGCGATATCTTTGATGTGCCTGATTATTTTTACCGCGCCTTCCGCAAAATACTGCGCGCTTGCCGTCGCGTATACCGTCGGCAATTCGATAACGGCGTCTGCGCCGCCCGCGATCGCGCATTCGGCGCGTATTGATTTATCGCAAAACGCGGGCATGGCGGATTGCACGAACGAGCCGCTCATAACGCACGCGATATTATCCGCCCCCGATTCCCGTACGCGTCGCAATTGATAAGCGTGTCCGGTATGAAACGGGTTATATTCGCAAACGATAGCACAATTTTTCATGATTTCACTTTACTTTGTATGATATTCGGAGTATAATATTTTGTGTGCATACAGTATGATTGTAACACAATCTCCAACAAAAGTAAATACAAATCGGAGGATATTATGAACGATTTATTAAAGTCCGTGCGCGAAAAAGCCAAAAGCCTGCAAAAAACGATAGTGCTTGCCGAAGGCGAAGAACCGCGCATAATCACAGCCGCGGTCAAGATACAAGCGGAAGGCATTGCTAAACTCATACTTTTGGGCAACCCGCAAACGATAGCCGCGAAATGCCCCGATGCGGATCTTTCGGGCATAAAAATAATCGACGTCAATAATATCGACATACAGCCGTATGCCGAACTTTTGTACGATCTGCGCAAAGCCAAAGGCATGGATATGGATACTGCGCGCAAGCTCGCTCACGACCCGCTGTATTTCGGCGTACTGTCGGTAAAGCGCGGAGAAGCGGACGGTATGGTAGCAGGCTCGATAAGGGCTACCGGCGATGTTTTGCGACCCGCATTGCAGATAATTAAGACCGCGCCCGGCATAAAAACGGTAAGCTCGTGCTTTATAATGCTGTTGAATAAAAATACCGAGTACGGCGAAAACGGCGTTATGGTTTTCGGCGACTGCGCAGTAAATCCCAATCCCGATTCGGCGCAGCTCGCGGATATCGCGATAGCGTCCGCCGATACAGCCGCGGCTATCGCAGGCATCACGCCCAAAGTCGCGTTGCTGTCTTTTTCCACGAAAGGCTCGGCGAAAAGCGAACTCGTCGACAAAGTCACCGCCGCGCTCGAAATCGTCAAAACGACGCGACCCGACTTGCAAGTCGACGGCGAGTTGCAGGCGGACGCCGCGCTCGTTCCGACCGTCGCCGATCTCAAAGCGCCCGGCAGCACCGTTGCGGGCAAAGCCAACGTGTTGATCTTCCCGGATCTTCAAGCGGGTAATATCGGATACAAGCTCGTGCAGCGCTTGGCGGGCGCGGAAGCGATAGGTCCTATATGCCAAGGCTTCAACAGCCCCGTAAACGATCTCTCGCGCGGATGCAGTAGCGAGGATGTGGTAAACGTAGTCGCCATGACCGCACTGCAAAGCACGATCGGCAAATAAATATATCGGCATGAAATTCAAAAAAATCACCGTTAAATGCAGTCCCGAAACATCGGAGATCGTCGCATACTGCTTACACGAAGCGGGCAGTATGGGCGAAGTTTTCGATGATTATGCCGACGTCAAACAGGTACTCGACGAAAAACGTTGGGATTATGCCGACGCAACGCTGTTCGAAGCGTCGGACGACTGCTCGGTAAGCGGGTTTTTCTCGATAGAAACGGACGAAAGGGCAGTGTTTTCCAAGCTCGACAGATTGCGCGAACAAGAATTTGCCGAGTTTTCAACCATGGAAACAAGCATCGAAACGATCGACTCGGAAGCATGGGAAAACGAATGGAAAAAATACTACAAGCCATTTAATATCGGAAAGATAGTTATCGTACCCGAATGGCTCGAATATAACGCCGTCGGCGGCGAAATACCCGTTAAATTGAATCCCGGACTTGCGTTCGGAACGGGCATGCACGAAACGACGTCCATGTGCATCGATCTAATGCAACGCTTAGAGCTTAAAAACAAACGCGTGCTCGACTTCGGATGCGGAAGCGGCATTCTCGGCGTATGCGCGACGGCGCTCGGCGCGGGTTCCGTGCTGTTTGCCGATACCGACGAGCAAGCCGTGACGGCGACGGCTTACAACTGCAAAATCAACGGCATTAAAGATCCCGAAGTGTTTTTGCGCGACGTGCGAGAACTTACCGAACCTGCCGACACGATCGTCGCCAACATAACCGCGGACGTATTGACCGCAGTCGAACCGATGATCAGATCGGCGCTCAAAAAGGGCGGTCACGCAATAATAAGCGGCATAATCTCCGATAAAATAGAGCTTGTCAAAAAAGCGTATCTGCGCGATTTTAAGCTTAAAGAACATATACAAAAAAACGAATGGAGCGCATTCCTGTTTGAATTATGAGATTTTACTATCCGAACATCGATAAAGACTATCCCGAATTGACCGACGAGACGCACACTCATGCGGCATACGCCTTGCGAATAAGAACAGGCGACCGTATTACTGTTTTCGACGGAACAGGCAACGATTACGTTTGTAAAGTGACCGATATAAAAAAAGATAAAACCCTGCTCGAAATTCTCGAAACGGCAAAAAACACGGGCGAATCGAAAATAACCGTATCGCTGTTTTTATCGGTCATCAAACAAGACAAGTTCGAAATGGCGGTACAAAAAGCGACCGAACTCGGAATCAACCG
Source organism: uncultured Clostridia bacterium (assembly GCA_947066105.1). Taxonomy (GTDB): domain Bacteria; phylum Bacillota; class Clostridia; order Christensenellales; family Pumilibacteraceae; genus Anaerocaecibacter. The sequence continues at coordinate 356,088 of CAMSYM010000001.1, forward strand.
TATCGTACCGGTTTTTACCACATTTACTCAACGCAGTTTTTCGCTGAATTACGAACGTTTGAATAAAATAGCCGTAGCCGCATGCGAGCAATGCGGACGCAGTGTGATCCCCATAATAGAGCAGGCGATAAACTTCGATACGCTTCTCGAACGGGCGCGCAATACGAGCATGATATTTTTATGGGAACGCGAACTGCACGGCACAATGAATTGCGCGATAGATAAAACCAAGACGGATATATCCGTATTCGTCGGACCGGAAGGCGGCATAACCGAACCCGAAAAAACGGCGCTTACAAATGCCGGCGCAAAAGCCGTAACGCTCGGACCGCGAATATTGCGTGCGGAAACAGCCGCCATAGCCGCATTGTCGGTAGTATATTACGAAATGGGAGAGTGGAACCTTTGATCGTCAAAGTAGTCACGCTCGGTTGCAAAGTCAATCAATGCGAAAGCGCGTCCGTAGTAGCGACGCTCGTTGCGCACGGATACAATGCGTCGGAAGGCTTGGAGCCTGCCGACGTTTATGTATTGAACACATGTTCCGTTACAGCCGAAGCGGATAAAAAATCACGTCAGTATCTCGCAAAAATGCGCAAAATAAATCCAAACTGCATAATTATAGCAGCAGGGTGCAGTACGCAAAACGACAGCGATAAATTCAAGCAAAAAAACGTTTACGCTATTTTCGGCACCGACAACAAGTCAAAAAATGTGTTAAATGCCCTTAATTCAATATTTAAAAATAACAATTATAATACTCTATCAGATATAATACTTGATGAAAATTACGACATTTATAACGGAATGGGCGGGTATTGTTACGAAACGTACCCGAAAAACAACCGCACGCGTGCATTTGTTAAAATACAGGACGGGTGTGATAGGTTTTGCTCGTATTGTATAATCCCGTATTTGCGCGGTAGAAGCAGATCGCGATCTATCGAAGATATATTGAATGAATGTAAGCAAATACATTCCAACGAGATAGTTTTGACGGGCATTGACATGTCTGTTTACGGTAAGGATATAGGCTGTTCGTTAGCTATGTTGTTGAAGGAATTATCGTCCGTAAAAGCGCGCAAGCGTATAGGCTCGCTTGAATGCGAAGCTATAAACGATGAAATGCTCGACGCGATGGCTAACGGGGGGTATTGTCCGCACTTTCATTTATCGTTGCAGAGCGGAAGCGACGAAGTATTGAAAACGATGAACCGCAAGTATGCTGTTGCGTTTTATTCGGAAAAAATCAAGTCCATACGCGAGTGCTTTCCGTCGGCGGGTATAACTACCGACGTTATCGTCGGTTTTCCGAGCGAAACTGACGAGCTATTTGACGATAGTATCGCATTTATAGAGAACTGCGGATTTTCCGATATACACGTATTCCCGTACAGTTCTCGAAAGGGAACGTTGGCATCAAGAAAATACACGCCGCTCGATCCCGCTATGATCAAATCGCGCACCGAGCGAATGATTGCTTTAAAAAACAAATTGCACGACGAGTTCTTGGTAAAAAATATAGGCTCTACGCAATCTGTTTACGTAGAAGATATCGAAAACGGCTATAACGTCGGCTATACCGAAAATTATATCAAGGTATATTCAAATGCGCCGTGCGGCGAAATTATCGATCTTAAATTGATAAAACCGTACGGTACGGGCTTGTTCGGAGAAAAAGTATAAAAATTCGACGGAGCTGCCGGACTATTTTAAAATAATCTCGATGATATTACGGTTCACGGTGTCCGAATTAAGGCAGGGCATGACTTTTGCATGTTTTGTCGCATACAACTAATCACTTCGCAAAAGACAGCTTTTGCGAAGTGATAACGATAAAAATACCATATTGAGCTTAGTCGTCGTTCGCGCCTTATAATTTGCGGATTATTATTGTCGTAACGTGTCGTTTATATCACATAAAAACGCTTATTATATTCGATACTATTTGTATGAAGAGATCCGTTAAAATTACGTTGATATGCGTAACGGTATTTATCGTGATGATTTCGCTCACGGTGGGATTTTTATTTTTGTTGATCGAGCCGGAATTTAAGCTATTCGATTCCACGACGCTCGATACCGACAAACTGGCGTCTTATTCAAATACCGTCACGATCTTAGACATTAACGGAGATCCTTTGGATGACGCGCTTTACGACAGCAACAAAATATTCGTTGATATCGACGATCTGCACGACTATACGCTCAATGCGTTTATAGCGATCGAGGACAAACGTTTTTACAAGCATGACGGGATCGATTACAAGCGTATGGCGTCTGCGCTTATATCCAATATCAAATCGCGCGGTTTTCGCGAAGGCGCGTCCACCATTACGCAACAACTCATCAAAAACACGCATTTGTCAAACGAAAAGACATTAAAGCGTAAACTCACCGAAATTCGTCTTGCTCGCGCGCTCGAACGCGTATACGACAAAAACGAAATTCTCGAAAGCTACTTGAATATTTTGTATTTCGGTTCGGGCATACGCGGATTGGGTACGGCGAGCCGAGTCATGTTCGGCAAACCCGCATCCGAGCTTACTCTCGCCCAGTCCGCCGCGCTCGCTTCCATTATCAACAATCCGTCGAAATACAGTCCGTATAACAATCCGCAAAATCTCGCCAAGCGCAAAGAGCTTGTACTCGGTCAAATGCTCGATCAAGGATATATTACTGCGGTCGAGTATTCCGCCGCGCTTGACGAGCGTTTAACGTTTAACAAAGACAAGCAAAGTCAGTATATCTCCGGCGTTTTGAAAAATACTTGCGAAAAGCTGAACTGTTCCGAAAAAGCGTTATTCAATAAGAACGTAACGATAAAAACGGCATACGACAAAAACATTTCCTTCGCCGCGCGACAAGCATTATCGCAATATGCCGCAAACGATCAAGATTACATTGCGCGCGTATTGATACTCGATAACGCGACGGGTAATGCCGTATGCGACGAAACAAACACGACCGGATATATCGATCCGCGCCGCTCGCCCGCGTCCGCGATAAAACCGTTTATATCGTACGCGCCGTCGCTCGAAAACGGCGCTAATCCCCTTTCTCAGATCGCCGACGAACCGACCGTTTTCGGCGATTATTCTCCGAGAAATTATAAGGACGTTTACCGCGGATATATTTCGCTTAAAGATTGCTTGATATACTCGTCCAATATCGCCGCAGTCAAACTTTTACGCCAAACGGGCTTGGACAACGCGATATCTACCGCGCGCGCATTCGGGCTTACGGTAGACGATTCAGATCGGTCGTTATCGCTGGCTTTGGGCGGTATGTCTCGCGGCTTAACGCTGACGGAGCTTGCCAATGCATACCGAACGCTCGCCAACGGCGGAATATATTCGCCCGTTTATTATGCGCAAGCGATAAATTCGCTCGACGGGAACAGTATTTTTACGATAACGCGCCGTCGTGCGGTCGGTGAAGATACCGCATATCTGCTGACGGACATGCTATGCGAATGCGCGCAAACAGGCACGGCAAAAAAACTGAAATATTCGGGTACGGTAGCCGCCAAGACGGGAACAAACGGCGACGAAAACGGGAATTACGATTGCTACGGAATAGCATACACGCCTAAATATACGGTTGCCGTATGGTTCGGCGCTCCGCCCGACGGGAAGATCGACAACAAAATCACCGGCGCGAGTTGCTGTAATATTATCAAATACATTTGCGACAATGCAAAACTCGGTACTGACGAACGGTTCGACATGCCAAATTCTGTAGCCTATTACGAAATCGACGCGACCGAACTCGCCGAGTCACACGAAGTTTATCTTGCCGATCCGACTTTGCCAAAGCGTTACAGAATGCGCGCACTGCTGTCAAAACGGCATTTGCCGATACGAAAAAGCATCGATATAGTTGATTTTTACGATAGGCTCGTGTGGGAAGAAAATTGACTCACAGTTCTATTAACTCTATATTTTCGAGCGCCTTTTCTATCAATTCGTTGTAATCCGTTATACGGCTTTCCTGCTCTTCGACTTTTTCGACAGTCGGTTTGATAAGCGGGAATTCCGGCAAAAACACCGTACAACAGTCCTCAAACGGCTCTATCGACGTTTCAAACGAACCTATTTTTTGCGCTATCTCTATTATTTCGTCCTTATCCATACCGATAAGCGGACGGAACACCGGCATATCTACGACCGCGTTGGTGACGGTGATGCTTTCCAAAGTTTGGCTTGCGACTTGCCCCAAGCTTTCGCCGTTGATTATACAGCCGCACGAATTGCGCTTAGCTACTTCCTGCGCGATCCGCATCATGAACCGTCGCACAAGCGTTATCATGTAGTTGGGCTTGCATTGTTTATGAATGGTTTCCTGTATTTCGGTCAGCGACACGCACATCAATTTTATGCTAGGACAGTATTCACCGAGTATGCGCGCGAGCTTTACCGCCTTTTCCTTAGCCGCTTGCGAAGTGTACGGATATGAATGGAAATGCAACGCCGTGATGCTCATACCGCGCTTGGCAAGCATATATCCGGCTACCGGACTGTCGATCCCGCCGGAAAGCAAAAGCAAGCCTTTGCCGCCTGTTCCGTAAGGCATACCGCCCGAACAACGTTCCGTTCTGTCGTATAAATACACGTCGCCGTCTTCGCGAACATCTACATATAAAGTATAGTCGGGCTTATGAAGATCGACCGTCAGTTGCGGTTTTGCTTGCAATATCCGTTCGCCCAGTTGCATGTTTATTTGCAACGAGTCGAGCGGATATTTTTTATACGAGCGGTGCGCCGTAACGCGAAAACTGCCGCGATCGGGCGTCAGTTCCGCGGCGAGCGCGGCGATCTCGTCCATCTCATAACCGCATCGATGCGCCACCGATACCGAATGCACACCGAAAACTTGTTTCAAACGCGATACGATCGTGCTTTCGATCGCTTGCGGATATTGCTTTACTACATATCGCCCGCGTCCGAAATACAGCTTGCAGTCAAGATCGGCAAGCTTATTACGAATATTATCTTTGAGAATATTCTCGAAGTAGTCTTTGTTTTTGCCTTTAAGATAAAGCTCGCCGAACCTTATCAAGATAACGTTATCCGACATGTTTGCTCCCGAGTCGACGCGCCGCGTCGATAATTATATGTGCGGCTTCGAGCGCGTCATCGCGCTTTGTGTCCGCGAACAGGCTGAGCCTGATGCAGCATTCCGTTTCGATTTGTTTAAGCCCCATGGCGCTCAAAACTCGATTTCCGCGCTTGCTCCCCGAACACGCCGCGCCCTTACCTATCGCTACGCCGCGGTCGTGCGCGACGTTTTGTAATATTTCCGCTTTAACGTCGGGTACGTATATGCAAGCGATATATCCCGAATTGCTCGTATTGCCTAACGCTTTACAGCCGTGCGAACCGAAGTACTCGCACAATTCGGCACGTAACGCCGCGACTTGCGCACAATCGTTGACTTTGCCAAACTCGTCTACCGCCGCCGCAAACGCGGCTATATTCGGCGTATTTTGCGTACCCGAACGCAGTCCGCGCTCCTGTCCGCCACCCGCCAAAAACGGCGCCAAATTAACGCCGCGCCGTATATACAGCAAACCGATCCCTTTGGGCGCGCCGAGTTTATGTGCGCTGGCGCTGTAAAAATCGACGCCGAGATCGTGTAACGACCTTCCTGTTTTCAACAGTCCTTGAACGCCGTCGCTGTGTACACACGCACGCGGCGCGCGAGTTCTGATCGCTTCGGTAAGTCGTTTTATATCGTTTTCCACGCCCGTTTCGTTGCTTACGTGTATCATGGACACCAATGCGGTTTCTTCGTCTACAAGACGCAATAACGCATTTTCGTCCACATTGCCGTTTTCCGTAAGCGGTGCGATACGCACGTCGTCGCCGCGGCTTTTCAAGCGCATGGCAGGCTCGTACACCGACGCATGCTCGCCCGCCGTAATGACGATATTACCTTTTTTGTATTTTTTTCCGCAAGCGAAAACCCAGTTATTGGACTCGGTCGCGCATGACGTGAACACAAGCTCATCGGGCATAGCGCCGACGGCGTTCGCTATAGTTTTTCGTGCCGCATCGATTTTTTCGCGAGCTTTTACTCCGCTTTCGTACGTAGCGTTGGGATTGAAATAACCGTCGCGCATTGCTTCGTTTGCCGCAGTTACGGCGCTGTCGAACGCTCGCGTAGTGGCGGCATTATCAAGATAAATCATTTACTCTATCTCCGTAATAGCCGAACTTACCGTATCCGCCGCTTTGATAACATTGCCGGTAGATACTTTATGCTTATTCGGATCGAACAGCGTGAGCGTAAAAATAAATTTTGCGCCCGCGCCGCGACTGCTTTCCACCCATATGATCTCGTCGTGTTCGTCGATTATTTTTTTGACTATCGAAAGTCCAAGACCCGATCCTTTTGTTTTTACGGGCGAACGCGATTTATCGGTCATATAAAACCTGTCCCATATAAGCATTTGATCGCGCTTACTTATACCGTAACCGAAATCTCTGACGGTTATATGCACTTTATTTTCGTGAGCTTCGGTCAAAATTTCGATACGCGAATACACGGGCGAATATTTAATGGCGTTGTCTATAAGATTTGTCACAACCTGTATGACCTTATCTTTATCGGCAAATACATAACACGTCGGCGCAAAATAATCGGTATTTGTCTGTATCGATTTTTTAACGAGCGTCGGTTCGAACTTCGATACCACATCGTTGATAACGTCGTTGATATTGAACTTTGTCATAACGAGCGGATTTTTACCCGAATCGAGCCGCGACAGATCGAGCATAGAGCTTATCAATCCGTTTAAACGTTTGGTTTCGCTCAACGCGATTTCGAGATATTTTTCTCGGTCCGCAACGTCGACCGTGCCGTCCAACGCCGCTTGCAAAAAACCCTGTACTGACGTCAACGGAGATCGCAATTCGTGCGAAGCATTGGCGACAAACGATTTGCGCACTTGTTCGAGCCGCGCATACTCGTCGACCGTTGCGTTTACGGCGGAAATAACGTCGGACGCGGTATTGTCTATCGCGCGTTCTTCCACGTTTTGCAATATACCGCCGTGCGCCATATCGTTAAGGTATTCGGACGATCTTTCGATGCGTGAATATACGCAAAAATGCGTTATGACCGCAAACACCGTTATTTCCGCAATACTTGCCGCAACAACGCAAGATATCACTACGATTCGCATTACCCAGTCGACATTCGGATATGCAAAAACGAACGGAAAAAACACGGTCGAAAACAAGCATACCGCGCCGACAATGATCCTGAATATATGCGATCTGTAAAATCTTTTCCGTTTGAACTGTTTGTCCGACATAAAATCTCCGCGGTTAAAACACCTCTATCTTATAGCCAACGCCCCAAACGGTAGTCAACCGCCAATGTGCGTTTTCACCGAGCTTTTCGCGTACACGTTTGATATGTACGTCGACCGTACGCGAGTCGCCAGAATAAGTTTGTCCCCATATCTCTTTTAGCAAGTCTTCGCGCGTAAAAACGTGCATCGGCGTTTTTACGAGCATGTACAACAATTCTATCTCTTTGGGCGGCATATCGAGCTTTTCGTTATCGAGCGTGACCGTATAATCGGAGATATTGACCGACAAATTAAACAAATCGACGCGCTTTATATCGTCCGACGGTTTAAACCGACGCAATACCGCGCGCAACCGCGCAATAACTTCGCCCGGCTCGAACGGCTTGGTAATATAGTCGTCTGCGCCGCAATCCAGTCCCGATATCTTGTCCATCGATTCGCCGCGCGCCGACAGCATTATGACAGGCACGTTAGAGAACTTACGCAATTCCGACAATACTTCGAACCCGTCCATACCCGGCATCATCACGTCGAGAAACACCGCATCGAACCCGTCGGCGCGTAAAGCGGATAAACCAGCTTCGCCGTTATGACAATACACCGCGTCGAACCCGTCGCGTTTTAAATACAGTTCGAGCAGTCTGCATATATTTTCGTCGTCGTCGACGATCAATACCTTTATTTTGTTTTCGTTGTTCATGATAGACATACCATTTAAATTACCGTATACTTATTATCAGTTACGTAGTTGTAATGAATTTTAAATGCCGCGACCGCAATATCGATCATATCCGATATGCTTTTATCGACGGTGTTTTCCAATCTCTTTCCGAGCAGTCGCGACATTACCGTATAAAATCGCTTGTTTTGCCCGACCGCCGTTTCGATTTCGGCAATAACGCATAAAGCTTCTATCTCGTCGTCGCGCGCGATCCGCGCTATCGCTTCGTCCTGCGAAAATTCTATGCTAACGGCACGTTCGGCAACCAGCTTAGCCAAGTAATGCGTTCCGCGCATGTGCACGTTAAAACCCGACATAACCAATAAACCGCTTACCGCGAGCATGACCGAATCAAAATCGGTGCGCCGTTCGACAGCAATTTCATTGTATAAAAAATCATTTAACGAATAGTCGTCTACGTCGAACAAACGCGTTTTTAAATATTTATTTTCCGAAAGATCGTTCATCGCGGTATATCCCGTCGAAATATTTAAGTCGTACGAATACGGCGAGATCGCATAAAATATCCTTTGACGTGAGCGGTTGTGAGCATGTCAATCCCGTCACTCGCTTCACGAACTCGACGTCGTACGCGTCCAAACACTTTTCGATCATCCTGTTGACCTTCGCGTATTTTGTCCCGTGCGTTTCCGCAAATTCGTTTATGACGTATTCGAGTTCGAGATCGGGGCGTATCGCAACAGTTTCGACCAAGCGCGCAATGACCGCAAACCCGCTGTCGCGCGGAAGCAAGCCTACGTACAACAGGATTTTTACTATATAATTGCGTATATACTCGTGCCGCACCGTTTCGCCGCATACCGCAAACAGCGCCGAACACTCGTTGCGAAACGACGCTGCGGCTTTGTCGAAATCGAACGGCAAACCGTTTTCAATCATTGCGCTTATAACTGTGCGTCGATAATTTTTGTCCGCCGAGCAAATGCATATGCAAGTGGAAAACGGTTTGTTCCGCATCGTCGCCTTGATTGATTATAAAGCGAAAACCGTTTTCAAGTCCGAGCGACGGTGCGATTTCGCCTATTTTGCGAATACATTTACCCAGATCCGCCGCGTCGTCGGCAGTCATTTCGGAAAATAACTTGTAATGCTTTTTCGGTATAGCCAAATAGTGTTTTTCGGCTTTGGGCGAAATATCTGCGATAACGATCATATTTTCGTCTTCGTAAAACTTTTTTGTCGGGATCTCGCCCGCGACTATTTTACAAAATATGCAATCTTCCATACGGCACCTCGCAATCCGTTTTAGCTCGCCGAGTTCGCGCGCTTACTACGCATATTATACATCAATTTCCGCAAATTTGCAATAATAAAACCGATATATTTTACATTTGTCGCACACAAAAAGCGACACGTACGCGCCGTGCCGCTTTATCGTAATTTGTTATATTATCGCTTAGCGTTTTACGTTGAACGTTTTGATGCCGGGATAATCGGCGGCAACGCCCAAAGCTTCCTCTATGCGGAGCAATTGATTGTACTTTGCAACGCGTTCCGAACGGCTGGGCGCGCCCGTCTTGATCTGACCCGCGTTGAGCGCGACGGCAAGATCGGCAATAGTCGTATCTTCCGTTTCGCCGCTACGGTGCGAAACAACACTGGTATAACCGCATCTTTGCGCAAGCTTGATGGCTTCCATCGTTTCGGAAACGGAACCGATCTGATTGAGCTTGATAAGAATGGAGTTACCGCAATTGAGATCGATACCCTTTTGCAAGCGTTTTACGTTGGTCACGAAAAGATCGTCGCCGACAAGCTGTACACGGTCGCCGAGCGCCGCGGTAAGCTTTTGCCAGCCTTCCCAATCCTCCTCGTCCAAACCGTCTTCGAGCGAGTATATGGGATACTTTTCGGTAAGCTTTCTCCAATGGTCGATAAGCTGATCGGTGGTAAGATTGGTGCCGGCTTTGGGGAAATGATATTCGCCTTTTTTGCCGCCCTTCCATTCGCTCGCCGCCGCATCCATGGCAAGAACAAAGTCCTTACCTTCCTTAAAGCCCGCCTTTTTGACGGCTTCGAGAATGTTTTGGATAGCTTCTTCGTCGCTCGCGAGATTGGGAGCAAAGCCGCCCTCGTCGCCTACCGACGTAGCGAGATTTTTGCTCTTCAACAACGCTTGGAGCGTATGGAACACTTCGGTACACCAGCGCAAGCCTTCGGCGAACGATTTCGCGCCAACGGGCATGATCATGAATTCCTGAACGTCTACCGTGTTGGTAGCGTGCGCGCCGCCGTTGAGAATGTTCATCATCGGAACGGGCAAACGCGTAGCCGCACTGCCGCCTATAAAGCGGTACAGCGGAATATCGAGCGACTGCGCCGCCGCTTTCGCCGCCGCGATCGAAACCGCGAGAATGGCGTTTGCGCCGAGCTTGGACTTGTTGTCCGTTCCGTCGGCGTCGAGCATGACTTTATCAACCTTATAGGTATCGAACGCGTCTACGCCTTTGAGCGCCTCGTTGATAACGGTGTTAACGTTGTTGACGGCTTTGGAAACGCCCTTGCCGCCGAACTTCGATTTGTCGCCGTCGCGCAATTCGATAGCTTCGAACTCGCCCGTCGACGCGCCGGAAGGCGACGTGCCTCTGCCCATCACACCGTTTTCGAGTATGACTTCGGCTTCCACCGTAGGATTGCCGCGCGAATCGATTATCTCGCGTCCGACAACTTTTTTGATCTTCAATTCGGACATAATTACTCCTTGGATATGTATTTGGTAAGACCATTTAAAGCATAGCACAACCGCATTTAAAAATCAAGTGATTTAATAACAAAGGCTGATATTTTACGGTGTTCGGCTTTAACTTTATCGCAACGCCGCTAACGCGTCCAAGCATTTTTCGAGCGCGATGATACCGTGTTCAAACGTCAGACCGCCCTGCAAATACGCTATATACGGCGGACGTATCGGCGCGTCACAAGACAGCTCTATCGACGCGCCTTGAACGAACGCGCCCGCCGCCATTATCACTTGATCGTTATAGCCGGGCATATCCCAAGGCTCAGGCAAAGCGAAGCTGTCTATCGGCGAAACGCTTTGCACGGTACGGCAAAACTCTATAAGCTTGGATCTGTCGCCGAACTTGACCGAACAAATTATATCGCCGAATTTATCGTTAGGCTTGGGCAACGTGTCGTAACCGAGTTCGTTGAACGCATACGAAAACAGCAACGCCGTTTTGACGCTTTGCGCGGTGACGTGCGGAGCCATGAACAGCCCTTGATAAAACGGTCTGTAATCGCCCGCATACGAACCGACTTCGCGCCCTATCGACGGCGACGTCAGCCTACCTTCTATCGCGGATATCGCCTGTTTCGTGCCGCAAATATACCCGCCGGTCGGAGCAAGCCCGCCGCCCGGATTTTTGATCAGCGAGCCGACAAACGCATCGGCGACCGACGGCTCGCGCTCTTCCACGAACTCACCGTAACAGTTATCCACCAATATCTTGCAAACGCTGCGGTCTACGAGCGACGCTATGCCTTCGATATCGTCTACGCAAAGCGCAGGGCGCATATCGTAGCCGCGCGAACGCTGGATCATTACCACCGTAGGTTTAAAGCGGCGTATTTCCGTTTCGATAGCCGTACGATCGGGCTTGCCGTCTTTAAGCGGGACTATGCCGAAAGTCACGCCGTAATCCTTTAACGAGCCTATCCCGTCGCCCGAAATAACGTCGTTGAGCGTGTCGTACGGTTTGCCGGTCACGCTCAACAGCCTGTCGCCGGGACGGAGCATACCGAACAGCGCGATCGTGAGCGCGTGCGTTCCCGACGCTATAAGCGGCGAAACTATCGCATCCTCCGTGCCGAACACATTGGCAAACAGTTTGCATAATGTGTCGCGCCCCACGTCGTCATAGCCGTAGCCCGTAGTCGGCGCAAAATGCCGCAAAGCGATCCTGTTGGAAATAAAAGCATCGAGTACCTTGCGCTGATTGACCAGCGACGTTTTGTCTATTTCCGCAAACCGCGCGCCGAGCGCAGTTAAAGCAGTTTTTACAATATTGTTCATATCACCGTCCGATAAAATCGTCGACACATCGCGCGACAGCGTCAAAGTCGCGAGCGTCGATAAAAATCTTATTTAATTGCATATTGTTAAAATACGTGATCTGACGTTTGGCGTAATTACGCGTTTTTTGCGCGACGATCGTTTCAAGCTCGGCGCGCGAAGCGTTCGGCGACGCGGCTATTTGCTTATAGCCGAGCGCCTGCATAGCTCCGCAGTTTCGATAGCGCATGAGCGATCTTGTTTCGTCGATAAGCCCGTCGTCGAACATCTTGCGAACACGCGCGTTTATTCTATCGTACAAAATCTCGCGCGGCAACGTCAAAACTATCGTAAGATCGTCGAACGGCTTGTCTTGCGTAACGATCTCCGATTTGGGCGCGCCGCGCAACGCGTAAATTTCGAGCGCGCGAATAACGCGTTTAACGTCGTTCCGCGATATTTTATCGGCGGACGCTTCATCGACATTTTTCAATAACGCGTGCATAACGTTGCCGCCGAAAAAATGCGCCGCCGTTTTGAGCGCCGCTCTCAACCCGTCGTTTTTCGGCGCGTCCGCGAAATTACGCCCGCAAAACAGCGAATGCACGTACATTCCCGTACCGCCGACTATCATGGGAAGTTTGCCGCGCGAAGCTACGTCGTAAATATCGGCAGTCGCGCGTAGAACGAAATCTCCCGCCGAAAATTCCGCGTCGCCGTCGACTATGTCGATCATGCGGTGTTCTACTCCGTCGCATTCCGCTTTTGTCAGCTTGCCTGTGCCTATATCGAACCCGCGGTATATCTGCATCGAATCCGCGCCGATTATTACCCCGTCGAATCGCTTGGCTATCGCTATCGCGGTCGCGGATTTTCCGACCGCGGTGCAACCCGTTATCGCTATCGTTTTTATACGATGCGCTTGAACCACTTTTCGATCTCCTTTTTGGAAAAGCATACTGCGATCGGTCTGCCGTGCGGACAGAACAACGTGATGTTGCGCGCAGTCATTTCCGCGAGCAATGCGTCGATCTCCGATTGAGAAAGATCGTCTATCTCTCCTTTGACCGCGGCTTTACAAGCCGACTGCATTAGCCGCTCCTTTAAAACCATCGGGCTTTTTTCGCGCGAATTTACAAGGATCAATAAGTCCGAAACGAACGAGCGGAAGTCTATCCCCGCGCATTCGTACGGCAAATGCGAAAGCGTGAACGTATACTCGCCGAACGGAGAAATACCGAATCCGCAATCCTCGAACATTTCCAAGTTCTCGTTGATAAGCTCCGCGTCTGTCGCCGAAACGTCGAACACGAACGGGATCATAAGCGGCTGAGTTTGCAAACGCTTGGCTTCGTAAGCAGACAAAAGCTTGTCGTACAATATTTTTTCGTGCGCGGCGTGTTGGTCTATGAAGTAACAATTATCGCCGTGTTCGAGAATAATATACGTGTTGAACAACTTGCCTATATACTCGCACTGCGCGACCGAAAACGCTTCGTCCGCTTTGGGCGGATCGGCGGGCGGCGTGTGCATATCGACGTATTCGGGCGCGGTCGTCGATCCCGTGCAGTCGATCGCTACGCTATCGGTATGCGCCGACGGTTGCTCCGCCGCAAAAACCGTCTGTTGTTGCGCATTGCTACGCTCCGCTTGCGGCGACACATCGAAAAACGGGCGCAACAAAGTGTGCGACTTGCCGTACTCCGCCGTGCTTTCTTTGACGTCGGTATGCGGCGGCGAAAAAGAAAAATCGTCGTCGTTTAGCTGTTTTGCCGTCGTCAATTTAGGCAATATCGCGTTTTTGACGGCGCGGGCTATCATCGACTTTACTTTTACCGTATCGGCGAATTTGACCTGCATTTTGCTCGGATGCACATTGACGTCCACCATATCGAACGGCATGGTTATATGCAACACGAACAACGGATACTGCCGTTTCATCAAATACGACGCGTATACGGAATATACCGCATATTGGATATCCTGACTTTCCACGTATCTGCCGTTTATTATGACGTTTTGATAGTTCTTCGACGGCTTGGTAAACGTCGGCAAACAGGTGAAACCTTCGACCGACATCGGCGGATCTTGCAGATCCACCTTGACTGTGTTTTTCAAAACGTTGTCGCCGTACACCGCAAACACCGCGCTTTCCAAGCCTTCGCCAGGCGATTGAAAGTGTTTTACGTCGCTGTCGAATTTAAAAACGATATTCGGATTAGCCAGCACCAAATGCTCTATAAGCGTGAATATCTTGGTTTCCTCGCGCGCGGGCGTATTGAGAAATTTCTTGCGCGCGGGAATATTTTTGAATAAATTTTGCACGGTGATCACAGTGCCGAATCCCGCGCCGCACTCTTCGTGTTCGGTAAGCCTGCCGTTTTCGTATGCAACCTTGCCGCCGAACTCGCTGTCAGCCACGCGCGACACCATAGTAACGTCGGCTACCGCCGCTATGCTCGGCAACGCCTCGCCGCGAAATCCGAGCGTTTTTATGGTATCCAAATCGTCGAGCGAGCTTATCTTGCTTGTGGCATGCGGCAAAAACGCGGTCGGCAAGCTTTCGAAATCTATTCCGCAACCGTTATCGGTTATGCGTATGTAGTCTATGCCTCCGCCCTTGACGGAAACGGAAATTTCGGTCGCACCCGCGTCGATCGCGTTTTCGGTAAGCTCCTTGACTATGGACGCGGGACTTTCCACCACTTCGCCCGCCGCTATTCGGTTGAATATCTCGCTCGGTAATTTATTTATCTTCATATCTCGGTCTTTTCCTTCAAGTCGGACAAAATATCCAGCGCCGCGCGCGGTGTCACTTCGTTTATATCGAGTTCTTTCAGTATGCGGATAACTTCGTCGTACTTGGACACGTTGTCGAAAAGCGAAAGCTGTCGCACGTCGTTGGCTTTATGCGCTATATCGGCGTTGATCAACTGCTCCAACAACTGTTTTGCGCGGCTCAAAACCGACTGCGGCAGCCCGGCAAGCGCGGACACTTCGATACCGAAGCTTTTGTTCGCGCTTCCGCGCATTATTTTACGAATGAACTTTATGCCGCCGTCGCTCTCTTTGGCGGTAAACTTGTAATTTTTAAGTCCGCCTATCGTGCCTTCAAGCTCGGTCAACTCGTGGAAGTGTGTGGAAAACAATACCTTTGCATCGAGATTTCGAGCGATATGCTCGATGACCGCCCACGCTATGCTCAATCCGTCGTATGTGGACGTTCCGCGTCCTATCTCGTCGAGCAAGATCAGGCTCGCATGCGTCGCGCTGTCGAGTATTGCGGAAACCTCACTCATTTCCACCATGAAAGTACTTCTGCCAGTAGACAGATCGTCGCTTGCGCCGACGCGCGTGAAAACCTTGTCCACCAGCCCGATCCGCGCCGCTTTTGCGGGAACGAACGAACCCATATGCGCCATTACGGTTATCAACGCGACTTGACGCATGTAGAGACTTTTACCCGCCATGTTCGGACCGGTTATCAACATAATTTTCGATTCGCTACTGTCCATTGCCGTATTGTTAGGAACAAACAACTCGTCGGACGGCAACCGTTCCGCGACGGGATGTCGACCTTCCGATATGTGTATCTCGCCCGTTGTCGTTATTTCCGGCTTGCCGTATCCGTACAGCTTGGCGACCGTTGCGAGCGAAACCAAACAGTCGAGCTTGGCGACCGTTTTTCCGACAGCCGTTATGGCTTCGCACTTTTCGCGCAGTTTGGACAACACTTCGGCATACAACTGCTTTTCGCGTTTTTCGGAAAGGTCCGCGGCGTTAAGCACTTTGAATTCGAGTTCTTTAAGCTCGTCGGTCAAATAACGTTCGGCATTAGCGACCGTCTGTCGGCGTTGGTAATATTCGGGTACTTGCGATTCGAATTGACGCGGGACTTCGATAAAATACCCGAACAAACGATTATACGATATCCGTAAATTTTTGATCTTGGTAGTTTCGCGTTCGCGCGCTTCCATTTCCGCAATTATCGCACGCGAATTTTTAACAAGCGTTCGGTACTCGTCGAGCGTTTCGTCGTAACCGCTCTTGATCGTATAAGGCTCGTCTTTGGATTCGGTATCGAGCGGCGCAACGGCACGGTCCATCAATTCCGTCAAGTCGTCGAGCGGTCGTATATCGTCGCGTATACGAGCTATCAACGGCGTGGCGTGACCGTCGAGCGTTTCCTTTATATCCGGCAACGCGTGCAACGACGAGTTAAGCGCAAGTACGTCCTTGGGCTTGATCTCGCCGAGCGAAAGGTTTGCGGATATTCTGACGATATCGCGCACATTTGCAAGCGACGTTCTTAACCGCTCGCGCATTATCGTATCGGTATATAGTGCGTCGACCGCGTCGAGCCGTTCGTCTATCGCGGCTTTGACGCAAAGCGGACGCAATATCCATTTTTGCAACAAACGGTCGCCCATAGGCGTACACGTCTTATTAAGCACGTCGCGCAACGCAGTGCCGCGCTTGCGCGACTGAGATTCGACGAGTTCGAGCGTTTTTGCGGTGTTCGCATCGATGTCCATATATGTTTCGGACTCGTAATTTTCCGTCGAACCGATATTTACGTCCTTGCGGAACTGCAAGCTCTGCACGTACGAAACGAGCGCGCCTTCGGCGCACAAGCAAGCGGGAGTCTTGCTCAGTGCGCGCAACTCGCTCTCGTTTACCATGCCCGTCAAAGTTTGTTTTGCCGTCGTCAAATCGAATTTTGCGTCGTCGTATTGCGACATATTGCAAACCGAACCGTACTTGACGGCGGACAACTCGACGCTATCGGCGAGCATTTTGGAATTGCAAATTATCTCTGACGGCTTGATGCGCATCAGTAGATCGTTCAGTTTGACCTTGATCGGACACGGTATATAATGGTTGTAAGTTTCGGACGTGGTAATATCCGTCCATACCGCGCCGACGCCGTTGTCGTCGAGATACAACGCCATCAAGTAGTTATTTTTATCGTCGCTCAAACTGTCGGTATCGGTTATGGTCCCGCCCGTTATGATCCGCGTGACGTTGCGATCGACAATGCCCTTGACGGTCGCGGGATCTTGCATTTGCTCGCAAACGGCTACTTTGTATCCTTTTTTGAGCAATTTCGTTATGTATGTTTGAACGGCATGATGCGGAACGCCGCACATCGGCGCGCGTTCTTTCATGCCGCAAGCTCTGCCCGTAAGAGTAAGATCGAGTTCGCGCGACGCGGTTTGCGCGTCCTCGAAAAACATTTCGTAAAAATCGCCGAGCCGAAACATAAGTATCGTATCGGGATATTCGCTTTTTATCTTTCGGTATTGAACCATCATCGGTGAAAGACCCATTATATCGCCTCGCCTTTTAGATTGGCATTTACAGCCGATGTAATTTTAACTTGTACAAAATCGCCTACCGTCGCCGTTTCGTTGTCGAAAGTGACCGCCGCGTCGTTTTGCGCCTTGCCGTAGCACTTGCTCCCCGTCTTTTCCGCTACAAGCACTTCGCAGGTCTTGCCGACGCTATCGCCCGCTATTGCTTTCGATATCTCGAATTGACGTTTTATCAATCTGTCGATACGTTCCTGCTTGGTCTTGTAATCGAGTTGCGGCATTTTATCGGCAGGCGTTCCGCTTCTGCGCGAATATATGAACATGAACAGATTGTTGTACTTTACACGGTCGACAAGATCGAGCGTTTGCATGAAATCGTCTTCCGTTTCGGTCGGAAATCCAACCATTATATCCGAGCTGAGTCCTATATCCGGCACGGCGGCACGGAACGCGTCTATTTTTCGGAAATATTCGTCGCGCGTATAATGTCTGTTCATTTCCCGCAATATCCTGTCGCTGCCCGACTGCACTGGCAGATGCAACGAATGCGCCAAATTATTCGAACGGGCAAACAGATCGGCAAGCTCTATCGAAATATCCTTGGGGTGCGACGTCATAAACTTCAATCGGTATTTTTTGTCGCTTTCCAGCATTTTAAGAAGATCGACGAATTTTTTATCCTGCCATTTATACGAATTGACGTTTTGCCCCAAAAGCGTGATCTGTTTATATCCGCTCGAAATCAAGCCGTCGACGTCCGATATTATATCGTCGATCGGGCGGCAACGCTCGCGACCGCGCACGTAAGGCACTATGCAATAGGTGCAGAAATTATTGCAACCGTACATTATATTTACCCAAGCGTTTATCCCCGAAGTGCGGGCGGGCGGCGTATCGCGCAATTCCCCGTCTTTTTCGGATCGCCAGATGTCGACGGTTTTGACGCCCGTATGTATAAACCTGTCTAAATAATCGCCGATAAGCGACTGATTGAACGTGCCCAAAACGATATCGACGAACGGACAACGCTTAACCAAGCTTTGAGCAACTTCCGAGCGTTGCGTCATGCATCCGCAAACGATAAGCACGGCGTCGCGCTTTTTAGCGCTTTTTATCCGACCCAAATGCCCGTAGATCTTGGTTTCCGCCGTTTCGCGCACGCAACACGTATTTAAAACTATCACATCGGCGTCCGCAACGTCGGCGCAAGCCGTCATGCCGCGCGCCTGCAATACACCCGCTATTTTCTCCGACTCGTGAACGTTCATCTGACAGCCGTAGGTTTGTATGCAATACTTATCCATCACATTCAATTATACACTAATAAATCTTATTTGTAAATTATTTTCGACGTTTTAAGCAAACGCCGCGCGAAAACAGTCGAGTTTTGCCGTCAACTTTTCGTCGTAGCGCGATATGTAAAGCGAAACGTCGCGCATGTTTGCGAACCGCGAAATATTTCCGTTTTCGAATATTTTGGAAATAGCCCCCGCGCCGCAAGCCATCACGCCGACCGTTTCTTCCATCGTAGTGATATTATTGACGCACTCGCATTCGGGCAACGAGAATCCTATATTTTCGAGATTGCCCGCCTGACGCTTTTGACGGTACAAATAGTACGGGCGGTATCCGTCGACGTGAGTGAGCGCGTGATCGAGCATTTTACTTATGTCCGAATTCTCGTCGGAGCGGTAGCGTATCGCGCTCCCGTTCTTTTTGGATAACGAATGCACCGTTATATTTTGCGGACGCAATGCGTAAACGCCGTCCAAGCTCTTTACAAAATCGTCGAGCGTTTCGCCGTCAAGTCCCGCTATCAGATCGCAGTTAACGTCGAATCCGCGCGCTCGCACAGTATCGTACGCACGGAAAAAATCGTCGGCGCTGTGACTTCTGCCTATCGCCGCAAGCGTTTTGTCGTTGAGCGTTTGCGGATTTACGCATACGCGCGTCACGCCGTGCGATCTCATTATATCCGCTTTTTCCGAAGCAACCGTATCAGGTCGCCCGGCTTCGCATGTGTATTCGCAACCGAGATCGCCTATCGCGTCGAGCAGCTCCGCAAACGTATCGTCGTCGAGCGCGCTCGGCGTGCCGCCGCCTATATACACGGAAAGTATCTTTTTCCCGCATTCGCGCAACAGATCTTTCGACCGCATTATTTCGTCGCACAACAGCTTGACGTATTGTTGCGATTGCGCGCGGTTTTTGGCTATCGGCGCGGACACGAACGAACAATAACTGCACCGAGTCGTACAATACGGCACATGCACATACAAATTGTAATACTCGGACGAAAACTCGACTTTTCCTTTTTGCGCTTTGATTATTTCGTCAAGCACGCTTGACCGCATACCGCTAACGCGGTATATCTTTTGCATGGCGTCAACTGCGGCGGCATTGTCCATTCCCGAACGCAAGCACTCGTAAAATAGCTTGCTCGGACGCACGCCCGTCAACGCGCCCCACGCCATATCACGCCCCGTAAAAGCGCACAGCGCGTCGTATACGGCTATTTTTGACAGCCTTCCTATTTTGTGTGCGGGCGGGATAACGCCGTAAATATCGTCCGCATATTCAAACTCATAACGCTTTTCGGGCAACTCTACCGTAAAAGTTTTACCGTCGTATTCGAGCGACACCGACGGAAAATCGTCGCCGAAAAACAGCCGCGCAACGTCGGAAAGTTCGGTATCGGTATGTATATCGTTAACGCGCATAAGGGTTGTTATCTCGCTCGAAAAAAAGCGTTGTGGGGCTTTCGTGTCCGGGTAAAACTTCGCAATCGTCAGGAAAAGCAAAAAGCTTGGCGAGCGACGCGATCTGCGCGCGTCTGTCGCCGCCTATAAAGTCCGTGCGCCCCACATGCAATTTAAACAAAGTATCGCCCGTAAACATAGTCTTTCCGTCAAAAACAAAGCACACGCTTCCCGGCGTATGTCCGGGGGTGCCGACGACTCGGAACTCGTGACCGATGAGCGACAGCGCGTCGCCGTCGATCAATCCTACGTCGACGTCGAACGGCTCGACGAACATGCTTTCGCCTATCGTGCAAATTTCGTCGTATAGTTCGAGATCGATCTTTGACATGTAAACCGTAGCGCCCGACCATTTTTTAAGCGCGGCAACAGCGCCCACATGGTCGAAGTGCGCATGTGTAAGAAGTATATGCTTCAAAACAGCTCCGCGATTTTTTATCTCGTCGGCGATCTTATCGGGTTCGGCGCCGGGATCGACCGCCACCGCTTCGCCGTTGTCTATTATCAAATACGTATTGGTGCGGTACAGCCCCGTCCGCAATTTTATTATATCCATTCACACACCTGTGCGCGCAACTCAATTGACCGTTCGATACACCTTGTCGACATTGCGCACCGACTTGATCCTGCTTATTATCGTATCCAATTGTTCGGGCGAAGAAATTCGCACGTTTAGCGATATCACGCCCTTATTGTCCTTTTCGCTGGTACGCGCCGTCATGGATTCGATAGAAAGCTTCATATCCGAGACCGTCTTGGTTATTCGCGCAAGCACTCCGCCCGTGTCTTTGCACTCGATAGTGAGCGACGCGACGAACGGCGCGTAACGCTTGCCGCTCCAATGTGCTTCGATAAGCCTGAAACTTTCGGCATTCTTGATGTTGGGACAATTATCGCGGTGTATCGTCACGCCGCGTCCGTGCGAAATATAGCCTATTATCGCATCGCCGGGTACGGGCGAACAACACCTTGCCATGCGCACGAGCATGTCGCTGTGTCCGTTGACTATTATACCGCGCCCGTCGTTGGGAACGGACGCCGTGCCGAACGATTGCGGCGGCTCTGACGGATGCTCGCGGCGATAAAAGTCTATCAGCTTGACAATGATCTGATTGGGCGTATACGCGCCGTAGCCTATCGACGCATACATATCGTTGATCGACGAAAACGAATAGCGTTGCATAAGCACGTCCAACCACTTAGGCACCATAAGATCGTTAAGCGCAAAACCGCGGTTTTTCGCTTCGCGTTCCAACAGCTCCTTGCCGCGCTTGATGTTTTCGTCTTTCATCGCGTGCTTAAAGAACGTGCGTATTTTGCTTTTAGCCGCAGACGTTTTTATGAACCGCAACCAGTCGCGACTCGGACCTTTGGAATTGGCGGACGTTATGATATCCACATAATCGCCCGTTTCCAACCGCGTTTCCAGCGGCACCATTTTATTGTTTACCTTTGCGCCTACGCATTTATTGCCTACTTCCGAGTGTACGGTATACGCAAAGTCTACGGGCGTCGAGCCTTCGGGCAACGCGATAACGTCGCCGCGCGGCGTAAACACAAAAACCTGTCCGCTGTACAAGTCGAGCTTTAACGAGTCGTAAAACTCTTCGGGATCGGCGGTCTGCTCCTTTTCGGTTTCCATAACGCCGCGCAACCATTCGAGCTTTTCGTCGAGATCGGAATCGACCACGCGGTTTTCCTTGTACTTCCAATGTGCCGCTATACCGTACTCGGCTATCTTGTGCATCTCAAACGTACGGATTTGGATCTCGAACGGCGAACCGTAATTTGTCATGACCGTCGTATGCAACGATTGATAATTATTGGGTTTCGGAACGGCAATATAGTCCTTGAACCGACCGGGGATCGGCTTCCACATGGTGTGGATCACGCCAAGCACCTCGTAACAGTCGCGCACGCTTTCTACTATAACGCGCACGGCGGTAAGATCGTAAATTTGCTCGAACGTTTTGTTCTGCCCGACCATTTTTTTATAAATGCTGTAAAAATGCTTGGGACGACCGCTGACCTGTCCGTTTATATTCAGGTCTTTCAACGTTGCGCGCAACGTTTCGCAAATATGATTGACAAGATCTTGCCTTTCGGCGCGCTTTAACGAAACGTCTTTAACGAGCTTGGCGTACGCTTCCGGGTGCAGCGTCTTTAAACACAGATCGTCAAGCTCGCACTTATAAAACGACAAGCCCAAACGCGACGCGAGCGGCGCATAAATGTCCAAAGTTTCGGTAGCCATAGCGACTTGGCGTTCGCGCGAAAGCGCGTCGATCGTGCGCATATTGTGCAACCTGTCGGCGAGCTTGATCAATATAACGCGTATATCTTTCGCCATGGCGAAAAACATGCGTCTGAAATTCTCGGCTTGCTCCTCTTCCTTGGACTTAAAAACGATTTTTTCCAGCTTGGTCACGGAAGTGACGAGCATTGCGACTTCCGAGCCGAACGCGGCGGTGACTTCTTCCGGCGTTGCGGGCGTATCTTCTATACAGTCGTGCAAAAGCGCCGCCGCAACGGTAGCGCCGTCCATGCCGATATCGAGCAAAATATTCGCTACGGCTATCGGGTGAACTATATACGGCTCGCCCGATGCGCGAAACTGCCCGTCGTGCATTTTGACGGCGTAATCGAGCGCTTTGTCGAGCATTTCCACCTGTTTTTCGTTATACATCAATGCGTAACGCAACCGCAAATGCTCGCATTCTTTAAATATTATGGTTCTTGCATCCTCGCTCATTGTTGCCACGCCTCGATAACTTTGTATATATCCGAATTTTCGAGCGATGTATTTTCCCCGCCGACTGTCACGCCGCTGTCAGGCTTGAACACTACGAGCCGCAACTGCGAAAATACCGACATGCACGCAATAAATTGCGGCAACTCCAAAGTTTTGTAACGTTCGTGCAACGCCTTGAAATACGAATAAATATTGGGCGCCTTGATCTTTGTTTGCGACTTTATTGCGTTAAAATACTCGCCGAATATTTTACGGTCGGCGCTCACGTAAGAAAACAGCTCTCGGCGGTTATCGGTCTTGGGTATGTACACCGTAGCGTCCGTCCTGCCGTTGATATACCCGATGACGTTAAACGACGGCGGATGATCGAGAAATATCACTTTTTTGTAGTTTTCGAGCATGAACGACTTGCCGAGTTCGGGCGCGACTATCAGTCGAGTATAAACGTTAACAGCCGTTTCCGTCATTATCTCGTGCAGGATGATATTGTCGTTTTCGAGCGCGGCGCAACGGTCGTACGCGCTTTTACTGCCCGCTATGACAAGAATGCCGAACTTATCGTCTATCAATCCGTCAAGCTCGTTTTCGTCGTATTCCGCATATTTTACGTCGTCGCACGGCTTGTAATTGAGCATGCGCAAATATCCCGCGCGCGCGAGAGTATCGTTTACGCACAGCTTGTCGACAGCGCAACCGCGTAAATACAACCGCGGCGAATACTCTCCGCCGTCGGACAATTCGAAAATCAATTCTCTGTCCGCAACTCCGTTATAATAGGTGTTGAGCTTATACGAATTGTACGCAAACAGCTGTAACCCGCCCGACGATTTAAGTATCGTATGGTTTATATTGGTTTTCAACGGCGTGGCGGACAGCGACGTAGTTTTGGTCATAAACATCGGTTTGGGATTGCCGTTGTTGCCGGTAGGCTCCAACAACGCAAGCGATGCGGCGAATTCGGGAGTGATGTCGCGCTCGCCGAGTTCCAGATCGTATTTGAACGACGGAATGAACATATCGACGTCCATATCGTTAAGCTCTTTGTATACGCGCGTTTTAAACTGTTCAACGTACTGCGGCAAAATAGTAAAGCCCGCGGCTTGATTATGCCCGCCGAATTCCTTTAATATGTCCGATTGCTTGCTTAGTATCTCGTATATGTTTATGCCTTCAATACTGCGACACGTGCCTTTATACTCGTCGTTGTTTTTGACAAGCACAAACACGGGACGCTTAAAGTCGCCCACGAGCCGCGCCGCAAGTATACCTGTTATGCCCTTTTCCCATTTGTCGCTCGTTATCACTATTGCGCGACGGTCTATAAGATTTTCGTGCCGCAACATTTCTATCGCTTGCGCATACAAATCGTCGCAAAGCGTCTTTCTGTTGTTATTGGCTTCGATTATCTGATTTAAACGGTCGTGAACGACGCTCGGATCGTTAGAAGTAAACAGCTCGAACGCGCGGTAAGCGCTACCCATCCGCCCCGCGGCGTTTATACGCGGCGCGATACGGAAAGCTATATCGGTAGACGTAACTTTATCGAGTTTGAGCGAATTAACAAGCGCCGCTACGCCCAAATTGTTGCTATGGCTCATGCTCATAAGTCCGAGCTGAACAATAAGACGGTTTTCGTCCGTCATGCTTACAAGATCGGCGACCGTTGCGATAGCCGCAAGCTCGTAATACGGAACGGCGGCTTCCGTACCGCCGAGCGCCTGCACTATTTTAAGCGCCACGCCCGCGCCGCAAAGATCCTTGAACGGGTAATCGCAATCGGGTTGATGCGGATTGACGATAACGCAATCGGGACGGATCTCTCCCACTTCGTGATGGTCGGTGACGACTATGTCCACGCCGAGCTCTTTTGCCAGCTCGACTTCTTCCACCGCGGATATGCCGCAATCGCAAGTGAGAATAAGATCGGGCATTACGTTTTCGATTATGCGCTCTACGCTTTCGACGTTAAGCCCGTAGCCTTCGCCCAGCCTGTCGGGAATATGCGTGTATATCTCCACGCCGCGCGACGCAAGATACAACGACAAAATAGACGCCGCGCAAATGCCGTCGGCGTCGTAATCGCCGTACACGACCACGCGCTCCTCGTTATCTATCGCACGCAAAAGGCGTTCGCAACACTCCGTCATGCCGCGCATCGACTGCGGCGGGTAAAAATATTCGACGCTCGGATGCAAAAACACGTTTATGGCATCGACGTTATCGTATCCGCGCAACATCAACAGCTCGACAAGTCTTTTATGCAAGCCGAGTTCGTTACTTATTCGTTCCGCTTCCCCGTTATCGGGCTTTACGGCGTTGATCTGTTGCGTGCGTATTTTCATATTACTCTTCTACGATCTTTATTCCGATAGATTTTTATTATACGGTAAAAGCCTTCGCTACGGAAGGCTTTTATTCGACACATATACAATACTATGCGCTTAATTCGGTAGCTTTTGCGGGTTTTTCGGGTTTGTTCTTGGGCGCTAACGCAAAATTCTCCCTGTTTTTGCCAACTCGTTGGAACAATGCCCACAACGACGGCGCAATGCAAATAGACGAGAAAGTACCCGCGAGCAAGCCGATTATTATCGGGAATGCGAATATACGGATATCCGTAACGCCTATAATGGCTACCATTAAAATCATTATCAAAGTAGTTATCGTAGTATTTATGGAACGCAACAACGTTTCCTTGATGGACGCGTTGGCAACGGCTTCCGGCGTAAGCTTTTTGGATGAAGCCAAACGCATTCTTTCGCGCACACGGTCAAACAGTATGATCGAGTTGTTTATCGAATAACCGAGTATGGTGATTATAGCCGCAATAAACGTGTTGTTTATCTCGATGTGGAATATCGCCATCGCCGCAAACACGATGATGATGTCGTGGAACAGCGCTATGATACACGCAAGACCGCTCGACAATTGGAAACGCAAGCCGATATAGCAAAGCATAAATATAAGAGCGAGCGAAATAGCGAGCATCGCTTTGAACAGCAATTCCGACGAAACGGTCGCGCCGACAAGCTCTCCGCCGACGACCGAGCCGTAATACTTGTCCGGCAACTTCATGCCGTCTACAAGCGCGCTTTCGAGTTCCGCCGAAGAAACGACGTCGGATGCACAGTTGATAACGATCTGTTTATTGCCCGATTGCGCGTCGAGCGTAATATCGCTTTCGGTCGCGGATATGCCGCAATTATACTTTTCGTTGAGCGTCGGGATAAGCTTGGTAAACTGAGCGCGCAACACGTCGAACGGATTGCCTTCGTTTTGAGCGTTGATAACTTCGCCGTAAGTCAAAGTGATCGTTTTGCCGTCTATGGCTACCGTCGGGATCTTACCGAGCACTCCGCTTTCGAGCGCGCTGATTATCGCAGGATTGACCAAGTTGCTCATTTCGCTTTCGGATACGCCCGATACCGCGGAATAACGCACGTGTATGGAGCTGTCGTCCGTTCCGATACCCTGGCTTTGCATTGCGCCCGAGATCGAAATATTGTACGTTTTGCCGTTTTCGTCCGTGACAGTACGCAAAACGCTTTCGATTTGTTTATAATAGGTTTCGCGGTTCTCTTCCGTAAGCTTATTACTTAGCTTTACGTCGACCGAATATCCGCCCGTAAAATCGGTACTCAAATTGAGCGGCGCGCCGAGCGTGAAATTGAAAACTATCATCAACACTATCGCAACGACCAATATGGCAATGGGTATGCCGAAAATGAGTTTGCGTTTTTCGGTGATGTGAAAATCTTTTTCGAGGAGGTTTTCAAAACGTTTTGTAAGCTTCATTATGCTGTTTCGCCTCCTTTGTTATCTTGGTTGTTTTGCGCGCGGCGTTCCGCCTTGGCGCGTGCTTTTTCCAATTTGGCGTTCTCTTTTTCCAGTTTGCTGTCCTCTTTGGCTTGACGCTCGCGCTCCATTTCCGCCAAAATATCGGCGTCCGTTACGTCCGCATCGAGACCTGCGTACAGCTTACCGCGTTTGAGATTATACAGCTTGGCATTGTAGGAATTGAGATTGATAAAATACTTCAATATAGCTCTCGATACAACGAGCGCGGTAAAAAGCGATATCACAACGCCGACAAGCAACGTTAAAGCAAAACCGCTTACCGAGCCGGTGCCGAGCAACATGAGCAATATACAAGCAATAACGGTGGTTACGTTACTGTCGAGTATGGCGAACAACGCCTTTTTAAAGCCCGCATGATACGCCGCCATGATCGACTTACCGCCGCGATACTCGTCCTTTATACGTTCGAATATTATGATGTTCGCGTCGACAGCCATACCTATACTCAACAGTATGCCCGCGATACCGGGAAGCGTGAGCTGTACCCAAGGCAACGCCGCAAGGAAGAACAGGTATAAAACTACGTATATCATCAATGCGAACGACGCCGCGACACCGAGCAATCTGTATACGACGCAAAGGAACACTATGACAAGCACAAAGCCCACCAAACCGGCTATCAAGCCGTAAAGCATCGCGTCCTCGCCGAGCGTAGCCGAAATGGATTTACATTCTTTGAGTTCGAGCGCCACGTCGAACGTACCGCTCAAAATCTGTCCCGCGCGCTGTTGCGCTTCTTCGTACGACGCAAAACCGGTGATTATGGCTTCGCCGTTGGGAATAGCCGAATTTATAGTCGGAGAGCTGACGGCAGTAGTCGACGAACCGAGATATATACTCATTTTTTCGTTGATGTGGTTTGCCGTAGCTTCGGCGAATTTTCTGCGCCCTTCCGAATCCAAGCGCAGCCGAACGACATAGCCGCTGGACGGATCGGTACCCGCCTCCGCGCTCACTACGTTATCGCCCGTAATGACCGTTTCGTTGGTGCTGTCGAGTACGAATTTGACGGTAGTCGGTTCGCCTATGATATCGAGTATTTTTTGCGGATCGTCCACGTCGGGAACTTCGACGCGAATACGGTCGCTACCTTCGCGCACGATGGTAGCTTCGGTATAACCTTGATCGGCAAGCATGGACGAAAGCGCGGAACGCGTACCTTCCATCTTGGTGTCGAAATCGTCGGTATCGGTGTTTGTAGCGCGATACACGGCATAAACGCCGCCTTTGAGATCGAGACCCAAGCTTATCGACTCCGCCGAAAGGAACGGGTTGTAATTTTTAAGCCCGAACTGCATCGGCACGAATGCAAAAATCATGCCTATCAATAGCGCTACGCCGATAAGCACGAGCTTTACGATTGTTGATTTTTTCTTGACTGCCTTACGAGCGGGCTGTACAGCCGTCTTGCTTTTCGCCGACGACTTGTTTTCACCCGATTCGATTTCGGTCAAAGAATTTTTTTCGTCCATAGATTTTCTCCGCGGTATCTTCTTATCGTGGAAATACTTTAATCCATTCTACCGATATGATACCCATATATTATATAAAATACATTGACACAAGTCAAATATTTAAACGCGTATCGCACAACATTTTTAACTTTTTTGATCGCGCGACGTCGATTTATTTAAACGCTTTACAACTTATTCGGAACAATTTTCTATCGCCTTGATCGCCAACGCGCATTCCACGCGCTTTTTCATCAACTCGCACGCGGGCTTATACGGCGTGTTTATATCGCCGCCGCAAAACTTATAAGAGTTTGCCATGCACCCGCCCGAACAATAGTATTTAGCCCAGCATGCCGAGCATTCCGTTTTTGTCGGGACCGAACACCCGTAAAATCTTTTGCGGATATTCTCGTCGAGCTTTTTATCGAACACGTTGCCGAGCGCTGTCGCCGCGATCCCGTCGAACTGATGACACGGATACACCGTTCCGTCGGGCGCTACCGCGACGTATTCGCCGCCGGCGCCACAACCTTTGAGACGCTTGACTGCGCAAGGCGCGTTGTCGATATCGATCATAAAGTGGAAAAAATTGAACCACTTGTCCGTTTTGCGCCGCTCTATATACTCGGCGGCAAGCTTATCGTATTCCGCAAGTACCGTCGGGATATCGTCGTCGCGTATCGCCATAGGGCTTGCGGGATCGAGAACGACAGGCTCTATCGAAAGCTGATCGAACCCCATGTCGTTGAGAAACAGCACATCCGAAGCAAAGTCGAGATTGTACCGAGTAAAAGTCCCTCGTACATAATATTGCCCTTTTCGCTTTTGTTTAAACCGTAACGCGTTTTTCATTACAACGTCGAAGCTTTCTTTACCGCCCACCGTTTTGCGCACGCGGTCGTGAACGTGCTTGCGCCCGTCGATGCTGATAACGACGTTATACATCTGCTCGTTGAAAAAGTCTATATCTTCGTCGGACAGCTTGTACGCATTGGTCGTTACGGTGAAACGAAAATTCTTGTTATGCGGTTTTTCGAGCGACCGAGCGTAAAGCACCGTCTTTTTGACAACGTCGAAGTCGAGCATAGGCTCGCCGCCGAAAAAATCCACTTCCAAATTTCGGCGCGTGCCGCTCGCTTCGACAAGCATGTCTATCGCCGCTTTCGCCGTATCGAACGACATGGTCTGCCGTTCGCCGCAATATGTTCCGCCGTCCGCAAAACAATACTCGCAAGCGAGATTGCAATTGTGCGACACGTTAAGACACATGGCTTTAATAACCGGCGTAAACGGCGGCAAAGTCGCTTTTTGCGCCGTCGCGAAAAGCACGCCGTCCGCTTTGAGCGCGGCTATCTCCGCTTGCGCGTCGGCAATTTCGCATGATGAAAACGGCGACATATCGTCGCCGTCCAAAAGCGCTTTGGCTACCTTATCAATCTCCAAGAACGCCCCGCTCTCGGTATCGAGCGCAAACAGCCGCCCAAGCGATCCAAAAGTATGAACCATTATTTATCTTGTTCTTTCTGCGGATTGAGAACTTTAACGCTCTTGCGTTCGCAGGACTGATTGCCTACCGTGCAACTTGTTTTGCACGCGGACTGACAACTCGTTTGGCACTCGCCGCAAGCGGTGTCGCAACCGTTGTCTATCGTGCTTTTTTTGATGACTTTGATATGAGCCATGATATCTGCCTCCGAATTTCTTTTGTTTGATTATACTATATTTACGCGGTAAAATCAAGCGATTGCACGCGCTGTTGTCAATGTTTTCTTATATTGACGGCGATTATACCGCTTATCATGCCCGATATTCCGCCGAGCACGAAATCGTTGAGCAACGATAATCCGAACACAAATTTGGCTTCGAGCGCCGAAAAAACCAAAAACGACAAGCATACGAAAATAAACCCGCAAATAAGCCCGCGCAACCAACCGTTGTTCGGTTTTTTAAGCGATACCAAGCAACCTATAAATACAGACACGCTTTTGATCACTTGATTGATTATAGGTATGGCTTTGTCAGACACCGAAAACAGCTTTACGACCAAAGCGGACAACAGTATAGCCACAAGCGCGACTATCAAAGCGATGATGTTTGCTTTGACTATCTCGAAAACGTATCCTCTGTCGCGCTCGACTTTGGCGCGGTGTTTTTTTGTTCGCATTTGAAAATCCCTCCGTACACTTTAACAGTATGCGAAGGGACTTGAAGATATAACTTTTTGTTATTTATTTTTGGCGATCGGCTTTTTTGCGGCAGGCTTTTTCGTCGTCGACGAAGTTTTTTTCGCGGCGGGTTTGCTCGCCGTCTTGGGCGACGATCCTTCCGCGGGCGCAACTTCGGGCGCGGGTTCTTCCGCCTTTACCGCGGCTTGCTCATCGGACGTATCGACGGGCGCGGCAACGGGTTCTTCGACGGCAGGTTCTTCCGCCGCTTTTTCCGCTACGGGTTCTGCGGGCGCAGGCGCAACGTCTTCCTCCGGCTGTTCTTTTTCCGCAACTTCGGGCGCGGGTTCTTCGACCGACTCGACAGGCGCATCGCCGCGGCTTATCACCTGATACAACGCTTGAATATCGAAAGTCATGGTCGTCTTATTGTCGCCCGAACCGGTTTCTACTACCATTTCTTTATCGTACTGCGAAACCTGACGGATCTCTTTTATAGTACCGATAATGCCGCCGACGGTTTTGATAACGTCGCCTGGACGAAGCGAACGGTGCAGTTCTTCGGTCTGCTTGGCGCGCTTTTTATTGGTGAACATGGGGACGACGAGCAACGCCACGATGAGTACGACCAATAAAACGATAAAGATTATCGTCGTAGGATCGGGCATAGCGCTGAGAAACGAAAATGACATATTGATTACTCCTCTCGATTAATAACATGATTATATCACGCGAACTCGAAAAAGGCAATCAAATACAACGCATATTTATGCGAATTACTATTTTTTTGTTTTATTCTTGACGGAATTTAGCGGTTTTGCGTCGAATATGCCTATAAGTCTTTTGGACAGTTCGTTATTGGATATACCGCCGTCAATCACTAATTCGAGCGGCGCAAGATCAATCAAATAATACATCAATTCGGAGCTGTTGCCTATATCGAGATCGATCATGCTGTTTTTCAGCGAACCGGTCAAACGGTACTTACCGTCAAGCTCGCAGACGGTGAGTTTGTTAATTTTGGGATTGACCGCGCTTATCAAAAAACGCAAAAGCTCGTTGTACGTTTCGTCGTCGTAAAGGTATGCGCCGTTATTGCGCGTAAGATCGCATATTTCCAACCATCTCTTTTTCAGCTCGCCGAGCTTAAAGTTGAAAACGCCGTCCAACGCCATTCCGTCCTCGACGCGGATAAGCTTGCATAACAGCTTATGCTCGTTTTCCCTGTCGAAAGCAACAAGCGTGTGCAACAATAACTCGTAATTGAGCTTAGGCAATTCGATGGAAAGATTTCGCTTGATAAAATCGAATTTGCAAACCACCCCGAACATTTCCACAAGACAATCCTTGATCGAGCCGAGCAATTGCTGACGCGACACGGATTCGCACCCGAACGAACAGTACACTCTGTGACCGGAAATACTTATCGCAGATACGGCGTTGCAATCATTTAACTTATTCTTGATGATATCGTCGACCGAATACAGCCATTCGGCTTTGGAACTGTCGACACTCAATGTTATTTGATACATACCACTCCTTTCGGTTCCGTATAAGCAATCGAATATAACGCAAGAGCGCCACAAAGCGCGACCGTTACGCCGAATACAGCGTTATTCAAAGGCTACATAAAGTATTTTATGAATAGCCCCCATGTTTTACGCACGTAAAATCAATTTTGTCGCCGTGTGCAAATAAAAATTTATAAATTTTTCAACAAATCGCCGAAAAAAGGTTGATTTTTCCTTTCGTATTTGATATTATAGATAAGCACTGCGGGAGCATAGCTCAGCTGGGAGAGCATCTGCCTTACAAGCAGAGGGTCATAGGTT
>CAMSYM010000002.1 GCA_947066105.1 uncultured Clostridia bacterium
TATATCCATATCTCACTAGGCTACAAGTAGCCAAGTTCGCCCTTGCAGGGGGCAACTATTGCAGGAGGAACAAAATTATAAGTTATCAGGTAGTTAGAATAGAACAATTCAATAAAGGTAGTTTAGGCAAGATTGGCGGCGAAACTGAACGCACAAGCAAGCACCACCGCAACGAAGATATAGACGACGAGCGCACACCGCTAAATCTCTATTTCAAGAAGTCGGAAGGCGGTCTTACCGCTCAATGGAAAAATACAATGAAAGAGCTAAACGCAACCTTCCGTGAAAAGAAAGACTCCACCGCTTTCGAGGGTATGATTATCACATCGGATACGGTGTTCTTTGAGCGGCTCGGTTGGAAGAAAGGCGAAGAAACACCGTATGCGGTAATGGAGTTTTTCAACCGTTGTTATGAGTTCGCGTTGCAGGAAATCGGCTATAAAGGAACGGACAAAAACATATTGTCAGCCGTTATCCATTTGGACGAAACCACACCGCACTTACAGCTCTACTACATACCCGTCGTAGACACCGCCAAAAAGAAAGTCTATGAGAAAGGCGCGGACGGGAAAGTATTGCGGAACGAAAAAGGCTCGCCTATTCAAAAGAAAGACGAACACGGCAAAAGCGTTTACGAGTATGTACCGTTGGAACAACCGAAACTTTGCAGTTCGGACTTTTGGAGTGAACGCGGTGGACAGTTATCCTACGGCAATATGCAGAATAGTTTTCACGAACAAATAGGCGTTCACTACGGTTTGGATCGCGGCGAAGTCGGAAGCAATAAAAAGCATACGACCAAGTACCAATGGCAAAAGCAAAAACAGGAAGCCGAACTTGCAAGTCTTGAAGCGGAAAAAGTCCACGCCGAAGAAGTAATCGAGCAGGCGCAAACAGCCGTTGCAACGAGAGATAAAGCGTTAGAAGAACTTAAACCGTTGCAGGGATATTTAGACGCTTTTCACGAAGCATTGAGCGGCGAGCTTCCGTTATCGCCTACTAAGTTACGGAAGATGATTATCGGACTTACAACCGAGTATAAACGGCTGGAAGAAGAAAAGAAAATCACGGACAAAGACCGTGAAAACCTTTTCTCGGAATTGCAGAAAGCCGAGCGTCGCATACCCGAATTAGAGAAGTACAAAGAGTTTGTCACTTTCGTAAACGAGTACGCGCCGGACAAGTTAGACGAAGCCAAGCGCACGGCAACCGAGCGCAAGAACGCACCGAAACCACCCGTTAAATCTACAAAGAATTGGTGGTCGAAGTAAAAAATCATTAAATACCGTTCTACTACTCTATCTGATTCCGTTGACAAGATACCTATAAAAGCGTATAATAAGAAAAAGGCGTGTCAATACGACATATATATTTACGGAGGGTATTATGAAACCGAGAGCGGAAAAAGATAAGAACTACGAAGAACGGCACAGAGAAGAACGCAAAGCAAAGAGTTTGGTTTGGGGGACGAGCGTGCCGAGAAAACAGGCAGAAGAAATAAACGCATTTTTAATGAAGAACGGTTACACGAAAGTCCGTCTTATAGAAGCGGGATATAAAGTGTTATTGGAAGAAGCCGCTAAAAGAGAGAAAAACGGGCAGTAACCGAAAAGCAAATTAACCTATGTGTTCTTCTTGCGGAACGGGAACAAATAACTTGAAACGCCCGATTTCAGACAAGGAGTACCATTATTAAAACGAACAAAGCAAGACCTAAGGCAGATATACTGTCTTACTACTACGAACAAGAGAACGGCGCATTTGTAAGAAGCCGTGAAAAAGTTATCGGGAACACGGTTTATACCGTTATATCCCGTGAAAAGTCAAACGCCGACGCTACGGCGTTCGACATTACAAAAAGACTAATCGAACGGAATATCGACGAAGCATTGAAACCGTCTGTTCGGTTATCTCATAAGCAATCGCTTGGAAGTTGCAATTCGGGAGGTAATAAACAATGAATTTGCAACCGACAATTAAATATAAGAAAGTAAAAAGTGCAGAAGAACAATGGACGGCTTGCTATTGCAGACTGTCCTGCGACGACGATTTGGACGGCGATTCCAACAGTATCCGTAATCAGAAAATGCTGTTACAAAAGTATGCGGACGAAAACCGTTTGAGAAACATAAAGTTTTATGTGGACGACGGGTATTCGGGAAGCAACTTTGACCGCCCCGACTTCAAGCGTATGATGGACGACGTGGACAACGGTAAAATATCTACCGTTATCGTCAAGGATATGTCGAGATTCGGCAGGGATCACATTCTTGTAGGCTACTACACGAAATATTATCTTGCCGAAGCCGACGTGCGGTTTATAGCAATCTACGACCAAGTGGACAGCGAAACTAATCCCGATGACGATATTACACCGTTCAAAAACATACTCAACGAAATGTACGCCAAAGATTGCAGTAAGAAAATTAAGGCAGTTGTCCGTGCCAAAGGCAATTCGGGCAAGCACATTACGACGATACCGCCGCTCGGTTATAAGAAAAGCCCCGAAGATAAAGAGAAATGGATTATAGACGAGAAAGGCGCGGAAATCGTAAAAGAGATTTTCAAACTCTGTATTCAAGGTTACGGTCCGACGCAGATAGCACGTATATTGACTGAACGAAAAGTTGAAACGCCCGTAATCTACTTTCACAATCACGGCTTATCCACGTCGTTGAAAATTCGGGAAGGCTCGGAAATTTGGTCGCAACAAACGGTTTCGGGTATTCTTGAAAACTTGGAGTACACGGGTTGTACCGTAAACTTCAAGTCCTATAAGAAGTCATACAAGTCGAAACGACGCATTGAATTGCCGAGAGAAGATTGGGTTATCTTCGAGAACACGCAGGAAGCAATCATAGACAAGCAGACTTTTGATACCGTTCAAAAGATACGCGAGAACAAACGCCGTCCTACCGATATGGGCGAAATGAGTCCGCTGTCGGGAATGCTGTACTGCGCTGACTGCGGAAAGAAAATGTATCTTTGCAGGTGTACCACTATGAAGCAAGCGGAATACTTTAACTGTTCGTCATATAGGAAGAACTTGAAGCGGACCTGCACTTCGCACCAAATTACGGTTAAAGCGATAACGGCAATCATACAGGACGATTTGAAGCGTACAATTCACTTTGCCAAGAACCACAACGAAGAATTTTTACAGACCTTACGCAAGGACGCCGAAGCGAAAACCAAAAAGGAACTCAAAGAGAACCTACGCGAAATAGAAACTTCGGAAGAACGCATAGACAAGCTCGACAAGATTATAGAGAGCCTATACGAAGATAAGGTTACGGGTAAAATCTCGGAAGAACGGTATTTGAAAATGAGCGATACATACGAAGCCGAGCAAGCCACGCTGAAAGAGCGGGTTAAGACTTTGAAAGCTGAAATAGAGAAAGCCAAAGCGCAAGACGATAAAATTCTCGACTTTATGCTACTCATCTACAAGTACAGTAATTTTGAAGAACTCACGCCCGAAATTCTGCGTTCGTTCATTGACAAGGTAATCGTCCACGAGAAAACGAAAATAAACGGACATTACAGACAGACCGTTGAAATAGTCTATAATTTCGTGGGCACAATCGAGCCGCAGTTCTTCGACGATGACGAAACCTACAACTGACACAAGCAACTAAACCAAGACAAGAGAAAAGGCGTGGCTTCACGCCACGCCTAATTCTCGTTCGCCTACGGCTTACCTAATATTCCCTATGGGAATTACGGTAATGCGCGCTTGCCGTTTTTAACTGCCGTATTTTCGGTCGATGTTTTCGCGCCGTCCGCCGATGCGGTCGGACGTTACACTGCGGGGAGCAACGCCTTGGCTTTGATCTTTTCGTCGAGCAACGACAAGCCCGACGCGCGTTTTACTATCTCGTCGGCGTTTTCTTGTGCGGAAAGCGAATACGCGCCGCGAACGAAGTTTGCGCCGAACACGTCTTCGGGTCGGCATAAAAGCGCCGTCCCCATAGAGCTTTTTTTAAAGTTAAGGCACAGATACGTCTTGTTCTGCAACGACGTTACGGTAGTGTCGTAGCCTTTCATGCCCAGCGATTTGCCCAAGCTGTACGACGGCGCGGGCGTATTGCCGACGGCATTCATGATCTCTATCTCGCGGCGCGGTGCTTTGCCTTCGTCGGTGAGCGAATCGAAGTCGTAGCCGTCGCGGCGCAACGCGCAAAGATACGGGAACACGTCGAGCGATACGAACGTCGCTTTTTTATTGACGAATTTACCGTACGCCAGTTTATTTGTGTTTACAGCCTGTTCGCGTATGTTCCAAAGTTTCATAAAACTCACGCCGCTCAATTGCGACGCGGAAAAACCCGTTTCGTCCCAGAACGGGAGTATGCCGTATTTATCGACGGTTCGTATAAGATCGTCCGTTGTGTATATTTTTTCCATGATAACAGTATACAGTATTTTGTCTTGTTTTGTCAAATGCGCGCGAATGACGGCGTACGGGCAAAAGCCGCATATAATTACCGTTGACATGCTTTGCCGTTTATGTTAAAATACATTCACGGTATATAGCCGTTTATATTATGGACGAAATTCAACTGCGTTACAACTCGATAAGCATATTTAACGACGCTGCGGCGGTATTGCGCCCGCTCGCGGAGCTTTGTTCGTGCGCCGAAACGTCAAGGCGCACGGAGCTTGCCGCGCGCATATTCCGCACCGTTGCGGAGTACGGTTGCGACACGACGGGCGAGCTTATAAAAACGCTCATACTGACTGACGACAACGCGTTCAGCCGCGCGGTCGCGCACGGCGAGCGCATAACCGACAGGCTCAAAGCGCAGGTGCGTAACGAGCTTGTAACGTTCAAGCAGTTGTCGCTCGTCAAGCCCGACGATCTTATTGCCGACGAAGTCAAGGATTTCTTTCCGAAGTTCGGGTACGGCGGCATGACCGTGTCGTACGAAAAGCTGGTCGCGTTTTATGCGGTAAACGGTTGCGGCCGTATAGCCGCGGGCAGTGCGTTCGCGTACCGCGACGGCGAGCTTACGCCCGTCGAGTGCGGCGACGTGCGGCTGTCCGATATAAAAAACTACTCGGAAGAAAAAGCAGAGATAGTTCGCAATACCGAAAACTTTATCGCGGGCTTGCCGGCGTTCCACACGTTGCTGTACGGCGACAGAGGTACGGGCAAGTCCACCACCGTGCGCGCGGTCGCGCACGAGTACCGCAATAAATTAAAGGTCGTCGAACTTGCCCGCGGCGAGCTGAGCAGACTGCCCAAGCTCCGCGCGGAACTCGGCGGGTTCAAGCAGAAATTCATTCTGTTTATCGACGATCTCGTATTCGACGGCGACGACGTGGGCGCGGATGAATTCAAGACGGCGCTCGAAGGCTCGCTGGACGCGCCCGCGGGCAATACGCTGATATACTGCACGTCCAACCGCCGTCATTTGTATAAGGAAACGGACAAGCAAAACGTCGCGCGGCGTAGCGACGACGTACAGGCGGAGCTTGCGCTGTTCGACAGGTTCGGGCTAGTGATAACGTATATCAACCCCGACAAAGACGGTTTTGTGGATATTTTAAAGCAAATACTTCGTTCGCGCTCGATCAAGTGGCACGACGAGTATGCGGCGATCGCCGAGCTTGCCGCGCTCAAAAAGGGCGGGCGCAGTCCGCGCGCCGCCAAGCAGATCGCCGACCTTATAGAAAGCAATTATGCGGAAAGCAGGTGCGAGTGATGGGCGAAGTTTTTTTAGACGCGTTTTTGGATACGCTCAAAATCCTGCCGTTTCTGCTCATAATGAATTTTCTGATAGAAATACTCGAATACAGATCGAACGGGTTAAAGGCGAACAGGATATTAAAGGGCGGGCTTGCGCCGCTCATCGGTACGGCGGTGGGCGTAGTGCCGCAGTGCGGGTTTTCCGTGGTCGCGACCGAGCTGTACGGCAAGCGCAAGATCGCGCTCGGCACGATCCTTGCCGTGTATATAGCAACGTCCGACGAGGCTTTGCCCATCATGCTGTCCAGCTACGACGGCATCGTCAAAGTTTTGCCAGTGCTGATAATAAAGATCGTGTTTGCGCTCGTCGTCGGATATTCGGTTTTCGGCGTCGAAAAGCTTATCGAGCGGTATAAAAAAGTGC
This sequence comes from uncultured Clostridia bacterium, assembly GCA_947066105.1. Taxonomy (GTDB): domain Bacteria; phylum Bacillota; class Clostridia; order Christensenellales; family Pumilibacteraceae; genus Anaerocaecibacter. The sequence continues at coordinate 6,117 of CAMSYM010000002.1, forward strand.
CTGTCGTGCTCGGCGCGAAAGCCGATACGCTTGAATACGGCAAAGCCGAAGTCGATGCGGGGCAAAACGGCGCGCACGAGCATGAGCATGAACATATGCACAGTCATGCAAGCGACGTTTACGCCGAAAAACACGCGGAGCATGCGCATATCCACGGCTGTCATCGCCACGCGTTGGAAGAGGACGCGCCGCTCGACGGCAACGCAACGCGTAAGCAAAAGGCGGCGCGGGTTTGGCGGCTTTATATAAAGCACCCGCTGTTGCATACCGCGACGGTGATATTGTTTATATTCATAGTCACCGCGGCGTTCGGCTTGGCGGTGTATTACGTCGGCGCGGATAAGCTTGCGGCGTTTATCGGCTCGACGGGGTATTTTCAGCCGTTGCTCGCCGGCATAGTGGGGCTTATACCTAATTGCGCCGCGTCCGTCGTGCTTACCGAGCTGTACGTAGTAGGCGGACTGAATTTAGGCGGCGCGATAGCGGGGCTGTCCGTCGGCGCGGGCATAGGCTATGCCGTGCTCATCAAACAAAACCGCCCCGTTAAAAACACCGTGCTTATAATCGTCCTTATGTTTTCGCTGTCCGTCACGCTCGGCACGGTCATAACCGCGCTGGGCTTTTAACGGCGCGTTATGCGATACGTAAAGCAATATAAACAGGTTTAAAAGTCGAGATCGCTCAACAGCTCGCCGAGCCGCTCAACGTCTGCCATAACGCCGTCGATACGTTGCGGCGAAAGATCGTCCGCAATGACGCGCCTTTGCCAGTTTTCGCAACTGTCGTCGCGCGTTGTAATGCTATTGCGTACCGTGCAATAAAATCTTTTGTTCGGATATTTTCTGTACTCGAATCTGTACAGTCGTTTGCAATTATTGCATTGTTCGCAAACGTGAGATATCATGTTGTTATTCAAGTTCGATATACTCCGATTCAAGCGATAAGCGCAATGCGCTCAGTTCGGTCAGCAGGTCGTTAAGCGCGTGTCGTATCAAAAGAACGTGTCGTCTGCGCGGCGTTTTGTGTTCGTAACTTTCGCAACCGTCGTAAGTGTTTATAAATATGCGTTTCTTTTTACACAGTCCGCAAGTAGATTTTTCAAAGTGCGTAACGCCCTTTGTATAATATCTGTCGAAATATTCGCAAAGACCGCATCTGTTACTTTTGTTTTCCATTGGTTTTTCTCCGTTTAATGTTATTTTAGTGGAAAATATTGCGTTGCCCGTATGAATATTCTATCATAGGCTTTTTAGATTTTCATGATTTCTACATTATTGTAGAATACTAACGCTTGTTTTCAATAATACCACACAAATATGTGTAAGTCAAGCAAATCACACATTTTTGTGTTAAATTTTTATTGAGGTGATTTATGTGCGATTATGGAAATGAGTTTAAATTTCATAGGCAAAAAGCGAATTTAGGTCAATCGGAATTGGCAATACTGATCGGAACTTCTCAACAAAATATAAGCCGTTGGGAAAAAGGAGAAGTAGAACCGAGTATTTCTTTTTGCGTGCGGTTAGCCGATTATTACGGAATAACACTGGACGAATTGATTGGCAGAGATATCAATTCGAGTAAGAAGTAGATTTTTCATAATAAGCGTATCGCAATGACTTTTTTTGTCCTACGTAGCAAGGCGTAGCCTTATTCTGAACAAGAGTAGCGTACCACCGTTTCTTGTCATTCTGAACAAGCGAAGCGCAGTGAAGAATCTCTACCTTATTAAATAAGGATGAGATTCTTCGCTACGCTCAGAATAGCCTGCGGCTGCTGCGTAGGACAAAAAGAGAATAGTGTATCACATATCACTCACCCCATCATCTCGACCGAAGTGCGCTATGCGCACGTAGTGGAGAGATCCAGGCGTAGCCGCACTAATACTCAATCGACCATAATTCCGCATTCCTAATTCCTAATTCCGAATTACTCGTTCACTATGCGGCGGCTCGCCTTGATTTCTCGACTACGCTTCGCTCCGCTCGAAATGATGGGGGGTGTTAGTTGTGGATCACATTCTAATCAAGTATAGTAAAGCCGTTCCACTCTTCCCATCATCTCGACCGAATGAATGAGAGTAGCTTAACCACTCACCCCATCATCTCGACCGAAGTGCGCTATGCGCACGTAGTGGAGAGATCCAGGCGTCAGCCGCACATTACTCACTCACCGCGTAGCGGTCATCAATTCCGAATTCCGCATTCCGAATTACTTATCCACCTTGCGGCGGCTCGCCTTGATTTCTCGACTACGCTTCGCTTCGCTCGAAATGATAGGGGTGTTAGTTGTGGATCACATTCTAATCAAACATAGCAAAGCCGTTCCACTCTTCCCATCATCTCGACCAAGTAAGCGAGAGTAGCCAAATCAACTCACCCCATCATCTCGACCGAAGTGCGCTATGCGCACGTAGTGGAGAGATCCAGGCGTAGCCGCACATTACTCTCTTACCGCGTAGCGGTCAATAATTCCGCTTTCCGAATTCCTAATTCCGAATTTAATATGCTCGGTTCTTGACAAAACAGCAAAGTTGTATTATACTGTTTGCATGGCAACGCTTTACAGAAAATACAGGTCGCAAAGGTTCGAGGACGTAATAGGGCAAGACCCGATAATCACCACTCTTACAAACCAGATAAAGCTCGACAGGATAGGTCACGCGTATTTATTCACGGGCAGTCGCGGTGTGGGCAAAACGTCGTGCGCGCGCATTTTCGCGCGGGCGGTCAACTGCTTGCACCCCGTAAACGGAAGTCCGTGCGGCGAGTGCGAGGTCTGTAAAAAGCTTGCCGCCGATAGCGTCGATATAATCGAAATGGACGCGGCGAGCAACAACGGCGTGGACGACGCGCGCGATATCCGCGAAAAGGTCAAGTATCTGCCCGTGGCGTGCCGTTACAAAGTGTATATAATCGACGAAGTCCATATGCTTACGGGCGGAGCGTTCAACGCGTTGTTAAAGACGATAGAAGAACCGCCCGAACACGTGATATTCATACTCGCGACCACCGAGCCGCAAAAGCTTCCGCAAACCATACTTTCGCGTTGCATACGTTTTGATTTTAAGCTTGTGCCGACGGATATACTCGCCAAGCACGTAGCCAAGATATACGACAGCGAGGGCATAAAATACACACTCGACGCTGTTGCGGAAATAGCGCGGTTGGGCGAAGGTTCGGTGCGCGACGCGCTGTCGGTAGCGGATACGCTCGCGAGCGCGGCGGAAACCGTCACCGCCGACGTGGTATTGACGTTGACGGGCGCGGGCGATTCGGGCGCGATAGCCGAGTTGTTCGAGCGCACGGTCGCGCGTGATCTTAAAGGCGCGCTGGCATGCGTGGATAAGTTCGCAAAAAGCGGCAAGTCGATGAATGCGGTCAGCCGTCAACTCGTAGACTATACGCGTAACGTGCTTGTTGCCAAATCGGTCGGCAAGGACAGTGCGGCGACGCTCGTCAATGCGGACAAAGCCACGCTCGAACGCATAATCGCCGCCGCGGACGCGTGCGATATGCGCGATATTTCCAACATGCTGGTCGAGCTGGGCGCGGCGGAAGGCGGGCTTAAATATTCGGTCAATCCGCGCGTGTTCTTGGAGACCGCGCTCGTCAAGCTCATTTACGGCGCGACCGTCACCGACGATCTGTTAAAACGAATATCCGCACTCGAAAGCAACTCCGCCGTTACGGCGGAGCAAAAAAAAAATAAAGTAAATCCACAGGCGCGGCAAAGCGCGTCGTCCGAGCGTATCGGCGCGTCCGACGACGCGAGATCGGAAACTCGCGCGCCGCTCGACGAATATCCCGAACCCGCGCCGTCGCCCGACGAATGGGTAGAGCCGCCGTTCGAGCCGTATCCCGAACAGCAGTGTTCCGCGCCGCGATCCGCGCCGGCGTTTGCCGACGATCCGCGCGGTGTGTCGACGCGCGCGCCCGTATACGATACGAGCGGAATATCGCCCGACCGTGCGGACGAGGGCGAGTTTTGGCATTTGCAGGCGGTAGCGCAAGCGGGTTTGGAATTGCTCGGCAAGATCGCGCGGACATTGCGTAAAAACCCGTCGCCCGCGTCGGTGCGCGCGCGTCAGCTTTTGTCGCGCGGCATATCGGTAAAGGAACGCGACGAGTTTATAGGCTTTGTCACGCCCGACGAAAGCTATTTGTCGATGGGCGAGCCTGCGGTATTGCAAACGCTTAACGAAGTTCTCGATACGCTCGGCATAAAAAAGCGCGCGCGCATAGAGCGTACCGACGACGATCTTTACGAGGAAGATTTATTGCGCGCGGCGCAGTTGTTCGGTAAAGACAACGTCGTGCCTAAGGCATCGGCATAGGAGCAGCATGAAATACGGAATTGTCAAGTGCGCGGCGGTCACGCCGCATATCAAGGTTTGCGACACAGCGTATAACGCGAAAGCAGTTATCGCCAAAATAGCCGAGCTTAAAGCGCACGGCGTCGAGATAGCCGTGTTTCCCGAACTGTGCGTCACCGGTTATTCCGCCATGGACATGTTTTTCACTCGCGAGCTTTTGGACGGCGCGGTCGACGCCGTAAAGCGCATAGCGCGCGCCGTACCCGAAAATATGCTCGCGTTTGTCGGCGCGCCGATAGCGCACGACGGCAGGCTGTATAACTGCGCGGTTGGCATGTCGGCGGGCAAGGTGTTGGGAATAACGCCCAAGACCGAGCTTCCCGATTACGGCGAATTTTTTGAAACGCGGTACTTTACGCCCGCATTCGACGGGACGGAAACTTGCGCGCAATTGTGCGCGCCTATCGGCAACGTGCTGTACGAGTGCGCGGGTACGGCATTGACGGTCGGGTGCGAGATATGCGAGGATATGTGGTCTGACGCGCCGCCGAGCGTAGAGCTTGCGCGGGCGGGCGCGACGGTGATAGTCAATCTTTCGGCATCCGCCGAAGTAGTCGGCAAGCCCGAATATCGTAAGCTGTTGATCGCGGGTGCGTCGGGCAGACTTCACTGCGGATATATCTACGCCGATGCGGGCGAGGGCGAATCGACCACCGACGTTGTGTTTTCGGGGCATAACGTCATAGCCGAAAACGGCGGGGTCGTCGCCGAGAGCGCGCCGTTCGGCGCAGGGCTTGCGGTCGCCGATATAGACGTGCAAAAGCTCGATTGCGAGCGGCGCAAGATAGGCGTCAAGCGCGCAAATAAAAATTTTGCGGTAGTTCCGTTCGCTTTGGGCGACGGGCTTGCGCTCGAACGCGCGCCCGAACGGTATCCGTTTTTGCCGAGCGCGGACGAAAGCGCGCAACGCGCCGAAATTATACTCGAAATGCAGGCGCGCGGGCTTAAAACGCGGTTCGACTCGGTAAAAAGCAAGACCGCGGTCATAGGTATATCGGGCGGACTCGACTCGACGCTCGCGTTGTTGGTCGCGTGCCGTGCGGTCGATAAGAAAAAGATCGTCGCGGTCACCATGCCGTGCTTCGGTACGTCGGAAAAGACAAAGAGCAATGCGCACGCGCTGTGCGACGCGCTGGGAATATATCTGCGAACGATAGATATAAAGCGTACCGTCGAAAGTCATTTGGCGGATATAGATCACGCGGATACCGACGTGACGTTCGAGAACGCGCAGGCGCGCACGCGCACGATGACGCTGTTCGATATAGCCAATAAAACGTGCGGGTTGGTGGTCGGCACGGGCGATCTAAGCGAGCTTGCGCTGGGCTGGGCGACGTATAACGGCGATCACATGTCGTCTTACGGCGTGAATGCCGGCGTGCCTAAAACGCTCGTCAAAATGCTGGTGCGGCACGAAGGCGAAAGACTGGGCGGCGCTGTCGCGAAAGCGGTCGACGCTGTTTTGACCACCGAAATTTCGCCCGAACTTTTGCCGCCCGAAAAGGGCAAGATCGCGCAAAAGACGGAAAGCATACTCGGCAAGTACGATCTTTTGGACTTTATAATCTATTATTATTGCAGATTCGGGTTCGAGCGCGAAAAGATAGAGTTTTTGCTCAAAGCGGCGTTTTGCGACGTGTCGCAGGCGGAACTCGATAAAGCGGTCGATACGTTTTATAAGCGGTTCGCCGCCGCGCAATTCAAGCGGTCGTGCTTGCCAGACGGCGTTAAGATAGGCTCGGTGTCGTTCTCGCCGCGTTCGGATTGGCGCATGCCGAGCTGACCGCGTAGAATGCGGAATTAAATGGCAATTAAGAATTCATAATGCATAATACGTAATGATTGTCAACTAAGTATTAGTGCGGCTGACGCTTGGATCTCTCCACTACACTCGCTGACGCTCGTTTCGGTCGAGATGATGGGTGGGGTGGTTGGGCTTATTCTTTTGTCATTTCGAGCGTAGCGAGAAATCTCATCATTATTAAAAATAGGTAGAGATTCTTCACCGCGCTACGCTTGTTCGGAATAAGGCTACGCCTTGCTACGTAGGACAAAAAGTAGACCACTGCGTTACGCTTGTAAAAAATAAGACGTTGCATTGCTACGTATAAAAACAACAGTGTGTTTTATTCGTTAGTAATATTATTCGCATTGCAGTGTATGACGAATAATATCCCGCTAAACGTTTATATGTTAGGAAAATAATTTCGTCGAATAGTATCTGTCGGCGGAGTCGGGCATGAGCGCGACTATCGTTTTGCCTTTATTCTCGACGCGTTTTGCGAGCGTTGTCGCGGCGAACAATGCCGCGCCCGACGATATGCCCGCAAGCACGCCGTCCGTCTTGCCGAGCGTTTGCGCCGCCGTTACCGCGTCGTCGTCGCCTACCGTTATTACTTCGTCGTAAACCGTCGTGTCCAGGGTTTGCGGCACGAAGCCCGCGCCTATGCCTTGTATGCCGTGCGCGCCCGCTCTGCCTTGCGAAAGCACGGGAGAGTTTGCGGGTTCTACCGCGATGATCTTAATATCGGGATTTTTTTCTTTGAGAAATTTGCCGACGCCGCTTACCGTGCCGCCCGTGCCGACGCCCGCTACAAATACGTCGAGTTTGCCGTCCGTGTCGCGCCATATCTCCGGTCCCGTAGCGCGGTAGTGCGCATCGGGATTTGCGGGGTTGACAAACTGCCCGGCAATTATGCCGTCAAGCTCTTTGGAAAGCTCGGACGCTTTTTTTATCGCGCCGTTCATGCCGTCCTTGCCGTCGGTCAGTACGACTTGCGCGCCGTACGCTTTGATCAAATTGATGCGCTCGGCGCTCATATTGTCAGGCATCGTGACTATCAGCTTGTAGCCGCGCGCCGCCGCGACCGCCGCAAGTCCTATGCCCGTATTGCCGCTGGTCGGCTCTATTATCGTTCCGCCCTTTTTAAGCGCGCCGCGGTTTTCGGCGTCGGTTATTATCGACAGCGCGACGCGGTCCTTTACCGAGCCTGCGGGGTTGAGATATTCGAGCTTTAACAACAGCCGCGCGTCAAGCCCTTTGGCGGCGGTATAGCCCGTTGCGTACAGCAACGGTGTGTTTCCTATAAGCTCTGTTACTGAATTTAAAATTTTCATATCGGCTCCGCGATTGTGATTTGATTTCGACGCATATAATAATCGTATGCAAAGATTGGATATTTCGGTCGTCGAGCTGGTCGACGAAAACGGCGAAGTCACGCCGATGTACGTCGCCAAGGACGGCAAGTATTATTGCGTGGATAAAGTTCTCGGCGTTACACGACACGCGCCCGACGTGGCGTGCATTTCGCCCATGCGCTACGATTGCGTTATCGAAGGTAAGCGTAAAACGATCTATAAGGACTCGCACCCGTCCAATAAATGGTTTTCCGTCGTGAAGTAGGGGGGGGAGAATTCGGAATTAGGAATTAATGACCGCTACGCGGTGAGAGAGTAATTAATGTGCGGCTGACGCCTGGATCTCTCCGCTACGTGCGCAAGCGCACTTCGGTCTAGATGATGGGGGCGGTTTTGCTATACATGATTAAAAGAGATACACAACCAATACACACATTATTTCAAACGTAATGTAAGCGCGGGGGAAAGATCAATGCGATTCGACGCATATTTATCAAACCGACGGTCGTTACGCATTCCCGATGCCGAATCCTATTGTCAGCTTTTGGCGAATTGCGCTTTGTACAGCTCGGCGTACGCGCCGTTTTTGGCGAGCAGTTCTTTATGCGTGCCGCGCTCGATTATCTTGCCTGCGTCCATGACGAGGATCATGTCGGCGTTGACTATCGTCGACAGTCGGTGCGCGACGACGAACCCCGTTTTCTTTTTGCCGTTCGCGGGGCGCAACAGCTTGTCGAAAGCGTCCTGAACTTTACGTTCCGTGCGTGTGTCGATATTGCTGGTCGCTTCGTCGAGTATAAGCATCGGCGGGTCTACGAGCATTATCCGCGCGATGTTTATAAGCTGTTTTTGTCCTTGCGAAATGCCGTCGCCGTCGTCTATCACAGTGTCGTAGCCGTTGGGCAAGCGTCGGATAAACCCGTCGATGTGCGCGGCTTTTGCGGCGGCTGTCACTTGCTCGTCGGTCGCGTCGGGCTTGCCGTATGCTATATTGTCGCGCACCGTGCCTTTAAACACCCAACTGTCCTGCAATACCATGCCGAAGTTTTTGCGCACGCTGCTGCGACTGAATCGCGCCGCGTCGTCGCCGCCCAACAGTATTTGACCGTCGTCGGGGTCGTAGAATCGCATCAACAGATTGATGAGCGTCGTTTTGCCGCAACCTGTTCGCCCGACTATCGCGACGAGCGTGCCGTTGGGTACTTTAACGTTCATGTCGCGAATGAGCGGTCTTTCGGGATCGTACGAAAAGTCGAGATCCTTTATTTCGATCGAATTGCAATTCGTCAATTGTTCGCCCGTGTCGTCCTGCGGCGGCATATCCGCGAGATCGAGTATGCGGTGCGCGGCGGCGAGCGACGTTTGAAACTCGGTGATAACGCCCGTTATCTCGTTGAGCGGGCGGGCGAACTGATTGGCGTATAATAAGAGCTGGGTTATGCCGCCTATCGAAACGACCTTGCCCATAAAACCGCCCGCGCCCGTTATTGCGAAAACCGTACCCATTACGGCGACTACCGCATATACGAGCGAGTTGATGAGCCGCGTCGACGGGTTGACGAGCGACGAGTAGAAAGTCGCTTTGAACCCGCACGTTTTAAGCTCGTCGTTTATAACGCCGAAGTCGCGTTCGGCGCACGGCGAATAGCCGTAGGCGGCGATGACCGCGCGGTTGCGCACCGTTTCGTCGGTCTTGGCGTACAGCTCGCCGCGCACGCGCGTTTGTTCGGTAAAGTATTTATGCGTGCCGCGCGCGACGAAATACGATACCAACAGCGACAGCGGGGTGAGCGCCGCGACGGCGAGCGCGATCCACGGACTGATAAGTATCATGAATACGAGCGTGCCGATTATAGTCACTACGCCCGTGAATATCTGCGTCGAACCCTGCACTATGCCGTCGGCTATTTGGTCTGCGTCCACCGAAATGCGTGCGGCGAGATCGCCTTGCGAGCGCGCGTCTATGTCTTTGAGCGGCGCGTCTACGATAGCCGCAAAGCCGTCGCGCCGCGCGTCGCGCACCGTCAGATGCGCCGCGCGTTGCGCGCAAAGATTCATAAGCCATTGAAACAGCATCACCGCCGCTATCAGCCCCGCAAGCACGCACAGATATACGGCGAGCTTGCCGAAGTCGACGTTGTTTATTTCGACTATGCAATCGACGGCGTTGCCTATCACGACAGGCGTGAACAGCATCGCGGCGGACGATATCACCGCGCATAAAAACGCGAAAGCCAATAATCCCGCATGCGGTTTCAAATATTTCATCAGGCGACCGAGCGTCGCCGCGTTCTTTTTGTTTTTTGTCTTTGCCATATCAATCACCCGATTGCGAAGCGCAGAACTCCGCGTATAACGGACATGTTTGTTTCAATTCGTCGTGCGTGCCGCGCCCGACTACCGCGCCGCCGTCCAGCACGAGTATCTCGTCGCAACCCGATACCGCGCTTATGCGTTGAGAAACGAATATCTTTGCGCCCGAAACGTTTTTCATGGCGTTTATGAAACTGCGTTCGGTCTTGTAGTCGAGCGCCGAAGTGGCGTCGTCGAATAGGTACAAAACGTTGTCGCGGCAAAGCGCGCGGGCGATCGAAACGCGTTGACGCTGTCCGCCCGAAAGATTTTTGCCGCCGCCGACGATCTCGCCGTCAAGTCCGAGCGATGCGAGCAGTTCGGACGCTTGGGCAAGCTCCAAAGCGTGTTCGAGCCTTTCGTCGGTAGCGTTCTCGTCCGCTATCGCAAGATTGCTTTTGAGCGTGCCGCGAAGCACCGCCGCGCGTTGCGGCACATAGCCGACGTTGCGGCGCATGGCGGCTACGTCGTAATCGGCGACGCTCCTTCCGCAAAATTCGATACTGCCGAGCGCGGGCGTATAAAACTTTTCCGCAAGATTGATTATAGTTGATTTGCCGCTGCCCGTGCCGCCGATGATGCCCAATGTTTTGTTCTTTTTGAGCGTGAACGAAACGTCGCGCACGTCGTAATCGCCGTCGTATGCGAACGACACGTTGTCGAATTTCAGTACCGTGTCGTCGTCGGCGAGTTCGGTTTGCGCGCCGTTGTCGGGCAGGGGCGCGTCCAATATCTCGTTGACGCGCGCCGCGCACGCCGCCGAACGCGTGAATACCGAAAATACGTTGCCGATATTGACTATCACGAAAAACGCCTGCTGTAAGTAATTGATCAGCGCGATCGTTTCGCCCTGCGTGAGCGAGCCGATGTTTACCTTGACGCCGCCGAACCACAGAACCGCTATTATGGCGATATTGACTACCGCGAACGTGAGCGGGGTGAGAAGCGCCGATATGCGCGCCGCGCCGATATTTGTTTTTGCGGTAACGTCCGCCGAGCCGTCGAACCGCGCTTTGGTCGAGCTTTGCGTCGAGAACGCGCGAATGACGCGCGCGCCGGCAAGGCTTTCCGCCGTGGCGCGCGAAAGCTCGTCGAGATTTTTTTGCGCGCGTTTTATGCGCGGCATGGTAAGCCGCAGTACGCAAGCTATGGTCGCCGACAGCACTACCGTCATGCCGAAAAACATGAGCGACAGCACGGGATCGATTATCATGCTCATTACGAACGCGCCCACGACGACGAACGGCATGCGCAGGACGAGCCGCAAAAACATGTTTAGCGCGTTCTGACAGTTGAGCACGTCGCCCGTGACGCGCGTCACCAGCGACGCGCCGCCTATCTTGTCGCACTCCGAAACGGACAGCTTGTTTATATGCTTGAACGTCGCGTTGCGTATGCGCGTGCCGTAGCCGAGCGCGACCTTGGACGCGAGATATTGCCCCGTCACGGATATCAAAAACCCGAGCACGGCAAGCACGCCTATCACCGAACAGTACTTTATCACATACGTTTTGTCGCCGTTGGCTATGCCGACGTCGATGACGCTCGCAACTATCATCGGTACGGCGAGTTCGGCTATCGCCTCGATGAGCTTGCAGATCGGCGCGGCGATCGTAGCGGGTATGTGACCTTTTAAAAATCGCAACAGTTTTATCATGATCAACCTTAGTATATATATGCGACGCAAAAAAGTCAAGCGAAGATTATTTACGTTACGACGACATATGATAGATCCGCGCGCGGACGCGCTCGGCACGCACTTGCATTTATGCGCTTGACAACCCGCACCGTACTATTGTACAATATAACCGATCACTACAACAGAGGACGGTCGGTTTGGAAATCATCGCCAGTGTTTTATCGCTAATTGCCGGTATCGGCGTACTCATGATCGGCATGAAAATGCTGAGCGAGGGTTTGGAACGCAGCGCGGGCAAGGGCATGCGCAAGCTGTTCGGCAAGATCAGCAATAACCGTTTCGCGGGGATAGGCGTCGGCGCGGTCGCTACCGTATTGGTCAATTCGTCGGCGGCGACGACCGTTATGGTCATAGGGTTTGTCAACGCCGGGCTTATGACGCTTTTTCAAGCCACGTCCATAATCATGGGCGCAAACATAGGCACTACGCTCACGGGCGTTATCATCGCTTTGTCCGGGTTTAATATAAGCTCGTACTTCGCATTGCTCGCGTTTATCGGCGTGATAATGACGATGTTCTTTAAAAACGACACCGTAAAAAAGATAGGCTCGGCGATAGCGGGCTTGGGCTTGATGTTTGTCGGATTGTCGCTGATGAGCGGGGCGTTTAAAAACGAAGCGATAGCGTCGGCGTTGCAAAATTTGTTTAAGGTAGTAAGCTTCCCGTTGCTGTTGATACTTATCGGCATGGTATGCACTGCGTTGTTCCAATCGTCCGCGGCGATGACCGCGCTCGTAGTCACCATGGCGGCGCCCGTCAACGGCGGCGCGCCCATAATCCCGATGGAAAGCGCGCTGTTCGTCATACTCGGCACCAATATAGGTACGTGCGTCACGGCTATGCTCGCGTCGCTCGGCGCAAGCACCAACGCGAAGCGTACCGCCGTGATCCATCTTTTGTTCAACGTGATAGGCACGACGCTGTTCACTATAATCATTTGGGTGTTCAAGGACGGCATGGTGTGGTTGATAGGCAAAATGTCGAGCAATGCGCAAATGCAGGTCGCGCTGTTCCATGTGTTTTTCAATGTGATAACCACGCTCGTGCTCGTGCCGTTTATCAAGCCGCTGACAGTGCTTGCGTCGCGGCTCGTTCGCGAAAAACACGGCGGCAAGGACGACGCGCCGCGCATGTATTTCATAGACGACAGGTTTTTACAGACTCCGCCCATAGCCGTTGCGCAGGTCAAGCGCGAAGTGGACAACATGGCGGAAATGGCAAAGACCAATCTCAAACGCGCAATGCGCGCGGTGCTTACTCGGGACATGTCCGAGCGCGAAGCCGTCGAAAAGGACGAGGAACGCATCAATTTCATAAATAAGGGCGTTACCAAATTTCTCATCAAGCTGTCGTCGCAGTCGCTGACGCGTACGGACGAAAAGTTTATAGGCTCGCTTCACCACGTCGTAGGGGACATAGAGCGCATAGCCGACCATGCGAAAAACTTCACCGAGGACGCGCAGGCGATGAAGGAAAACGACCGCGTGTTCACGCAGAGCGCGCTCGACGAGCTGGAAGACATGTACGACAAGGTAATGGCGATGTTCGACGAGGCAATGTACATATTTCAAAACAACGCGGTGGACAGGCTCAACTCGTTTGCGGCGCGCGAGGACGAAGTGGACATGACGCGACGGCTTTTGGACAACAACCACATAGCGCGGCTAAACGACGGAGGTTGCAACGTGGAAAGCGGCACGCATTTTTATTCGATAACGAGCGCGCTCGAACGCATAGCCGATCACTTGACAAACATCGCGTTTTCCATCAAGTCGCCGTCGGGTTCGCAACGCGAAGCGATGGAAAAAATAGCCGACGAGCAAAAGCGCCGCTCGCGCGAGCGCAAGCATAGCGGGCAAAGCCTGCAAAAAACCGTTCCGACCGAAGACTCGCCGAGCGATATTCCGCTTGACGGCGATACGGTCGATCCGTCCGCGGCGACGGCGGCGGTGAAGGAGGACCGATGATCTACGTACTCGGAAGCATAAATTACGATATTTCGCTCGAACTGGAAAGAATGCCCAAAAAGGGCGAAACGTTGCTCGCCGACGGTTGCGGCACGGGCTTGGGCGGAAAGGGCGCCAATCAAGCGGTGGCGATCGCGCGTTTGGCGCGCAAGTACGACGACGGGCGCAAGGCTGTCAAAATGATAGGGCGCGTCGGCAACGACGCGATGGGCGCGGAGCTTATGCAAAAACTCGACGATTACGGCGTGGATACCGAGTTCGTGCGAAATGTGAACAGAAGCACCGGGCTTGCCATGGTGTCTGTCAGCGGCAAGGATAACCGTATCGTCGTTTACAGCGGCGCAAATCTCGGTTTTACCAAGTCGGACGTCGACGAGGCGCTCGAACACGCGACGAGCGCAGACACGTTGTTATGTCAGTTGGAGGTGCCGCTGTATATAGTCGGTTACGCATTGAGAAAGGCGCGGGCGATAGGCATGACGACCATTCTCAATCCCGCGCCCGCAAAAGAATTGCCGGACGACTTTTATTATAACGTAGATATAATCGTACCCAACGAGCTCGAAACGCAGGAGCTTACCGGCATAAACCCGCGCGACGAGAGTTCGCGGCTCGCCGCTATGGAAAGCCTGTTGGCAAAAGGCGTGCGTTATGTCGCGCTCACGCTCGGCGCGAACGGTGCGGCTGTATCGGACGGCGAAAAGGTGACGGGGCATATACCCGCGCGCAAGGTTTCGGTAGTTGATACGACGGGAGCGGGCGACACGTTTGTCGGCGCGCTTGCGCTCACATATCCGCATGTGGGCATGTATTCGTTTAAAGAAGCGTGTTTGTTTGCGACCAAAGCGGCGTCGCTCACCGTGTCGCGGCACGGCGCGGCGTCGAGCATCCCCACGTTCGAGGAAGTTTGCGAGCTTTACAATAACGAGATAAAGTAATAAAATTATGTATTCGGAAACATAAATGCGGTATCAAGGCGATCGATCGACCTTGATACCGCATTTTCGATCCCGATCCCTATTATCAGCTTTTACTGCTGTCGCAGGTATTGTCGTCGGGATCGATCATCTCGTAATTATTGTTGGTGGGGCGGGTGCGCTTGCTCGCGGGCTTTTTGGCGCAAGCTTTGTGCGCCGACGCGCCCTTTTTGCATGCGCGCTTTTTCGGGAAAACTTCTTCGTGTATCACTTCGTCGGCGGCAAGCTCGCTGTCGGTCTTGCTTTTGCGCGATAAGCGTTTGGCGGTATCCGCGGTTTTGTCTGCGGCTTTTTTAAAAGCCGAACTTATTTTTTCTTTGATGCTCATGATTTTCACCTCGGTGTTATTTTGTGAGCATATAGCGTAATTTATACGTGCATACCGCTTGCGACGCCGCGTATTATAACATATTTAATACCCGTTTAATTCTTTACAAAGCCGAAAAAAAAGTGTATAATATACGATAAAATATATGTGCATATAAAACGACAGGTCGCACGGTAACGCCGTGAGTAAGGAGATATAAATGCTCGAACTTAAAAGTATAGTAAAAGATTATCCCGTAGCCAACGATAAGGTGCGCGCGTTAAAGGGCGTAGATCTTGCGTTTCGCGAAAGCGAGTTCGTGTCCGTGCTCGGTCCGTCGGGTTGCGGCAAAACAACGTTGTTGAATATTATCGGCGGACTCGATCATTACACTTCGGGCGATCTCGTTATCGACGGCGTAAGCACCGAAAACTACACCGCGCGCGATTGGGATACATACCGCAATCACCGTATCGGTTTCGTATTTCAGTCGTATAACCTTATACCGCACCAGAGCATTTCCGAAAACGTAGAGCTTGCGCTCAATATTTCGGGCGTGGAAAAAGCGGAGCGCGTGCGCCGCTCGCGAGAAGCGCTCGATAAGGTGGGCTTAAAGGGGCTGTACAACAAAAAGCCCAATCAGCTTTCGGGCGGACAAATGCAACGCGTCGCGATAGCGCGTGCGCTCGTCAACGATCCCGAAATATTGCTTGCCGACGAGCCGACGGGCGCGCTCGACAGCGAAACGTCGGTGCAGATAATGGACTTGATACGCGAGATATCGCGAAAATGTCTTGTTATCATGGTAACGCACAATCCGGAGCTTGCCGAAAAGTATTCTACGCGCATAATCAAGCTGCTCGACGGCGAAGTGATAGCGGACAGCGATCCGTACGTCGCGACGGCGGACGAAGGCGAAATTTCTGTAGAACGAGCCGACTCGACGGATAGCGCAGAAAAAACGAAAAATGACGGCGGTGCGGATAAAACCGAAAAGCCCGCTGCGCCGACAAAGAAAAAACACGTATCCAAAAAAGCCAAGCTGTCGTTTTGGAGCGCGTTCAAGCTGTCGGGCAAAAATCTTTTGTCGAAGCTCAAACGTACGGTGCTTGTTTGTTTTGCGGGGTCTATCGGCATAATAGGCGTTGCGACGGTGCTGTCCGTGTCGAGCGGCGTTCAAGGATACATACACGACATGCAAGACGATATGCTTTCGGGCAATCCCGTAACGATCAGTACCGAAGCGCTCGATATGGAAGCGTTGATGTCGGGCATGATGTTCGAAGAAAAATCGGATATTATTAAGGATAATGCAGATATAAAGCAGGGTATAAACGTTCAGGGCTTGATCGCCGAGCTTGCAAAGCGCGGCAATACCGCTACGTCGTCCATAATCCAGAACAATATCACCAACGAATATCTCGATTACGTCAAGGCGATGCCCAAGGAATATTACAGGGCTATAAACGCCACGTACGGCATAAATCTTTCCAATAATCTGTATACGGATTTCGATCTCGAAGGCTACGGCAAAACGACGCTGTCGCTTACGTCCGCGCTTGCCATGTATACCGATCTTTTGGGGCAAACGGAGTTCAAGTCGTATGCGTCGTACATACCCATGTTCACCGAGCGGTTCGATCAAATGCCCGACGATAAGGACTTTATACTTTCGCAGTACGACATAGTGTCCGACCCGCAAAAGAGCAAGTTCCCGACCGAGGCGAACGAAATAATGATAGTCGTCAATTCCGATTACGCGCTTGCCGATCTCACGCTCGCGCAGTTCGGGTATTTGAGCCAAAAACAGTTTTTGAACATTGCGTACGGCGCGGTGAAAGACCTGCCGGGCAACGAGGATGCGGCGGAAAAATACGATAAGGATCTCGACGTGCCGACGATAACTTACGATACGCTTATGGGAAAAACATTTACATGGTATCCCAATGACACGGTATTCGATAACGCAAGACCGATGGACGTTACCACGCCCGACGGCAAGACGACTACGCAGTGGTTCGGCAAGTATATCGGCGAAGCGCAGTCGGACTGGACGGACGGGATAGACCTTAAAGTGACGGCTGTATTGCGACGCAAAAACAGCGTTTCGTACGGTTGCTTGAACAGCGGGTTTTACTATACAGGCAAGCTGTCGAACGCCGTGGTGGAGAGCGGCTTGAAGTCGGATATCGTCGGCAAAATGAACGAGAAGGAGCTGACGAGCGTACAGGGCTACGAGGTCGGCGGGATGCGTTACGGCATTACGTTCGATTATAAATACATGCTCGACGGCGAAGTGCATAACGGTACGAGCATAGTTGGCGGACAGGACGCTATGATGCAAATGCTCGGCATGATGCAGGGCGCGGTATCGGGCGGTTCGACGTCGTCCGAAAGCGCGGTAAAAACGTACGTTATGATGAAGTACGAGCTGGGCGGAACGGACACGCCCAATAGGATCGCCGTTTATCCGACAAACTTCGATTACAAAGACAGTGTTACGGGCTATCTCGATAAGTGGAACGGCGAAGAGCCTATAACCGTCAACGGCGCGGAGCTTACCGATCGCGACGATATAAAATACACCGACAATCTCGAACTCGTCATAAACATGGTGAACGATTTTATCGACATAATCACGTATGCGCTCGTGGCGTTTACGGCGTTGTCGCTGGTCGTTTCGACCGTTATGATAGCGATAATAACTTACGTGTCGGTAATGGAACGCATAAAAGAAATAGGCGTTATACGGTCGCTGGGCGGCAGAAAGCGCGACGTATCCGCGCTGTTCATTGCCGAAACATTTATTATAGGCGGCACGTCGGGCGTGATCGGTATCGCCGTAACGTATTTGATTTCGTTTATCATCAATATGATAGTCGGAAGTCTTGTCGGCATATACACGATAGCGTCGTTGCCTATTTTGACGGCTGTTGTGATGATCGTTATAAGCATCGCGCTTACGTTGATATCCGGGCTTATACCCGCGCGGCTCGCCGCAAAGAAAGACCCGGTGGTCGCGCTCAGGAGCGAGTAACGTAAATTCGGAATTAGGAATTCGGAATGCGGAATTAAGGGCAATTAAGAATGCGGAATTAAGAATTACGGTCAATTAAAAAATTCGTGATGCGCAATCGATCGACCGCTTGCGCGGTGAACAAGGATACTACAACGTTTATTCCGTTCGTCATTTCGAGCGAAGCGAGAAATCTCGATCATATAAAGAGGTCACAATGAAAAAAGCCGAAAACAAAAAAACATTCTACATCACGACGCCCATATATTACGCGAGCGGGGCGTTGCATATCGGTCACTGCTATACGACAGTCGCTTGCGACGCGATCGCGCGGTTCAAGCGCATGGACGGGTACGACGTGTTTTATCTTACCGGCACGGACGAACACGGGCAAAAGGTCCAGCAGGCGGCGAGCGAAAAGGGCATGTCGCCGCAGGCGTTTGTGGACGGACTTGCGGAGCGCATAAAAAAGCTGTGGGAGCGCATGGACATAAGCAACGACGGGTTTATACGCACCACCGACAAGGCGCACGAAAAGGCTGTCGCCGATATATTTACCAAGTTGTACGAAAAAGGCGATATATACAAGTCTGAGTATTCGGGCAAGTATTGCGAGCCGTGCGAATCGTTTTGGACAAGCTCTCAGCTCGTCGACGGCAAGTGTCCCGATTGCGGGCGCGAAGTCAAGGACGCCAAGGAGGAATGTTACTTTTTCCGTTTGAGCAAGTATGCCGACCGCGTGAAAAAGCTGTTGACCGAAACGGATTTCTTACAGCCCGATTCGCGCGTCAAGGAGATGGTGAACAATTTCATCGACAAAGGACTTAACGACCTTGCGGTAACGCGCACGTCCTTCGATTGGGGGATAAAAGTGCCGTTCGATCCCAAACACGTCATTTACGTGTGGATCGACGCTTTGCCCAACTATTTGACGGCGCTCGGCTACGGCGGAGATAACGACCGAAACTACAAAAAATACTGGGCGTGCGATATGCACGTGATGGCAAAGGAGATAGTGCGCTTCCATTCGATTGTGTGGCCCGCGATACTTATGGCGTTGGAAGTGCCGCTGCCTAAGCGCGTATACGGTCACGGCTGGATAACCTTCGGCGGCGACAAAATGAGCAAGTCCAAGGGCAATGTCGTCGATCCGTTCGTGCTTACCGACAGATACGGCGTTGACGCACTGCGCTACTATTTGTTGTCGAGCATGCCGTTCGGCGAGGACAGCTCGTATACGAGCGAACTGTTGCTGTCGACGATAAACAACGATATAGTCAACGATCTCGGCAATCTCGTGCGCCGCACGCTCGCCATGAGCAAGCAGTATTTCGACGGCAAGGTAAAAAAGCCGACAGATAACGAGCTTACAGCCGCCGACCGCGATTACATTGCGGCGATAGACGGACTTTTATCGGGCGTGCGCGCCGATATAGATAAGCCCGAGCTCAACAAGGCGCTCGAAAAGATATTCGGCGTTATCGATCTGTCCAATAAGTACATCGACGCCAACAAGCCGTGGGAGCTTAACAAAACGGGCGACACTGCGCGGCTCAACGTCGTTATGTACGATCTTTTGGAAAGCATACGCGTCGTCGCGAACCTGTTGTTGCCCTTCCTTACCAAGTACCCGCGACGGATATTCGACGGACTGGGTTTGTCCGTGCCGACCGATTTTTCGGCGGCGAAATACGGCGTAGTCAAGGCGTACGCCACAACGGAAATAGAGCCTATACTCAACAGGCTCGATATCAAAAAGGAGCTTACCGAATTGGAAAAAATAGCCGAAACGACAAACGTAAAACAAGCCGAAAAGCCCGCCGACAAGACGGCGGAGCAACCGTCCGAGCTTATCTCGATAGACGACTTTTTCAAGACAGAGCTTTTGGTCGTCGATATCGAAGCTTGCGAAAAAGTGGAAAAGGCGAACAAGCTGTTAAAACTGACCGTGTTCGACGGGATGCGTCGACGCACGATAGTGTCGGGCATAGCCAAGGCGTACGCGCCGCAGGAGCTTGTCGGCAAAAAGGCGGCGCTCGTCGCCAATCTCAAACCAGCCAAGCTGTGCGGGATAATGTCGGAAGGCATGCTGTTGTGTTCGGTGGGCGACGACGGCTTGCCGCGGCTCGTCATGCCTGTCGGTAACGCGGGGGACAAGATATGCTGATAGATTCACATGCGCA
Source organism: uncultured Clostridia bacterium (assembly GCA_947066105.1). Taxonomy (GTDB): domain Bacteria; phylum Bacillota; class Clostridia; order Christensenellales; family Pumilibacteraceae; genus Anaerocaecibacter. The sequence continues at coordinate 26,131 of CAMSYM010000002.1, forward strand.
TATATACGACGAGGAGTTTTTTGCGGAGGGCGGCGCGCAAAGCATAATAGAAAGCATGTCCCGCGACGGTCTTGAATATATTGTTTGCGTGGGGTGCGACGTGCCTACGTCCGAAGCGTGCGTCAAGCTTGCCGTAGAAAACGCGGGCATATACGCGACGGTGGGCATACACCCGTACGACGCAAGCACTGCAACGCCCGAAAATTTAGCCGTACTTCGCGACCTTGCGTTAAATAACAAAAAGGTCGTGGCGATAGGCGAGTTCGGGCTTGATTTTCACCGACCCGGTTCCGACCGCGACGGACAGATGAAAGCAATGCGCGCGCAGTACGAGCTTGCGCGCGAGCTTTGTTTGCCGCAGGTATACCACTTGCGCGACGGTTACGGCGAATTCGCGGAGTTCGCAAAAACGCGCGAGTTTCCGCAGGGCGGGGTCATACACTGTTTTTCTAGTTCGGCGGAGATCGCCGAATTCTGCGTCGGAAAAGGCTTTTACGTTTCGTTTTCGGGTACTGTCACGTACGATAACGCGGTCAATCTGAAACGCGCCGCGCTGGCTGTGCCGCTCGACAGACTTCTCATCGAAACGGACAGCCCGTATCTTACGCCCGAACCGCGGCGCGGACACAAAAACTATCCCAAAAACGTAGCGTTCGTATGCGATACGCTTGCGCAAATCAAAGGCGTATCCCGCGAACGCATGGAGCAAATGACCAACGAAAACGCCAAACGAGTTTTCAATATCGAATAATGACAAACAATTACGTTTATGTTTTGGACGGTAAGGCGTATATCAATCTTACCAACAAGTGTCGGAACGCTTGCGCGTTTTGTATACGCAATACCGGCGACGGCGTGGCGGGTACGCCGCTGTGGCTCGACAAAGAGCCGACGGCGACCGACGTTATGACGGCGTTCGACGCGCTCGCGCCGTGTGCCGATAAGGAAGTCGTGTTTTGCGGGTACGGCGAACCGACCGAAAATCTCGACGCTTTGAAGGCATGCGCGGCGCAGTTGAAAGCGCGCGGCTATACGACGCGGCTCAATACCAACGGTTTGGGTTCGCTCGCGGCGGGACGGGATATTTCGGGCGAGCTTACCGACATAGATACCGTATCGGTGTCGCTCAACGCGGGGAGCGCGGAACGTTATTACGAGATCACGAACAGCGCGTACGGGCTTGACGCTTTTCCCGCGCTCGTCGAGTTCGCACAGGCATGTAAAGCGCGCGGTATAACTACGGTATTTACCGTCGTCGACGTTATAGGCGACGACCAAATAAACAAATGCAAAACGCTTTGCGCAAAGCTCGATATTCCGTTGCGCGTAAGGAAGTACGTCGGGGATAATTACGAAGGATGATGCGGGATTCGGAGTTCGGAATTGCGGTTGAATTAATATTAGTGCGGCTAACGCCTAGATCTCTCCACTACACTCGCTAACGCTCGTTTCGGTCGAGATGACGGGGTGAGAGAAACGGCTTTGCACTCGATAAGAAAGGCAACCCACATCAAATACTTCCATCATTTCGAGCGGAGCGAAGCGCAGTCGAGCAATCAAGGCGATCCGCCGCAGGGTGAATAAGTAATTCGGAATTCGGAATTGCGGTAGATCAATTATTAATGAGATTGACGCCCGGATCTCTCCGCTACGTGCGCAAAGCGCACTTCGGTCGAGATGATGGGGTGAGAGAAACGGCTTTGCACTCGATAGGAAAGGCAACCCAACACCACCATCATTTCGAGCGGAGCAAGTTAAGAAGCCCAACGAATACAAACGAGATTCGGAATTGCAAGATATCGTTAATCGTATTAAAAAACTCTGCGTAGCCTTCGGCTACCGAGAAATCTTTGGCGTAGCCGCAGAATGAATAATATCGATAAACCTGCGTGAACGTTAAACCGCAGTCATAGAAAACAACGGGATAAAAGTAAAAGTATAAAAACACTCGGAGGTCGGTATGCCCGATTGGTTAGTATATATCGGATACGTCGCAATGGTGGCGATCATAGTCGCGTTGTCGATCAAGCTCGGTAAATACGTGGATATAATCGATGCCAAAAGCAACATATCGGGCGCGTTCATAGGCGGCGTCATGCTCGCTGCGGTCACGAGCTTGCCCGAACTGTTCACGTCGCTGTCGGCGGTCTGGATAGTCAAAGAAAACTCGATGATCATAGGGAACATTCTCGGTTCTGACTTGATCAATTTCGCGTTTTTCGGCGTGATCCTGCTCATATTCGGGCGCGGACTCAAAAAGGCGGAGTTTTCCAAGTTTTATTATATCGCGCTCGGCGTAACGATCGGAATGTATGCGTTCGTCGCGGTGGGGTTGTATTTCGCCGAGTGGATGCAGATAACGTGGTTTTCGGCGGTGTCGCCCGTTATACTCGTGCTGTACGTGCTGTTCGTCAAAAAAATGCCCAAAACGTCCGAGAACGACGACGGCAAAGCAGACGAAAATCTTACGCTCAGTCAAGCGGTCGTGCGGTTTATAATATGCGCGATAGTGCTTATCGGCGCGTCTATCGCAATGACATATCTCACCGATATCGTCGCGGGCAATCTGGGGCTGGGCAAAACGTTTGCGGGCGCGTTGTTCTTGGGCGTGGCTACGAGCCTTCCGGAGCTTATCTCGTCTGTAACGCTTTGCTATCGCGGCAACTACAATGCCGCCGCGGGCAATATAATAGGCTCTAACGTTTTCAATTTTACCATTCTGTTCGTCGCGGACGTGTTTTCGTTTATACCCAACTCGTCGCAGATCTATTTCCTTAACGGCGATTCCATGTGGCTGTTGATATTCGGCGCGGTCGCCGCCGTCACTACGCTGGGCATGATATACGTCAAAAACAAATTCAAACCGTCGTGCGGCGTAACTGTCGCGCTGTATGCGGTCAACGCCGTGCCGCCGTTGCTGTACTTGGCGTACTTGCTGATAACGACGGGCGTGTTCGGATGAATTCGGAATTAACGCCCCATCCGCGTCGCGAGTAAGTTAATACCGGCAGTATACCGGTGCTTTATATATAAATACGAGCATATTCGATCACACACGGAGAAAAACAAAATGACGATAGAAAACAAGATAATGGACGAGGAACGCGCCCTGTACGGGTGCGAGAACGTTATAATACATAACTGCAAATTCCAAGGCGATGCGGACGGCGAAAGCGCGCTAAAAGAGTGCGGCAGAGTGCAAGCCGAAAACTGTCTGTTCGATCTTCGGTATCCGTTGTGGCACGATCGCGCGGTCATTCTCGACGGGTGCGAGCTTACCGAAAGCTGTCGCGCCGCGCTGTGGTATTCGTCAAACATCGTCGTTACGGATACAAAAATGCACGGCATAAAAGCGTTGCGCGAATGCAAGCATGCGGTCGTCAAAAACAGCGAGATAATATCGCCGGAGTTCGGCTGGTCCACCGACGGCATAAGCTTCACCGACGTAAAAGCGACGGGCGAATACTTTTTGTTCCGAGCGAAAAACGTTACGGCGCGCGGACTCACGTTCAAGGGCAAGTATTCGTTTCAGTACGTCGACGGCGGGATAATAACGGACAGCACGCTCGATACCAAGGACGCGTTTTGGCACAGTAAAAACATCACCGTGGAAAACTGCACGGTCATAGGTGAATACTTGGGTTGGTTCGCCAAAAATCTGACGTTCAAAAATTGCACGATAATAGGCACGCAACCGCTGTGCTATTGCAAAAATTTAAAGCTCATCGATTGCGTTATGCAAAACGCCGATCTCGCGTTCGAGCGCTCGCAAGTGCAAGCGACTTTGCGCGATAAGATAGACAGCATAAAAAATCCGTATAAGGGCTTTATAAAAGTCCCGTCGGTGGGCGAGATCGTACGCGACGATACAAAAGCGAAATGCAAGATAATCGTCGGCGAAGCGTTGCGCGGCTGATATGAAAGAAACCGCTTTCATGCGCGACGTGTACGCCGCAGTCAAGCTCGTTCCGCGCGGCAAGGTAGCCACATATTCGCAGATAGCGTTGATGTCCGGACACAACGGCGCGGCGCGCGCTGTGGGGAACGCCTTGCACGTCAACCCGTATTTCGGCGAAGTGCCGTGTCACCGCATTGTCAATGCGAGCGGACGGCTTGCGCCCGATTTCGCGTTCGGCGGAGCGGACGCGCAACGCCGCATGCTCGAAAGCGAAAACGTTACGGTCGTCGACGGCGCTGTTGATTTGGAAAAATTCCAGTGGCGGGGAGAGTGATTTGGAATTCGGAATTAGGAATTCGGAATGCGGAATTGATGACCGTTACGCGGTGAGTGAGCAATGTGCGGCTACGCCTAGATCTCTCCACTACACTCGCATACGCTCGTTTCGGTCGAGATGATGGGGGGGGGGTAAGTGGTTTGGCTATTCTTGCTTGCTTGGTCGAGATGATGGGGCGAGTGAAACTACTTTGCTATACTTGATTAGAAAGGTTATCCGCAACAAACACGCCCATCATTTCGAGCGGAGCAGGTGAAGAAGCACAATTAATACTAACGATATTTAGAATTGTAAAATATCGTTTATAGTAACAAAAAACTACGCGTAGCCTCCGGCTACCGAGAAATCAAGGCGAACCGCCGCATAGTGACCGAGTAATTCGGAATTCGGAATTATGGTCAAATCAATATTTATGCGGCTACGCCCGGATCTCTCCGCTACGTGCGCAAGCGCACTTCGGTCGAGATGATGGGGTAGGTGTAAAAATTTACTTGTCATCCTGAGCAACGCGAAGGATCTCAACCATATAAAGTAAATAAGGACGAGATTGCCTACTGTACTTCGCTTGTTCGGAATAAGGCTATGCATTGCTACGTAGGACAAAAAGTTATCCATGCGCACCGTTTGTTTGCAATCTGTGACGTATTATTTTACGGTGCGCATTATTGAGAATTTTTCCGTGAAAATGAAATTTTTTACAGAATTACTGATAATTAATATAATGGGGGTTGACATTGTGAATATAATGTGATAATATATATTTATCTAATGAAATATTGTCATTCGACAAGGTTTTACGGAGGTAGATCGAAATAATGAAAAAGGTTTTATCGGTACGCGTCGTTACGGTCGCATTGTTATCGGTTCTCGTAGCCTTTTGCGTTGCGTGGGGCGGAATGAGCTTATTTTCGCCGTTCGGACGCGCAGAAGAAACGGAAAACGAAACGCCTGCGCCTGCCGTTGCGGAGATAGTGGAAGGCTACAAGGATAAGCTTATCGACGACAATATAGTCGACGGCGAGATAGCGCCTGTGATTTTGAGCGGAACGCGCGCGGAGATCGCCGCAAAGTGGTCGGAAATGTGCGCAAAAGCTACGACGAAATATGTTTATTTGCGGCTCGATTCCGATTGGGTCGCAGAAAGACCGACGGGTACGGACGGCGTCGAGCAGGATGCCGCGCCCATATTCGGTACGGGCAACGGGTTCGTAACATCGACGAGCGTCGGACCGGGCGCTATCGACGTTACCGGCAAAAAGGTAATACTCGACCTTAACGGACACGTTATCGACCGCGATCTCGATGATCCGAAATATGTCGATAAGAATTATAACGGAAGCGTGATATATGTCAGTTCGGCGAGTTCCGATTTCGTTTTGGTGGACAGCGATCCCGCCGCAGAGCATAAGACCGAAGTCGACGGCGTGCAAGCGGATAAATATACATACGAAGAAATGACTTTTTCGGTCGTCGATCCCAACAGCTGGTATCCGCAAATAGACATCGTTACCAAAACCAAAGCCGTTACGGGCGGCATTATAACCGGCGGCAGCGCCGTGGGTACGTCGCAGTGGGGTATTTCGTTCGGCGGCGGTATACGTATTTACAACGGTAATTTGCACATGTTCGGCGGAACGGTATTCGGCAATCGCGTATCGTTTAACGGCGCGGGCATTTATGCGAATAACGGCGGCAGTATAGTGATAGACGGCGGCAATGTTATTGCCAACGAAGGACTCAGTACGGTAAGCGGGTCTTTGGGCGGCGGCGTGTTTATAAGCGCTAACGTCGAATTTACTTTAAAACGCGGTTTGATAACGGCAAACAAATCGCGTTCCGGCGCGGGCGTTTACGGCGATACCAACAGCGTATTGAATATAGACGGCGGACGGATTATAAGCAATACCGCAGGCACGAGCGGCAACGGTCAAGGCGGCGGCGTTTACGCAAACGGCGCGTTGACTGTCCGCGGCGGCGAAATATCCCGCAATCTGTCGGGACACAGCGGCGGCGGTATATACAGCTCCAATGTCGCCGTTTCGGAAATAGCGGGCGGTGAGATATCGTACAATCTGTCCAACGTCGGCGGCGGCATCACCGCAAACACAGACATCACGCTCAGCGGCGGACTTATAACTCACAACTATGCGTATTATCGCGATTACGGTTTATACTTCCTTACTCCGGGTACGTTGAAATTGGCGGGGCCCGTAAAGATCAAGGAAAACGGAACGAAAAAAAGCACGTCCAACGATATTTCCGGCGCTAAAACGGTCACCGTTACGGGCGAACTCGAACGCGGTACGGCGCCTGACGAAGACTGCGCGGAAATTTACATAAGCGAATATCTTTCGCCTATAACGGGCTACGGCGAAAACGGCTTGAACCGTGAAGACGGTCATGTCATAGATCCGTCGAGATATTTTCATTTTACGTACAATCCCGACGATATCGGCAAAGCCGTTTTTCAAGAAGGCGTCGGCGTTATTTACGAAACGCCGTTCAAAACGATCTATTACGGCTCGAATACCGGAAACAGCGGTGATTACAATATCGATCTTCAAATAACCGACAGCCAATACGGCATGGTAATGAACTACGGCGAATACGGCAAATTCGGGTTGTGTGTATCGTTGGAAAGCGGTACGGGCGACGACTCTGCGGAAGAGAACGTATGGTTCCATCGTTACGCTTACGATAAGAAAAACGAAAGCGCCGACGAAGACGATCTGGGCGAATATCAATCGTATGGCAGAGCCGTTATCGAAGCGGGCATATATGTAGGGAGCGCGCAAGTCAAAACGGGCGACGGTTGGAGATATATCACCATAAGAGTTGTCGTCCGTCCCAAATCGCTCGAAAGCTCTACTGCCGAGTTCGGTGCGGCGGGTTATGTTAAAATAGCTTACGATGATGCGGATAAAGTGTTCAACGGAACCGCGCATACGCCTGACGTAACGTCGGTAGCTATCGAGGAAGGCGAAAACAGTACTTGGTTCGAGAGCTTGGTCAAAGACAGCGCATACACCGTCGAATACGAAAACAATATCCACGTTGCGGGCGCGTCGTACGTAGTGATCAAGGGTAAAGGCAACTACGGAGGGACGGTCAAGCTCCCGTTTGAAATAGTTCAGCCGAGCGGGCATTATTATACCGAAAGCGGCGATGCCGATTGCGTCACCGTGTGGCAAATTTATAACGGTACCGCGTGGACGGATGCGAACGGTTCTAAGTTCACTTATGACGATACGAGCAAAAAATACAGTGTGCGCGCTTTGGTAAAATCCAAGTTCGACGACGGCACGGTATACAATTCGTATGTGTATGCGGCGGACGGCAAGGAAGCCGACTTCAAGCTTGCCGTCGGCGATACGACCTTGATCGATCCCGGACTTAAACTGGTATTCAAAAACGACGGCAAGATCGTTGCCGACATTTTCGACGCGGGCGAGTACGCTATATCCGTAGAGTGCGTAGACGAAGCAAACGGCTTAAAAGGCGATTTCGCTTTGCCGACCTCGGCTATCTCGTCCGACGTAGTTATGGATCCCTATTCCATAACCAAGGCGGAGCTGGAAGCGGCTACCGTCGAAAGCGGTAAATCGTTACTTGCCGTCGTACTCGGCAATGACGAATATCTGCCGTTTATCACCGAAGTCAAGTACGTTGCTGACGACGTCGCGACGGACGGCAATACGCTTTTCGCTTACGTGCTTTACAACGGCAAGCAATTTGACGTGGCGTTGAACCCCGAATTCAAGATCGATATACAAATGCTCGGTCGCGGGTTTGTCAATTATGTGACCGACGTTACCTATAAGCACACCGTTAACGGCGCGACGATAACGACGCTCAAAGGCGAGATAAATAAGATGATAACGGTAACGACCGAAATATCGTTTAAGCTCAACGACAATTTCGCCGTTACCGACGGCGGCGCGACCGGCAATACGGGTACCGTTACCAAGACGTGGAATATAGTGACAAAGCATAATGCGCTCGTGTTCGGCGATACGGAAAGCACGTTCGCTTACGGCGAAAATGGCGCGCTGGCTCTGCCCGAACAGAGCGTTGTCGGTAACGCAATGACGGTTACGTTTGCCAAGGCAACTGATGCGACGAAGTATGAGAACGTTGCGAGCGTATATGCGGAAGCCGACAAGCTTTACGAATGTGTGGACGGCGTCAAGGGCGACGCGATATCGGGTACGCTTCGAGAGTACTTTGACGGCGTGCTGTTCGATAACGGCATCGGCAAGTATCGCGTTACGTCTACGGCGGCGGATTATGTTTCGGGCGTCGACGGCGAAAACGGTGCGATATATCATGCCGTACCCGTAACGGTGGAATTTACGGTCACCGCTCGGTCTATATCCGACAGTGCGGTCAATACCACGGTCGCGACCGCGGGGCTGGTATATTCGGGCGAAGCGGTCGAGGCAAAGGTGACGCTTGTTTTCAACGGCGTTACGCTCGAAAAAGACGTCGATTACACGCTCGTTTACGATAATAACGTTCATGCGGGCGACGGCGCGACGGTTTCCGTCAAGGGTATCGGCAATTATTCCGGCGATATCGAAAGGACGTATGCCATAGCCAAAGCGACGGATAACGAATGGACGGTATCGCTCAATATCGCGTCGTGGGTGACGGGCAAGTTCAACAGAAACATCAGTATCGTTACCGGCAGGACCAAGTACGGCGCGAACACGCTGTCGTATGCGGTCGAGCCGTCGGAAGATGTTGCGGGCAAGCTTTCGCAAGACGTCATAGACGGGCTTAGATCGATAGACGTGCAAAACGGAAAGGTGACGGCGGCTACCGAAACGTTGTTTATAAAACTGCCCGTCGGCGAATACACTCTGATCGCCGCCATGCAGGACAGTACGGACTATAACGCAATAGGCGGCGCGTTCGTATTCAATGTTTTGGAAGAACAATACATAGAACCGACGCTTAATAATATATCCGACGGCGCTACGCAAAACCAGGTCTATACGGGCAATCTTTTGTCTATGAGCATACGCAACTTCGACGGCGCGGCTATGAGCGTGGAGTGCAGCAACGGCTTGTACTTCGACGCGAACGGCGGCACGGTGTATGCGACCAATGCGGGTACATACACCGTCAAGCTCCATCTTATAAGCGACGAATGCACGTGGATGGACGGCACTACCGACGATATCACGCTTACCTGGACGGTCGCGCCGCGCGTCGTTAAAGCGCCCGTACCCGACGAAAATAAGTTCATAGTAAACGGTTCGATACAGTCGTACATGCCGCAGGGTTTCGATCCGACGCTCATGATAATAGAAAACAACGAGCGCAGCGAAGCGGGCAGTACTTACGTTACGGTCTATCTCAAAGACGCCAAAAACTACGTTTGGGACGACGGGACCAACGGTGCGCGCGTATTCGCGTGGGAGATCGAAACAGCCGATTGGATATTCGTTACGATAGCTTGCGTACTCGGCGGCGCAGTGCTTATAGCGGTGCTGTTTGCCGCAGGGCAATTCTTTAAACACCGTGCGCGCATGGCGGATCTTGCGGAAGCCGAAAAGATGCGCGGCGCGTCCGACAACGACAAAGGAGGTAACGCATAATGTTTACATATCTTTGCGGATCGATCTTTGCGGGGTGGCAGATCTCGCTAATGACGGTCTTGTGCGTAGCGCTCGGCGTGATGCTCGTACTCAACATTTGGTTTTCGTACATTTGGCGTATCAAAGCCGAACGGCAAATGCACAACGATAATCTTCAAAACAGACGCGACGCATTGCTTGCCAAGCTCGAATATCTTAAAAGCGGCGGCGACGCCGAGCCGCAGACTTGGATAGACTTTGCGGCGTTCGGCGAAGATGATGACGAGGAAGAAGAAACGACCGACGATCAGCCGACGATTCCTTTGACCATTCCGATGAACGACGGAAAACAACCGTTGCACACGGTCATGCTCGCGGTCGACGATCTGTCGCCGCGCACGCGCAACAAGCTGGGCATGCGTCCCAAACGGTTCAACGGCAAAAAGTTTTACGTGCGCTACTCGCTCGGCTTCGACGCCAAACTGCGTTTATCGGACGACGAAACAAAAGCGCGGTACGTGCAGATAGTTAACGATATGCGCGCGTACGAGGGCGTGACGATCGAAAAGAATTTCAGCGTTCAGCATATAATGTACGGCGCCGAGCTGCTCGCGTCGGTCGTGTTTTTGGGCAAGCGTTTGTGCGTGGCGTACGCGCTCGATCCCAAGCAGTATGCCGAAGGCAAGCATCACGGCGACGACAAGTCCGATAAAAAACGGTTCGCTCGCACCCCGCTCGTCGTGCGCGTGTTGAGCGACAACAAGGTGGAAACGGCAAAGTTCATGTTTGCCGAGCTTGCTAAAAAGCATTCGCTCGCCGTCGGCAAAAAGAAGTCGTTTAAGTACGACATGACCGAAAGATCTAAGGACGAGTTGGTGTGCATAGGGTCTATGCGCGTGATAATCGTCGACGAGGTTTCGCCGCTGTCGTTGCAGTATTACGAAACGTCGGACAACGTTGCGACCGCGCCCGACTTGAACGGCGCAACGGTCACCGCTGACAACACGGCAACGGTCGAGCCTGTAACGGCAAAGACGGATAAACAAAAGACGGAAGGAGTATCGGCGGAAGCGGCGGCTGTCGCGGACGAAAGCGAAAAGCAAGCCGAGCATAGTCCCGACGCATCATCAGATGAAATGGCGGACGCCGAAGTGTCGCCCGTAGTCAAATCCAAAAGGAGAAAGAAATAATGGCAGGCAAAAAGAAATCCCAGCTTAGAAAGGAGATCGAATCGAGCCGTTTGGAGATAGAAAATCTCGAACGCAAGCTCGGCAGATCGCAAACGGCGATAATCGAGGCGATAATTTCGCATACCAAGCCCGCCGATGCGGACATAGAATATTTCAGAACGTACGCCGCGCTTATCGACGTGGAACGCGAAAACTTGCAAAAGCTCACGGCGGAGCTTAAACTGCTCGAAAAGTAAAGGCTTGTTTTCGATCGGCGTGTTTGCTTGCAAGCATAAAACGCGACGACAAGTGTTTTAACACCTTTTATTTCGGGCGTAACATAAACGGTTAAAAGACTTTTGTTTACTTTTGTGAGCAAAAGTCTTTCGCGCACTTTGACATTCGCGCCGTCATGTGTTACAATCAAACAAAGGAGTCGTATCTGTTGAAAATCGTAAAACGTATTTTAATTTCGGCGGGAGCGGTCGGCGCGGCGTGTTGCGCGCTGGTTTTGTCCGCATGCGCACATGCGCATAAATACGGCGAATGGATCCAAACACAAGCACCCGACTGCACTCGCGGCGGATTTGCCGAGCGGGTCTGCGCTTGCGGCGTTACGGAAGAAAAGGCGCTCGACCCGCTCGGACACGATCTTATAAGCAAGAACGGCAAGCCCGCGACCTGCACCGATGGCGGTTGGGCGGATTACGTGATATGCTCGCGTTGCGATCATACTACGTATGTCGAGCTCGTCCCGACGGGGCATAGCTTTGCTCCGACGTGGTCGAGCGACGAAAACGAGCATTGGCATGCGTCCGTTTGCGGACACGACGTTCGGGCGGACGTCGCCGCGCACGAATATGGCGACGGCAGCGTTTGCACCGTTTGCGATCGTGACGCGGGCTATTCCGTCGGACTCGATCTTACTCTGTCGCAGGACAAAACGTATTACAGTGCGTCATGCGGCACGGCGAGCGGCGATATAATAGTACCCGATACTTACAACGGCTTGCCCGTCACGCAAATAACGGCTAACGGGTTTAGGGACCGTACCGACGTGACGTCGGTCGTGTTCGGTTCAAACGTTTCGAGCGTCGGCGAACGCGCGTTTTCGGGCTGTACCGCATTGACGCGCGTAGAGCTTAAAAACGTGCGTGAAATAGGCGAGTTCGCTTTTGAAAAAACGGCGTTAAGCACGGTCGTCGTGCCGAATAGCGTCGAGCGAATAAGGCGCGGGGCGTTTTGGCAGTGCGATAAGCTTGCAGAGCTGACCGTGCCGTTTATAGGCGAGCGCGCGGCGGACACTGCCAACGTGCATTTCGGCTACATATTCGGCGCAAACGGCTATGCGCAAAACACCTATGCGCCGCGCTCGCTCGTAACGTTGACAGTTACGGGCGGGACTGCCGTAGGGCTGAATGCGTTTACCGGGTGCGCGTATATCAAGAATATCGAACTGCCGCGTACGATAACGACTGTGGACGCGCATGCCTTCGATAATACATATATCGATAGCGCGACCGTGCCGTCGGGGGCGGTCACGGCGTTGCCCAAAACGACGCTTACCGACGTGACGGTGATATGCGGAAGCGTTTGGAGCAAAGCGTTCGACGGCTTTACTGCTCTTAAAACCGCGAGTTTGCGCGGTGAAGTAAAGGTGATAAGCAACAGCGCGTTCGCGGGTTGTTCCGCGCTCGAAAGCGTAGAGTTTTGCGACGGCGTGGAAGAGCTGCTCGAATACGCGTTTATGGATTGCGTGGCGTTAAAGAGCATACGGCTGCCCGATACCGTCACTTCGGTGGCGAGTTATGCGTTTAGCGGCTGTAAAAGCGTTACGGAATTGACGCTCGGCAACGGACTCGAATTTATCGGCGGACGCGCTTTTGCGGACTGTATCGGTTTGACCGAAGTCGTGATACCCGATAGCGTCGATCCGATACTGGGTATCGGCAGCGGCGCGTTTGCGGGCTGTACCGCGCTTGATAGCGTATCGTTGCCGTCGGGGCTGTTGCGCGTAGGCGACGCATTGTTTGAAAACTGCACTTCGCTCGTATCTATAAATATACCCGATACCGTCACGGCGTTGGGTTCGGCGTTCGCGGGCTGTACATCGCTCAAAAGCGTAAGAGTACCGGACGGAGTGACGAGCATAGGACGCGGCGCGTTTGCGGGTTGTTCCGCGCTCGCGGAGATCACTTTGCCGTTTGTGGGAAGAGATAAAAAAACAGCAACGTCTTACAGTCAATATCCGTTCGGAGAGATATTTTACGCGAGAAAACAGTACGACGGTTGTGACGCTACCGAGCAGTTTTATCATAATTGGGATATGGATAAGCTCGACGGAAAATCGACATATTACATACCGCGCTCGCTTACGCGTGTGACGATAACGGGCGGCGATATACTTACGGGCGCTTTTTCAAATTGCGCGAATATTAAGGAAGTTACGTTGGGCGCGGGCGTTAACGTTATAGAGAAAAACGCTTTTTTCGGATGTTCGGCGCTTAAAAGCGTGGTGTTCGGTAATGCGTCGGGCTGGAAGGTCTTTTCGGAGCTTGACGGCGCGGGCATTGCCGTCGACGTGACCGATCGGACGCAAAACGCCGCGAAACTGACCGATACGTTTATCGACAGACGTTGGGTGAGAGTGTAGTAAATTCGGAATTCGGAATTCGGAATGCGGAATTCGGAATTGATGGTTGATTGAGTATTAGTGCGGCTGACGCTTGGATCTCTTCGCTCCACTCGCTTTGCTCGTTTCGGTCGAGATGATGGGGATAGTGATATGTAATACACTATTCTTTTCTTGTCATTCTGAGCGAAGCGAAGAATCTCCACCATAAATAATAAAGATGAGATTGCCCACTGCGCTACGCTTGTTTAGAATGACAATGATATAGCATTACTTGTACACGCCAAACAATAACCAACATTCCCATCATTTCGAGCGGAGCAGGTGAAGAAGCACAATTAATGCTAACGATATTTAGAATTGTAAAACATCGTTTATAGTAACAAAAAACTACGCGTAGCCTCCGGCTACCGAGAAATCAAGGCGAGCCGCCGCAAGGTGGATAAATAATTCGGAATTCGGAATGCGGAATTATGGTCGATTAAGTATTGGTGCGGCTAACGCCTGGATCTCTCCACTACACTCGCATACGCTCGTTTCGGTCGAGATGATGGGGTGAGTGATATGTAATACACTATTCTTTTCTTGTCATTCTGAGCGAAGCGAAGAATCTCAACCATATAAAATAAATAAAGATGAGATTGCCCACTGCGCTACGCTTGTTCAGAATGACAATGATATAGCATTACTTGTATACGCCAAACAACAGCCAACACACCCATCATTTCGAGCGTAGCGAGAAATCTTTCTTATCATTATTTTTTTGTCCTAAGCATATTTGTCCGCCATCACGACCATATTATTTCTACAAATAAAAACTCCGCACACATGCGGGGTTTTTTGCATAAACATTTAGCATGAACGAATTGGAATTGCTTGCACGGCTTATCCAGTGCGAAGCCGGCGGCGAAGGCGATACGGGCATGCGCGCGGTAGCGTCGGTCGTTATGAACAGAGTAGAGCAACAACGCGGCGAGTACGGCAGGTACAATACCGTGCGCGACGTGGTTTTTGCGCCGCGCCAATTCGAGTGTGCGACCGAACAACAGCAAAGCATATACAATATGCGTCCCGAAGCCATACATTACGAGATAGCGCAATGGGCGTTGGGCGGCGGGCGGTTGGGCGACGTTTACGACTCGTTGTGGTTTTTCAATCCTTACTCGGCTACGTGCCGCACTAATTTTCCCAATCAAAACGGTTATTTCAAGGCGCGCATAGGCAATCATTGTTTTTACTCGCCCGCGAGCGGTTATTTCAATACGTGACGCTTTCGCGCGACGTATTTTTCGGTATTAATTTTTCCGTATGGAGGATACATAAATGGACTGTGAAAGACAGGTGGAGATCAACATTCCCGACCCGTTGCCCGATTTTAACTCGGAAAACAACGTCGGCACGTGGAAACAGCTTTTCGCAACGAATATCGGCAAGCGTGCCAAGATAGAAATTTCGCTGTTCGACGGGTCGATACGTTCGATATCGGGCGAGATATACATAGTCGGCAACGCTTATGTCGGAGTCACGTGCAACGGCAATATTTGTTTGTGTGATATCTTTTCCGTTAAGTTCGTCACTTTTTATTGATCGACGACCGCCGATAATTCGCACAATAAAAGGCGTGCATGTCTGCGGAGATCGCGGCTCGCACGCCTTTTGCGTTAAAGATATTTTTAATTGTCAAACGTTAGGCGGCATATATCCGTCGAGAACCGCATCGAGATTGCCCGCGTTGGACACGTAAAATTCGGTCGCGCCGACATGGTTGACGAGCGCTTGCAAAATTATCGCGCCGTACGGCACGGTGTCCGCGCGTTTGGCGCACAGCGGACGAAATACGGGCAATTTTCTATCGAGCAACATCGGCATGTATCCGTCAAGCCCGCTCGCGGTAAACTTAGTCGAAACGGCGTTTTTGTCGTATACTTTTAGATTGAGCATTGCGGCGGCGATCGTGCATGCGCTTCCGCCCGATAGGACGAGCGGGTAGGGCGGCACGTCGCCGAACTCGGCTACAAGCGACGGCGCGGCGTCTATCGCTTTGCGGTAGTCGCCGTTAAATTTGTTTTTCAAAACGACCACGCCCAGCGGCAAGCTTTTAACGTAGCTCGGCGTTATGCCGTCTGCGGACGAAATAAGCTCCATGCTCCCGCCGCCGAGATCGCACACCGTTACCGCGCCTTTCGGCTTGACCGCGCCGTTGAGCGCGAGATATGCCTCCTGTATCGGTGAAAGCACCGTCACGTCGAGTCCCGTTCGTTCTTTTACGCTCGCGCAAAATTCGCCGCCGTCTGCGGCGCGTCGCACCGCTTCGGTAGCGAAAGCCGACACGCTCTGCGCGTCGCGTACGAGCTTGGCGTATTCGGCGAGTACTGCTATCGTTTTGCGTATGCCGTCGGGGTCGAGTTTGCCCGTGCGTTCTATGCCGAACGCGAGCTGGGTTATTTCCGACCGCACCGAGCCGTCGGTCATGGCGAGCCGCACCGAGTTTGAACCTATATCTATCGCCGCGCGCATGATATCTCCTTTAACAAGTAATAAAGGCTGTCGAATTGGACAGCCTTTTCGCTTTAAACGTTTATTCCGATTGTTGTTTCGAGCCGACAGGCGTTTCGCCTCGATAGATCATGTCGAGCATTTCGCGTGCGTATTCTTCGATGAACTCGGACGACTGACAGTAGGTTATCATATTGTCGTTTTGTTCGATAATGCGTTCAAGCTTGGCGTTTTGTTCGGCAAGCGAATTGCGCCGCGCGTTAGCCGCGCCGAGCCGCACGAGATTGACTATCAGCGCGACTATGAGCAGTACCAAAAGCACCGCCAATCCCGCGACCATTATTTTTGCCGCCGCCGTGTTGTTTTTAGATCTGCCGTTTGTCATAACGCTTTTATTTTATCACCGCATTTCGGCATTGTCAAGTCTTTTACGACGTTCGTCGAGATAGCCGCTATGTTTCGAAATTTTTCGCGCTATGCGCTTAATAGTTGACATTTCGAATAATATATGATATTATTATACCGATGACAACGGTGTCGCAAGCTATTGCGGCGCCGTTTTGCGTTATGTCACGGAAGTTGAAAGTGAGAAGGATCGGTATGAAAAAAAGATATTGTTTATTGCTTTTTACGGTAGTCGCAGTGGTATGCGCGGCGTGTTTAACGGCATGCGGAACGGATAAGCGTCGGCTCGATACGCCGTCGGAGCTTGCCGTAGACGATTGCGATATCCTTACATGGAGCGAAATAGACGGTGCGAAAGGTTATACCGTAGATATAAACGGCGTAGAATACGAAGCGACGGAAAACGTCATGGATATTTTCAAAGCGACGTTGCGTCCCGATGTTTACAAAATAAAAATATCGGCGTTCGGCAGCTTCGACGATAGCGACGTGTCCGAATGGTCGGAAGAGTACGAGTATAAGGTTTCCGATTTTTATCAAAACGGATTGCAAGTATACTTATGCGACGACGGTGCGGTAGAATTATCAGTAAAGGAAAAAGCGTATTTATCGGGTAAGATCTTTATTCCCGACGGAATCATGCGTATAGCGAAAGAAGCGTTCCGAAATTGCGATAAAATAACGGGCGTTTATATTTCGGAAAGCGTTGTCGAAATCGGCTCGTATGCTTTTGCGGAGTGTTCGTCGCTTAAAAGGATAACGTTTCCCGACGGTTGCAATACTATCCCGAGCTCTTGTTGTATGGAAGATACAGCCTTGCGGCAGGCGGATATCCCAGACGGCGTGGAAAGGATAGGTTTGTTTGCATTTTTGGGTTGTATCGATCTGTCCGAAATTAGTTTGCCCGAAAGCGTGATTTATATAGAAAATTGCGCCTTTGAGAGATGTGAAAAGCTTAAAAATATAATATTGCCGAGCAGACTGAGAGCTATCGAACGTTATACTTTCTCATACTGTGTCGGTTTGGAATCCGTGCATATCCCGCAAGACGTTAAAACGATAGATAGCAGTGCGTTTATATATTGTTCGAGCTTGTCCGAAATAAGCGTCGACGACGAAAACGATAAGTATATAGTCGACGGGAACTGCCTTATTCGCAAAGCGGATAATGCCGTTGTGTTGGGCGGAAGCGAAGTCGCTATACCCGACTATGCGACCGAAATAGCATCTAACGCTTTTTTTACAGGAAGGGTTTGCGGTCGATAACCGTGCCGGAAGGCGTGCTCACGATACATCAAACGGCGTTCAATTATTGCGACGGGTTGACAGACGTGGCGTTACCGTCCACGTTGACGCAACTGCAATTTCAAGACAACGGGGGGGGGTATCATGCGTTTAGATTTTGCGCAAATTTGGAAAGTATAGTCATATCCGAAAAAAACGCGAAGTATAAAGTCGACGGAAATTGTCTTATTCGCAAAGCGGATAACGCCGTGGTGTTCGGTTGCAAAAATAGCGTCATTCCCGATTATGCGGAGATCGTTTGCGTCGACGCTTTCAGTAGAGTTGTCGGCTTGACGGATATCGTTATCCCGTACGGAGTCAAGAGTATCGAATGCGGCGCATTTGCCGAAACGGGCTTAACAAGCGTATTTATACCGTCGAGCGTAGTCGAAATAGAAACGGAAGCGTTTTCTGGAGTTACGGTATATACGTCGTTTTCGGAATGGCAACCGAAATGGGACGTATATGGGGTTGTCCCTTTCGGCGGCGTTCAAAAGGCGGCGTTTCACGAGTGCATTATATTTTACGGTTGCGGTGCGGACGGCGATCGCGGGAATTACGTTGTTTCCTTGGCGGACGCAACTGCCGTAGAAATTGTATACAGCGGGCAAAACAACGTCGTAGGCGAAAAATTGTTTAACGATCCGCGAGCGCCTAAGCGCGACGGCTATAAATTCGACGGGTGGGCGACGGAGAGCGGCAACGCGCCGAGCTATTTGCCGTATGAATGCGGCGACGGAGTTATTGCCTCATTATCGGCAAAACAGCGCGAAGGTATAGCTCAAGGTACGAGTTTATACGCCGTTTGGTCGCCGCTCGATAAATAATAGATCATTGACAACGCAAAACAAAACAGCCGTACATATCGATCGTACGGCTGTTTGCGTTTTTTTGTTTTTATTCGAGAAGCAAATTTGTTTGCTTGCAAGGGCAAATTTGCGACGACGACAAAAGGTTTAATACCTTTTATTTTTCGAGTCGCGCTTTGACGACGGTCATGCGACGCAACGCTTCGTCTTTGCCGAACAGCTTGACCATTTCCGCGCCGCCGCCCGGCGTAGCCGCCGCGCCCGTAAGCGCTATGCGGTGTATCCACAGTACTTGACCTTTTTTAAGCCCGCGCTTTTCGGCGAGTGCTTCGAGCGCGGCGTTCATGTCGTCCGCCTTGGTGCATTCTATGCATTCGTCTATCAGCTCGCGCGCCATATCGACGGTGGTTTTCCATTTTTTATTGACGAAAAGCTCCAAGTCGAAGTTGTCGAACGCATCGATAAACGCGGCGCGTTCCTTTATGTCGGACAGCACTTCCACGCGCGATTGCAACAGCTCGGACAGGTAAACGTAATCGACGTTTTTATCGGGGCAGTACTTTTCGTAGTAGGGAAGCGCGGCTTTATGAAAATCGTCGACGGGCATTTCCTTGACGTACAGCGAATTGAGCCAGCGCATTTTGGTTTCGTCGAATATGGACGACGACTTTTGCAGTCCGTCGATGGAGAAGCTTTCGACAAGCTCGTCCATGCTCATTTTTTCGCGGTTGTTCTTGGGATTCCAACCGAGAAGCGCGATATAATTGACTATGGCGTGCGGGAGAAAGCCTTTTGCCAAAAAGTCCTCGAAGCCCGCGTCGCCGTCGCGCTTGCTCAGCTTGTGTTGCGCATCGCGCATGATCGGTTGCAGGTGGATATAAACGGGACGCTCCCAGCCGAGCGCGTCATACAAAAGGTTGTACTTTGGCGTAGACATCAAATACTCGACGCCGCGTATACAGTGCGTTATGCCCATCAAGTGATCGTCTATGACGTTGGCGAAGTTGTACGTGGGCATGCCGTCCGATTTGATAAGTATATTGTCTTCGAGATCTTTGAAGTCGACCGTAACGTCGCCGAAAACTTCGTCGTGGTAGGTGGATGTGCCGTTTTCGGGAATGTTTTGGCGTATAACGTACGGTTCGCCCGCGGCTATGCGCGCTTGCGCTTCCGCCTTGGATAAACGCATGCAATGCTTGTCGTACTTGGTCGCGCCGTCGGCGTGCATTTGTTCGAGCCGTTCTTTGGTGCAAAAACAGTAGTATGCGTCGCCGCTGTCCAACAGCTTTTGCGCGTATTCGAGATATATATCCTTGCGCTCGGACTGAACGTACGGACCGCAGTCACCGCCGACGATAGGACCTTCGTCGTAGTGCATGCCCGCTTTTTCGAGCGCGGAAATTATAATATCGACCGCGCCCTTGACTTCGCGCGTGCGGTCGGTGTCTTCGATGCGCAGTATGAACTTGCCGTTGTTCTTTTTGGCGTAAAGATAAGCGTAAAGCGCGGTGCGCAGTCCGCCTATGTGCAGGTAGCCTGTGGGGCTGGGCGCAAATCTCGTTCTGACCATATCATCTCCTTGGCGCATACGCAGGCATGCGACGCTTGACAGTTTTGTCGCGGCGTGGTACAATTATCTTGCTTGTGCGCGTTGATCGTTACCGTATAATTGTAATGCTTTTCCGCGCAAAACGCAAGCATTAAGGACGTGTTATGAACGAAGAAAAATTATCGACGGATATTTTGAACGACCTGAGCGAGATAGTCGCCGTGCCGAGCGTGTATTCCGCGCCGCAAAACGGCATGCCGTACGGCAAGGCGTGTTACGACGCGCTTGTGTGGTTTGTGGATAAAGCGCGGTCTTACGGGCTTAAAGCCGAGCTTATCGACGGCGCGTGCGCGTATGCCGAGATCGGATCTGGCAAGGAGTGCGTCGGCATTCTCGGTCATCTCGACGTAGTGCCTGCTGGCAACGGTTGGGCGACCGATCCGTTTAAAATGGTCGAGGAAAACGGCAAGGTCTACGGGCGCGGCGTGGGCGACGATAAGGGCGCGGTCGTGGTGTGTCTGCATGCGCTCAAAACGCTCGCCGAACAAAAAACTCCGCTCAAACGTCGCGTGCGTCTTATCGTCGGCGCGGACGAGGAGCGCGGAAGTTCGTGCATTCGTCGTTATGTCGAAACGGGAAACGAGATACCCGCAATGTCGTTTGTGCCCGACTCGGAATTCCCCGTTATCAACAGCGAAAAGGGGATCGCGCATATCATACTCGAATTCGCCGACGACGCGTTGACTGCGTGCGTTACCGATATAGTCGGCGCGGAATGCGCAAACGCCGTACCCGACAGGGCGAGCTTTAAGATATCCAAACAGAGCAAGCTTTACGACGCGCTTTGCGCCGCTTGCGGCGGTGCGCCTACTGCGGAGTTATTTAAAAAAACGCCGCTCGCCGAGCAGATAATTTCCGCGGGCAACGGGTTTTCGGACTACGAAATTTACAATACCGCGGACGGCGTGACGGTCGTCGCCAACGGCACGGCGGAACACGCGTCTACGCCCGAAAAGGGCGATAACGCGCTGTGGAAGGCGCTGGGCGTGCTTGCGGCGTACAACGGCGTTATAGGCTCGGAATATATCGAACGGATATACGAATATTTATGCACTCCGCTCGCGAGCGGAAAGCTCGGCGTTTACGTCGACGATCCCAAGAGCGGCGACACGTCGATGTGCCTGTCGCAGGCGTGGATAGAAAACGGCAAGCTCCGACTTTTGATCGACTTCCGTTTGCCGCTCGGCGTTACCGCGGACTTCGTCGCGGGCAAGCTTCAAGAGCATACGGGGTGTAAAGCGGTCGTGCGCGATTATCACGAAAACCTGTACGTCGACGAAAACGCGCCGCTCGTGCAGACCCTGTTAAAGGTGTACCGCGGTATAACGGGCGACATGACTCCGCCGCTGAAAATGGGCGGCGGCACGTATGCGCGCGAACTGCCCAATGCGGTCGCGTTCGGTTGTACGCCCGTCGATCTCGAAATAAACATGCACCGCGCCGACGAGAATTTTCCGATAGCTCAGTTGATGAAAAACTACGAGATATATCTCGCGGCGGCGATCGAGCTGGCGAATATATAGAGAATTCGGAAAGCGGAATTACGGTCGATTTAATATTAGTGCGGCTACGCCTAGATCTCTCCGCTACGTGCGCAAGCTCACTTCGGTCGAGATGATGGGGATAGTGGTTTAGCTACTCTCATTCGTTCGGTCGAGATGACATCCGTACTTTTTTGTCATCCTGAGCGAAGCGAAGGATCTCAACATTATAAATAAAAATAAGGATGAGATTGCCCACTGCGCTACGCTTGTTCAGAATAAGGCTACGCCTTGCTACGTAGGACAAAAAAGGTGGTACGCTACACTTGTTCGGAATAGCCTGCGACTGCTACGCAAGACAAAACAGTGTTACATTGCGCCCTTGATCTTACGGCAACAGTCTTATTTGTAAAACCGCGATAGATAAATTTCGTTCGCGAACCCATACTAAAATAAACCCCAAAAAAGGAGAAATAATATCATGATAAAACTCAATCCCACGGTAGAAGAATTCAACCAAATAACGTCGAGCGGCAAGACGATTGTCGACTTCTGGGCGGGCTGGTGCGGTCCGTGCCGCGCGCAAGCGCCCATAGTGGAGGACATCGCCAAAACCACCGATATCGATCTTATAAAGATCGACGTAGACGTAGACGATACGTTGCCCGTCGATTTTCAGGTAAGCAGTATCCCTACGCTCGTGCTTTTTGAAAACGGCGTTGTCGTGGACAAGCTGATCGGACTAAGCTCCAAGGAAGAGATCCTTAAAGCGTTCGGCGGTTGATCGGTATAAGCACATTTATATTATTTTCGCATTACGACGGGAGCGACGATATATCGGCGTTCCCGTCGTTCGTTGATAAAACATATCGGACGTTTTTTTGATTTTAACGATACGTATTGACAAACGGTAGAGTTTACTGTATAATTAAACATACTCGAAGGATAAATGCAGGGAGCGTGATCTTGTTAAAGCTTGCGATAGTGGAAAACGACGGCGAGCAGGCGGCGCGGCTGGAAGGGTACGTGCGCAGGTTCGAAGATGAGTTCGGCGAAAAATGCGACGTCGTGGTTTTTCGCGACGGCGTGGATATAGTCAGCGATTACACGGGCGATTTCGATGGCGTGTTTATGGATATAGATATGCCTATGATGGACGGTATGACCGCCGCCGAAAAGATCAGAGAAACGGACGAACGGGTTTGCATAGTTTTTGTGACCGATCTCGCGCAGTACGCCTTGCGCGGATATAAGGTGAACGCGCTCGATTATTTGGTAAAGCCTGTCGATTACTTTGAATTTTCCATAGAATTGAAAAAAATGATCCGCAGTAAAAAAGCGAACGCGAGCGAGTATATATGGCTGTCGGCGCAGGGTGCGGGCAAAAGGGTGTCGTTGCAGGATATAGCGTATGTGGATATTTTGGCGCACGATATACGGATACATGTGGACGGCGCGCGTAAGGACGAAATAGTTTTTCGCGGCACGCTGAAAGATATAGAAGAACGGCTGGACGGCAAACCGTTTTCGCGCTGTCATAATTGTTATATAGTTAATTTGCGATACGTTACGAGCGTTGACGGTGACGAGATCCTGCTCGAAAACGGCGAAAGGGTGTTTATCAGCCGCAACAGGAGAAAGAAATTCATGACCGATCTTACCAATTATATCGCGGTCAACGGCGGATACGCTCGAAAATCACGGGGGGGGGGTATAGAATAACATGCTTTCCAATCCCTTTGTGTTTATCAGGTATATCGGATTTTTCTCGTTCTTTTCGGAGCTTGCGATAATACAGTTTTTATTCATGCGCAAATTTGCGCGCCGATCGTTCTTTTGGATACGATTGCTTGTCGGTACGGCTGTCGGCGTGGTGTTCGTATTTATGCCGAGCCTTTCGGCGGGACCGGTCGGGTTTGCATATTTCGTAGTGCTTGCGTATGTAGTGGGATTTGCGACGTTTTGCTTTAAGGCGAACGTATTCAACTGTATATTCTACGGGCTTGCGGCATGGGCGGTCCAACACATGGCGTGGAGCTTTTATCTTATAGCGTGCATGCTGTTCAAAATGGATACCGCCGTTACGGTAACGGTATACATTTCTATTTATGCGGCGACGTATACGGCGACTTTCTTTGCTTTTTCGTTCGGGCGAAACGATCACGTGATACACCGCGAACGACTTATGGCGGGCGTGATCTCTGCGGTGGTGTTGTTCGTGACGACGGTGCTGTATGATTTTTCGGTCGCGCAGGACGGTAATTCGGTTTGGACGTCGTTGTATGCGGCGATACTGTCGCTCACTATACTGTTCGTTCAGTTCGGAATACTGTCCAAGGATTTTTTGCGGCGCAAAAGCGAGCAGTTGGAGCTTGATAAGGCGACGCTCGAAAAGTTGTTGTACAGTCGTAATAAACAGCAAATGCTGACTAACGAAACGGTGGAAATAATCAACCGTAAGTGTCACGACCTTAAACACCAAATATCTTTGTTGCGGTCGGAACAGGGCGCGTGCAAGGATGCGTTTCTCGACGAGATAGAAAAGGCGGTCATGGTTTACGGCGATATAGCCAAAACGGGCAATAACGCGCTCGATATTACTTTGACGGAAAAGTGTTTGCTGTGCGGCGAGCGCGGGATCAAGTTTACTTATATAGTGGACGGCGAAAGCCTTGATGCGCTCGATCCCGTCGACGTGTCGGCGCTGTTCGGGAATATTTTGGACAACGCGATAGAAAGCGTCGCGCGCGAACCCGACGATCGAAAAATAATCAGACTCAACGTTTCGGTCGTTCACGGGTATTTGCGCATACATTGCGAAAACTATTGCGGACACGAAGTTGTGTTCGCGGACGGACTGCCCGCGCCCGACGCCCAAAAGGGCGAGTATCACGGATTCGGCACGCGCAGTATAAGGTACATTGCCGAAAAGTACGACGGCAACGTCGTGATGGAGCGCAAGGACGAGTTGTTTAACGTTAATATAATAATTCCGATTTGAAAGAATTATGAATTAAGATAATTAAGAATGCGTAATGATTGTAAATGGGATTCGGAATTAGGAATTCGGAATGCGGAATTACGGTCGATGAAGTATTATTGCGGCTACGCCTAGATCTCTCCGCTACACTCGCTTTGCTCGTTTCGGTCGAGATGATGGGGTGAGTGGTTTGGTTATTCTCGCTTGCCTGGTCGAGATGACGGTGGGGGGAACGGTTTTGCTATGCTTGATTGGAAAGTGATCCGCAACACCCCCCCCATCATTTCGAGCGGAGCAAGTGAAGAATTACAATTAATACAAACGATATTCGGAATTGTAAGATATGGTTTATCGTAACAAAAAACTACGCGTAGCCTTCGGCTACCGAGAAATCAAGGCGATCCGCAGCAGGGAGAATAAGTAATTCGGAATTCGGAATTACGGTTGATGAAGTATTAGTGCGGCTAACGCCTAGATCTCTCCGCTACGTGCGCAAAGCGCACTTCGGTCGAGATGATGGGGTGAGTGGAATGGCGTTGCTATGCTTTTTATATATTGATAAAATAGAGTGCAAAAATGTATTGCAATTTTATATAGAAAAGCAAACAACACACACATCCATCATTTCGAGCGTGGCGAGAAATTCCATCGTTATAAATATTTGTATTTATGATCCGCTTTTCCCGAAAAAGTCAAAAAAAATACCGACCGAGCGCAAAATACGCCGTAATAAAGAAAAAGCGTTATAATCGAGCCATCAAATAAACCTTCAAGGAGGATGTGATGGCAAAAACCAAAAGGATCTTGCGAGGCTTGGGTATGGCTTCCGCGGTAATGCTTGCGGCGTCTATAACGTGCGGCTCTATCATGGAACAGTATCCCGCCCCGCTCGACGCGCTGTTCGGAACGTTAAGTTCCAAGGTGGTCTCGGAAAAGACCGAGGAAAAGGACTGGATCTACGAATCGAAGTTCAAGACGGCAAAGGAAGCATTCGACGGCTTTAAAGAGTTTGCGATAAGGGAATCGCACGAAACGTTCGCATTGCTCAAAAACAACAATGCGGCGTTGCCGATCTCCAAAACCGCGAAAGTGACGATGATGGGCTTGCGCAGTTATGCGCCGGTGTACGGCAACAGCGGCGGCAGTATCGCCGATAAAAAGACGGTAGAGAACGGCAATACCATTACCGACGCGTTCAAAGGTAGCGGCTTTCAACTCAACCCGTCCATGCTCAAAGCTTACGAAGAATATTGCGGTACTCTTACTTGGGGCGGCAAAGGTTTCGGCGCAACGCCGCCGGAGTATGTCGGTCTCGCGGATACAGGCGTGATCTCCGAATTGAGCAAGGCGGAGCTTGCGCAATACAACCCCGATTTCGCGAGCGAATATGCGCAATATAACGACGCGGCGATAGTGGTAGTAGGGCGTCCCGGCGGCGAAAACAAAAACTACGTGCCGGGCGGACAGGATACCGCTACGGGTAATGTTTTCGGACTGTCGGTCAAAGAAAAAGAGATCATCAAAGAAGCAAAGGACAACTTCGATAAAGTTATCGTTCTTGTCAATTCCACGTGCCAGATGGAGCTTAAAGAGCTTAAAGACGACCCGGACATCGACGCGATATTGTGGGTAGGTTTTCCGGGCGCGTACGGTTTTTGGGGCGTAGCGGACGTGCTTAACGGCACGGCGAACCCGTCGGCATATCTCGGCGATATTTACGCCGCCAATTCCGACGTCAATCCCGCCATGATGAATTTCGGCGCGGAAACGCCGTGGGTCGATGCGGAAGACTTCGATAAGGCAAGCAACGTCAATTCGTATCTCGTTCAGGCGGAAGGTATTTACACGGGTTATCGTTATTACGAAACGCGCTACGAAGACTACGTTTACGGACAGGGCAATGCGGCGTCCGCATCGGCGGGAACGTTTGTTAATTCCGACGCGACTGCGGCAACTACCGACGGGACGTGGAATTACGATTACGAGGTAGTATATCCGTTCGGCTACGGAATGTCGTATACTTCGTTTAAGCAAACGCTCGATTCCGTGCAGATCATGGGCAACAAGCGTACTGCCAACGTTACGGTCACCGTGACGAACACCGGAAACGTTGCGGGTAAGAGCGTGATCCAACTATACGCGCAAACGCCGTATACCGAATACGACAAAAAGTACGGCGTGGAAAAAGCGTCGGTGCAATTGATGGATTTTGAAAAGACGAACTTGCTTGCGTCGGGATCGAGCCAAACTATAACGATGGAAGTCGATCTTGCCAATCTTGCGAGCTACGATTATACTCATGCAAAGACTTTTATCGCGGACAACGGAGATTACTACTTTGCGATAGGCGATAACAGTCACGATGCGCTTAATAACATTATAGCCGCGAAAGGCGTCAATGCCGAGCAAAAGGCGAGAATGTCGGGCGAAGGGAACGCCGCCAAAACGTATAAATGGACGTGGAACGACGGTAATTTCGAGGGCGTAGACAACCGCACGTTCTCGGTAGCCGCTACGGGCGATGTAAACATTACCAATCGTTTGTCGGAAGGCGAGTCGGCTATGGACTTTAATTACTTTAAACCGGGTACGGTCACATATCTTTCGCGCAGCGATTGGAAAGGCACTTATCCCAAAACTTACAGCGGGCTTTCGGCTAAAACGACGGACGAGCTTTATAAGCTTTTGAGCTGCGATTTTATCCCGCTCAAAACGAACGACGATACTTCATCGTTTAAATGGGGCGATACGACAAGCTCGCTCACGCTCAACGACATGAAAGGCGCGGATTGGGAAGACTCGCGTTGGGCGGAGATAATAGATAAGGTAACTATCGACGAATTCTTGACTTTTGCTTCGAAAGCTTTTCATAATATAGAGCAGATACCGTCGGTAGGGTACAACGGCAACAATGCGGACGACGGTCCCGGCGGATCGGATACGCACTACTTCGAAGAGGGACAGTATAAGGGCACGCCGTACGCCGACGCCGAAAATTACAAGGGTTACGGCACGCGCGTCGCGCCGTCGCCCACAAACCTTGCGTACAGCTGGAACAAAGAACTTGCTTACGAGAACGGCGAGATCATTCTCGGCGAAAGCACGCTCGTACTCAATTTGCCCATCATGATCGGTCCGGGCGGCAATATCCACCGCCATGCCTATAACGGGCGCGGCGCGGAATATTACAGCGAGGACCCTATGCTTTCGGGCTATATAGGAAGCGCGGTCGTGCAGGGCGCGCAAAGCAAGGGTACGCTCGTCAACATCAAGCATGCGGCGTTCAACGACCAAGAGATCAACCGTAGCGGAATAGCAGTATTCATGAACGAGCAAAAGGCGCGCGAACTCGAACTTCGCAATCTTCAACAGATGTTTATCGCCGGCGGAAAGCCTGCGTCGTTCAAGGCGGACGAGAGCAAAGACGATACGTATAAGCTCGGCGCGCTCGGCGTAATGACGTCGTATAACCGTATCGGTGCGGTGCCGCCCAGCGCGAACAAAGGTTGCATGGTGGATATCATGCGCAACGAGTGGGGTTTCCGCGGCTACAACGTAACCGACTTTACGGGGCTTTCGCTCAAAGCGTCGCCCAAAGAATCCATACTTTACGGCACTACCGCATTCTGCGGATTCGGCGGAAGCATGGACTATTGGAATGCGGAAACGCTGTCCAAAGATGCGGATATGTGCGCGGCTATTAAACAAGACATCAAATACGTTTTGTATTCGCTCGCTAACAGCGCGGCGGTAAACGGCACCAACAACACCACGCACCGCGTTCAACTGATGTCGACCTGGCGCAAGCTTTACAAGAGCTTGGAAGGCGTGTTCGGCGCGCTTACGGGCTTGCTCGTTTGCGGTTGGATAGCGCTCGAAGTGCTTGATATCGTTAAAAAGAAGGAGGAAGCATAATATGAACTTCATCAAAAAACAGACCGTTTTCGGTTGGGTGACTTTGGCGGCGACTGTTCTCGGTTTGATCGCCATGATAATCTACATCGTGTCGGGTACGACGGGGTATATGGCGGGTCAACATTTGTCTGCGCTCCCGATAGTGTTTACAATAATTTCCGTACTCGGACTCGGAGCGTTGTTCGCCGTTGCGGATAAGCTCGATAAGCGCATCGTCGGAGCGTTGCTGTTCGTAATAGACGTGTTGCTCGCCGTGGCGTTATGCCTGTTTATCGTAGATCGCGTACAGTTGTTTGCGGACGTGTATTTTATTCCCGTAAACTATCCGCCGTCGGAAGTCGCGTCGCTAAATACGTCTATCGTAGGCATGGTCTTTTACATCATTGCGATCGTTGCGGTCATCGTTACGGGCTTTGCCAAACAACTCCACAAGAGCGACGACAGCGCGCGATAAAACAAAACGCCTAAATAAATTCGGTAAATATCTATAAGTATAAAGAACGGGCGACGGAATATTCCGTCGCCCGTTCTTTATTGGGAAGGAGAGAGTGAAATCTATCTGCTGTCGTTGATGTTTGGTGTCCGGTCAATGCGCCGACGGGCGAGAAGAGTTGTTAGTATTAACGAACGTGATGACTTCGTCGGTCTTGATCATTATTTTATCGGGATTGCAACCCGCTGAGCCGCCGGTGATCGAAACGGTATTTTCGCCTGCTACGAGATCTATGGTGAATTCCACTTCGGTAAAGTGGCTGTACGCCACGCCGTTTTTGGTGTCGTCGGGAGCTAAGCCCGTAAGCCCTTCGAGTTTTTTGCCAGCTACGTCGAGCGGCGCGCCGTTAAACTTCATAGCGGGCGCGGTCTCGCCGTCGAGCGGTACTTCGGGGATGCTGGTAGCGCCCCACGGTGCGCTTGACGACGACATGCGGATGTATAAGGTAACGGTGCAAGCTTTTTCCGCTTTGAACTTCCATGTGATCGTTTGTTTGCCTGCCGTTTCCGCGCTACCGCCGAAATATCCTATATTGGTGACAAGCGGACCGGAAGTGTAGTCGCCCGATGCGACCCATTCGCGACGGTTGTATTCTACGGTCATCGTTTTGTTGGATGCAACGTCGCCGTCGTCGAGTTCTGCGAACTCTGCTTCGAAATGATATACGCCGTCTATGGGTTTTACGGGCGCGGCGTCGAATCGTTTGCATATTTTGCAAATGCCGTTCTCGAATTCATGCGCGGCTTTGTCGCCTTTTTCGTCGCTGTGCGCGCAGGTCGCGGCATGCCAGTGTTCGTTTTCGTCGCTTTCCCATTTTATATTGTAAATGTGAGTATGCCCTGTCATATCGGTTTCGCACACGTCGCAAATACCGTCGGCGTTCAAGTCGTAGTGTTTGGTATGCGGGGCTTCGCCTTGTGCGCACGCCGTAAACAGCGCGCCTACGGCAAGAGTAAGCGCCGATGCGGCGGCTATGGCAATCGATTTTCTTTTCATCATTGTTCCTCCGACAATAAATTTACGTTACGGCATGTTTTGCCGCCCGTTATCAATTTCAGTATAAATATCGGCATGTCGATTTGCAAGAAAATAATTTTGGTATTATGGCAAAAAGTTTGGATTTTGGCTGTTTGTCGTATTTGTCGGCGGTCGGAACCGAAAATTGCTATTGACTATTCGTGTAACGTTTGTTATAATACAAGTGAAAAAGCTTGCTCGCAAGGGCTTTTTCTCGACGTATTTCAACAAACGGCTATTATACGCTTTTAGCGAATAAGGTTGCGACAGCAACACAAAAACGAAGTTTTTGTAAGCCGTTCAACGTTATAATACAAGTGAAAAAGCTTGCTCGCAAGGGCTTTTTTTCGACCCATATCAATATAATACAAGCAAGCTTTTCTCGCATTTTGCGGGGAAACGGGATCGTAACGGCATAGCCGAAACTTTATTATCA
This sequence comes from uncultured Clostridia bacterium, assembly GCA_947066105.1. Taxonomy (GTDB): domain Bacteria; phylum Bacillota; class Clostridia; order Christensenellales; family Pumilibacteraceae; genus Anaerocaecibacter. The sequence continues at coordinate 56,674 of CAMSYM010000002.1, forward strand.
CAATACCGCGGCGGGCAGTAATATGTTATTCGAAACAAACAGATCGATAGACAAGAACTATATATATACCCAAACCGACGATAATCTCACGTTTGTCAGCCATGTTCACAGCAGTTACGAGTTTATTACGGTTTTCGACGGGGAACTCGAATGCGTGGTTTATCACGAGCGGGTAAAGCTTACGCCGGGCAAGGCTATGCTCATAATGCCCAATACCGTACACAGTTACAGCACGGTAGGCTCGTCCAAGAGTTTTCTGTGCGTGTTCTCGCCCGACTACATTTCCGATTTCTTTAACGATGCGAACGTCGGAGTACGCGGGGGGGGGGTATATTCTTTGTTCGACTTTAACGACTCGCTCGGAATAGAGTTATTAAAGGATAAATCGACTAATAAGTACATGCTGAAATCCGTACTGTACGGATTTTGCGGCGCGGCGGCGCCGTATATAGTAAAGGGCTACGACAAGGGCGCGGACGGCGAGCTGTCCGTCAAGCTTTTGTATTACATTCAGGAAAATTACGATAAACCGATAAGCCTTAAAATGATAGCGGGCGAAATGGGTTATAACTATACGTATCTTTCAAACGTGTTCAACAAAATATTCGGGTGCGGCTTTTCTCGGTTCGTCAACAGGTTTCGCGTCGAGAACGCCGCCGAGCTTTTGCGTACCACCGATAAGAGCATGGTGCAAATAAGCAATGCCTGCGGCTTTGAAAGCATACGCAGCTTCAACGAACAGTTTAAGCTCGATTACGGGGTTACGCCTACCGATTTCCGCGCGCGGCAAAGAACGGTATAAAAGAACAGACGGATGCTTTCGACGCAGTTTCTTTGTCATCCCGAACAAGCGAAGCGCAGTGAAGGATCTCATCTTTATTTATTATTTATAAGGATGAGATCCTTCGCGTTGCTCAGGATAGTCTGGGGCTACTGCGTAGGACAAAAGAGAGTGATACAAAAGATTTCTCGACTACGCCTACAGCTCCGCTCGAAATGACACATAAATGGCGGAGATCCTTCGGTGGGCAAAAAACGCTCAGAATAGCCTGCGGCTGCTGCGTAGGACAAAAAAAGCATAATACATTGCTCTTACTAACTTGATTACCCGTAGGGGTCATCAATTCCGCATTACGAATTACTCGTTCCCCATGCGGCGGATCGCCTTGATTTCTCGGTAGCCGAAGGCTACGCGTAGTTTTAGTTTTCTATAATTACAGTTTATCGTTCTTACGAATAAATCAATAATACTGCTTTTACTCTAGCTCCGCTCGAAATGATGTGGTGTTTGGTTGTGGATTGCGTTTTTATATAATATATAGAAACGCTGTTCCACTCGCCCCATCATCTCGACCGAAACGAGCGTATGCGAGTGTAGTGGAGAGATCTAGGCGTAGCCGCACATTACTCAATCACCGCGTAGCGGTCATCAATTCCGCATTGTAAATTCCGCATTCATAGCTTTGCTTTGTCGTCGCTTTCGGCTGCTTCGCGGGACAAAAGAACGGAGTAACAAAAATTCTTAATTGTCCACAGCGCCGAATCAACATTATATATATAGTTGTTGATATGCGAATATGTAATAAAGAAACAATGTCCGTTAAAAAGTCGCGCACCTAAACTTTTTGCTATAATACCGAAATTTTTTTCTTGAAATCGTCCTCCGAATTATTTATCATGAAATTGTAATGGGTCAACCCGTTAATATGTTCAAGGAGGACAATAATGAGAAAAAGCAAACTATGGCTTGGATTGTCGGGCTTAATGGTATTTATACTTACCATTATGTTGTCGTTGACGATCCTTGCCAACACCTATGCCGGTTACATCAACGACTTTTTCGGACTGACGACGAGCGGATTGAAGCTCAAAGGCAGTTCGTACGGCGATGAAAACGGCGAACTCACCGACAAAGGTTACGAGAATCTTATAGCGGATTCGTACGACTTTTGTACTCAGCTCGAAGAAGAAGGCTCCGTACTGTTGAGAAACGACGGGGTGCTACCGCTTAAAGAAACCGAACGCAACGTCACGTTGTTCGGCGGTAGCAGCGCCAATATACGTTACCGCAGCGGCGCGGGCGGTCCTACGCCGAACGATGCTTACGTCATCGATCTTGGCAAGGCGTTTACCGATGCGGGATTTAATATCAATCAAACGTTGTATGAAAAATACAAGGCTTATATGGATAACAATCACCGCGTCGATATCAACAGAGTCGGCGAAGTGCCTGCCAATTTCCACACGTCGGCGATCCAGGCTACATACGACGATTATAACGATGCGGCGATCGTCACGTTTGCGCGTTACGGCACAGAGAACACCGACCCGACGCTCGGAATAATGAAGCTCGATTCCAAAGAAGAAGCGCTGTTGAAAATGATTAACGACAGCGGTAAATTCGATAAGATAATCGTGCTTTTGAGCGGTCCGCTCCCCATGGAGCTTGGCTGGCTCGACAAATACAACGTAAACGCATGCTTGTGGTTCGGTAACCCCGGATATTACGGCTTGCCCGGCGTGGTCAACGTGTTGAGCGGCAAAGCCAATCCTTCGGGACATTCCGTATTCACGTTTGCGGCTAACTCGATGGGTTCGCCCGCAATGGCTAACTTCGGCAGCTATACGTTCACGTTCGACGGTTCGCCCGTCGATCCGACGTTCGGCTCGCACTACGTTGTATATAAAGAAGGTATCTACGTAGGGTACAAGTACTACGAGACCCGTTATGAGGACGCCGTGCTCGATCGCGGCAACGCGAAATCTACGGCAGGCGCTATCAGCGGCGCGTCCGAATGGAATTACGCCGACGAAGTATGCTTCCCGTTCGGATACGGCTTGTCGTATTCCGAGTATACGCAAACTCTCGACAGCGTTACTTACAATGCCCGCGACGACAAGTTCACCGCTAACGTCACGGTCAAAAACACAAACAACAAAGCGGGTAAGTCCGTAGTGCAGATCTATGCGCAACAGCCTTATACCGACTACGACAAACAGAACGGCGTCGAAAAATCGGCTATCCAGCTCATGGATTACGAAAAGGTCGACGTTCCTGCGGGCGGCACCGTCAATGTGAGCGTCGAGTTCGACAGATATTTGCTTGCGTCGTACGACGAGAACGGCGACGGCGGCTATATACTCGAACCGGGCGACTACTACTTTGCGGTAGGCAACGGTGCGCACGAAGCGCTCAACAACATAATAGGCGTCAAAAAGAGCGACACCAAGCTCATCGATCACACGGGCAAGGCGTACACCGCCAATACCGCGGGCGTAAAAACCTATAAGCTCGACGGCGACGGTATCGACAGAACGACCTACAAACAATCGCCTTACGACGAGGACGTGACCGTCGACAACAAGTTCGACGACGCCGATCTCAACTATTGGGCGGACGAAAACCAAAAGATCACGTACCTTACGCGTAACGATTGGGACGCAACTTTCCCGACCACCGTCAAGACGCTTCATGCCAACGAGAGAATAGTCGACGGCTTGCGTATGGATAAGTACAAGAAAGCGGCGGACGCTCCGTCGTACAGCGACGGCGAAGGCTCCGTCTATGCCGTAGAGCTTGCCGATCCCATCGACTTCGCGGACATGAAAGGCGTGCCTTACGACGATCCGAAGTGGGATGAATTCGTATCTCAGCTTTCGTTGCAGGAACTGTGCATTTCGATAGGCGACGCGCGCGGTATCGCGGGCGTAGGCGCTATCAACAAGCCCGGCAACTCCATTGCCGAAGGTCCGGAAGGCATTCTCGCCAAGTTCAAGTACGGCGATAAACGCGCCGCTACCGGCTTCCCGACGTTGCCCACCGTCACCGCTACGTGGGATCACGAAATGCAGACCAAGTACGGCGATCTGTTCGCCGAAGAAGCGTTGTTCTGCGGCGTCGCCATGATCAACGCGCCCGGTTGCAACATCATCAGAACTCCGTACAGCAGTCGCGCTTCGGAATACATGTCCGAGGACGGAATGCTGTCCTACTACTCGGTTTCCAACATCATCTACGCAATGCGCGAAAAGGGTCTTATTTGCAACGTTAAGCATTGCTTCCTTAACGAACAGGAGACCCACCGTCAGGGCGTTGCGACGTTCAGCAACGAGCAGGCTATCCGCGAGATATACCTGCGTCCGTTCGAAGGCGCGCTCACCAGAGGTCAAAGCTTGGGCATCATGACGTCGTACAACCGTATCGGCTTGCAATACGCCGCTACGCACTCCGTGCTCATGGAAGACGTTATGCGCGGCGAATGGGCGTACAGAGGCTCGATCATCGACGATGCGCTTGCGCAAAGCCAGTATTACAGCTCCACCCCCGACATGCTCATGGCAGGCACTAACATCTTCTGTCTCGACGCGGCAAGATCCAATCAAATGAAAACGCTTATCGAGAACACCGACGACGGCGCGTTGCTCAAAAAACTGCAAGAGTCCAACAAGTGGATATTCTACGCGCTCATCCATTCGTCCATGGCGGGAAGTATCGACGAGAACTACGTCTATACCGACAAGCTCGAATGGTGGCAGTCCACGCTCATCGCGGTCGACGTGGTGATCGGTGCGGTCGCGGTCGGCGCGATAGTGATGTTTGCGCTCGGCACGTATCTCAAAAAGAAGGAGGAAAACTAAGATGGATATCAAGGCGTTGATCAAAAATAAAGGTATCGGCTATTGGATATGCACCGGCGCGTCGGTACTGTCGTTGATACTGGCTATCATAGTTTTCGCGAGCTGGGATAACGCGCTTCCCAATGCGGTCACCGACGGTTATCTTATAGGCATCGTGCTTATATTCCCGATACTCATCCAAGCCGCGGTAACGTTCTTTCCCATCAGATTCACCAATGTTTTATCGGTGATCTTGTACGGGATAGCGTTCGGTCTTACGGCTCTGCGCGTGGCGGCGGCGTTTGCCGACTTCTTCAACAACGTCGCGTATCAGGGCGGACAGTTCGGCATGTGCGTATTCTATGCCGTAGCGGTCATCGTTCTCGGCGTTGCGGGAGTAGCTTCGTGCTTCTTTAAGCAAACTAAGGACGAGAAGTATATCATCTAAATCGGATCGGTTATGCGGGCGGCGTACGATAAGATGTATGCTGTCCGTATAACGCATTCGCGATCGGAAAAATCATGACAAGGAGGTCATTAAAATTATTATGAAAAAACGCAGTTTGATATTGTGCGGAGCGCTGGCTTTCGGCGTTGCGCTCGGCGGATTTGCGCTCGCCGCTTGCGGTGAGACCGAGGAACCCGATCCGCCGCAAATTACCGAAACGGTAAGATATTCCGAAAAGACAAATCCGTATAAGGACGTTACCTGGCAGGAGATAAAGGACATAACCGATTGGACGGAGAAAGCCAAAGATACGAGCGAGATATATTATCAGTTCGAAGGCTCGTATTCTGAAGCTTATCAGGAAAACTATTCCCGAAATTTCATGCTGATGAATTGCTATAAGGACGGCGGCTTACACGCGACGTTCGGCAACGAAAATTACTACGGGTATTGGACGAACGTCGACCGTAAGGGCAAAACGCTCGTATCGTTGCACGTGCTTCGCTATCAAGACAGTCAGTACAACAACGGCGCGTACGACGTCATTTGCGAAAGCATGAGCCACGACTATTACGAGTATTCGTCCAACATGCCTATAATCATGTTCACCAACCAAATGCGCAGTTGCTTGATAAGCGGCGGACATTATTCGCAGATAGAAAGCCTGACCGTCGAAGGCGGGCAAACGGCTTGCGTTCTCGGCGATTCGTTCTCGACCGAAGGCTTGCAAGTGACGATCAACCGCGAAGACGGCAAATCCATATTGATCGACTCGCAATGGTACGGAAAGGGCAACTGTCCCGTAACGTTCTCCGGGTTCGACTCGTCCGTAAAAGGCGATACCGAAGTTACTTTGAGCTATAAAAACACCGACGTAACGGCTAAGTATAATTGCAGCGTGATGGGGCTTAAAGGTATTACGTTGGACACGTCGAAGATAAAAGCCAATTATCACGTAGGCGACGAGCTTGACACGACAGGACTCGTGGTGAACGCTACGCGCGACGACGACGGTATTTCCGCGGTCGAAGCGCGGCGCTATAAGATATACGGATTCGACAGCAAGACCGAGGGCGAAAAAACGCTCACCGTCAAGTATGACGATAAAGACGAACACACAGCCACGTTTACAGTAAACGTTTACGGAATAAAGAGCTTGGACGTGGATTCCGAAAACGTTAAAAAAGAATATTTCGTAGGCGATAAGATCGACTTGAAAGGGCTTGTAGTCAACGCAACGTTCAACGACGATCTTACCGACGAAATAGACGTAGGTCGTGTTACGATAGAAGGCTTTGACACGAGCGCCGCTACCGAGAGCCAAGAAGTTACCGTAAAGTATCAAGGGCTTTCGCAGACCTATAATATCAAGGTCGTTGCGCCCGAATATACGGGTACCGGCAAGTACGGCGAAACAAAGGGCGACGTTAAGCTTAAAATAGTTACGCCCACAATGTGCGAATTCACGTTCGACGGTAAAACCACTCCGCTCGGATACACCACGCTTAAATTCGGAAATACCGTTGTTTACGGGCTTGCAAAAGCGACGGATATGACAATAACCGATGACGAGTTTGCCGGTTTGCACAAACAGTTCGCGCTCGACAGCGAAGATATGTCTTTGTCCATGATCACAGTCTACGAAATTCCCGACGACGATTACGGCGAGGGTTCGATCCGTTTCGAGCAAGAGCCTATGCCCGGTATCGGCGGATATACCGAGTTGCGTTTCGTGCTTATAGACGAGGATAAGGGTCAAGCCACGATCACTTATAAGTATTGGAACGGCGGAAACAGCGATACGTTCGTTTGCAAATATACGATAGAAGGCAATATTTTCACGTTTACCGATCTTATTTCTCAGCAAGTGGGCGGTAGCGGCGCAAATTACAGCAATCTGTATAAGACATGGCAAATGAACGAAGACTTCACCATGACAAAATATAAGCCTGCGGCATAAAAAACTTATATTTGCAACTTTATAGTAGAAGGAGCGTCCGATTTTTCGGATGCTCCTTTTGCGTGCGTGCGAATTTTGAGCAATGGATATAAAACGCTTGCCAAACCGCGGAGCAAGTGTTATAATCATACAGCGGTCGAATATCTACGATCGCGTCCTTACCCGTTTAAGCAGCGGGTCATAGACCGAAAGGAGGGTATATGAATAATTACGAAATGCTTTATATCCTGTCCGACAAGCAGGACGCCGAAGCGAAAAACGCTTTGGTGCAAAAGTTCAAGTCGCTCGTCGAAGAATACGGCGAAGTGACTGCCGAAGAATGGGGCGGCGGCTCGCGCAAGCTCGAATATCCCATTCAGACCAAGATCTCCGGCAAGCACTTGACGGGCTACTACGTGTTGATGAAGTTCACCGCACCGCCCGAGCTTCCCGCCGAGATCGAACGTCAAATGCGTATCAGCGATGATGTTTTGCGGTTCATGATCGAAAGAGTGTAGTTAAGGCTTCGGTCGGCGTTGCGCGTTGTCGTCAGCGTTGCGCGCGTCGCTACCGATAGATCAAGGAGCAATAAGAGAAATGAATAAAATTATATTGATAGGTAATCTTACGCGCGACCCCGAGTCGAGCAGTACGCAGGGCGGAGTCAATTTTACGCGGTTCAATATCGCGGTCAACCGTCCGTTCACCAACGCCAACGGCGAACGTGTCGCCGATTATTTCGACGTTATTTGCTGGCGTCAGCTCGCGGAGCGTTGCGCCAAGTATTTGTTTAAGGGTAGCAAGGTCGGTATCAACGGTTCGGTACAGCGTAGACAGTACGAGGACCGCGACGGCGTAAAGCGCACGTCGTTCGACGTCGTAGCCGACGAAGTGGAGTTCCTTACGCCCAAAAATACGGGCGGGTTCAGCCGCGAAGGCTCGCAGGGCGGGTATACGCCCGAAGAGCCGCACCAGGTGTCGGATATGCAGCCCGTCGATAACGACGATCTCCCGTTTTAAACAACCATACATCGCGCAATAGTGCGTCAGCCGTCGCGTCGCGCTCGGTCATGTGCGTCTATGCACACTCTCGTCGCCCGACGCTCGGACTTTCTGCTCTTGCGCGCGTCTGATTATTTAAAAATCCGATGGGTAAAAAAGCAAGCGCGATCCGCTTGCAACGCTTTTATCGCTAACAGCATACATCGCGCAACAATCAACAGTACTTCGGTTGTCGCGTAGCGTATGCGACAAAACAATCATTTTATCGATAGTTCCGATACGATCGGGACGCAAAACAAAAATCAAGGAGAATTTCCGTCATGGATAAGAATAAAGGCAGAGTAAAGACCAATGACGGCGACGATAAAGTTCGCCGCACCCGTCGTCCCGCTAAAAAGCGCGTTTGCGAATATTGCCAGGGACACATCGAAAGAGTGGACTATAAGGACGTAGAGCGTCTTAAAAAGTACACCGCCGAAAACGGCAAGATCTTGCCGCGCCGCGCGACCGGACTTTGCGCCGAGCATCAGCGCGACGTCACCACCGCTATCAAGCGCGCGCGCGTTATGGCGTTGTTGCCGTTCCGCGGCGAGTGATCTATTCGCAAACAAGCAAGCTTGTGCGCCGATCTTGCTGTAAAATTCCGCGCTAAATGCGTTGCGCCGCATTCGACGTAGCGCTGCTACGACTCCATTCGGCGCGCCTTTTTATCACGAAATTTTTCGACGCAATATCGACGCGTCACTTGCATGTTTGCTCATTAAACTTATTTTAATATGATCGAGTTTAAACGGGCAATTAAACGGTTGTCCGTTTATTCATTGAGAGTAAAGACATTAAAAGGAATAAAGCATAATGATCAACGTATCAAACGTCAAATTGCAGTTCGGCACGCGCGTGCTGTTTGAAAACGTCAATATCAAATTCGCCGAAGGCAATTGCTACGGCATTATCGGCGCGAACGGCGCGGGTAAGTCCACGTTTTTAAAGCTGTTGTCGGGCAAGATCGAGCCGAGCAAGGGCGATATTTCCATGGGCAAGGGCGAGCGCATGTCCGTACTCGAACAGAACCAAAACGCATACGACGAATATACCGTGCGCGAAGCTGTCATTTGCGGACACCGCGAGCTTGCCGATATTCGGCGTAAGCGCGAAGTGCTGTACGCCAAGTCCGACTTTACCGAGGAGGACGGCAATCTTGCCGCCGAGCTTGAAACCAAGTACGGCGAGCTTGGCGGATACGAATGCGAGATCGACGCCGAAACGCTTTTGAACAGTATAGGTATCGATCAGGGCTTGTTCGATACGCTCATGCGCGACATCGAGCCGAAAGTAAAGGTCAAGGTGTTGATCGCGCAATGCTTGTTCGGTAAGCCGGATATTCTTTTGTTGGACGAGCCGACGAATAACCTTGACATCAAAACCGTGCGGTGGTTGCAAGAGTATATCAAAAGCATGGAGCAAGCGACGGTCATCGTCGTGTCGCATAACCGACATTTTCTCAATCAGGTATGCACGCATATTTGCGACGTTGATTATTCGGCGATCAATATGTTTGTCGGGAACTACGATTTTTGGTACGAGTCGTCACAGCTCATTCTGCGCCAACAGCGCGAAGCCAATAAAAAGGCGGAAGCGCGTATCAAGGAATTGCGCGAGTTCATAGCGCGGTTCTCGGCTAATGCGAGTAAGTCCAAGCAGGCGACCAGCCGCAAGCGCGAACTCGACAAGATCGAAATACAGGACATTAAGCCCAGTTCGCGCAAGTATCCGTATATCGATTACAAGTTCGAGCGCGATCCCGGCAACGATATCCTGCGCGTGGAAAAGCTTACTAAGAAAGGGTTTTTCGAAAACGTGTCGTTCAACGTCGGGCGCGACGACAAGATAGGGTTTTTGACCGACAACAGCCTTGCCGTGGCGGAGTTGTTCGATTGCATATTCGGCGACAGCAAGCCCGATTCGGGCAGGGTCATATGGGGCAAGAACGTAAAGCCCGCATACATGCCGCAAAACTACGACAAGTATTTCGACGGGTGCGGTCTTTCGCTCGTCAAGTGGATAGATCAGTGGTCGGAAAACCACGAGCAGGAGTATTTGCGGTCGTGGCTCGGCAGATTGCTGTTTTCGGGCGACGAGGCGCTTAAATCGGCGAGCGTGTTGTCGGGCGGGGAAAAAGCGCGGTGTATGCTCGCGCGCATGATGTTGCTTTCGCCTAATTTCCTTATCTTCGACGAGCCGACCAACCATCTCGATCTCGAAAGCATCACGTCGCTCAATAAGGGCATGATAAACTTTAAAGCGCCCATATTGTTTGTAACCGCCGACGAAGAGATCATGTCGTCCGTTGCCAACCGTATCATTATGATCGAGAACGGACAAAAGTCGTACGACCGACCCGTTACTTACGACGAGTATATAGCGGCGCTGTAAAAATTCGGAAATATAAATGCGTCATAATTGTTAACTAAGTATTAGTGCGGCTAACGCCTGGATCTCTCCACTACACTCGCATACGCTCGTTTCGGTCGAGATGATGGGGGGGGCGAAAAAGCGTTTCTATTATTTATATAGAAAAGTAACCAACAATCAACATTCCCATCATTTCGAGCGGAGTAAGCGATAAAGCATAATTAATGCTAACGATATTTAGAATTGTACAATATCGTTTATCGTAACAAAAAACTACGCGTAGCCTCCGGCTACCGAGAAATCAAGGCGAGCCGCCGCAAGGTGAATAAGTAATTCGGAATTCGGAAAGCGGAATTAAGGGCGATTGAATATTAGTGCGGCTAACGCCTGGATCTCTCCGCTACACTCGCATACGCTCGTTTCGGTCGAGATGATGGTGTGGGCGATGTGTGATACATTATGCTTTTCTTGTCATCCTGAGCGAAGCGAAGGATCTCAACCATATAAAATAAATAAAGATTAGATTGCCCACTGCGCAACGCTTGTTCGGAATGACAAAAGTGAATCTCACTGCATGACGCTTGTTCGGAATGACAAGCTAATATGCGAAAGGCATGATCGCCATAAAAACATTCGATTTTTCATTCTGCATTAAATAATCGTAATCGGTTGACTAAATATGCACAAAAGTATATAATATGCGTATGGTCGATTTAGGTATAAACGTAGTCGTTCTTCGCGTTAAAAGCAATATGCTCGGCGAGGTTTGGAATATCCCCGTGTTCGGCAAAACGCTGGAAGGGTGGGTCGCGTCCGCGCTCAACGCGCCGTACAAAACGGTGGAAGCGTCGCCCGTCATCAATCTTGCCGACAAGCTAATGTCCGCGGTCGACCGCAGTAAGCCCGTTACCGTCGTGCTGTATTGCGACACGCCGTTGTTGACGAAGGGTACTGTCGCAAACGCGATAGAAAAATTGACCGAGCAAAAGCTCGATATGCTAAAACTCCAACGCGGTTGCGTGTTCAAGACCGAATATTTGTTCGGCACGGAATCGCTGTATATTCAAGAGCCGTCTGGTAGCGGCGAGTTCGAAGCGGTCACCGATTGCGAAGGTTTATCGCGCATTGCCGATAACATCAGGCGCAGGATACTGCGTTATCACGCCGCCAACGGGGTCAAGATATATGACTTTGCAAACACGCATATCGATTGCGACGTCGTGATCTCCAAGGGCGCGACGGTCGAGCCGTATAATTTTATCAAGGGTAAAACGATAATCAAGTCCGACGCGCATATCATGCCGGGCAATTATATCGAAAACTGCATAATCGGGCGCGGGGCGCGTATCGACAGCTCGCGGCTGTACGACAGCCTTGTCGGAGCGGACACACGCGTCGGTCCGTTCGCATATCTGCGTCCCAATACCGTAGTCGGTTGCGATTGCCGTATCGGCGATTTCGTCGAACTTAAAAACTGCGTTATCGGCGACGGTTGCAAGGTCAGTCATTTGACGTACATCGGCGATGCGGAGCTTGGCAGGGATTGTAACGTCGGGTGCGGCGTTGTGTTCGCCAATTACGACGGCAAAAACAAGTATAAGTCGGTGGTGGGCGAACGCGTGTTCATCGGTTCGAATGCGAATATAGTCGCGCCAGTGACGATAGCCGATCGCGCGTTTATCGCGGCGGGTTCTACCATTACGAGCGGCGTACCCGGTCAGGCGCTTGCCGTCGCGCGTGCGCGGCAGGTCGTTATCCCCGATTGGAAAGGAAATATGTATGCGCCGCCGAGCGGCAATCCGCAACCGCGTGCGTACGATCTTGTCAGTTATTCGGACGGGATAATCGACGGCTCGGCGAGCGCCGACAACAACGATCGCGAAAACGACGGCGGACAGCCGTAAATAACATATTATTCGGAGGCACCAATGATAGCTCACGGCAACAAGATCAAACTTTTTTGCGGCAACGCCTGTAAAGGCTTGGCGGAACAAATCGCGGCGCGGCTCAAAATGAAATTATCGGAAGCGGAAGTCGGACAGTTCAGCGACGGCGAAATTTCCGTTACGATAGGCGAGACCGTACGCGGTTGCGACGTGTTTGTCATACAGTCCACGTCCATGCCGACCAACGACAACCTTATGGAATTGCTCGTAATGATCGATGCGCTCAAACGCGCGTCGGCGGGACGCATAACGGCGGTCATTCCGTACTTCGGCTATGCGCGTCAGGACCGTAAAGCGCGTGCGCGCGATCCCATTACCGCCAAGCTCGTTGCCGATCTGCTTACGACCGCGGGCGCGGACAGAGTGCTTACGATGGATCTTCACGCCGCGCAGATACAGGGCTTTTTCAATATTCCCGTAGACCATCTGTTGGGCGTGCCTATCCTTGCCAAAGCCATCGCAAACGAACAGTTTATCAAGGAAGCGGGCGACGATCTCGTCGTTGTATCGCCAGACGTCGGCTCGGTGGGAAGAGCGCGGCAAATGGCGCAAAAGCTCAATAAGACGCTCGCCATCGTCGATAAGCGCCGTCCCAAAGCCAACGTCATGGAAGTTATGAACATAATAGGCGACGTCAAGGGCAAGCGTTGCCTTATCGTCGACGATATGATCGACACGGCGGGCACTATCGCGCAGGGCGCGAAAGCGCTCGTGGACGTGGGCGGCGCGGCGGACGTTTACGCTTGCTGTACGCACCCCGTGCTTTCCGGTCCCGCCATAGACAGACTGGAAAACTCGGTCATCAAAAAGTTGTTTATGCTCGACACGATAGAGTTGCCCGAAGATAAAAAACTGGACAAGTTTATTTCCGTCACGGTCGCGCCTATTTTCGCGGAAGCTATCGCCGCCATATTCGCCGACCTGCCCGTGTCCAAGCTGTACGATTGATAATTGCAGTAAAACAAACCCGCGACCCATGCCGAAAAGCATGGGTTTGATTTAGCGTCGATTTTCCGTGATATGTAGCCGAAAATTGTCGTATAATACGGAAATTACCGAATACTCCGCAATTACGACGCGATACGACAAAATATAATAACGTAATTTTTGCATGTCAGCGGAAAACGGGATAGTGGTTGCAGGCGAACTATATAGCGATACGAAAAAACGCGCTCGAAAAAGGTCGGGCGCGTTTCGCGTTACGTATTGTTCGGTTGGCGTGTCATTTATCGCGGTGCGAGTGCAGACATTTGGCGCGCGTGGCTTCGCCGCCGCGTATGTGCCTGACGCTGAGATTGTAGTCCAAAACGCCGCGCACGCGCTCGAACAGCGGGCGATCCAAGCTCGGCAATCTTTCGGTAACGTGCTTATGCACAGTCGATTTGCCCATATCGAATTTTTTTGCGGCATCGCGCACCGTGCATGCGTTTTCGGCTATATAAGAACCGAGCTCGATAGTGAGTGTGTCCTTGTCTGTCATGATGATCTCCTATACATAGGTTTGCGGTTGTATAAGATATGCGAAATTTCGACCGATTAGTACTTTTTTCGGGAATAAGCGTAAAAAGCCGAGCGCGTTCGAGCGATGCCGCGCAACGTCGCAGGCATTGGTAAACGCCCGTCCGCGATTATAAAACACTTGACTAAAAACGGCGTATGGTTTATAATGTATCTTGAATAAATAGGCAAGGAGATCATTATGCCCAGAGAATATATCATGACAGCCGCAGGTAAGCGGGAGCTTGAAGAACGGCTCGAACATATCAAAATGGTGGAAATGCCCGCTATCGTCGAAGAGATAGCCAAAGCCCGCGCGCAGGGCGATCTTTCGGAAAATGCCGAGTACGAGATCGCGCGCGAGGAACAGGCGCAACTCCAAAACGAACTCGACGCCATTAAGGACAAGCTCGCTAACGCCAAGGTGTTGGACGAAAAGTCGATAAACGACGACGTTGTGTCGATCGGTTGCGCAGTCGAAGTCGTCGAAGCGGACGTCGCCGACGGGCTTGCGGAAGTCGAAAAGTGCGGACTTACTCGCACCGACGTTATCGAGGGCTTTCTTTCCAAGATGTCTGTCAACGATATGCGCGCCAACCGCTACAACCGCGGCATACTCAACGAGCTGACCGAAAGCGATTACTCGCTCGCGGGTTGCGAGCTTTTGGCGGGCAAACGGTTCAAAAAGGAAGAGCTTATCGATAAAGGCTTTACCGACGACATGCTCGCGGCAAAGGTCAAGGGCAAGACCAAGCTCGACAAGACCAAGTGCGCGGGACTGAAAGTGTACACCATTGTCGGCTCGCACGAGGCTGACGCGCTCAACGGCAGGATCTCCAACGAGTCGCGTGTCGGCGCGGCGCTTTTGGACAAGACCGAAAACGACGTTGTCATGGTCGGCGACCTGTTGTTTAAGATCGTCGGGATCATGGTAGACAGAAAAGCGGTCAAAAAGTAATTTCAATACGCGAGATAAGAGAGATTAACATGGCAGAACAAAACAACAACGTACCCGAACCCGTCGAGGAACAGGATATAGACGCGCTCAAAGCGGTGCGGCTTAATAAACTGAACGAGCTGTGCGCGGCGGACGCCGATCCGTTCAAGATAACGAGCTTCGACGTTACCGCGCATGCGGCGGATATCACTTCCGCGCCCGAAGAAGGTAAGACGGTGGCGATAGCGGGCAGGCTCATGAGCAAGCGCGTTATGGGCAAAGCGAGCTTCGGGCATATGCTCGACCGATCGGGGCAGATACAGATATACGTAAAAAAGGATAATCTCGGCGACGAGAAGTACGACGGATTCAAAAAGCAAATAGACATCGGCGACGTGATAGGCGTGGTGGGCGAAGTGTTTGTCACGCACCGCGGCGAAGTGTCCGTTGCAGTCAAGCAATTGACGTTGCTTGCCAAATCGCTCACGCCGTTGCCCGAAAAGTGGCACGGGCTTAAAGACAACGATCTGCGCTACCGCAAACGCTATCTCGATCTCATAGTCAATGCCGACGTTAAGGACACGTTTGTCAAACGCAGTAAGATAATCACCGCTATACGCAATTATCTGGACGGCGAGGATTTTATCGAGGTGGAAACGCCCATACTCAATACCGTTGCCGGCGGCGCGGCGGCGCGTCCGTTCATAACGCACCACAACACGCTCGATCTCGATATGTACATGCGTATCGCGCCGGAGCTGTATTTAAAGCGGCTCATCGTGGGCGGGTTGGAACGCGTGTACGAACTCGGTCGCAATTTCCGCAACGAAGGCATGGACATCAAGCACAACCCCGAATTCACCATGATCGAGCTGTATCAGGCGTACGGCGATTATACCGACATGATGAAGCGCACGGAGGATATTTACCGTGCGGCGGCGCATGCGATCGGGCTGGGCGATAAGATAACGTATCAGGGCAAGGAGATAGACATTTCCACGCCGTGGCGCAGGGTGACTATGCGCGACGCGGTCAAGGAAGTGACGGGCGTGGATTTTATGACGCTCACGCCCGAACAGGCGCAAGCCGAACTCAAAAGCCGCGGCATAGATCCCGAAGGCGACAAGAACGCCGCCGAATGTATGTACGTCGCATTCGATAAGCTTGTCGAAAGCACGCTTATCCAACCGACGTTCGTTACGGGCTATCCCGTGGAAGTATCGCCGCTCGCCAAGCGCGACGGCAACGGCTTGACGTACCGTTTCGAGTTCTTTATCAACGGCTGGGAGGGCGGCAACGCGTATTCCGAGCTTAACGATCCCATCGATCAGGCGGGACGGTTCGAAACGCAACGCGCCATGATGAAGCAGGGCAACGAGGAGGCGCAAGCCGCCGACGACGATTTTGTGGAAGCGCTCGAATACGGCATGCCGCCGACGGGCGGATTGGGCATAGGCATAGACCGCATGGTAATGCTGTTGACCGACAGCGCGTCTATACGAGATGTTATACTATTCCCCACCATGAAACCGCGTAAAAAATAATCCGCAGATAAACGCGCAGGCTTATGCGGCATCTTGCTACCGATTTGTGCCGCAAATGCGTTGCGCGTCCTTGTCGTATAGTTAACATACGACTGCGGACGACGCGCCTTTTTGCGGCGCAAATCGTTTACGCAATCTTGCCGCAACGCCTTTCGTTTATCCGCTGTCGCATTGTACGTCAAATAGGCGTAACATATTAATTCGATTTGCGTATTGATTTGTTTTTACGGTTTAGTTTCGGATCGGACGCGGGTCGTATTTCTTTGATCGATTTGGTGATTTGAAAAAAAGCGATATAACACAACAGTCGCTGTACGCCGCGCTCGAAAGCGTAGCGGAGCGCGACAAACTGCGACTGCATACGCCCGGACATAAGGGCAGGCTGTGCGAGGTCGATCTAACCGAGCTTACCGACGACAGCTTTCCGTCCGATCGCGTGTCGGCGGCGGAGAAAAACACCGCATGTGTTTACGGCGTAAAGCATGCGCGGTTTTTGTGCGGCGGCAGTTCGCAAGGCGTTAAAGCATCCGTTTTTTACGCGGATTGCGACGCGGTCGTCGATGTCAATTCGCACCGCTCGGTATTCGACGGATTTTTGCTTTCGGGCAAGCGTCACGTTACGGCGGGCGAGCGCGGCGGTATTTATCCGCTTACCGTCAAGCAGATAGCCGACGCCGTCGCGCCCCGAACAAAAGCAGTCGTAGTGACGACGCCGACATATTACGGATACTGCGCCGACGCGGACGGCATAGCCGACTACTGTAAAAAACGCGGGCTTTTATTCATAGCGGACAGCGCGCACGGCGCGCATTTCGGGTTCGGCGACAGACTGCCGGAAAGCGTTGCGCCGCATTGCGATATTTGCAACGTGTCGACGCACAAAACTCTTTCGGCGCTCACGCAAAGCGCGTTGTTATTGGATAATCTCGACGATGCCGACGGCAAGCGACTTTACGACGTTACGGACGTTATGGGCACTACAAGCCCGTCGTACCCGCTGTACGCGTCGATAGACTATGCGGTGAGAAAAGCGGCGACAGCCGAAACGCGCGCGGCGTACGACGCATTGTACGCGCCGACGGAGCAACTTAAAAGCGAGTTCCCGTTTTTGGATAACGACGATTTTACTCGGCTCGTACTCGATTGCGAAAAGCTCGGCGTACGGGCAAACAAGCTTAACGGCGCGCTCGTTCGACGAAAGGTTTATTCGGAAAAGGTCGACGAAAAGCGCATAGTGTTTATACTCACTGCGGAGAATACGCCCGCCGACGTTGTTGCGTTTCGAACGGCGCTTGCGACGAGCATATCGGAGATACGATGAACAAAGGCAAATTTATTGTTTTGGAAGGCGTGGAGGGCGCAGGCAAGAGCAGGCAATGCTCGTTGCTGGTCGACGCGCTCAACGCAAACGGTCGCGACGCGATATTGACTCGCGAGCCGGGCGGCGCGCCGCTTGCCGAAGCGTTGCGTCGGCTTTTGCTCGATCCCGCTTATTCGCCCGACGCGGTGTCGGAGCTGTATATGTATTCCGCCGCGCGGCGCGATCATCTCAACAAGGTGGTGTTCCCCGCGCTTGCGGAAGGTAAGATCGTAGTGTGCGACAGGTTTATTTATTCGACGCTCGCTTATCAAGGGTACGGCAGGGGACTCGATACGGAATTCATTCGCCGAGTCAACGAACGCACCGTTACGCCGCTCACGGTCGATCTTGCCATGTTCATAGACGTTTCGCCCGAAGTGGGGTTCGCGCGCAAGGGCGGCGCGGACAAGTCCGACAGGCTCGAACGCGAAAGCCTGCAATTTTTCCGACGCGTTTACGACGGGTTCAAAGCCATGTGCGCGAGCGGCGAGCTTGTTTCGATCGACGCGAGCGGATCAAAGGAACAAACCGCGCAAAAGATATATAAAGCGGTAACGGAGATATTGTGAGCGACGTCGGACAACTCGAAAAATATGCGGAGCTGTATGCCGGGCTGGACGCGGTCAAAGCCGTCGACACGCGGTTTCGCGCAAGCTCGATATTGCTGTCGGGCGAGGACGACGACGGGCTGAAAGTGCTTGCGCGCATTGTCGCCGCCAAGCTCGTAGGCATTGCGCCGAGCGCGGCGTTCTCAGAGTATACCGACATTTCGGTATATCCCAAGCCGCAGGAGCAAAAAGCCAAGAGCGGGAAAAAGTCTGCCGCCGAAAAGCCAAAGCGTTACGCCATGACCGTCGACGATATACGGGATATCATAGACTCGCTGTATTTGACGCCGTTCGAGCTGGATAAGCGCGTTTATATCATAGAGAACGCCGAGAGCATGAGCGAGATATTGCAGAACAAACTGTTGAAATCGCTCGAAGAACCGCCGCCGCGCGTTTGCTTTATACTATGCGCGAGCGGTAGGCTGTTGCCGACGGTCGAGTCGCGTTGTAACAGGATAGAGCTTCCGCCGTTCGATGTGGAAACCGTTGCGCGCGAGCTTTTCAAGCATCATAAGGACGCCGCCGCCGTAGCGCTCGCGGCGCGGGCGAGCCGAGGGAACTTCGGGTTGGCGGAGAGCATACTCAAAGACGCGGGCTTTGCCGATATGTACAAAGCGGCTAAGGAAATACTGAAAAAAGCGACGGGCAGTAAGGCGTTCGCCAAGACCGCCGCCGTTTACGAAAAGCTGACGCGTGAGCGCATCGACAGCGCGCTCGGCATAATGGAATATCTTTTGAGCGACGTTGCGCGGTACGCCGCGGGCGTGGAAACGGTGTTCGACCGTAACGATGTAGCTTACGTCGCGGACGGCTTTACGCCGTATTCCGCCGCGCTGTGCGCCGATCGCGTGCGCGACGCACGCAGGCAGATAGCCGCAAATTGTATGCCGTCGGCTGTAATGGACACAATGATATTGAAGATCATGGAGGAGAAGGCAAAATGCCGAAAGTTATAGGCGTAAGATTCAGAACGTCGCCGCGCATGTATTACTTTGCGCCCACGGAAGGCGAGGAATACGCAAAGGATATGCAGGTCGTAGTCGAAACTCAGCGCGGCGTGGAGCTTGCCACGGTGGTCATGCCCGTTACGGAAGTCGCCGACGATAAGATCGTCGCGCCGTTGAAACCGATCGTGCGCATAGCCACCGACGACGATATCCGCGCGGTGACTGCCGACAACGACCAAAAGCAGGAGATACTCGCGACAGCCAAGCAAAAGGTGGCGGCGCGCGGACTGGACATGAAGATAGTCGACTGCGAATTCACCGTCGATCACAGCAAGCTCGTGTTGTACTTCACGGCGGAACAGCGCGTCGATTTCCGCGAGCTTGTGCGCGATCTCGCGTCCGCTTTTCGCAACCGCATAGATCTGAGACAAATAGGCGCGCGCGACGAATGCAAGCTTATCGGCTCGCTCGGCTCGTGCGGCATGCCGTGCTGTTGCGGTAGATTCGAATCGGACAGCGCGCACGTTTCCATCAAAATGGCGAAAAATCAAAATCTCGCGCTCACGCCCAACAAGATCAACGGCATGTGCGGCAGGCTTTTGTGTTGTCTTGCGTACGAAAACAAAACGTACGAGGACGTGCTTAAACGCTGCCCCAAGCACGGCGCGGCGGTGGTCTGTCCCGACGGCAGGCGCGGCTCGGTAGTGTCCGTCACGCCGCTCACCGAAAAAGTACGCGTGCGCGTGGGAGATAACGAGAGCTTCGAGTTTTGCGAATACGACCTGTCCGAATTGACGCGCGACGGCGCGGCTGATCAATCGTCCGCGCAGGGCGGCAAAAACGACCGTCCGAATCATTCCGAAAAACCGCGCGAGCAACGCGACGACGGCGAACGCCGAAACAACGACCGAAGGAACAGCGGCGATAAGGGGCGCCCCGCCGACGGTAAGCGCAAAGGCAACGCGGGCGGCGGCAATGCCGATAACGGCGCGCAAAACCGATCCGACAATGCGGGCGGCAATAACGGCAATAACGGCAATAACGGCAATAACGGTAACGTACGCAATAAAAACCGCCGTCGTAACCGCAATAAAAACAAAAACGGCAACGGAGCAAAGCCGTCGCCGACGGACGGGGCGGGCGAGTAGTCGTCACCGCCGATAACGTAAAACAAAAGTTCGCAACGGCGAACTGTAATAATTTTACGTACCGTCTTGACAATTTCGACAATTAATGGTATACTCACAGCATAAATAATTGGAGGTACATCATGGCACATAAAATTTCCGACGAATGCGTATCGTGCGGCGCGTGCGCGGCGGCTTGCCCCGTTAACGCCATCAGCGAGGGCGACGGCAAATACGTAGTCGACGCAGACGTTTGCATCGATTGCGGCGCGTGCGAGGGTGAATGCCCGACGGGCGCGATCACCGAGTAATTTTCGGTCGATAATACTAAAACCGATCGGACGGTAAACGTAAGTTTGCCGTCCGATTTTATATGCCGGGAATTTGCGCGCGTTTATGACGTATTTTGTCGAAAACGGGTTGCGCTATTTATTTTTACGGTATTACGGCATACTATCGTTGTGAAAGAAAAGAGCAGATCGTTCGGGCGGTCGGCGGTAGCGCTCGCGGCGATAGGGATTATAGCCAAGCTGATAGGCGCGCTGTACCGCGTGCCGCTCACGAATATAGTCGGCGCGGAAGGCATGGGGCTTTACCAAATGGTCTTTCCGCTGTATACGGTGCTGTTGGCGTTTTGCGGCGGCGGTATAACGAGCGCGGTCTCGCGCGTGGTTGCCAAGTATACCGCCGTCGGCAACGACGCGGCGTGCTTGCGCGCCGTCAGGGTGGCGATATTGCCGCTTATAGGCGTGTCGGTCGCTGCGTCGGGCGGCGTCGCGCTTTTGCGCAACGTCATATCGAGCGTTCAGGGCAACGGCGACGCGAGCATCGCGTATCTCGCCATATGCCCGTCGTTGTTGTTTACGAGCGGCATAAACGTTTTGCGCGGATACTTTCAGGGCAGATCGGTCATGTTGCCGAGCGGTATCAGCCAGCTCATCGAGCAGGGGATAAAGCTTGCGCTCGGTCTGTATCTTTCGCGCGTGCTGTTGCCGTACGGCGTCAAGTATGCGGTGGCGGGCGCGTTGATAGGCGTGACGTCCAGCGAGCTGTGCGCGCTCGCATACCTTGCCGTGCGGTTTTTTGTGTCGGTCAAAAAACGCAAACGGTACGTCGCTCTCGCCGTTCCGCTCGCCGAAACAGCCGCCGAATTTTCGGTGCCGGAGCCTGTGGAAAATAAATTGCTGTTTAAAGAGTTGTTTACGTTCGCGCTGTCGGTGACGCTCGGCTCGCTCGTCTTGCCGATCACGCAGATGATAGATTCCGCGCTCGTTATCAATCTGTTGAGCTACGGCGGCGCGGACAGGGGGCAGGCTACCGCATTGTTCGGGCTGTCCGTCGGACCTGTCGGCACGCTCATCAATATGCCGACGGTCGTCGCGCTGTCTGTGGCTATCGCGTTTTTGCCGGCAATAACCGCGGCGGTGTCGCGCGGGAAGGACGCTTCGCCGATAGCGCGTAACGCCGCCAAATGGATAATGCTGTTCACGATACCGGTTACGGCGGTGTTCTTGTTTTTTCCCGACCGCGTGTGCAACGTGCTGTACGGCAGGGGATTGACGACGGAACAGCTCGTCGAAGCGGCGCGGCTGTTGCGAGTTCAGGCGGTCGGAGTGTTCTATATAGGCGTGTTGCAACTGACGACAGCCGTCCTGCAAGGTCATAACAAGGCGCACGTGCCTGTGATAAATCTCGTAGTAGGGGCGTGCGTCAAGGTGGGGCTTACGCCGATACTCGTACGGCTTTTCGGGATAATCGGCGCGGCGGGCGCGACTACCGCATGCTATGCCGTTGCGGCAACGCTGTCCGCGCGCAGTGCGTATAAATGCATGCCTGTCGGCTTGAACGTCAAAGATTCGTTCGTAAAGCCGATCGTGATTACCGCGCTCGGCGCGGGCGTGTTCATAGGCATGCTTGCCGCGCTTGCGTATACGGGTTTGGATTACCGTTGGCAAACGGTCATCGCGGCGGCGGTGTTTTTGGCGGTGTACGGCGCGGGCATCGTTCTCACGGGCGTGCTTGACGTAAAAAGCGTGTTTGCCAAAATCAAAACGCGTAAACGCGATACGTTGTGACGCGAGCGAAAAGCTTGCGCGCAACGGTATGTCTGCGCCGTACCGCAATATACGGCATCGTTCGTTACTGTCGAATGATACGCGAAGGCAATGCAAAATAAAATTTTCGCAATCCGCGTAACGCTACAATAAAAATAAAAATCGGGCGTATAGTCTTGATTTTTGCCGCGCTATGGTTTATAATATTGACGTAAAGTCAATTCTATAAGGAAGCACGGTATGATAGACATCAATCTTATACGAACACAGACAGCAGTCGTTGCGGCGGCGCTCGAAAAGCGCGGAGTAAAAGCCGATCTCGACGAGATACTTGCGCTCGACGGCGAACGTCGCGGCATTATCGGCAAGACCGAAACATTAAAAGCCGAAAAGAACAAAGTGAGCGCGGATATACCGCGGCTAAAAAAGAACGGTCAGCCCGTAGAGCCTATATTTGCCAGAATGCGCGAGCTCGGCGACGAAATAGCTAAAAACGATGACGCGCTTAAAGCCGTAGAAGAGAAATTGCGCGTCGCGTTGCTGTGCTTGCCTAATATGCCCGACGACGACGTGATCGCCGGCGGCAAGGAAAACAACGCCGTAGTCAAGGTGTTCGGCAAAAAACCGGAGTTCGACTTCGAGATAAAAAATCACGTCGATCTGTGCGAAAGCTTAAAGCTCATCGATTACGAGCGCGGCGTCAAGCTTGCGGGCAACGGGTCGTGGCTGTACACGGGGCGGGGCGCGGTAATGGAATGGGCGCTCCTGAATTACTTTATAAAAACGCATATAAAGGACGGATATACATTCGTGCTTCCGCCGCACATGCTCAACTACGAATGCGGTTTGGGCGCGGGACAGTTCCCTAAATTCGAGGACGACGTATACCGCGTGGATACCGCGGAAAGCGGCGCGGCGCGCAGGTTTATGTTGCCTACCGCGGAGACCGCGCTCGTCAATATATATCGCGGCGAGATATTGCAGGAAAGCGAACTGCCCAAAAAGCTGTTCGCCTATACGCCGTGCTACCGCAAAGAGGCGGGCAGTTACCGCGCCGAGGAACGCGGCATGATCCGCGGACACCAGTTCGACAAGGTGGAAATGGTGCAGGTCACTTCGCCCGAAAACAGCAAGGCGGCGTTTGAAGAATTGGTCGGCAAGGCATGCGCGCTCGTCGAAGGCTTAGGCTTGCATTACAGACTGAGCAAGCTCGCGGCGGGCGATTGCTCGGCGTCCATGGCGCGCACTTACGATATAGAAGTGTGGATACCGTCCATGGGCATATATAAAGAAGTGAGCTCGGTTTCCAACGCCAACGATTATCAAGCGCGCCGCAATATGACGCGATACCGCGCCGCCGACGGCAAGATAGGTTATGTTCATACGCTCAACGGATCGGGATTGGCGACGTCGCGCATACTGCCCGCCATCGTCGAGCAGTATCAGAATGCGGACGGATCGGTCACCGTTCCCGAAGTGTTGCGAGAGTTCGTCGGCGTCGACGTTTTGAGGTAGTACGGATATGTTCGGACGCAGAAGAAGAAACGGTTTTGACGGCGACGGGCTTATTCCCGACGACAACGGTTTTAACGGCATGACGGGCTACGAGGAAAAGACGGTATTTCCCGCCGACTTCGGCAAAACCGTCGAGCCTGCCGCTCAAACGGCTACGGCTGTGCGCGACGGGTTTTCGGCGACGTCGACGACGGCAGAACGCCCGATGGTGTTTGTTTCAAAGGAAAACAGCGGCGTTTTTATTTACGAGTACGCCGACCGCTTGGAATATTACGTTAAGCTCGAAAGCAGTATGTTCATGTTTAACGTAGTAAAAAAGAACTGACAGAGATTGCCGTATGGATATAGAAAGAATACGCGGATTCATAATGATGACAAAGACTGCCGATAAAGTCGCGCTTGCGGGCGGCGGTCTTGTTTTACAGTCTGTCGACCGTCCCAAGCTGGGCGCGGTCGAACTGGGCGACGCGGTATTGCCGCATGCGGTCGCCGAGCCGTTGCAGTTGGCGCTCGGTTGTACGTTTTCGCCGGAGCTTTGCGCGGAAGCGGCAAAGGCGATCGCGGCGTCGGCGTACGATTCGGGGCTTGCGTTTGCTGGTGCGGTCGGGTGCGGGATCATTCGCGATCCTATGTCGCCGTCCGCGGCGGAATTGTTTTCGGAGGATCCGATAGTGGTCGCGGAACTGTTGAAGGGTTACACGCCCGTCGACGGATTCGGGTTTGTTTTTACCGACTGTTTGGGGCAGGAGCGGTTCGTCAACCGCACCGTAGACAGCCGAGCGTTGCGCGAGCTGTATTTGTATCCGCTCATAAGATCGGGCATGTCGGCGGCGGCGTTAAGACTGGACGGCGGGTATCTTAACGGTGAGCGCGTTTGCGATTCCCGCGAAGTGTACCGATTGCTTGTCGACCGTATCCCGCCCGACGCAATGGTCATGACGCAGTACGGCGACGTTCCGAGCGCGGAAAACATGTTCGGCAACGGTTTGTACATACTCGGCGCGCCGCAATCGTTTAAGCGCGACGTTTTGCGCGATATCGCGTGGGGCGCCGTCAACGAGAGCGACGTGGACGGCGCGATAGAGCGCACACTCGCCGTCGCGGTAAAGACTCACAATCTATACGGCGGCGCGGAGCGTATCGATTTCGACGGCGCGGAAATGCCCGACATAACGCGCGATGCGACCGTACTGCTCAAAAACGACGGGCTGTTGCCCGCGATAGGAAAACGCCCGACGTTTTTCGGCGACCCCGCTCGGTTCGGCGGCGCGGTGTATCGATTTAAGGACGCGGTCAATGCCTGCGGTTCGCTCAACGTTTTTCTCGTTACCGATTACGAGAACGGCGGTCTATCCGACGAATTGAGAAGCGCGGTGATAAACGTGTCGACCGTCGCGCCCGTCGCGGTCGTGTTTTGCGGTTGTTGCGCCGTGCAGTTCGATTTAGCCGACAGAGTAAACGTCGTGCTGTTTTGTCCGCAAAGCCCGCGCATTTCGGAGCTTACCGCAATGCTGACCGACGGCGAATATTCTCCGCGCGGACATCTGCCGTTTACGTGGAGCAAGTCGCGCGCCGATTATCCGTGCAACAATAAAAAGTTCGCGCCGCGCGGCGATTTCCGTTACGAGTCGATGTATAACGGTTACATGCTGTTCAACAATTTTGCGTACGACGTGCTGTATCCGTTCGGTCACGGTCTGGACTATGCGCGCTACGAGCTTTCCAAGCTGAAACTTTGCAGTTCGGGATCTAAGATAACCGTCGAGTTCGTGATAAAAAACGAAGGCGCTTACGGCGGCACTGCTTTATGTCAAGCTTATATATCGTTGCCCGGCGCGCCCGTGTACGGAATAAGCAAGCGGTTGGCGGCGTTTAAGCGCGTCGCGCTCGACCCGACGGAAAACGACAAAGTCACGCTCGAAATAGACATCGACGACTTTGCGGTATACAACGAGGAATACGACAGCTTTACCGCCGTAGGCGGGAAATACGTCGTGGATATAGGTTTGTCGTCCGTCGACTTGCGGTTGCACGGCGAGATAAAAGTCGCCGCCGCGTCGCGCGTTGCGGCGGGATTGAACGAAAAAGCCGCGCCGTCGTATTTCAAGGCGGGCAAGGGCGGTAAGTTCGAGCCGACCGCGCCCGAAATAGAACGGCTTCTCAAAGTGCCGTTCATCAAAAAGGCGGAGATATATCCCGAACTGTCGCCGCCGCCCGCGGCAACCGTCAAAAAAGCGCTCAAACGCGCGGACAAATGGACGGGCGCAAACGTGCGGCAGGTCGTGCGTTACCGCATATGCACAACGCCCGTGCGCAATCAACCCAAATAAACTTTTCGTATCGACGTCGGCATTTAACGCGGCGTCGATATTTTTTGAGAAAAAATGCGTTGATTTATCAACTTTTTATTTGACAACGGTATAAAAATGGGGTATAATGTGTACATGACGTAAGTCGAGGTCCATATGGAAAAAATATTCGAACATTTTACTATCAACATTTTAAAGCTCAACAAGCTCGTCAACAGGATCAAGCAGTACGAAATGAAGGAGTTCGGACTGCGCGCCATACACGTTATGTGCGGGTATTATCTTACCGAGTATCCCGACGGGCTGACCGCGAGCGAGCTTGCCAAGTACACGCTGGAAGACAAAGCGGCGATATCGCGCGCGGTCGCGACCATGCGCGAAAACGGGCTTGTCGTTTGCGATCTCAAAAAATACAATTCCAATATCGTACTGACCGAAAAGGGCAGGCAGTTCGCGCAAGCCGTTGCGCAAAAAGCGGAGCGCGCGGTCATCGCGGGCAGCGCCGATCAGACGGACGCCGAACGCAAGATATTTTACGAAACGCTGGAAACGATAGTCGATAATCTGACCGAGTACTGCGATAATTTGATCAAGGATTAAAAGTTTTCGGTCGCGCTACGGTATGCCGACCGTTATGATAATCGGTTAAAAGATCCCATACCGCATAGAAATATGCGGCGTGTTTAAATATTGAATTTTTTAAGCAGGAGTTATTTATGACGGAATGGAATTCCAAGATCACGGTCGCCGATGCGCCCGTAGGTAAGAGCAAGACCAAGCTTTGGGTCAAGATCGTATGTATAGCGCTTGCCGCGATCGTAACGATAGTGGCTGTACTCGGCATAACGTTCGTATGCGTGTGGAACAACGAGATATCCACCGTGCGGAGCTTCAAGCATCTGCGCGAGCGCAACGACGATAATCTCGAAGGCTCGGTCTACTACATGAACGTAAAGGGCGGATTTTACTTCGACGATTTTCTCGCCAAGGGCGGCGCGTCGAGCGACAAGCAGTTGATAAAGTTCATAACGGACAACATCACTCGCGGGCTTATCAGCATTTCGATAGGCGAAACGGACATCGGTTGTTCGTCGTTCACCGCGGTCACGCCCGACGGCGACAAGCTGTTCGCGCGCAACTACGATTTTGCCAAGACCAATGTTTGTTTGACGCTTTGCGATCCGGGCGACGGCAGACACAAATCGTTTTCCACGGTAGATCTCAATTACATAGGCATGAGTCCCGAAAAGGACGTCAACGGGCTGATGAGCGAGATAACATGCCTTGCCGCGCCGTATACGCCGCTCGACGGCGTTAACGATGCGGGCGTCGCGTGCGGCATATATATGTCGTATCAGGGCGGCGGCGCCGACGACGGCACGGTAGCTACGAACCAGCAGGCGGAAGGCAAGGACGATATCACCTCGACTACGATGTTGCGCATGATACTCGACTATGCCGACGACGTCGACAGCGCGGTCGAGCTTGTCAAAAAGTACAATCTTCACGACTCCGCCAATACGTCGTTCCATTACATGGTAGCGGATGCGACGGGCAAGAGTGCGATACTCGAATGGTTGCCGACAAACGGCACGGACGCGACGGATAACGACGGCGCGGCACGCGAGCTTGTAGTCACCTACAATACCGACGAAATGTACGATACGCTCCGCGAGCAGTCGGGCTATCAATATCAGTGGATAACCAATTTTATCGTCAAAGATCACGACGAGTATTACGCCGATAACGACGGTAAGCCCGGCTACGACAGATACGAGCATATTTACGATCGTTTGCATGCGACTGCGGGTACGGTGGAAAACGAAGCCGCCGCAATGCAGATACTCAAAGAAGTGGGCAGACGCACGTGGAAGCCTAACGGCAAGGGTTGCACTGTCCACAGCGCGGTGTTCAATCTCACCAAAAAGACGGTCATGTGGGTACCCAACGAAAACTACGACGACCCGACGGCGGTCTATACGTACTCGCTGGAAACGGGCAAGCTCGTGACAAAAGGTTAAGCTCGATCGCCGTATACGGTCACAGATCGATATTACCAAATAAAAATGCGCTCGAAATTTGCCGAGCGCATTTTTGTATGATCGAGTTTCGGACGCCGTTCATTGGTCGACGGAGCATGCGTGCCATACGGAAAGCGAAAGCGCGTCGAGCGACGTAAATCCGCCGCCGAGCCGCAACAGCAGGACGTGATCGGCTATGCGTATAAACAGAGTGCTGTTAGCGGTGCCGTTGGGCATGGCGAAAAGTATGCCGCCGCCGTGATCGGTATAGCCTATGCCCATCGACGTGCCCATAGTGTTTTTTTGCGTGCCGTGCCAATATTTGCCGCCGTCGACGTCGAATCTGCCGAAGTACGTTTCGGGGCGTTGTTCGGCGTAGTCGAGTTCGGTAAACGCGACGTTCGCCGTGCCGAATGTTCGGTCGGGGCGCAGTCCGTTCCGGATGTCTGCGGCAATGCCCGAAGCGTCGGCATAACCGATAGCGTCGATCTGCGCCGTGATATCGGCGGGGTCTGCGCCGGCTATGAGCGCGGAGTAGACCGCGGCGGTCAAATTTTGCTTGGTGTGCGCGTTGTTTATTTCGTAGTCGTTTATGTATTTTTCGATCTGCGCGGCGGAGCAAGGGCTGTCGGGATTGCGGTACAGCGCGTCGATAAAAGCAACGTCCGTTTTCGACAGGTGATGATACCCGTTTACGGTGTAGCTTTGCATGACGGTCGCTTTTGTCGCGGCGGGGTTTTTATACGCGTCGCCAGCGCCGAGCAGGTGCATAAGCTCGTGCTTGAAAGTAGTCATCAAATAACTGCCGTTGGTAAGCACTTCGTCTTTAAGGATAATGCCGAAATCGCCCAGCTCGGTGAAGTCGGCGTAATACGATACGTGCGCCATGCCGAGCGCAAACGACGTTTCGGTAACGGAAAGCGTAGGGGCGTGCGTCATTTTTATCGAATACTCGGCTTCGATCTCGTCGTCCGTCGGCGCATAGTTGACGATAAACTCGTAATTGGGGTTTATGACGTCGAATATCTCGTTGAATTCGGCGATACAGTCGTCGAGTACGAGCTTGGCGCGATCGTTCATTTCGTACGTTACGTTTACGGAAATGCGCTCGCCTTGCGGACAGGGCATGCGCGCTATGCGCTCGTCACGGAGCAAGAATATTTTATCGCTCGACCCGTATATTTCGACGAGCTTTGCCATGGCGGCGTCGGCGTCGGGCAATGCGAAATTGCTCGACCACGACGGTTTTTCGGGCTGTTCGGTATCGGGCGGCGGCTCGATCGCGGAGCCGTCGTTGCTCGGCGGGGTCGGGTCGTGCGGCGAATGCGGCGCGCACGAGATTAAGCTCAGCGACGTTGCCGCGAACATTGCCGCTATCGACAGCATACTTGTTATATAATGTGTTTTACGGTGTTTCATGATAATAAAATTTTACCACGCGGGCGGCGGCTTGTCAATGATATAAGTCGGGCAGTCGCGATTTGACCGTGTCGAATGCCGTCGCGTTTTTATTTCACGTCGTCCGTGTATCGCGCATTGTGCCGTAATGTGTTGACACGGAGTGTCGTTTGTGATATTTTAAATAAGACGTATCTTTATCGAAAGGAAGTTGAAATGAGAAAAGACAAAAAATTGCAAGTATTCGTTTTGATCCCCGTCGTGATCGGTTTGGCGTTGATAATCGCATCCATCGTTTCTGGCAACGGTACGATCATGTATGTCGGGATAGCCACGCTGTTCGGCGGGAGCTTTTTGGTGGCGATAATAACCACGCTCGTCGTTATAATAGGCGTAGCGCGCGGCGATAAGACCGATAACGGCTCGCGTTCGACGCATGATAAAAAAGCGTCCGATGCGTCGGGAACGCTTTCCGACGACGATCGGATCGACGCTCGCGAAAAAGAATACGAAAGCCTGGCTAATATCAATTCTACATACGGCTACGACAATAAATTGGCGCAAGCCGAACATCAGATATCGCATATAAAAAAAGCGTTCAAAGCGTCGAACGGCAGCGAAAGAGCCAAAGGCTGTACGTTCGCATTCTTTTTCGTCGGCAGTTTTTTGGGTTGCGCCATAGGCGGCATGGTGCTGTTGAGCATGGATCACACCGTGCCGGGCATACTCGTGTTTTTGTGTTCGTTCCTGATAATAATCGGCGCGCTCGTCGTCGTAAAGATAAAAGAGCATTTGTCCATGTCCACAAAATACAAGCCCGAAGATTATACGCGCAAGACGGGCAGAGTGACGCTGTGCGTAATGTCGAGCTCTACTGTCGCAGGCGAGCATAACGCGCGGGTGACGTCGATGACATACCGCGTGGGCTTGGAGATCGAAGGCAAAACGTACAACGCGTACAGCAGTAATTATTATAACGAAGGCGAAGTCTTGCCCGTGCTTTTACACAAGAAAGGCAAGATAGTCAAGATACTCGACAAAGAGTTTATGTCGGCAAACAATATCGACGATGACGACGATTATATCGACGACGACGATTACGTCGACGGCGGCGATCCGTTCGAGCCGAGAACAACAAAGCCCGCGTCGTCCGAAAAGTCGACGACGAGCGACGATATCGACAAAAAAAGTTTTTCCGAAGTGGACGATATGATGAGCGACGCCGAAGATATGTTGTTTGCCGCGCTCGAAAAGTGCGACAGGGAAACTTACGATATGATATACGAGGCTTGGTGCGCTGATATTGACCGATACGGCGACGGTCTTACGCCTAAGGAAGTGTTCACGGGGCATTACAAAACGGCTGTCAAGTACGGCAAGCTCTTGGACGCGCTCGGCGACGGGTCCAAGGATATGCGCATAACGCGCGAGCAGTTGGACGAGTTTTTGGCTAAGTATGACGACGATAAATCGGACGCGCCGTCGGCAAGCGATGAGCAAAAACCGTCGCCGACGGTAAAGGCGAAAACGCAAAAGAAAAGATCGTCCGCCGACGGTGTTGAGAAAAAGCCGACGGCGAGCAAGGCGGAGCCTGTCGTTGCCGACGAGCAGTTGCCCGAAAGCCACGTCGAGCCGACGCGACCTTTCGCCGACGAAACGCCCGTTCCGCCGATAGCGCCCGTCGAGCATGACGACGCGGTCGCGGAAACGCCCGTTACGCCGATAGCGGAGCAAGAACCGCCCGCCGCCGACAAGCCTACGCTCGGTTATAAAGGCATCAAGGGCAAAAAATGACGAACGGATACGACGATAATGCGCCCGACGATCGCACGGACACGGACGACTTTCATTCGTATTCCCGTTTTGGGAAAAGAGCGGTCGCGGCGTGCTTGTTTTTGATCCTGCCGTTTTTCGGCGGCATTGCGACGTGTATCGCGTTGCTCGCGCTCGGCTACAACGGCGGATGGGCGGCGCTTGCCGTCGGGGCGGGTATTTTGCCGTCGATATCGTATAGCCTTTATGTGAAATTCAGCGAACGGCGCGCGTTCAAAAAGATCGATATAAAAGATTACGACCGTAAAACGGGCGTTGTATCGTCTTGCGAGATATCGAGCTATAAAACGGGTGCGCGCAGTTATGTTTACGACCCCGCTCCGAGCATGTACCGCATAAAAGTAAAAGTCGACGACAAGACGTACACGGTTTACGGCACGGAAAGATACGGCGTCGGCGAAACGTGTTCGCTGTACATAAAGCGCGACGGCGGTTTTGCGCAGATAGTCGGGCGCGGCGACGGCGTGCCTTCGGTCGACAGCGAGCAAGCTTTATTCAAGCAATTGACGGCGGAGGAGGACGCGTTTTTCGACGACCTGTATTATAAGTGCGACGACTATACGTACGACCTGCTTTACGACGCATGGGCGGACGAATGGGACGGCGATGATCGCGAAAAGCTTTCCGCAAGCGAAAAACAGCAGGCGCGATACGAAGCGTCGGTCAAATTCCATAAGCTGATAATAGAGTGTTACGACGAATACGGCGGCGATAAAGCGAGCGGCGCGCAGATCGCGATAACGCGCGACAGACTTAAAAGGTTTTCGGACGGGTACGACGCAGGCAAGACCGATCGCGTCGCCGTAGGCACGACGCCTGTCGACGGCGCTGCCGCGGAAGCGTCGGTCGGGCATGCAGACGGGCAACAAGCCGATGCGACCGTGACGGATGCGAACGGCGCGGACGGCGCGGCGCAACGGTCGGTCGCCGAGCCTGTCGAAGATCGCGTCGGCGCTCCGCGATACGAAGTCGGCGCGGATCCCGCCGAGCGGTCGGGCGATCGAGAGTCGGGCGACGAACAGCTTTCCGACGGATCGTGCGACGGTATGTCGCAAATGCCGCGTTCCGGCAAGCGTCCGACGGTAGGGTATAAGGGCATAGGACGAAAAAAACGGTAACGCCGTATTGATATATTTTAAATCACCGTATACGGATAAGCTTTTACTACGCAATTCAAAAGCCGACGAACAAAAACATGCTCGTCGGCTTTTGAAACTGCGCACCGCCTTTGATAAAACGCACCGAAGCGTTTTCCCGTCGGTTAACTCCGTTAAAGCTCCCTTGTGGCACACGCCACATCTTGTTTAGTGCTGCTGCGGTCAAGCCCTGACACGGTTCGCAAGCAGACGTTGCACAAGACCTTAACATCAACGCCACCTAACGGTAACTGACCTTCCATACGCCAA
This sequence comes from uncultured Clostridia bacterium, assembly GCA_947066105.1. Lineage (GTDB taxonomy): Bacteria > Bacillota > Clostridia > Christensenellales > Pumilibacteraceae > Anaerocaecibacter. The sequence goes on from CAMSYM010000002.1 coordinate 89,594, forward strand.
CCGGGGACGGCGTTCGACCCTACTATAGCGGCTTGTAGGTCACAGAGCACCGCTAACTCTCCGTCTAGCGCAGTACCGATATTATAAACCGTTTGCGCAAAAAAATCAAGTGTTTTGGCGCAATATATAACGGTCGACAAAGTCCGTGCTTTGCCGACCGTGTTTGATTTGTCGTTATGCGCAACGTCTATTCTTCGGGAGTAAAGCCCGTCGTCGAGTGCATGGTCGCGTTGGGCATGAACTCGCCGTAAAACATCTGTTGGAACGCCGCTATATTGGAGTATCTGTCCTTGGGATACAGCGCCAACGCTTTTAGCAATGATCTTTCGCGCACGGGCTGTATCTTTACGTTGAGCCGCGACGGCGGTATGATGTTGTCGTTGAGTCGGCGTTCGGGCGCTTCGGCGGGGGGATTGCCCACAAGGCAGGTGTATATCGTCGCGCCCAGCTCGTAAATATCCGTCCACGGACCTTGCGCGCCGCCCTGTGCGTACAGCTCGATGGGCGAGTAACCTTTTTTAAGCACGAAAAACGGTTTTTGCACGTTTTGCGTGTACAGCGACGACGCGCCGAAGTCGATGAGTTTTATCTTGCGGTTGTCGACTATCTGGATGTTTTCGGGCGAAATATCCTTGTGTATAACGCCGTGCTGGTGCAACCGCCACAGCGTTTCTATGACGGGGCGCATGATGTTTAGCGTTTCGGTTATGTGCAGTCTGCCGCCGCGTCCGTTGATAAAGCGGTGCAAGCTCATGCCGTTAAGATATTCCATGACGATATACGCGGTATTGTTCGTCAAAAAAAAGTCGTATATCTCCACTATGCCGTCGAGATGCTTTATGGACGTCAACACCTTGGCTTCCTGTATGAACGCGGTCAACCAGTAGTTGAACATTTTGCTGTTTTCGCGGTCGCCTATTTCGACGACGCAGGAATGCGGTATGCGCTTGGTGTAGCCCTTTGGGAAAAATTCTTTTACTGCGACGCACTTGCACGTGAGCAGGTCGTAGCCTTTATACGTGATGCCGAACCCGCCGCGACCGAGCGGCGTGCCTATGACGTATCTTCCCGAAAGCAGTGTGCGCATGGGTATCGCGCCCGCGGGCGTGCTGTCGTCGGCGCGCTTGCCGCAGTGCGCGCATACGCGCGTGCGCGGGTCGAGCGTTCCGAAACAGTGCAGGCATATGGAATTTATGTCCCTGACGTCTTGCATATGGATTATTATAAACTTGTTTGACAAATTTGTCAATTAGGTGCGGTAAATAAATAAAATTCGCTAAATCGATTGACCGCGCCGCTATGAGTATGATACAATTATCGCATGAGCGGAACCAAGGAGTTGAAAACGCGCAAAGCGCATAATCGACCCGAAGAACCGGCAAATTTCGCGACATATGCGTTCGCCGCAGTGTCGGCGTTTGTCGGGCTCGTTTTTTTATTGATAAAAGCAACGCCGCTCGGCGGGGCGCGGGTCGTTTCCGCGCTGTTGCTCGGCTCGGCGTATTTGTTCGTGTTCGTCGCGGGCGCGCTGTGTCACGTTTTGCCCGTCGGGTCGTCGGCGCGAGCCGTATTGCGGCGGGTAGACCGCGTTGCGGTGTGCTTGCTCGTTTTCGGCGTGTCCGCGGTGGTGTTCGTTTGCGGGCTGTGCGACGGGAGCTATGCGGATACGGTATGGGGCGTCGTGCTTTTTTCCATAGTAACGTCGTGCGCGACGGCGGCGGCTGTTATAAACGCAGTGGACGTGCGACACGGCAAGCTTATAAGCTTGGTATTGTACGTGGTTATCGGTTTGGCTTGTACGGTGCGAGTGTCGCGTATCGTCGAGCTGTGCGGTTGGGATTGCTTTTGGTGGCTGGTAGGCGGCGGCGCGGCGTATTGCATAGGCGCTATGCTGTGTTTGCCGCGAGAGTTGTTGCCGGCGCGTCATATTTTTTGGCATTTGTTCGTTATCGCAGGTGCGGCGGCGCAATTCGTCGGCGTATACGTATACGTATTGTAAAAGAGGTAATATGTACAAGAAGGTCAACGGTTACGATCCCGTCGGCATGGAAAAGTCCGTGCTCGAATTCTGGAAGAAGAACGACGTTTTTAAAAAGAGCATAGCCGCGCGCGAAGGCGGCGACGAGTTTTCGTTCTACGACGGTCCGCCCACGGCAAACGGCAAGCCGCACGTCGGACACGTTTTGACGCGCACGATGAAGGATATAATCCCGCGCTTTCATACGATGAAGGGCAAGCATGTACTGCGCAAAGCGGGGTGGGATACTCACGGTCTGCCCGTCGAACTCGAAGTGGAAAAATCGCTCGAAATCGATGGCAAGCAGGATATAGAAAAATACGGCGTCGAGCCGTTTATCGATAAATGCAAGCAGAGCGTGTGGAAGTACAAGACCGAATGGGAGCGCATGTCCGAACGCGTCGGGTACTGGGCGGATATGGACGAGCCTTACGTCACGTACGACGATAAATACATCGAGTCGGTATGGTGGTCGCTCAAAAGCATATTCGACCGCGGGCTTATATACAAGGGGCATAAGATAGTGCCGTATTGTCCGCGTTGCGGCACGGCGTTATCGTCGCACGAGGTCGCTCAGGGCTATAAAGACGTTACAGAGCGCACGGCGGTGGTCGGATTCGAGTCCGACTTTGCGGGCGGGTGTTTTATACTCGCTTGGACGACTACGCCGTGGACGCTACCGTCCAACGTCGCGCTTTGCGTCAACGAAAAGTTCGAATATTCGCTCATAGTCGCGGACGGAAAAAAATACGTGCTCGCCAAAGAGCTTATACAAAAGCATTTTAAAGAGTACGAAATTCTCGATACGTTCAAGGGTAAAAAGCTTGTCGGCGCGCACTATGCGCCGCTTTACGAAACGTACGACGGCAAAGACGACTGTTACCGCGTCGTGTCCGACGGGTACGTCACGCTCACCGACGGCACGGGCATCGTTCATCTCGCGCCTGCGTTCGGCGAGGACGATGCGCGCGTGGGGCGTGCCAACGGCTTGCCGTTTGTAAAGGCTGTCGACGAGCGCGGGCGTTGCACTGCGCCCGATAAGTTTGCGGGTACGTTTTGCAAGGACGCTGACAAGGATATAATCGCCGATCTGAGATCGCGCGGACTGCTCGTTTCCGCGCCCAAGTATACGCACAGCTATCCGTTCTGCTGGCGGTGCAACACGCCGCTGTTGTATTACGCGCGCGAGAGCTGGTTCATAAAAACCACCGCCGTCAAGGATCTGTTGCTTAAAAACAACGCGTCGGTCAATTGGTATCCGCCGTCCATAGGCACCGGGCGTATGGGCAATTTTTTGGAAAACGTTATCGATTGGGGTTTGTCGCGCGACAGGTTTTGGGGTACGCCGTTACCTATATGGGTGTGCGATAAGTGCGGCAAGACCGAGGCGATAGGCAGTAAAAAGGAACTCAAAGAAAAGTGCGGGATCGACGGAGAAATCGAACTGCACAAGCCCTATGTGGACGGCGCGACGTATAAATGCTCGTGCGGCGGCGTTATGCGGCGTACGCCCGAAGTAATAGATTGCTGGTACGATTCGGGATCTATGCCGTTCGCGCAGTACCATTATCCGTTCGAGAACAAAGACCTGTTCGAAAAAACGTTCCCCGCGGATTTCATTTCGGAAGCGGTAGATCAAACGCGCGGCTGGTTTTATACGTTGCTCGTGATATCCACGCTTCTGTTCGGCAAAGCGCCGTTCAAGAACTGTTTGGTACTCGGACACGTAACGGACGAGCAGGGCAGAAAACAGTCCAAGCATTTGGGCAACGTGGTCGATCCGTGGTCTGTACTCGACGTAACGGGCGCGGACGCGGTGCGCTGGTATTATTATACCAATTCCGCGCCGTACCTGCCGAGCAGGTTCTACATGCGCGCGGTCACGGAATCGCAAAACAAATTTTTGGGTACGCTGTACAATACTTATGCGTTTTACGTCATGTACGCCGAGATCGACAAGTTCGATCCTACCAAGGTAAATAAAAATAAGCTCGAATATTCGTTGATGGACAAATGGTTGCTCGGAGAGCTTAACGCGCTTACCGAAAAGGTCAACGCCGATCTTGCCGATTACAGACTGTACGAATCGGCGCGCGCCATAGGCGAGTTTACCGACAGGCTGTCCAACTGGTACGTGCGGCGTTGCCGCGAACGGTATTGGGGCGGCGGCATGAACGCGGATAAGACCGCGGCGTTTTACACGCTGTACACGACGTTGCAAACGTTGAGCCGGCTTATCGCGCCGTATACTCCGTTCATCGCCGAAGAGATATATCAAAACATCGTGCGCTCGGCGGATAAGACCGCGCCGTTGTCCGTGCATATGTCCGACTTCCCGACGGCGGATCCCGCGTTTTCGGACAAGCGGCTTTCGTCGGACATGTCGCGCGTTATAAAGGCGGCGGAGCTGGGCAGAGCCGCGCGAAACAAGAGCGGGCTTAAAAACCGTCAAACGCTCGCCAAGGTCGTGGTCGCGGGCGAGTTCCCCGAAGCGTATTCGGATATTCTCGCGGACGAGCTTAACGTCAAGCAGGTGGTAAAGGGCGGTGCGTCCGAGCTTACGGGCTACGACGTAAAGCCGCAGCTCAAAACAGTCGGACCCAAGTACGGCAAGCTGGTCGGCGCGATCCGCGCTCATCTTGCCGAAAACGGCGACGTTGCGGCAAAGACCGCGCTCGGCGGCGGTACTTACGATTTCGAGATCGACGGGCAAAAGGTTTCGCTCGCAAAGGACGACATGCTCATCGTCACGCGCGGCGCGGACGGGTATTCGGTGGAGTCCGACGTGGACATGACCGTCGCGCTCGATACGACGCTCACCGACGAGCTGTTGAAAGAAGGCTGTGCGCGCGAGATAATTTCCAAGATACAGACAATGCGCAAAAACAGCGGGTTCGACGTGACCGACAGGATCAAGCTGTATTATGCGGGCGACGGGTTTATAGACGAAGTTTTTGCGGCGCACGGCGAGCGCATAGCCAAGGTCACGCTCGCGCTCGAAGTCGCTAAGCTTAACGCGGATATGCCAAACGCGGAACAGGCGGACGTTAACGGACACGACGCGACGTTCGCGGTGGAAAAATGTTAGCGCCCGATTGGAAAGACTATAAAATACTCGGCAGCGGCGACGGGCTTAAACTCGAACGGTGGAAAGACGTTACGCTGTTGCGTCCCGATCCGCAGGCGATATGGCGTGCGACCGTCGACTATTCCGAGTTCGATTGCCATGCGCGGTATATTCGCGACAAGAGCGGCGGCGGACGGTGGGTAGTAAACAAGCCCATGCCCGACGAGTGGACGGTAAACTGGCGCGACTGCTCGTTCTACGTTAAGCCGACGGGGTTCAAGCATACGGGACTTTTTCCCGAGCAGGCTGTCAACTGGGCTAAGCTTTCCGATATTGTCGACGAAAACGTCAAGCGCGGAAAAAAACCGAAAATACTCAATCTGTTCGCTTATACGGGCGCATCGACGGCGGTGCTTGCCAAGCACGGCGCGGTAGTCACTCACGTCGACGCGGCAAAAGGCATGGTGGAGCGCGCGCGGCTTAATTGCAGACTCAACGCGGCGCCGCAGGAAAACACGCGGTACATCGTAGACGACTGTAAAAAGTTCGTCGCCCGCGAGATAAAACGCGGTAAAACTTACGACGCGGTCATCATGGATCCGCCGAGCTACGGCAGGGGATCCAACGGCGAAGTGTGGAAGATGGAAGACGATATTTTCGAGTTTGCGGAGCTTGTCGTCAAGTTGCTCGATGACCCGATATTCTTCCTTATCAACAGTTATACTACGGGCTTGCAGCCGCAAACGATGAGCAATATCATTTCGCTCGTTCTGCCAAAAGGCAACGTGCAGGCGTACGAAGTGTGTTTGCCGACGGAGCGTAGCGACGTGCATCTGCCGTGCGGGTGCAGTGCGCTTAGGCTTTGACAATACACTTAACAGACAACAACGTTTGCCTTAGGCAAACATCGCAGAGGTCATCGTGGAAAACGATAAACGCAACAAAAGGAACGGAGCGACCGAAAATCCCGCGCCGTCGAAAAAAATAAAACTTCGGCTCGACGTAAAGGACGTGGTGCGCAAGCCGAGCGAAACGTCCGAAGACGAAACGCTCGGCGGTATCACATTGTTGTACGAGGACAATCATTTGCTTGTTGTCGTCAAGCCGCAGAACATTCCGACGCAAGCCGATTCGAGCGGCGATGCGGATATGCTGACGTTGTTAAAGGCGTATCTTGTAAAAAAATACGACAAAAAGGGCGAGGCGTATTTGGGGCTTGTGCATAGGCTCGACCGTCCGACGGGCGGCGTGATGGTGTTTGCCAAGACGAGCAAGGCGGCGGCGCGGCTGTGCGATCAAATACGCGCGGACGACGGCGACTTTGAAAAGACGTACGCCGCGGTCACTTTCGGCAGACCCAACCGCACCGGCAGGGTCGAACATTATCTCGTCAAGGACACGCAGACCAATACGGTGACCGTTGCGCCGAGCACGCTCGAAGGTGCGAAAAAAGCGGTCGCGGAAGTCAATATTTCCGACGAAAAGGACGGCATGACGCTCGTCATAGTCAAGCTTATTACGGGCAGAACGCACCAAGCGCGCGTTCAACTTAAAGCGCTCGGCGCGCCCATCGTCGGCGACAGACGCTATGCGCCCGACAAAGCGCCGAAAAGTCCCAAGCTCGCGCTGTGGGCGTACAGGCTGGTTTTCGCGCACCCTGTCACGGGCGACAAGATGACGTTTCTCGCCGCGCCGCCGCGGGAGTTCCCGTGGTCGGAGTTCGACACCGATCCGCTCGTGGACGTAGTGCGCCCGCAGGACGCCAATCATTATTTCAATTAAACACTATCAAGGAGAATATATAAAATGTTAGATCTCGAAATTTCCAATCTTTTGGCATATGCGCAAAACAATCTGTTTATGGACGAACTCGACTGTTCGCAGGCGGCGCGCCGAATTTGCGGCATGCTCAAAATATCCGAGTTTACGCCGGTAGAGCCGACCGAAGACGTCGAGCTTTCGGCAAACCCCAACAAGCTCGTCGAACCGCTTTTGGCTTACGCCGTCGAGCAGGGGATCGTCTCTGCCGATAAAACGTCGGCGTTCAAAGCGGAAATAATGGATGCGGTCATGCTCAAACCGTCCGAAATAAACGATCTGTTTGCCGATACCTATGCGGTCAACAAACAAAAGGCGTTCGACTTTTTGTACGATTACAGCATTAAATCGGGTTACGTCGATCTCGACGAGTGCGCAAAGAACGAGCGTTGGGAAGCGAAGGAGCTTAAAAGCCGTATCGAAATAATCATCAATACCATGCCGCAAGCAGCGACGGACGGATATCCCAAGTGCGCGCTTTGCCGCGAGAACGAAGGATATTACGGCAAAGCCAACCTGCGCGTCGTGTCGGCGGACATAGGCGGCGAGCAATGGTATTTCGATTATTCGCGCCATCAATATTTCGATAAGCACGGCGTGTTGGTCAACGGCGAGCATACGCCCATGACCGACGGCAAGGCGACCATGCAAAAGCTCGCGCTCGCCGCGGACTTTATCGGCGCGGACGGGTTTGTCGGCACCGATTCCGCCGTCGAGAACGGCGGCGCGCACAATAAAGCGCACGAGCATTTTAAAACAGGGTTCAAGTCCACGCCTATGTTCAGGCAAGGCACCAAGCTAAAACTCAAATCGCAGGAGTATCCGTATTTGGAAATGCACGTGGTCGACTGGTATTCGACAGTCATTCGGTTCGCGCATTCCAATCTCGAAAAAACGGTCGAGTTTGCGGACAAGCTCGTATCGGCGTGGAAAAACTATTCCGACGAGCGTATCCAAAACGACGGCACCAAGAACTTTTACAGCGCCGTATGCCGCAAGATAAACGGCAAATACACGTTCGATATAGTGTTGCGCTCCAACGCCGTCAAACGTCCGCGCATGGCGGCGGATTACGAAGAGATAAAGGCGGACGCGTTGTCGATAACCGACATACTCGGATATTTCGTTCTGCCCACCAAGCTTTCGGAAGAACTTAAACAGGCGCGGCTGTATTTGGACGGCACGCTCGAATACGACGTGAACAATAAAAAGATCCCGCTCGCCAAAACGGTGGAACGGCTGTTGAAAGCGCAGGGCGGTCCCGTCAGTTCGCTCGAAGCCAAGCTCAATATCCACGACGAGATAGATCTCGTTTGCGAAAAGATATTGGCGTCGACGGCTGTGTTCGACGAAAAAACCATCGTGACGTTCCTTGACAGTCTCGGTATCAATATTTTATAAGTTGACTATACCGATCGTTTGTATCGAAAGCATATAGCCCGCAATAAACATATTGCGGGCTATATCGGTATTTGATTATATTGTTTTCGGCGTTTTATCGTTAAATCGCGCCCGTCGCTTGCAGTACCGGTATGACGCCTACTATCATGCCGACGGCGGTCGCTACGAACACGGCGAGCGCCACCCAGCGGATAGGGCGTTTGTTGCAACGGAACTGATAAACTACGCCGATCAGCCCGCCGCAGACGTATTCGGCGAGAAGTATGACGGCGCAAATGACGAGTACGATTATAAACGCGCCTACGGCTAGTTTGCTCAGACCGAGATCGTTGCCGTCGAGCGCGTCGACGCAAGCGAGCGTTCCCCATACGCAAAGTATGAAAAGCGCCGCCATGGCAACACTCATTATTATGGAATATACGCCGAAGAGCATCGTTTTTTGCTTGCGTTCGGGGTCGGCGCTAATCCTGTTGTAATTGACGCGGTTTGTCATCAGCCAAGAAAACGCGCCCATCAAACAACCGATATTGCTCATTTTCACCTCGCAGTGCAGAACCTGTTTGCATTATACCCGCTTTTGTTACAAAAGTCAATAGTTATTGAAAAAATCACGTGTAAAACGTTATACATGCCTTTGCGGAATGTAAAATATGTGTGTGGACTGCGCGCAATATTCATTAGATACTTGACAATCGAAGTCGATACTTGTATAATATTGTAAAGCACATTTGGAGGTATTATGGACGGACTCATTGTACAGGATGATAAGTCGCTCGACGAACTCATCAAACGTGTGCGCGCGGCGCAGACCGCGTACTCTACGTACACGCAGGAACAAGTCGATAAGATTTTTCTGGCGGCGGCTACCGCTGCCGACAAGGCGCGACTCGACCTTGCCGAAATGGCGGTCACGGAGACCGGCATGGGCATTGTCGAGGACAAGGTGATAAAAAATCACTATGCCGCCGAATACATTTACAACGCTTACCGCGACGTCAAAACGTGCGACGTCGTAGAACGCGACGATGCGTACGGCGTCGAAGTGTTGGCTGAACCCGTCGGCGTAGTCGCCGCGATCGTTCCCACCACCAATCCCACGTCGACCGCTATCTTTAAAGCATTGCTTGCGCTCAAAACGCGTAACGGCATTATTTTCTCGCCGCACCCGCGCGCAAAGGACTGCACGATCAAGGCGGCGCAGATCGTATTGGACGCCGCCGTCAAGGCGGGCGCGCCCAAAGACCTTATCGGTTGGATAGACGTTCCGAGCGTCGCGCTTTCTTCGGCGGTCATGAGCGGTTGCGATCTTATACTCGCGACGGGCGGTCCCGGCATGGTGCGCGCGGCGTACAGCTCTGGCAAGCCCGCGGTCGGCGTAGGCCCCGGCAACACGCCCGTCATCATCGACAGCTCGGCTGATATCGAGCTTGCCGCGTCGTCGGTATTGCACAGCAAGTCGTTCGACAACGGCATGATCTGCGCGTCCGAGCAGTCGGTCATACTTTTGCCCGACGTTTACGACAAGTTCAAGAAAGAACTTGCGTTCCGCGGCGCGTACTTCCTTAATAACGATGAAATAGACAAAGTCCGCGCGACCATACTCATTAACGGCTCGGTCAACGCCAAGATAGTCGGTCAAAGCGCTCCGACAATAGCCAAGCTTTGCGGGTTCGAAGTACCAGAAAGCGCGCGCATTCTCGTCGGCGAAGTCAGCTCGGTCGAGCTCGAAGAGCCGTTCGCGCACGAAAAGCTTTCGCCCGTACTCGCTATGTACAAGGCGAAGGACTTTGACGACGCGCTCGCGAAAGCGCAAAAGCTCGTCGCCGACGGCGGTTACGGTCACACGTCGGTCATTTACGCCAACGAGATCGCGGCTAAGGATAAGATAGCGCGGTTCGGCGATCTTATGAAGACTTGCCGCATACTTTTGAACACGCCCGCGGCGCAAGGCGGTATCGGCGATATATACAACTTTAAACTGCGTCCGTCGCTCACGCTCGGTTGCGGCTCGTGGGGCGGTAACTCCGTGTCCGAAAACGTTTCGGTCAAACATTTGCTCAACTACAAGACAGTCGCCAAAAGGAGAGAGAACATGCTTTGGTTCCGTGCGCCGGAAAAAGTTTATTTCAAAAAGGGTTGTATGCCCGTCGCGCTCCAAGAGCTTAAAGACATGGGCAAAAAGCGCGTGTTTATAGTTACCGACGAGTTCCTGTTTAAGAGCGGGTTCTCCAAGCAGGTGAGCGACAGGCTCAACGAGATGGGCATCGTAAATACGACGTTCGCCGACGTTCAGCCCGATCCGACGCTCGCTTCGGCTAAAAAAGGCGCGGAAGCAATGCGCTCGTTCGAACCCGATACGATAGTCGCGCTCGGCGGCGGCAGCGCGCTCGACGCCGGCAAGATCATGTGGGTGCTGTACGAACATCCCGAAGTCGATTTCGCCGACATGGCTATGCGATTTATGGATATAAGAAAGCGCGTTTACCGTTTCCCCGAAATGGGCAAAAAGGCGTACTTCGTCGCTATCACCACCACTGCCGGTACCGGTTCGGAAGTTACGCCGTTCGCCGTTATAACCGACGAAACGACGGGACTTAAATACCCGATAGCCGACTACGAGCTTTTGCCGAAAATGGCTATATGCGATCCCATGCTAATGATGGGCATTCCCAAGGGCTTGACTGCCAACTCCGGTTACGACGCAATGGTGCATGCGCTCGAAGCGCTCGCGTCCGTCATGTCCAGCGATTTTGCCAACGGTATGGCTAAGGAAGCCGTAAAACTGATATTCGAATATCTGCCTGCCGCGTATAAGAACGGCGCGGACGAAACTGCGCGCGCCGAAATGGCGTACGCCGCTACAATGGCGGGCATGGCGTTCGCCAATGCGTTCTTGGGCGTTTGTCATTCCATGGCGCACAAGCTCGGTTCGTATCATCATTTGCCGCACGGCATGGCTAACGCGCTCTTGCTCGAACAGGTCATGCGGTTCAATGCGGCGGAAGCGCCCGCAAAAATGGGTACGTTCCCGCAATACGATCACCCCGTATGCTTGCGCCGTTATGCCGAAGTCGCCGAAATGCTCGGACTCAAAGGCAAGACCGACGAAGAAAAATTCGAAAAGCTTTTGGAAAAACTCGCCGCGCTCCGCAAGGAAGTCGGTTTGCCCGATACCATCAAGGCGGCGGGCGTACCCGAAGACGTGTTCCTTGAAAAGCTCGACGCAATGAGCCGCGACGCGTTCGACGATCAGTGCACCGGCGCTAACCCGCGCTATCCGATGATCGCCGAGATAAAGCAGATGTATCTCAACGCTTACTACGGTAAATAGTTTTTGAGCGCGCATTCATCGTCGCATACGGGCTACGCGCGGTTCGCCCGCTCGGTCACGTAGTGGGTCTACATTCCCGTCGCGTGCTTGCCGCCTGTCGCCCGTATTCGACGCGACTGCGCACTCAAATTTATCTTAAATCAAATAAAGATCACTCTTTTTTATCAACTTAAAGGAGCAAAAAAAATGATGAACGAGATCGCAAAAAGATCCAATAAAAACGTATACCGCGACGGCGACCTTTGCTATAAGGTGTTTGCGGCGGACTATAAAAAGTCGGACATATTCAACGAGGCGCTCAATCAGGCGCGCGTCGAAGAAACGGGTCTGTTCGTACCCAAGATCCACGAAGTAAAACGGCTCGACGACGGTCGGCTCGCTATCGTAATGGATTATGTGGAAGGCAAGTCGCTCGCCGCGCTCATTGAGGAAAACCCCGCCAAGCGCGACAAGTATCTGCAACGCTTTATCGATATTCAGCTGTCCATGCACGCGCTTACCGCGCCCGAACTCAATAAACAGCGCGATAAGTTCATGCGCAAGATCGATCTCAGCGGGTTGGAAGCGACCACGCGTTACGAGCTTCATATGCGTTTGGACGGCATGCCCAAGCATAAAAAGCTGTGCCACGGCGACTTTAACCCGTCCAACGTCATAATCACCGCCGACGACCGCGCATGCGTCATCGACTGGTCGCACGCTACGATAGGCAATGCGTCGGCGGACACCGCGCGCACGTACCTGCTGTTCAAGCTCGCCAACGACGACAACTCCGCCGAACAGTACATGACTATGTTCTGCAAACGTTCGGATACCGCGCGGCAGTACGTGGAACACTGGTTGCCCATCGTCGCCGCGTCGCAAATGGCTAAGGGCAAGCCCGAAGAGCGGAATTTCCTGTCCGTGTGGGCGGACGTCTGTCAGTATGATTAATATCGAAGTTGCGCGCGGACTGCGCGACTGAGCTGTCGTTTTTGGCGCTTACTTCGTTGCGGCGTCTTGCACATAGGGCAAGGCTATGAGCTGCGCCGCCGCGCCTTGTTATCGCCTAAAAACGCCGACGCACAGTCATCGCATTCGCGCTTACTTCGATTTTGTGTGTGGCTCGGTTGACGCTCGTCTCATACAAACTCGCCGTCATTTCGAAGTTTTGTTCGCGCTTACTGCAAACTTGCATGTGGCTCGGTTGACGGCACAACGTTATTACATTTCGCACAGTTAAATATCGTTACGGTCGAAAGCAGTAAAAAAGATATCTGTCTAAAGATATCTGTCTACGGTCGTTTCGACGATCATTTATTAAAATCGTTAATTCCGAATTTCGCATTCCGAATTCCGAATTCCATAAGCGGCGTAGGTATGTAGAAATATATATTTGCGCCGTTTTTACTAACAACAAGGGGTAAAATAACCATGGTACTTAGCGTATGCGTTGGCAGTTCCTGCCATCTCAAAGGGTCTTACGACGTTATCGAAACGTTCAAAAAGCTCATAGCCGACAAACAGCTCGAAAACGACATCGAGCTTCGCGCGTGCTTCTGCTTGGGACGCTGTTCGGACGGCGTAGCCGTCAAGGCTGACAATAACTACATACTCAACGTCAACGGGTCCAACGCCGAACAAAAGTTCGTCGACGAGATATTGCCGTTGCTCGCCAAATAGGGTAGCGTCATGTTCTACTTGGATTTTCAAAAGGCGGACTGCAAAAACTGTTACAAGTGTTTGCGGTCGTGTCCCGTTAAGGCTATCGACGCGCGCGACGGGCAGGCTAAGATTATCGAAAGTCGGTGTATACTTTGCGGACATTGCACTCAGGTTTGTCCGCAAAACGCAAAGAGCGTACACAGCGACGCGCAGGCGATAATGAAACTGCTCGGCAAAAACAAAAAGGTCATTGCGTCGGTCGCGCCGTCGTTTGTGTCGTCGTTTGCGCTCGGCGATTTCGAGCCATTCCGCGCGGCGCTCAAAGCGCTCGGCTTTTACGATGCGTTCGAGACGAGCGAGGGCGCGGCGGCTGTCACGGCGGAATATAAAAAGCTGTTGCAGTCGGGCAAGTACGAAAACTTCATCACTTCGGCTTGTCCCGCGGTCAATCGCGCTATCGAGATGTATCATCACGACGTACTCAAATATCTCGCGCCCGTCGATTCGCCGATGGTCGCGCACGCGAAAATACTCAAAGCGCGGTATCCCGATGCGGAGATAGTATTCGTCGGACCGTGCATTGCCAAAAAGCGCGAAGCCAAGGAGAGCGGGATCATTGCGGGCGCGCTCACGTTCGAAGACCTTGCGGAGCTGTTGAGATCGCATGATATCGAGCTTGACGACCGAGCGGCGAAAGGCGCGGCGGTCGAAAAGGAATGCGCCGCATGCGAATGCGTTTTGCCGACCGATAACGGCGGCGAGTCGTTGCGCGCCAAGTTCTATCCCATTCCCCGCGGGATCATCAAGTCGTTCGATTCTTTCCCCGACGGGTACGAATACATAGCCGTCGACGGCGTTGCGCGGCTCGATCAGGCGCTCGAAGATCTGCTCGGCGTTAAGGGCGTGTTTTTGGAGATAAACGTGTGCGAGGGCGCGTGCGTCAACGGACCGTGCGCCATCAAGCGCGCGGGCGGGAGCGTGGAGGCAAACGTTGCGGTGCGCGGCTACACCAACTCCGCGCCGCGCGATCTTGTTTGCGCGCACCCCGATATTTGCGCTTTGCATAAGCCGCGCGAAGCGGGCGATCGTATCCCGACCGAAGAAGAGCTTGCCGCCGTGCTTGCAAGCACGGGCAAGACCAAGCCGAGCGACGAACTCAACTGCGGCGCGTGCGGATACTCGACGTGCCGTGAAAAAGCGTGGGCTGTCGTCAACGGCTATGCCGCGGTCGATATGTGCGTGCCGTACATGCGCGAAAAAGCGGAGTCAATGGGCAACGTTATCATAGAAAACAGCCCCAACGGTATCATCGTTTGCGACGGCGAGCTTAGGATAACGGAGATAAACCGCCGCGCGCAGAGCATGATAGGCGTGAATACGCCGGAGTACATATTCGACTGTTTCGATCCTACGGCGGTGTTCAAGGCGGCGGACAGCGGTAAGCCCGCGTCCGTGGCAAAGCTCCGACTGGACAGGACGGGCAAGTACGTCGACGTCAATATCGTACCGCTCGCCAAGGAAAAGGCGTTGCTCGTCGTATTGACCGACGTTACGGATAAAGTCAATTACGACGAAGAACTCGAAAAGGTCAAGCGCGGCACGCTTGCCGTTACCGATACCGTCATAGAAAAGCAAATGCGCGTCGCTCAGGAAATTGCGTCGTTGCTCGGCGAAACGACGGCGGAAACCAAGGTCGCGCTGTTAAAACTCAAAGACGCCATGCTTATAGGCGACGCGTCGAAGGACAAGTAAATTGAGTTACTTTATCGACAGAGGCTATACGTCGCTCAATCATGTCGGCGAAGAACTGTGCGGCGACCGCGTGGAGTGCGCGCTCAACGGCGAGTGGCTTACCGCGGTGCTGTGCGACGGCATGGGCAGCGGCGTTAAAGCCAATATACTCGCGACGCTGTCGTCAAAGATTTTGTGTACAATGCTGTCGGCGGGCATTCCCATCAAGGACTGTATCGAAACGTTGATAGCGTCGTTGCCCGTGTGCAAAGTGCGCAACGTCGCGTACGCTACTTTTTCGGTCTGTCACATCAATACCGACGGCAAGGGCGAGATCTTGGAGTTCGACAACCCCGCGGCTATTCTGATACGAAACGGCGAAGTGAGCGATCTGCCGCGGCAAAAGGACGTTGTTTGCGGCAAGACGGTCTACACGACGCATATCGAGCTGACGGCTGGCGACGCGCTCGTTATGACGAGCGACGGCGTCGAGCATGCGGGAATAGGCATGCTCATGAACTTCGGCTGGGAACGCCCGCAGATAAAAGACTATCTGCGCCGCGCGGTCAAGCCCGGCATGTCGGCGTGCGCGATCTCGGCTACGCTCGCGGGCGAGTGCAACGAGCTGTACATGGATATGCCCGGCGACGATACGACGGCGCTGTGCGTCAAGGTGCGCGAGCATGCGCCCACGTCCGTTTTTGTCGGTCCGCCCATCAATAAGGACGACGACGCGGCGTACGTGCGCGACTTTATGGCGTTGCCCGGCAAGAAAGCCGTTTGCGGCGGAACAAGCTCGCAGATAGTGGCGCGTCAGCTCGGCACGGAAGTCACCACGAGCTTCGAGTTTATAGACCGGGACATACCGCCGATAGGGTATATCAAGGGCATCGACCTGACTACCGAGGGCGTTATAACGGTGCGGCGCGTGCTGGAACTGTCCGAAAAATATCTCGATCCCGCGGATTTCGGCGCAAAGGTCTTGGACAGGCGGGACGGCGCGACAATGCTCGCCAAACTGCTGTTCGAGGACTCGACGGACGTTAATTTTTTTGTCGGGCAATCGCAAAACCACGCGCACGACGGGCTGGACATCGAAACGACGATGAAGCTCAAACTCATCGATAAGCTCGCGTCCAATCTCAGACTGATGGGAAAAAACGTGACTGTAAGATACAACTGAACAAACCTTTCGACGGCGCGTTGCCGTTACTCGGCGCGCGGCGAACGACTGACTTTTTTAACGGAGATTGCTATCAATATGATACATAACAGACTATTCGACACTACCGTACAGCAGATAAAGTACGAGGTAATAAAAGAACTTATCCGCGCATACGATTCGGGCGATCTGACCGACGTTTATCACGACGTGCCTGTAAAGATCATGCCCGGTCCCAAGGCGAGCCTTAGGTGTTGCATATACAAGGAACGCGCGATCATACAGGAGCGGCTCAAAATCGCTATGGGCGGGGATAAAGAAAACCCCAATGTCGTGGAAGTGATAGATATCGCTTGCGACGAGTGTCCCGTCGACGGCGTGTTCGTAACGCCCGCTTGCCGCGGCTGTATATCGCACCGTTGCATGGAAGTGTGTCCCAAAAACGCCATTACGATAGTAGACAAGCATGCGGTCGTCGATAAGGAGAAATGTATCGAGTGCGGGCGTTGTACTCAGGCTTGCCCGTACAACGCGATCATCCTGCAAAAGCGTCCGTGCGTGCTCAGCTGTAAGGCGGGCGCGATAAAGGTCAACGCCGATAAGAAAGCGGTCATAGACAACGACAAATGCGTCGGTTGCGGCGCGTGCGTGTACCAGTGTCCGTTCGGCGCGATAGCCGACAAGTCGTATATTCTCGACGCGCTCGAACTTATCAAGAATTCGGAGAAC
The DNA here is from genome assembly GCA_947066105.1 of uncultured Clostridia bacterium. Taxonomy (GTDB): domain Bacteria; phylum Bacillota; class Clostridia; order Christensenellales; family Pumilibacteraceae; genus Anaerocaecibacter. The sequence goes on from CAMSYM010000002.1 coordinate 106,494, forward strand.
AACACCAAGTACAAGGTTTATGCCATAATCGCGCCCGCGATAGTCGCGCAGTTCAATTACGCGCGTATCGAGCAGGTGGTAACGGGCATGCACGATCTCGGTTTCCACCAGGTCGTGGAGACGGCTATCGGCGCGGACCTTACGCTCGACAGGGAAGCGGACGAACTCAAAGAACACGGCACGCTCACCACGTCGTGCTGTCCGAGCTTTGTCAAGTACATACATAAAAACTTCCCCGAGCTTGTCAAGTACATATCTACCACGCCGTCGCCGATGGTGATGGCGGGCAAGCTCATAAAAGCTATGGATCCGACGGGAAAGGTAATATTCATCGGACCGTGTACCGCAAAGAAATTCGAGTACAAGCAGGATATCGCCAAGGACTTTATCGATTGCGTACTGTCGTTCGAGGAGCTTCAAGCGTTTTTGGACGCGCGCGACATCGACGTGTCGTCGTTGCCCGATACCGACTTCGACAACGCGTCCTATTACGGGCGTATTTTCGCGCGGTCGGGCGGTATAGTCGAGGGCGTGACCGATCTCGCCAAGGAGCGCGGGTTCGAAGTCAGCCCCATAGCCATGAGCGGACTGGACGAGTGCAAAAAGCAACTGCTGTTGTTGAAGCTCGGCAAATCGCCGTATACATTCTTCGAGGGCATGGCGTGCGACGGCGGGTGCGTCAACGGCGCGCTGTGTCTGCACCACGGTCCCAAGAGCTTGACGGACGTCAATAAGTACGGAGCGCAAGCCAAGGAGAAGTCGGTGGAAGGCAGTGTCAAACTGTACGAGCTTGCGAAAAATTCGGCGAAGACCGACGAATAGCGGCGAAACGCGCGTTTGCGGCGCGCTCGCGGTCGGGCGGCGAATATAATACGAAAAACCTGTCAATAATCGGCGGCATGAAGAAACTTTGTGCCGCCGTTATTTTATTTGCGCTCGCGGCGGTTTTCACCGCCGTGTGGTTCAGTCCGCTCGTCGCGCTCGGCGCACCGCAGATTTACGATAACAACAACGCGATCGCGCGCGCGGACGGGCTGTGCTACGGCGCGAACGACGTTGTGCGCGTCGAGTTTGCCGGCGGCGCGGACGAGTTGGACGCGGCATTGGCGCGTATCGGCGCGGTGACAGTCAAAACGGTGCGCACGGATTGCGTGACCGTGGTCTACGCGTACAGCGCGCGCGTCGCGGCTAAGTCGCTTTACGACTGCGACGGCAACGAGTACAACGTAATGGCGGCGTACGGCGACGGCACGGTCAAGCTGGGTACGCCCATACTTCAAGGCTGTTTTTAAAAAAATTTAATTCGCATGTATATCGCCGAACATCTTGGCAATAATCATCGGTACGGAGGAATTCAATCATGAAAACTTATCAGTCGAGCACAAAAGACAGAAGAAAGAACTTTTTTATTCGGCACAAGTATGCGTTGATCATTGCGGCGTCGGTATTGGTCGTAGCGGCGGTAATAACGCTGTCGGTCGTGTTTACTTTGCCTAATAAACCCGTCGATACGGATAGCGACGTCAAGCCGCCCGTAACGGACGTCACCACGCCGCCTACGGTGTTCATGCCCGTCAGCGGTGCGACCGTCGGCATGGAATACGCCGCGGACAAGCTCGTCCACTGGGAAACGCTCAATATTTGGAAGTGGCATCCCGCGCTGGACTTTGTCGGTAGCGGCGACGTCGTGGCGATCATGGACGGCAAGGTGACCGACATCGAAAAGACGACGCTTGACGGCAACGTCATCACTATCGAACACGACGGCGGTTATGTGTCTATTTACAAGTCGCTCGCGGGCGAAGTGACGGTGAGCGTAGGCGACAGCGTCAAGGCGGGCGACAAGATAGGCGTTACGTCGACGAGTATGATGTCCGAGCTGGATACCGGCGCGCACCTGCACTTCGAGCTTAAAAAAGACGGCAAATACGTCGATCCCGCGACCGTTTTGCCGATGAACGAAGATAAATAACAAGCCGGAGGCTTGGCGAAGCTTTTGTTTGCGAGAGCAGTAAATAAAGCGCAATGTTCGATAACGGCGTAGAAAACGACTCTGTGAACAAGAGCCGGAGGCTTGGCGAAGCTTTTGTTTGCGAGAGCAGTAAATAAAGCGCAATGTTCGATAACGGCGTAGAAAAACGACTCTGCGAACAAGAGCCGAAGGCTTGGCGAAGCTTTTGTTTGCGAGAGTAGTAAATAAAACGCAATGTTCGATAACGGCGTAGAAAAACGACTCTGTGAACAAGAGCCGAAGGCTTGGCGAAAAAGCTTGGCGAAGCTTGTTAAGTAGATCTGTAAAGTAAAAGTCGCATGAACGCACAGTCCGATTTGGATATATGAGCACGGCTATATGCCGTGCTTTTGCGTGTCGGTAAAGCGTCGCGCGCGGGAAAACGCGCGTGTTTGCGGCGGAATGCGGCGGGAAAATTACGCGTGACAAACAGTTGATATTTACGTGTGATTATGGTATAATGTAAGTATTATGAAGGCGTACAGAATTCATGCTCCGCATACGGTAAAGCTCGAAGAAATGGATGCATTGCCTGTCGGGGATAAGTGCGTAAAGCTAAAAAACCTTATGTGCGGCATAACGCGGTTGGACGTTGCGGTATACGAGGGGCGAGCCGAAGCGCAATATCCCGTTATATCGGGGCGGCAATGCGTCGGGTTCGTGTCGGAGGTCGGCGCGGAAGTGACGGGCGTACAGCGCGGAAAACGCGTCGTAACGTTCCCGCACGCGAGCTGTCACAACTGCAAGGCGTGCAAGGACGCGCGGTTTTTCGATTGCGAAAAGCCCGCCGTTTTCGGCGTGGACGAGGACGGGTTTTTGAGCGATTTTTCGGTGGTGTCCGCCGACGACGTGTATGTGATACCCGACCGTATCAAGGACGAGGAAGCGGTGTTTATCGAAAACGTCGCGCTCGCGCTTAACGCGTTGTCGCACATGAACGTCGATAAAGGCGATCAAATAGTCATAATGGGCGCGACGGTGGAAGGCATTATCTTGGCGCAAGCGGCTATGTATTATCAAGCCGTGCCGATCGTTGTCGACATGCGCGCCGATATGCTCGAACTGGCGCAAAGATCGGGCGTGTATTTTACGGTCAACGCCGTCAACGACGACGTATGCAAAAAGATACTCAGCCTTACGGGCGGGCGAATGGCGGATGCGTGCGCGTATATGGTCGAGTCGGGCTTGCCGCTCCAAAGCGCGTGCGACTATACCGCCGTACACGGGCGCATAGCCGTGATAGGCAGGTCGAGCGGCGCGACGCTTAATTGCAACGTGTCCGAACTGCTCAAAAAAGATCTCGATCTTTTTACTGTCGTCGACTGCGGCAAAAACTATTCGTCGGCGATCAATCTGTTGGCGAACCACACCGTTTCCATCGAATCGTTGTGCGAACGCATAGTGCCGTTCGACGAAGTGCCGGAAATGTTCGAAGCCTTGTCGGGCGACGGCGGAGATTATCAGCTTAAAACGGTGGTCAAAATTTAGCGGGCGGTAACGATAATTATTCGCAGTTGCGGTAAATTGCTTGACAACAGCGCGTTCATGCTGTATAATTGTAAAGCTATTCAAAGTTTATAAAGCAAAGAGAGGTTAACGACCATGAAAAACAATATACATCCCGATTATCACGAAGTTACCGTCGAGTGCGCGTGCGGTGCTAAATTCGTCACAGGCTCGACGCAAAAAGGCGACGTCGTAAAGGTTGATATTTGCTCCAAGTGCCACCCGTTCTATACCGGCAAGCAAAAGCAGGCGGAAACGGGCGGACGCATAGCGCGCTTTAACGAACGCGCCGGCAAATCCGGCAAATAGGTTGCTTTAACAAAGCGGCGGGTTTTGACCCGTCGTTTTTCTTTATGCGGATCGAAACATGTTTAAGTGTTTCGATTTGTTTTTTGCGGCATTGATAGTGTCGCAACGGTGGAACGATGTCAAAAAAACAACGGGACAATAATTACGACACTTCGACAAAAACGCGCCGCACATTGATAGGCGGGCAAGCGCTTTTGGAAGGCGTCATGATGCGCGGAAAAGCGTCCGTCGCAATGGCGGTGCGTTCGCCGAGCGGCGATATAGAACTGCATACGGAACGGTTGAAGCCGCGCTCGGTCGCGAGCAAGATACCTATCGTGCGCGGCGTGGTCTCATTCGTTAGTTCGCTCTCCGTCGGCATGTCCGCATTGCTCAAATCGGCGGAAGTCAGCTCGCCCGAAGACGAAACTCCGTCCAAAGGCTCGACTGCGTTCGCGGTCGCGTTGGGCGTGCTGCTTGCCGTGGGGCTGTTTATAGCGTTGCCGTGGTTCGTCGGTTGGGCGATAAAACGCTGGACGTCGTTCGATAACGTCGCGGTCATTTCCGTGATAGAAGGCTTGACGCGACTGACGGTTTTTATAGCGTATCTGTCCGCCGTGCGGCTCATGCCCGATATCAAACGCACGTTCATGTATCACGGCGCGGAACACCGCACTATAAACTGCTACGAACGCGGCTTGCCGCTCACGGTGGAAAACGTGCAGTCATGCTCGACCAAGCACAACCGTTGCGGCACTACGTTTTTGTTTTTCGTCGTGATATTCGCGATACTCACGTACGCGCTGTTGAACTGGATATTCACGCTGTTCGTCGGCTACGAATATCTGTTTGAAAATTTCTTTTTTACATTGGCTATACGGCTGTTGCTGTTGCCGCTTATCGCGGGATTGTCGTTCGAGCTGTTGCGCGGATTGGCGATGTTGCCCGACAACAAATTCACCAACGCACTGCGCGCGCCCGGACTGGCTTTGCAAAAGCTTTCCACGTGCATACCCGACGACGGCATGGCGGAATGCGCCATCGCCGCGTTCAAAGCCGTACTCGAACTGGACGAACAGCCAAACAAGCCGACCGTCGACTTTTTCGAGCGCGAGTTCGCGACCGAGCGCAAAAGGCTTGCCGAGCGTTTGCCCGACGATCCGCAGGACGCGGATTGGATATACTGTCACATTCTCGGCAAAAAGCGCGGGGAGCTGGGTAGCGTGGCGTTCGTCAACGTCAAGCTCGTCAGGCAAGCCGACGCGTATGCCGACAGGCTTTTGGCTGGCGAGCCGCTCGATTATATACTCGGCAACAGCGAGTTTTGCGGCATAAAGATAAACGTCGACGACCGTGTGCTTATACCTCGGTTCGAAACGGAAGCGCTTGCGGAACTCGCCGTAAAAGAGATAGGCGACGGCGCGCCGCGCGTACTCGACCTGTGTACGGGATCGGGCTGTATTTCGGCGGTCATTGCCAAGAATACGAAAGCGCAGGTGACGGCTGTCGATATTTCCGCCGCCGCGCTCGAAGTGGCAAAAACCAATCTCGACGGCTTAAACGTGACGCTCGTAAAGTCCGACATGTTCGATAACGTCGACGGAAAGTTCGATCTTATAGTGACCAACCCGCCGTACGTGCGCACGGAGGAGATAGACGGGTTGCAACCGCAGGTGACGGCGCAACCGCATATCGCGCTCGACGGCGGCGACGACGGCTTGAAGTTTTATCGCGTTATAGCGGATAACGCCGCCGAGCATTTATCGGACGGCGGCGTGATAATGGCGGAAGTCGGCTACGACCAAGCCGCCGAAGTATCGCGCCTGTTTTCCAAGCTCGGCGCGTGCGAAATAATAAAAGACCTTGACGGAGTGCAAAGGATAGTAATATGCAGGAAATAAAGACGGAAAGATTGGACGCTATCGCGGAACGGTTCGCCGTTCTCGACGAAAAAGTGCAAGACCCAAGCGTTATTGCCGACAACAAGGCGTGGGCGGAGCTTTGCCGCGAGCGTAGCGAACTCGAACCCATCGTTCAAAAATACGCCGAGCTTAAAAAGGCAAAGCGCGATCATGCCGACGCATTGGAAATGCAAAAGTCGGACGACGCGGAATTCGTGTTGCTCGCCAAGGAAGAATGCGAAAATGCGACCGCGCGTATTTCGGAGATAACCGACGAGCTTAAAATACTGCTGTTGCCCAAAGATCCCAACGACGGCAAAAACGCGGTGCTTGAAATTCGTCCCGCGGCGGGCGGCGAGGAAGCCGCATTGTTCGCGGCGGAGCTTTGCCGCATGTACCGCATGTTCGCCGAGCGCAAACGGTGGTCGGTCGAGGATATTTCGGTCAACGAAACGGAGCTGGGCGGCATAAAGGAAGCCGTGTTCGGCATAAGCGGTAAGGACGTGTTTTCGTTCTTGAAATTCGAGAGCGGCGTGCATCGTGTCCAGCGCGTGCCCGTTACCGAAACGCAAGGTCGCGTGCATACGTCGACAGTCACCGTCGCGGTACTGCCCGAAACCGAAACGGTCGATGTTGAGATACTCGACAAGGACATCAAGATAGACACATACCGCGCGAGCGGCGCGGGCGGTCAGCACATAAACAAAACGGACAGCGCGATACGCATAACGCACTTTCCGACGGGTATCGTCGTCACGTGTCAGGATCAGCGCAGTCAAACAAAAAACAAAGAGCGCGCCATGCAGGTGCTTGCCACCAAGCTGTACGACTATTACCAAGGACAGAAAGACGAAGAATACGCGTCCTTGCGCAAAGGACAGGTCGGCACGGGCGACAGGAGCGAGCGCATACGCACGTACAACTTTCCGCAAGGTCGCGTCACCGACCACCGCATAGGTTTTACTCTGTACAGTATCGACGAGTTCATGAACGGCGATCTCGAAAAAATGGTCGAAGCTTTGCGCATAGCCGACCAGACCCGCAAACTCGAAGGCGGGGAATGATAAAGCGTCGGATCGCTTTATCTCAATTTGAGCGTCATTCCGTAAGGCGAGCCGATACGACGTCGGTTCGCTTTTTATATGTATAAAATCGACCTAATATTGTAATCTATTCATATATTGCGTAAATTTTGTTCGCATAAAATTGTATTAAAAGCATAGTATAATGGTAACGCAGTACAATATATCGGAGCGCGTTATGTCATACGTGTATTTAGATCCAAATAAAATATATGACAGATTTGAAAAGCTACTCGAAAAGAAAGGTTTGACCGTATATTCGGTAGCGAAGGATGCGGGCGTCAGCTACGGTACTATCTACAAATGGCGTCAACGCCGCACCGTGCCGACGCTTACGGTGCTTGACAGCTTGTGCAATATTTTGGATGTTCCCATAACGTATTTGCTTGGCACGGACGACGAATCGGTACATTTGGACGAAAAAGAAAAACAAGTGTTCGATATTTGGCTCGGTCTGAGCGCAGAGCAAAAAGACGTGCTGTTCGAGCTTATGAAAACTATGGTAAAGCATAACGATGATTAAGCATGTGCGCATAAGTTTGAATAAGCCGTAACATATCGGCGCGGTGTATAAAGGTAATATAAAGAAACGGGTATGTAAATACCTGATACGTCTTAAACGCGGCGACAAATGCCTGAACGAATTCATCAACACCGCGCATTACTATGTTCAAGGCGTAGTCAGCGCGTATTTGTATGACAGATCGTATGTCGACGATGCTGTTGTTAATACTTTTAACAGAATAATAGATAAAATATCGTTGTACGACGGCAGCGACAAAGGTTTGGCATGGGTATACAAGATAGCGCAAAACGAGGCTCGGCGTATCAACGCGGGACTGCCGCGCAACGTCGTAAACTTAGACGAGATCGCATGCGTCGACGAGCTTTGCGCGCCGCCGATCGACCGCGAAACGATAGTCGATTTATATACCGCGTTCGATACTTTGGACTTTGTTTCGAGAAAGATGGTAATATTCAAAGCGATCTTGGGTATGTCGTATAAGGAAATTTCCGCGGAGCTGGATATGCCGTTATCGACCGTTCATTTTCGCTATAAAAATTCTTTGGCAAAATTGCGAACTTTTTTAACCGATTGTTGAAAATTTGTAGTTTTTATGGATATATTATAGGTCGAATAAATTTTACGCATGTTCGACCTTGTTCGCCGTATCGGCGAAAATACTTTTACGGGAGTTTATACTAATGAGATCGACTAAAAAACTGCTTATCATCGGCGTTGCCTTGCTTTGTTTGCCGTTCTGCGGCGCCTGGACGACGGCTTTCGCCCAACAACCGACCGAACAACGCTACGTCGGTGCGCAATTGATATCGTCATATGCAAGCTCCGAAACAATAGATTACATATCGAAAACAGTTGTCGAAGATATATCAACAGATAATGGCGCGCCCGGATATTTTGCGATAGACGAAATGCGCAACGCCTGCGGCGCGGTTGCGGGAACGGTCGCCGTCGGCTTTTACGATAAATACTACACCAACATGATACCCAATTGGAATTCTTATTATCCTAATGGTTGGTATAGATCGCAAGATAATACGTATGTGCCGGCTGTAATGCGCGATCTGTATACGAAAATGAAAACAAACGTTGTAGCCGACGGCGTATCGGAAGACGAGTTTAAAACAGGGCTTGAAGAGTACGTCGAAAGCGTCGGCTACGATATGTATTATGATTCGGTTTGGAACGGGTCTTTCGATTATACAGCTTTTAAAAATGCGGTCAATAATAATAAAGTTACGACATTGTTCGTAAAACCGAGTAATATTTATTTGCTTGGGCAAGGCGACGGATTTGATAAACTTAGTAGTATGCAAATAACCGGTAATCATATAATGACGGCATATGGTTATTTGGAAGTGCGATACGTTATGAGTTATGGCGTTAGAACGGAAGTGTTTTTAAAAGTTATTTCCGGACTGCCGTCGGCGAGAGAGGCGTTATATAAAATAGGGTCTTATGTAGATTCCGCATATATTTTAGAAGTTCGTTAAAGGAGTTTTTATGTTCGAAGAACGCAAATTACTTAAACTAATGGAAAAAGACTGCGAGGAGCGTCGCGAACGAAATTTGCAACGATTAAAAGAAATGCACCCCGAGCTTTTTCCTGCGGTCGAAAAATCCGAAAAAAAGAAGTTCAACAAAAAGTGGTTTGGGCTTATCGTACCGACCGCGTCTGTTGCGGCGGGGCTTGCTATCGTATTGCCGATCGTGCTTGTGGGAAATAACGCTGTTGTTCCGCCGCAACCTAATGACAGATATTGTTCGTTAAGCGAATATTCTTTGGTACAAGTTGACGAAACAATTGAGCAGTATAATGAGAATAGCGGTGAATGTTATTGCTATTTTGATTGGTACGATGTTTCGGAAGATATTTATTCATCCCACTATGTCGACAATGATTCGCAAGAAATTTTAGGCGTTACTGAAAATATGTATAATTACGTATTGAACGAAAAAATTGAAATAAGTGCTACGCCTAAAAATATTTTATTGGAAGAGTTGGAAGCAAAAAAAGAAATGTGTTCTAATCAAAATGTTATAGATGACAATTTGGTTATGTGGAATAAAATCGATATTCATTTATTTGGGGTAGTGGAAGATGATAATTATAGATATTTTGTCACTCTTTATTACAGCAATGACGAAAACCAACTCTTCACTTTAATAGAAGAGTTACTACAATAAAAAATCGGGAGATAAAAAATTATGGACACGAAAGAAACTATGCGTTTACGGTTTGCCGTAGAGGACCTTGTGCTTAAATGCGGTATACACGCCGACCACAAAGGTTACGATTGTTTGGTCGACGCGGTTGTGCTGTTTGTTAACGGCGGACACAATTTCAGCGATATATACAAAAAGATCGGCGAAGAGCGCGGCATCGAAAGTCGTTCGGTCATGCGCAATATCACGTACGCCGTCCAGCATTCGTACGACATACATAAATATTTGGCGGAATTGACGGGCGCGCCGATAGCCGCCAAGGACGTGCGTTGCGCTTTTGTTATAGCGCACTTGGGTAGGATAATACTTCGCAACAATGACGGCAACGCCGACGGCGACCGACCCGAAAAATAAACAAACTCGCTCGATGAGTCTTGATAATATCGGTTAAGCGAATTCGCTTTATCGACTTGTAAAAAGCGTCGCACCCGCGACGCTTTTTATGTGCCGAAAAATTTTAAATCTGTATTGACAATGCGGCGCGCGTGTTATATAATACAAGTGAAAAAGCTTGCTCGCAATGGCTTTTTCACGATGTATTTCAACACACGGCTATTCGCGTTTGGCGAATGGTTGCGACAGCAACACAAAAACAAAGTTTTTGTAAGCCGTGTAACGTTATAATATACTTATATTCGCGGGCGAGGACGGTATGAAAAACATAGCGATCGTTGAAGACGAAAACGAAGCGGCGGAGCGGCTTACGAGCTATATCGAACGCTATTCGGAGCAGAACGGGCAAAAGTACCGTATCGTGCGCTTTAACAATGCCGTCGATTTTCTCGCCGAGTACAGGTCGGTGTACTCCGTCGTGTTCATGGATATTCAAATGCCCGGCAAGGACGGCATGAGCGCGGCGGTGGAACTGCGCAAAACGGATAAGACGGTGTCCATCGTGTTTATCACAAATCTTATTCAGTACGCGCAAAAGGGTTACGAAGTGGACGCGGTGGCGTATTTGTTAAAGCCCGTCAACTATTACGATTTTGCGCTTAAATTCCGTAAGGCGCTCGACGTATACGCGATGAACGAGGAGCAGGACATAACGATCAACGTTTCGAGCGGGCTGTGCCGAGTGTCCACGGACAAGCTTATGTATGTGGAGATAGTTCGGCACAAGCTGTTATATCATCTTGTGGACGACGTTCTCGAAGTTACGGGCGTATTGCAAAAGGTCGAGAACGAGCTTAAAGGCTACGGTTTTTTGCGGTGTAATCAGTGTTATCTCGTCAACCCCAAATATATCAAGAGCGTTAAAGGCTTTACCGTTACGGTAGGCAACGACGAACTGGCTATAAGCCGTCCGCGCAAAAACGCGTTCATGATAGAGCTTGCCAACTGGTACGCGGGGGGGGGGTGACGTATAGTGTCTTTTTTGCAAGTTCTGTGGACTTACGGCGTTATCATATTCGAATTTACCGTAGAGTTTTACGTTTTTTTATTTTTGTTTTTGCGCAAGCTGGAAAAGCGCAGTCGGTTTACGTTGCGAGCGGTCTTGCTGTCGCTTGCGTATGCGGCGATAGGCTTGCCCGTCGCTTGGTTTTATACGGCGTTCGGCGATAACGTTTGGGGACGAATAGCGGTATATCTCGTGCTGTTCGGCACGGCTACGGGCTTTGCATACCTGTGTTTTGCGGAGTCGTATATAACCGTACTGTTTTGTTGCAGTATGGCGTACGCGTCGCAAAATCTCGTTTACAAACTGTTTTTGATATTTTGGACGTTCGGGGAATCGATCGACCTGTTTTCGGGCTGGGGCGAGCGGTTCGATCTGTATTACAGACTGGTGTACTATCCGTTCTATGCGGCGTGCTATGCCGCGGTCTGGTTCTTGTTTATACGCGGAATAACGGCGCGTTTGCAGGCTCGCGCCATCGACCGCAAAATGCTTGCCGTGACCGTGTTCGTGCTTGCTATCACGGTAGTGCTGTGTTCGTTCGAGGACGTTTATTTCGCGCAACTGAGCGTGTGGCGTGAAAATCGGTTCGACGAGCCTATATATTATATCCTGCGGCAAACGGGCAATATTTTTTCGGTCGTGTGTTGCGTTATCGCGCTCGTGCTTGCGTCCAAGACCATCGTCGAGCAAACGTTACAGCGCGAGGTGGAGTATCTCAAACACGCGGTGCGTCAGGGCGAACGTCAGTACGAGATATCCAAGGACACGATCGATCTTATCAATATAAAGTGTCACGACATCAAATACAAGCTCGACGCGATCAATACGGCGGACGGCGTGTCGCAAAAAGCGATGGACGATCTGCGCGCGAGCATTTCCATTTACGATTCCAAGATCAAAACGGGCAACAGGTTTTTGGACGTGTTGCTCACCGAAAAAAGTTTGTACTGCGAGCAAAACCGCATATCGCTGTCGTGCATGACGGACGGCGAAAGGCTGGACTTTATCGAGCCGGGCGATCTGTATTGCCTTTTCGGCAATCTTATAGACAACGCGCTCGAAGCAGTAATCGCGTTAAAGCGCGACGAGCGGCGCGTTATCAATCTTACCGTCAAGGCGCGCAACGGCATGGTTTTCGTGCAAGAGGAAAACTATTTCGACGGGCAGTTGCGGTTCGAGGACGGGTTGCCGCTCACCACCAAATCGGATAAGAATTATCACGGCTTCGGCATGCGGTCGTTGCGCATGATAGTCAAAAAGTACGGCGGCGAGCTGACCGCGTATGTGACCGACGATATTTTTCACTTGAATATAGTTTTTCCGTTGCCCGATACGGACGGCGTTGCAGAATAGGAAAAAAATAAACAGAACAAGGAAAGGTATTGATTTAAGCTTTTTCGTGTGTTAGTATGACGGTATGAAAACGACGAGTGTGATTGCCGTATTTTTGGTTGCGGCGATGTCGGTGTTTCCCGTCGGTTGCGGCGGAAATAAACCGAACGGTGATGAGAACGGTAACGGCGGTTCGTTGGGCGGCGACGGTAACGGCGGTAACGGTAATGCGGTCATCGCGCCCGATTACGTGACTGCGGACGCGGACAAGATCGCCGATTTCGCAAAGGGCGAGCCTACCGGCTTGTTCCATAAAGCCAACGGTTATTCCAACGGCGGCATGTTCGATTGTCAGTGGTCGTACGACAACATTTGGGTGCAGGACGGCGCAATGCAGGTGGTAGTGCGCGAAAAGCCGACCAACGGATATAAATATACCGGCGGCGAGTACCGCACCAACGACAAATATTCGTACGGATATTTTTCCGCTTGCATGAAGGCGGCTAAATGTTCGGGCGTAGTGTCGTCGTTGTTCACCTATACCAATAAACCGCGTTGGGACGAGATAGACATCGAGTTTTTGGGTAACGACACGACCAAAGTTCAGTTCAATTATTTTACCGACGGCGTCGGCAATCACGAATTCGTTTACGATCTCGGTTACGACGCGTCGACCGAATTCCACGAGTACGGATTTTCGTGGCAACCCGATTGCATAATATGGTACGTCGACGGGAAAGCCGTTCATAAGGCGACAAAGGACATTCCGCAAAATGCGGGGCAGATAATGACCAACGTTTGGAACGGTAAAGGCGTTGAAGATTGGATCGGCAAATTTACGTATCCCGGACACGACGTTGTCGCACAATATAAATGGATAGCGTATAAAGCGCTGTAAAAACATTTCGTTTCGTGTATAAGTCGCTCGGCGGCATTACAAATACATTTTTAATAGGAGAGAATATGAAAAAAAGACAGAAAGCGATGTTCGCGGCGCTTACCGCGACGCTGATGGCGGGCGGTACGTTTGCGCTTACGGCGTGCCAAGCTCCGCTTAACGACGAACCGCTCGACGTGTCCGTAAAGATCGCCGACTACACCAAAACAGCGGAGGATCGCAAAGAAACGTTTGCTTCCGACGGTTGGGAAAACGGCGAGCCGTTTAACGTTTGGTGGAAAGCCGATAACGTCGGCTATGACGGCAAAATGAAGCTTGCTATTTCGGAAATGACCGAACAGCAACAAAAGTACGACGAAGAAACGGGCGAAATGGTGGACACTCTCGCCAAATATTACGGCGCGGAACAGCGTTCGACCCATTATTACGGCTACGGCGATTTTACCGTGCGCATGAAGCCGTCCAAGGTATCGGGTACGGCGAGCACGTTCTTTACCTGTACCGGTCCGTACGATAAGTGGTACGAGGAAGACGGCGTTACCGTTAAGCGCGAAAACGATCACGACGAGATAGACATCGAGTTTTTGGGCAAGGACACCACAAAGGTGCAGTTCAATTATTTTGCGAGCGGCGTCGGCGGTCACGAATATATGTACGATCTCGGTTTCGACGCTTCGCTCGAATTCCACGATTACGGTTTCCGCTGGACGGAAAACGACATAACGTGGTTTGTCGATAACAAGCCCGTTTACAAGGTGGAACGAAAAGACGCGAAAGACGAGCCGTGGCCCGAAGATCCCGGTCGTATAATAATGAACTATTGGTGCGGCACGGAAAAGTCCGCCGCGTGGATGGGCGAATTCAACGACGATTACACGAGCGGCGCGGAATACGAGTGGATAGCGTCCACCGCGGAGCAACAGCCCGATCCCAATACCGCGCACATCAAGGACACTCCGCCCGAAGAAGTTACGGTCCCGACCGAGGGCTGGACGGACATAGCGTACGACGGGTTCGACGGTTGGGGAATGTATACCGTCGATAAGACCGACGGCATAACGATCTCGCACGACGCTGCGCCCGGCGCGTATAATTGTTGCGGCATGGACCTTGCGAGCAGTTACAGCTGGGTCAAGTTCAAGATCAAGAACAATGCCGACGTTGCCGCGGATCTGCGCATAGACGTTAAAAAGAACGGCGGCGCGGGCGGCGTGGAAGCCACTCATCCCGCCGACGAAAAGGTCGGGTTGATCGCGGTCGAGTCTGCGGCGTCCGTCAAGCTCGGCGCGAACGAAGAGATCGAAGTCGCGCTCAAAATCAAAGATATTTACGTCGATCAGTTCGTCGTATTCCTTAACTCGACGAACGCGCCTTATGCCGCAACGGGCAGCGTGACCATCGGCGAACTCAAAGGCATAGTCAACACCGAAGTAGAGCCGCCCAAGCCTGTCGAGCCGGAAGTACCCGAAGGCGACAACTGCGTGCTTTCGTTCGCGTCCACGGCCGAATATACCGTCGATAAATCTGGCGTTCCCGCCGCGGAGATCACCGTCGGTTATGCGGGCGTGCAGGGCGGAACGTACAAAAACATCCAAGCCAATGCGGCGGAACTTGCCGCAGGCAATAACACATTCTCCGTAAAGATCAAAAACAACGGCGAAAGCGCCGCGTACTTGCGCATAGACCTTATCGGCGAAAACACCATCACCGTCGGCGATAATGCGAATATGAACGTTTGCAACGTATCCGCCGTCGCGACCCCCGACGTCGGTCCTTATACCGATTCGACCTGGGGCGGAACGATGTTTACGCTCGAAGCGGGCGCGGAAGTGGTGATCATCATAACTTATTCCAACGAAACCGAAATGGGCGCCGTACAGCGCGTGCAGTTGTATCTCGACTCCGCGAAGAACGGCGATACGGAAACTCACGACGGCAACATTACGTTCGGCGAGTTCAAGTTTTCTAACGTAGTAGCCGAAGCGTAAAGCGTAACACGGCAAAAAAGCGCCGTTCGCATTCGCGGACGGCGTTTTTAACAAATCATTTAATGGAGGCGAATATGGATAGTTCCGAGAAAAAAAGCAAAGTCGGCATTATAGTAATATCGATAAGCATTGCGTTTATACTCGTATTTTCCACATTTTTCAATGTTTTGTCGCTCAATAAGTTCGATAATATTTTCGAGCAGTTTTTGGGCAAAACCGCGGACAGCATACGCGGCGATACGCTCGGCGCGGACGTAGATTACGTTAAGAGCGATTTTTCGAGCGCGCGGGAATTGTACGACTACGAATGCGATCTCGTCGCGGAAATAGCGCAAGAGGGCATAACGCTTTTGGAAAACGACGGCGTTCTGCCGCTTGCCAAAGGCACTACGCTCAGCCTGTTCTCGCATTCGTCCGTCGATCTTGTCAGCGGCGGTTCGGGATCGGGTTCTGGCAGCTTCGAGCTTACGCTCGACCTTAAACAGGGGTTGGAATCCGCGGGACTCAAAGTAAACGAAACGCTGTGGAATTTCTACAAAAACGGCAAGGGTTCGTCGTATACGCGCGGCGCGGGCGTCATCAATTACGGCGCGGCGCTCGATTGGAAGATCAACGAATGCCCCGTAAACGTGTTGAAAAGCGACTCCGCCGTCACGGGCTCGTACGGCGATTCGGTCGCTATGTTCGTGCTTTCGCGCACGGGCGGCGAGGGCGGCGATCTTGCCCGCGATATGGCGGCGTACGGCGGCAAAGCGGGCAGTCATTATCTCGAACCCGACGAAACGGAATTGGGCGTTATCGACTATCTCGATAAAACGTTCGATAAGGTCATTTTGCTCGTAAACTGCAACAACGCGTTCGAGCTCGGTTGGGTAAAAAATTATCCCAACATCAAAGCCGTCGTCAACTTCCCCGGCGCGGGACGCATGGGCACTCGTGGGCTGGGCTATATGCTTACGGGGCTTGACAAAGACGGCAACCAAATTTCGCCGTCGGGGCATTTGGTGGATACGTTCGTGTACGATAACTTTTCGTCGCCAGCCATGCAAAACATGGGCGATTTCAGATACACGGGTACCGACTATTATTACGTCAATTATGCCGAAGGTATTTACGTCGGCTACAAGTATTACGAAACGCGCTACGAGGACTTTGTGACCGAGCGCGAAAACGCGGGCGAGTTCGATTATGCCGATACCGTGCTTTATCCGTTCGGATACGGTAAGAGCTATACGGAGTTTGCTTGGTCGAACTTCTCGGTCGGCAAGCCCGACGACGACGGCAAAATAAAGGTATCGCTCACCGTCGAAAACGTCGGCGACCGCGCCGGCAAGGACGTTGTGCAGATATACGCGCAAACGCCGTACACCGACTACGACATAGCAAACGGGATAGAAAAATCCGCGATCGCGCTCGTCGGGTTCGCCAAGACCGAACTTTTGACTACGAGCGGCGAAAACAAAAAGCAGGACGTGGAAATAACCGTCGATCTCAAAGACATGACCGCATACGATGCGCGCGGCGCGAAAACGTATATACTCGATGCGGGAACGTACTATTTGACCGCCGCTACGGACGCGCATAACGCGGTGAACAACGTTTTGACGGCGCGCGGCGTCGCAACGGAAAAGCTCACGCAGGCGGGCGACAGAAACTTCGTGCGCTCGTTCGACATAGCCGAGCTTGACAAGACGACTTACGCCGTCGGGCAAAACGACGAAGCGATAACCAACCGTTTCGACTATGCGGCGCTCGACGACGGAAAATATCTGTCGCGTTCCGATTGGAGCGCGGCGGACAACGACGGTCTGCGCTACGGCAGTGCGTCCGACGTAAACAGCGGCGCGGAGATCGGCGGCAAACAGTGGGCGCATGCCATAACGTCCGAGCTTAAAGCCGCGCTCGATTCCCGCACGTCGCGCAATCCCGCGGAAGGCACCGTGCCCGAAACGTATACTTTCGGCGCGGACAACGACGTCGATCTCATCGACCTTCGCGGCTTGAAGTTCGACGATCCGCTGTGGCAGGATCTGCTCGACGAAATAACGTTGTCGGAGCTTGCGTTGCTCATCGACGAGAGCGGATACTGCACGCCGCAAATGAAGTCCATCAATAAGCCGAAAGTTACCGATCTTGACGGTCCTGCGGGATTGAACCTTGTTGTCGGACACGGTTCGGCGGATATAGGCGACGGCTTGAAAGCCATGACTTGGCCGAGCGAGTATATGATCGCATGTACTTGGAATACCGAGCTTGCACGAAAAATGGGCGACGGCGTCGGCGAGGACGGATTGTACAGCGGCGTTGTCGGTTGGTACGGTCCGGGCATGAACATCCACAGAACGCCATTTGCGGGCAGGAACTTCGAATATTACAGCGAGGACAGCTATTTGAGTGGCATGCTCGGCAGGGCCGCCGTCGCGGGCGCGGCTAATAAGGGCATGTACGCGTTTATCAAGCATTTCGCGCTCAACGATCAGGAAACGCACCGCGACCATTTGGGCATAGTCACTTGGGCGCAGGAACAGGCGATACGCGAGATATATCTTAAACCGTTCGAGAATACGATAATCGACAATACGGTGACGATAAAATACAACGAGCCGATAAAGGACGAGAGCGGCAAAATAACGGGATATACGCCCAAGACGGCGGAAGTCCCCGCCGCATCCGCCGTGATGAGTTCGTTTAACCGTATCGGCACGACTTGGGCGGGCGGTAACTACGACCTATTGACAGGCGTTTTGAGAAAGGAATGGGGCTTTAACGGATTTGTTTTGACCGACTACGAGGTTTCCAACTATATGTTTACCGAGCAAGCGCTCGCCGCGGGCGGCGACGCAAAGCTCAAAACGGTCGGACTTGCGGGCAACTTCCTGTTCGGATATTCGTTAAAGGGCAAGCCCGAAGATCAGGGCTACGCGCGCGAAGCGGCGCACCGAATATTGTACACGGTAGTCAATTCGGCGGCGATGAACGGATACGTTCACGGCGTGGAGTTTGTCAACGGCTTTGCATATTACAAGATAATCATCATAGTTTGGGACGTGCTGTCCGCCGCGGGCATAGCCGTGCTGGTGTACTTCCTTATCAAAAAGATCAAGCGGTATAGAAACGGCTGATCGAGTTGCTTATTCGGTTGACAAAACCGGAAAATTTCGATATTATAAAAGCATGTTATGTCGGCGCGGAGCTTTTGTTCCGCGCCGATAGACGTGTTCGGTTGTTATGGGATATCTTTGGATAGTATTTATAGTGTTTGCGTGCCTTTCGGCGGTGTTTGCATTGTTTACGGTGCATTACCTGTTTTTTACGGTAGTGGGCATTTTCGGCGCTAAAAAGTTCGCGCCGTGCGAAGAGAAATTGCGGTACGGCATAGTCATCGGCGCGCGCAACGAAGCGCGCGTCATAGCGTCGCTTATAGATAGCATCAAAAACAACAAATATCCGCAGGACAAGCTCACGGTGTTCGTCGCCGCGCATAATTGCACCGACAAAACTGCCGAGATAGCGCGCGCTCACGGCGCGGTCGTTTACGAGTACGACAATCCCGCCGAGCGCACGGTGGGGTATGCGTATAAATTTCTGTTCGACTGTATTAACCGCGATTACGGCGCGGACGCGTTCGACGGGTTTTTCATCATAAATGCGGATAACGTGCTTACGCCCGATTATATATCCAAAATGAACGATGCGTTTTTGCACTACGGCAAGAAAAACGTCATAACGTCGTATCGAAATTCGGGCAACGTCGGCGACAATTATATGTCGTATCTTTACGGCATGTATTTTCTTTCCGCGTGTCGGTTCGAAGCGCGCGGGCGCACGCTTTGCAATTGCTCGACGCGCGTATCGGGTACGGGCTACGTTATGCCCGCCGACCTGGTAAAAGACGGGTGGCAATACGTCACGCTTACCGAAGACTGGGAATTCACCGCCGATCAAATAGCGCAAGGGCGAAAGGTCATGCACTGCGATCAAGCGGAGTTTTTCGACGAACAGCCGACGACGGTACCCATCATGTTGCGCCAACGCATGCGCTGGGCGCGCGGGCATACGCTCGTGTTTTTTACCAAGTTTTTTAAGCTGGTCAAATATATTTTTACGCCAAAACGAAAGGGCGGGATAACAAATAAATATTCGGCTTACGATATTTCGGTCGCTATCATGCCGCTCGGCGCGATAGGCGTATTTATATGGCTGGCGCAATTGATATGCGTGGCGTTGTGTCCGCTTTTCGGCTACGACGCCGCTACCGTGTGGAAGTGGTACTGGTTAATATTCGCGATAGGATTCGGAATATCGTACGTATTGACTTTTTTATCGGGCGTGTTGCTCGTGCTTTTGGAGCGTAAAAGAATGCGCAAAGCGTCCTTTTTTAAAGTGTTCGCGGCGCTGTTGCTGTTTCCGTTTTTTCTCGCGCTCAACGTCGTATTGGACGTGGCGTCGCTGTTCGTCAAGAATTTGCGTTGGAACGAGATCCCGCATAAAGGTCAAAACGTAAACGAAAAAAATTAGGCAATACCTAATTGAAATGACGCTCTTTTACGGGCGTCATTTTATAAAACGGCGAAATCGTGCGTTCGTATATTTAAGCTGTTCGCGAAAACTCATATATCGTTATTTTTCTGTGATATCAATACCGTTTTCGGTTGTTTTTTGTATTTGCATAATTTTATTCGTTTTGACGTTCACTTCGATTTGTTCCATTTGCTGTTAAGCAAATTCATTTTATTCGTTTAGGGTTTCACAATGTCAATAATGAATGGTAAGTAGCGTGCTAAATCTCCGAAAAGGATAGCGTACAGACACAGGGGTTTAACCTAATGACACGGTAAATACGAAATTGCGAACACAATCAAATAAAGAATCATATGATACAGTATAGCAATACACGTGCCGTCACATAAATAACAATTTTCATAATACTCTACGTTGAAACACTACATATCGCGCTCCCGAAAAGAGAGCCGTTATGTAGTGTTTTAGGAGGGTAGAATAATGAAAATATCTAATCAGTCAAATGTGACTTACAACGCAATGATACCGGACGAAGGCGCTACTTCCGGACAAATCGAAAGCAATACCGTAAGCACGGAGGTTTTGTCGTACGAAATATCGAAAGTTCTCAGTACCGACAAAACTTGGGTAAAGGCAGGCGAAATCGTTCACAACAAAGTCACCGTGACGAATAACTCCGAAACAAAGCTGACGCACAATTTCATAGGCAACCCCACTCCGAAAGGCGCTACCTACGTTGCGGGCAGCGTTAAGCTCAACGGCGCCGAGCTGCCGTCCAAAGATATGACGTCGGGCTTCTTTCTTCCCGACTTAAATCCCGGCGAAACGCTTACCGTCGAATACGATATGAAAATAAACGACCCGATGACGGTTACGCCCGTAACAGACGTTTCCCAATTCCAGTACGTTGTTACAGAGCCGGTAAGAGGAGAAGTGCGCTACAAAGAATATACCGAACCTGTAACCTTTAACGTAATTTCCGATAAACCGAGCGTTGTAAAAAGTGTGGATAAGATATACGCCGTCAAGGGTGAAACGCTGGTTTATACCATAACCGTTACTAACGAGGGCAATGTGGAAATAAACGACATCAACTTTACAGACAAAATTCCGCAAGGCGTGACCTTCGTAGAAAACTCGGTGTACGTTAATAACGTCAATTATCCCACATACAGTCCCGACGCCGGATACAGTATGGGAAGTCTGTCTCCGAATCAAAGCGTTACAACAAGATTTAAAGTTACGATAAATTGATGCCGAAGTAAATTAGGAATGTTTGCCGGAACAAAGGATTATGAAACTATTAAAAAATATGTAAAATATTTTTTAATAATTGATATTCAAATGCTATAATCAGTGCCAAAGATGTCGGTGGAAAAGTCGTTTGATTTTTCCTCCGATCTTTGCATTTTTTGAAGCGTTTTTGCTTAATAAAAAACACACGCAACGGCGTTGTGAACGCTCCTTTTGCGTGTGTCTCGGTGGTGGGCAATGAGGGACTCGAACCCCCGACTTTCTCCACGTCAAGAAGACACTCTCCCAGCTGAGTTAATTGCCCTTAACTTATCAGCTTTATAAGTTTAGTATATTTTGCCGTTTTTGTCAAGCGTTTAGTTGAGTTTTTATGGGGAATATGCTAAAATGACGGTATGAAAGCAGTTATTCAGCGTGTGGAAAACGCCGCGCTGTCCGTGGACGGGGAGTGCGTGGCGGCTGTCGGGCTCGGCTTGACGGCGTACGTCGGTATAGAGCAAACGGATACCGAAGCGGATATCGTCGCGTTTTGCAAAAAGCTCGTTGCCATGCGTATATTTTCCGATGACGAAGGCAAAATGAATTTGTCTGTTATAGACGTGGGCGGGGAGATTTTGCTGGTGTCTAATTTTACGCTTTGCGCGGATATTTCGCACGGCAACCGTCCGAGCTTTACCGCCGCCATGCGACCGCCGACTGCGGCGAGCGCGATGTTCGATCACTGCGTCGACTTTATGCGCGATCTCATGCGCGAGCGCGGAGGTGCGGATAAGGTCAAGCGCGGCGTGTTCGGAGCGGATATGACTATATCGCAAAGCAATATCGGACCTGTCACGATCGTGTATCAATAAACGGTACTTGTATGTTTTATGCCGACGATATAAAGAACAAAAAAATACTGTTGCATGCGTGTTGCGGACCGTGCAGTCTGGGCGCGATCGAGCCGTTGTTATCCGACGGCGCGTGTTTGACGTTGTTTTATTACAATCCCTGTATCGTCGACGGCGAGTTTGAAAAACGGTTGGACGCGCTCAACGCCGTCGCTCGGCATTACGGTTTATCGGTCATCGTGCCGTCGCACGATCATTCCGCATTTACGGAGTATGCGTCGCCGTATTCGACGGCGCGCGAAGGCGGCGAGCGGTGCGGCTTGTGCATGACCGACCGTTTGCGCGTTTCCGCGGAGTATGCGGCAATACACGGCTTTGACGCGTACACGACTACGCTTACGGTCAGTCCGCACAAAAACAGCAAGGCGATATTTTTGATAGCCGAAGGTCTTACTTTCGGCGCGCCGTTTTTGCCGCGCGATTTCAAAAAGCGCGACGGGTTTTTGCTGTCGACCAAGCGTGCGCGCGAACTCGATATTTACAGACAAAAATTTTGCGGTTGCGAATATTCGCTCGCGTCAGCCGAAGCGCAAACGGGCGGTGAGCGATGAACGATAGGATAGCGGCAAAGCTTAAAGACCTGCCGGACACGCCGGGGGTGTATATCATGCGCGACGCATCGGGAACCGTCATTTACGTCGGTAAAGCGGTCGTTTTGAAAAACCGCGTGCGTCAGTATTTTCAGCATAGCGAAAAGCAGGTGAAGGTGCAGGCGATGGTGGACAATATCGCCGATTTCGATTATATAATAACTCGCACCGAAAAGGACGCGCTCGCGCTCGAAAACAATCTTATAAAAAAGTATAAGCCGCACTACAACATTCTTTTAAAGGACGATAAAACAAGCCCGTATATCCGTATCGATACGCGCGCGGAATTTCCGACGATCGAGATCACGCGACGGGTAAAGCGCGACGGCGCGCGGTATTTCGGACCGTTCATAGGCGTGTCCGTGCGCGACGTTATTTCTGTGTTGCAGTCCGTTTTCAGGCTGAGAACGTGTTCGGGCAAGCTCAATAAACGCGCCCGCCCGTGTCTTAATCACGATATCGATCTGTGTCTTGCGCCGTGCTGTGCGCGTTGCGACGGCGCGGAATACGAAAAGGCGGTAAACGGCGCGGTGTCGTTCCTTTCGGGCGGCGGCGACGATATTTCGGGCGTTATAACGCAAAAGATGACGGAAGCTGCAAAAAACGAGAATTTCGAGCGTGCTATTTCATACCGAAATCAACTGCGTGTTTTGGAAAATTTAAAGAGCAAGATCGTAGGCGAATTGGGCAACATAGTCAATATCGACGCGTTCTATTATACGGATAACGGGCTTTACGGCGCGGTGAGCGTTTGCATAGTGCGCGGCGGAAAAATGATGGGCGTTAAGAACTATATAGTCAACGAGCCGCAGGTTTTCGGCGGCGACATGTCCACGTTTTTGACGCAGTATTATTCGATGACAAACGAGTTGCCCGACGAGATATGCTTGCAATCGGAGCGCGACGTCGCGTCGCTCGTCGAATATTTCGGCGCGGTGTTTTCCAAGCGTCCGTCGATAACTTTTCCGCAAAAAGGCATGCGCAAAAAGCTGTTGGACACTGCGGCGCGCAATTGTTCGGACTTTCTCGTAAAAAGCGCCGATCGCGTCAAGCGCGACCAAGACATGACGCTCGGCGCATGCGAGCGACTTAAATCCGTGTTCGGTTTAAAGTCGGCGCGGCGCATAGAGTGCTACGATATTTCCAATATTTCGGGCGAGGATAAGGTCGCGTCCGGCGTGGTGTTTATCGACGGTAAGGCGGACAAAGCGCAGTACCGCCGTTACAGGATCCGCACCGTCGAAGGCTCGGACGATTTTCGTTCGATGTACGAAACTCTCGCGCGGCGGTTCGTGCGCTATAAAAACGGTGATGCGGGGTTCAACGAATTGCCCGATCTTATAGTGATAGACGGCGGACTCGAACAAGTGGAATTCGCATCGCGCGCGGCGGACGATGCGGGCGTGATCGTTCCTATGGTCGGGCTTGCCAAGCGCGACGAAGAGTTGTATTTGCGCGGCGACCCCGTGCCGATAAAACTGTCGCGCGACGACTACGGCTTGCGTTTGTTACAGCGCGTGCGCGACGAGGCGCACAGGTTTGCTGTTTTGTATCACCGCACGTTGCGGTCGCGCAGGTACGAGAGCGAGTTGAAGGGTATTTCGGGCGTCGGAAATGCGACGGTGAAAAAAGTACTCGAAGTTTTCAATACGCGATCGATCGTAACCGCAAGCGCCGACGATATCGCGCAAAAAGCGGGCGTTACCAAAAAAGCGGCGCAAAAGATCTACGAATATTATCACCCGACGGAGCAACGCGGGAGTATGAAATACAGACTTATCGCAGTCGATCTCGACGGAACTTTTTTAAACGACGATCTCGAAATTTCCGACGCAAATATTGCGGCGGTGCAAAAATTTCGCGATGCCGGCGGTATATTCACGGTGTCGACGGGACGCTCGCCCGCGGCGGTCGAAAAGTATATAGCGCGCATGGGATTGGATACGCACCCCGTCAAGATGGTTTGCTCGATTGGCTGTATCATAGCGGATTCGGCAACGCTTAAAACCGAAAAACTGTTTTGTATGGACGGCGCGACGGCGGCGGACGTTTTGCGTTTTGCCGAACCGCTCGTTCGAATGTTGCAGATATACACGACGGACGGACTCAAAAACGCCGAGTTTACGCCTATGTGCGCACGGTATTGCAAGCATGTCGGCGTGCAGAGCGAGTCGGTCGGCTGTCTTGCCGAGTACGCGGAAAGCGGAAAAAGCTCGGTCGTGAAGATAATAATGATAACCGACGAGCGCGACGTTCAGGGTATCGCGGCTCGGCTGGGCGAGTTGTTTTCGGACGTTCAGTTCATACAGTCGACCGCGCCTGTTTTGCAAGCGTTGCGTACGGACGACGACCCGGATTTTTCGCCGACTATGATAGAGTGCATACCGCGCGGCGTCGACAAGGGTACGGGGCTTAAATACGTAGCCGACAGCTACGGCGTGCCTATGTCCGAAGTGATGGCGTTCGGCGACAGCTTTAACGATGCGGCAATGCTGAGAGCGGCGGGATTGGGCGTTGCTATGGGCAATGCGTGCGAGCCGATAAAGCGGCTTGCCGATCATGTGGCGGACGACAATAACGCCGACGGCGTAGCCAAGACCATAGAAAGATTTTGTTTCGACAACTGCGACAAAGGAGACGACCATGCCTAAAAAGAAACATACGGACGATGAAAAAAAACAAGATACGACGGATATCGGGGTAACGGCAGAACCGCCCGTAAACGGCTCCGCGACAGCGCGCGCCGATAGCGATGTGGAAATAGAAGAAACGGAATGCGACGTCGCTATCGACGAATTTGCCAAGCGTATGGAGCTTGACGTTATTTATCGCGGCGATAACGAGAGCATACATTTTTGTACGTTCAATATCAATCGTCCGGGCTTGCAACTCGCGGGTTATTACGAACACTTTTCGGCGGAGCGCGTGCAGGTGCTCGGCGAAATGGAAACTGCATACCTTCAACAAATGACGCACGAGGCGCGCAAGACCGCGTGCGAAACGCTTATGAAGCAACCGATACCGTGTTTTATAATAACGGCGACGCAACCGCCGTGCGCCGAATTATTGTCCGCAGTAAAAAAATACGACCGCGTGTTGTTCGGCTCTAAGCTCCGCACGACCATGTTCGTCAACAAGCTGTCGCTGTATCTCAACGAATTGCTCGCACCGTCGCAAACTATACACGGCGTTTTGATGGATCTTTACGGCGAAGGCGTGCTTGTGATAGGCGAGTCGGGCATAGGCAAGAGCGAAACGGCGTTGTCGCTTATCGAGCGCGGACACATGCTCGTTGCCGACGACGCGGTAACGATAACGCGCGTGGGCGACAAGCTTATAGGCACAAGCCCGGAAGTGATACGGTATTTTATGGAAGTGCGCGGTATAGGCATAATCGACGTGAAAGCGATGTACGGCGCCGGCGCGGTACAGATCGAAAAAATCGTCGATATGGTCGTAAAATTGGAAGCTTGGAACGATAAAGCGCAATACAACCGTATGGGCGGGGCGGACGAGTATTATACGGTACTCGGCGTCAAATGCCCGCTTTCGGTCATTCCCGTAAAGCCGGGCAGAAATCTCGCCGTTATTTTGGAAGCCGCGGCGCGTACGCACCGTTTGAACGATCTCGGTTTTCGCGCCGCCGACGAGCTTAACGAGCGATTGAGAAACAAGCACGGGAAATAGGTTTGGAAATAAGAAGTAGGCAAAGCGATATTTATGCGCGAATCGTGCGGGATTTGCCGAGTATTATAACGGTTTCGACAAATTAAATTTTTCTCCGCTCCGCTCGCGATGCTCGCTACGGTCGAAATGACAGGCTTACGGCGTTTAGCGTTTTGCGTTTTCTATATTCGCAAACGTTTTTACGCCGCTTTTTACTATATGCGCGTCGAAAGGCAGATCGTAATATATTTCGCCGTCCAACTGTACGGGGGCGGGCGTGACGATCTTTACGCTGTCGCAAATGATATGCTTGGTGTACGGTTTGTTCATGTGTTTGCCTTTTATGAACTTGGGCATGACAAACACCGTGGGAACGCCCTTGGGCTTTTCCATTATTATCACGTCGAGCCTGCCGTCGTCCGCTACGCTAATAGGCGATATGCGTATGCCGCCGCCTATCTGCGTGCCGTTGCACACGCCGACCATGATACAGTCGTATTCCGCGGTTTCGCCGTTTGCGGTCAATCGAACACGATACGGTTTATAGTGCAAAAGACAGCGAAACAGCGACGCGACATAGCTCAGTTTGTTTTTGCTTTTTGCGGTTTTGAGCAGGACTTCGACGTCCAGCCCCGTACCGCCGACGTTAAGACAACGCTTGTCGGAAATTCGGATATAGTCGAGATCCTTGGGCGTACCGTCGACTATGTCGGCGATCGCTTTGACGGGATCGAGCGACGCCGCTTTCGTGCCTATCGCAAAGTCGTTGCCGCGTCCTGCGGGGATAAGCCCCATTCGGGCTTTATCGAAATCCATGCCGTTGAGTACTTCGTGAAAAGTTCCGTCGCCGCCGAGCGCGACTATTACGTCCGCACCGCTTTCGCAAAGCTTTTGCGTCATTGCCTTGGCGTGTCCGACGCGCGCGGTTTCGTGTACAGTGTAAGATATTCCGCGCTCGTCGAGATATGCCGTAGCTTTCGCAAGACATTTTGCACCGTTGCCTTTCCCGCTTGTTTTATTGGCTATTATCTCCATTGCTTATTCCTTCGATCGTTACTGTAAAATCAATCGTCTTCCGCAGATTCGAGCGGTTGGATCAGTTCGTTCAGTTGGTCGTTGAGTTTGGATATTTTTTGTTGCAGTCTTATAGCGCGGCGCAATACTTCGTCGTCGGGCGCGCGGCGTTTTTCGGAACGCGGGCTTTCGTCGCGAAGCTGTAACGACTTTGCGTCCTGCTCGCGGCGGGGCGGGCGACACAGCTCTTGCGTCAGCTCGCGGCGGGTGCGCACTGTCGGGCGGCGGGGCGCGCTCGTTTTGGTTTCGTACGACAGGCAGGATAATAGCATTTTGTACAGCGGCGTAACGTCGTCCGCGGCGAGCGCGTCAAGCTCTGCGGAACGGATCGCCGACGGGGTGGTGCGGTGGTAGCCCAAGCCGAATCCTTTCAGCTTGCAAAACAGCATGCAGAATATGCGCACCGTAAGAGCCGAGCCTTGTTCGAACGGGTGCAAAATGACCAGCTCGCGCATATAATGGGATAGATAGCCCGCAAAATCGTCCTTGGCGGTTTGCGGCGCACTGCCTATCTCGTTCATTTTCGTGACGATCGCTTTGAGCGATCCTTGTACGTATTTGGGGTCGGTGTGCGCGTTGCCGTCGGTGCAAGCGTCCTTGGCGCGCGGTTTGCCCGCGTCCGCGTCCATGTCGCCGAACAGCGATTTATGCAACAGCATTACCGATATAGCCGTCACGGGGTCGGCGATGCTTTTTTGCGCGGCGCGCAAAGCGCGGAAAAATATTATATTGTTGCACAGCCTTTCGTAAGCGGCGGACGATGGCGCGGTCGCGCGCAAATGCTTTATCTTGGGCGCAAGATAGTTGTCAGCGTCCAGCTTGCCGAGAAGCATCATCAATCCGTCCGTTTCCGCGGCGAGCGGGATCTTACGACCGTCTGCCGCCATCGCCGTTTTGATCGCGCGGAGTATTCTGTTGGCTTCGTGCAATTCCATACTTTATTATTATACCACGCATTTGCGCGATTTGCAATATTTTAGACGGAAATATATCGATAGCTGTATTTTTTGCGCCGAGCGCACCGAGCAAGCAACGCCGTATGCCGTCGCGAATGCGGAATTTTACGAATGTGTTCAAAACGATTGAAAAAAAATCGCAAACGGAGTAGAATATATGTGTGACCTTTTGAGCGGTTGGACGACGTTCGGAATAGGCGGCAGGGCGCGGCGTATCGAGATAGCTCGAACGCGCGACGAGCTTATCGGTTTGTCCGCCGAAGCGATCGTATTGGGGCGCGGCTCGAATATTCTGGCGAGCGACGACGGTTACGACGGTATAGTCGCTATAAACCGTTACGAGCGGATAGAGCGCGACGGGAATACCGTCACGGCGGGTTCGGGCGTTCGGCTCGGCGCGTTGTGCGCGTTCCTTGCCGAGAACGGTTTGTCTGGGCTGGAATGGGCGTGCGGTATTCCGGGGTCTGTCGGCGGCGCGGTGCGCATGAATGCGGGCGCGTTTGGTGGCGAGATCTCGGACAGACTGTCGTATGCTTATGTAGTACGCGACGGCGCGGAGAAGCGGTTCGCGTGCGATGAGTTGGGATTCGGGTACCGCAACAGCGCGCTCGACGACGGCGACGTGGTGACGGACGTGACGTTCGAGCTCGATAGCGCTACGCCGTCCGCAGTGCGCGCGCTCGGCGCGGAGTACGCCGATAAACGTAGGGCTACGCAACCGACGGGAAAAAGCGCGGGATCGGTATTCAAGAATCCGCGCGGCGTTTCGGTAGGGCGTATATTCGACGAAGCGGGGCTTAAAGGCTTGCGGCGCGGCGGCGCGGAGATTTCGCCGAAGCACGCGAACATAATAGTCAATACGGGCGGGGCGACCGCGTGCGACGTTTGCAAACTGATAGCCGTCATGAAAGACGTTTTACGCGAAAAAAACGTGGCGGCGCACGAAGAAATAATTTACCTGGGTGATTTCGGAGGATAATCTTTAAATGGCGTTTTGGGGCGACTATCATACGCATACGACGTACAGCCGCAACGGCAGAAAATTGCATGCCAAGGGTACGGTGCTTCAAAACGCGCAAAGCGCGGCGCGCGCGGGGCTTAAAGAGCTTGCCGTTACCGATCACGGTTACGGACATGCTTACGGCATCGACGGGCGCGACGCTTTTGCCGCGCTCAAAGAAGATTGCCGCAGAGCGGAGCAAGCGACGGGCGTCAAGATATACGCGGGGTTGGAGAACAATCTCGATCCGCGTTGCGGCAAACGCGCCGATATAAAACCGTTTATCGGCACGGACGACGCGACGCTGTCCGAACTGCAAATAGTGCAGGGCGGATACCATGCGTTTATCGGCACTCCGTTCATGATAAACAATATGATGTTTTGGACGCGTAACGTAATATTCGGCATTCCCACGCGCAAGCTCGTACAGCGGAATACCGCCGCATACAAGCGAATGATCGACGAGTACCCGATAGATTTTATCGGGCATCTCAACCGCGGTATCATAGCAGATGCGGTGGAGATCGCAGTCTACGCGCACGAGCGCGGCGTATATATCGAGCTTAACGGCAGGCATAAAAGCTTAAAGCCGGACGAACTGCGCGCCATGGTCGCGGCGGGCGTGGAATTCATATGCAATTCGGACGCGCACCGTCCCGAAAGCGTAGGCAACATGACTTACGGCGAAAGCCTTATCAAGGAATGCGGCATACCGTACGAGCTTGTAGCCAATTGGGAAAGGCTTCCCGATTTCAGGTCGCGCAACTTCAAGTCGGCGCGCGCGGGAAAAAGCGGGGTGAACGTTGTCGACGATCAACGGTAACGATGTAAAACGCGAGCTTATAGCTGTGCGAGCAAAGGGCGCGGAGTGCGAAGCGTTGCTGTCGGGGTTCGTGCGGTCTTGCATGTCCATCGAACTCGGCGGTAAGGACGGGATCATGCTCGGACTGGATTGTCAGTCGGAGTTCGTGCGCGATCATATAGAAGCGCTTATGCTCAAAATGTACAAGATCTCGCCCAAATACAAGGACTGCGGACTGACGTATGTGGACTGCGACAAGCTGTTGCGCATACTCGGCATAACGTCGCCCGACGGCGGGTTCGAGATATGCGCCATACCAGAACGCCACGCGGAATGCGCGTCGGCGTACGTGCGCGGCATGTTTTTGGGTTGCGGCAGTTTTTCGGTACACGGCGCGGACGCCGCGCAACGCGAAAAGACGGGCGGCGGATATCACTGCGAGTTTTCGTTCGTCAGCGAGAGCCTTGCGGACGAGCTTACCGAGCTTTTGGAGCGCAACGGTATAGCGGTCAGGAAAATGATACGCGCCGAAAAATACGTAGTATACGCCAAGGACAGCGAAAACGTGGGGAATTGTCTTGCGTTGATGCGCGCGGAAAAGACGGCGCTCAAACTGTTCGATACAGTAGTAACGCTTTCGGTCAAGCGCGACGTCAACCGTCGGATCAACTGCGATCTCGCCAACATGACTCGGACTTCGGTCGCGGCGGTAGGCGTCACCGACGCGATAAATTATATAGAGAGTACGGTTGGACTCGGCACTTTGCATCCCAAGCTGTTGGAAGCGGCGGACGCGCGCAAGAACTCGCCCGACGCGTCGCTCGTGGAGCTTGCTTACGAACTGGGCATTTCCAAATCGGGACTCAAACACAGATACGACAGGATAATCGCGATAGCACAAGACATAAAAAACAAGAGAACGGAACGCTAAGGAGAAACAGGCATGAAGCAGTTTGCGCATTTACACGTCCATACCGAATTTTCGATGCTTGACGGCGCGGTACGCACCGACAAGGTTTTCGGGCTTTGCGACCGATCCAACATACCCGCCATTGCGATGACCGATCACGGCAATATGTACGGCGCTATCGAGTTTTTGAAAGCGGCGGTCAAGTATACCGATAAAGACGCCGATTTTTTGACGTTTATGGCGGAGCGGCGACCGTTCAAGGTCAAGCCGATAGTCGGGTGCGAAGTGTATATGACCGAAAATATGCACGTCAAGGAAAAGGGCGCTAACGGCGCGCCGCCCAAGCTCAATCACTTGGTATTGCTCGCCAAAAACGAAACGGGCTATCACAATCTCGTTAAAATAGTTTCCGCAGGATTCACCGAGGGCATGTATTACAAGCCGCGGGTCGACTTCGAGTGCATAAAGGCGCACAGCGAAGGGCTTATAGTGTTGTCGGCGTGCGTTGCGGGCGTGATACCGCAGGCGATACTCAAAAAGGATTATGCGCTCGCCGATGCTTGGATCAAAAAATTCAAAGCGGTGTTCGGCGACGATTTTTACGTGGAGATCCAAAACCACAACATCGCCGAGCAAAAAATAGTTTTACCGCACCTTATAAGGCTGGCTAAGGAAAACGGGGTAAAGACGGTGGCGACCAACGACGCGCATTATTTGACCAAAGAAGATTCCAAAATGCAAAAGGTGCTTATGGCTATATCGTTCCACTCGACGCTCGTCGGCGACGACGACGGCGGCGCGCAGGGCGATATGGCGGGCGAGAGCGTATCGGACGACAAGTACTTTCCCACCGACGAATTTTACGTCAAGACGTACGACGAGATGTATCGGGCGTTGCCGTACGACGACGCGCTCGATGTAACACTGGAAATAGCCGATAAATGCGATCCGTATTTTATCCGCAAAGAGCCGTTGTTGCCGTCGTACACGCCGCCCGACGGTTTGACTGCGGAACAGTATTTGCGCAAGCTCACGTTCGACGGGCTTAAAGTGCGGTACGGCGAGATCACCGACGAAGTGCGCGAACGCGCCGATTACGAGCTGGGGATCGTAGAGCGGTTGCATTTCGTAGATTACTTTTTGATAGTATGGGATTTCATAAACTACGCCGAAAGTCAGGGCATTCCCGTCGGACTGGGGCGCGGAAGCGGCGCGGGCAGTATAGTGGCGTACGCGATAGGCATAACCAAGATAGATCCGCTCAAATACGCGCTGATATTCGAAAGGTTTTTGAACCCCGAACGCGTAAGTAATCCCGACTTCGATATCGACTTTTGCGTTGACCGTCGCGGCGAAGTGATAGACTACGTTACGCGCAAGTACGGCGAGAGCAACGTTTCGCAGATAGCGACTTTCGGCACTATGGCGACCAAGGCGGCTATCAAGGACGTCGGACGCGTGTTCGACCTGCCGTTCGCGGACGTAAACAACATTACGAAAATGATCCCGCGCGGGTCGGAAAAAATGCACATAAAAGACCTGTTGGGTCGCGGCGTCGACAAGGAAGGCAAGCCTATACCCGGCGTTCCCGATCTTATCGCGCTGTACGAAAACGACCCTACCGCCAAACGCGTTTTGGACATGGCGGAAAAGATCGAAGGCATGCCGCGGCAGATAGGCATGCACGCGGCGGGCGTTATAATCTGTCGCGACCCGATCGCCGATCACGTGCCGCTTGCGCGCACCAACGAAGACGTGATAGTTACCGAGTACGACATGATAGTCGACGAAGAACTCGGACTTTTGAAAATGGACTTTTTGGGTCTGACGACGCTCACCGACATCAAAAAGGCGAGCGACTATATCAAGCAACAGCACGGCGTGGATATAGATTTCGTAAAGCTCGGCTACGACGATCCCAAGGTGTACGAGTTGATAGGCAGCGGCAATACCGAGGCGGTGTTCCAACTGGAATCGGGCGGCATGAAAGGGTTTATGCGCGAACTGCAACCGTCCGATCTGGAAGACGTAATAGCTGGCATATCGCTGTACCGTCCCGGTCCTATGGACGCGATACCCGATTTTATAAAAAACAAAAAGAATCCCGACAAGATCAAATATCTGCATAAGCTCATGGAGCCTATACTGCGCGTTACCTACGGGATAATAGTTTATCAGGAACAGGTCATGGACGTCGTGCGCGTGCTCGGCGGCTATTCGATGGGCGGCGCGGATAATATCCGCCGCATGATGAGCAAAAAGAAACTCGCCGCGATGGAAGCCGAGCGCAAGGTGTTTATCAACGGCGGCGTCGATAAAAAGACGGGCAACAAGATCCCCGGCGCGGTGGCTAACGGCGTGCCTGCCAACGTTGCAAACGATATCTACGACATGTTGATAAAGTTCGCGAGCTACGGCTTCAATAAGTCGCACGCGGCGGCGTACGCGCACGTCACATATCAAACCGCGTATCTCAAATGCTACTATCCCGTCGAGTATTTTACGGCGGTATTGAATAACCGTATCAACAAGTTGGACGAGCTGACGCACTATTTGTCGTACCTTAAAGAAGCCAAGATAGAAGTTTTGCCGCCGAGCATAAACAAGTCGGGCGCGGAGTACTCGGTCGAAAACGGTTGCGTGCGCATAGGCATGGGCGCGATCAAGGGCGTGGGCGTACCCATAATCAACAAGATAGTGGAGGAGCGCGAGCGCAACGGCGAATACAAGGATTTCGTCGAGTTCGTTTCACGCATGGAAGACCCCGAAACGGGCAAAAGCCTTATCAACCGACGTATGGTCGAATCGCTCATTTATGCGGGCGCGTTCGATTGCTTCGGAAAAAAGCGCGCGGTACTGATCGCGGCGTTTCCGAGCGTAATGGACAAGGTGCAAAAAGAGCGCGCCGCAAAGATGAACGGTCAGCTCAGTTTTTTCGACGTTGCGCCGGAGATAAAAACGGAATTCGTATATCCCGACGTGGACGAATATTCGCCGAACGAAAAATACAAGCGCGAAAAGGAAGTCGCGGGCGTGTATCTGTCGGGACACCCGCTGTCGGCGTATATAGACAAGCTTAAACAGTATAGGTACAACACGTCTATGTTTAATCCCGATCTGCCCGATTGCCCGCCTGCGGACACGCGCATACGGTTGGGCGGCATGCTTACTGCGACGGTCAACAAGCTCACCAAAAAGGGCAATCCTATGGGAACGGCTGTGCTCGAAGACCTTTACGGCACGGTGGAGATATTGGCGTTCAACAAGACCTTCGAAAAAGTAAAGCCGTTTTGGATAAAGGATACCGCCGTCGAAGTTTCGGGCGTGCTTAAACTCAACGATAACGGTATGTCCGTTTACGTCGACGATATAAAACCGTTCGACGCCGCCGATGCGGTCGCGTCCAAGATATGCTGTTATTTCTCGCTTGCCGATCAAGCCGTATTGGACGAAATACGCGAGATAGTGGCGGCGTATCCCGGCAGAGATTACATTTACATCAAGAACACCGCCGACGGCAAACTGTACAGACTGAGCGATAAATTCGACATTTCGTCGCTGTCCAAGAGCGAGCTGTGCGCCGTTCTCGGTAGCGCCAACGTCAAAGAACAATCGAATAATTGAGTTGAAAACATAGGTCAAAAACCTTTATTTTCGACAAATTATATGGTATAATCTATTCAAATAAACATATAAGTTGTAAGAGGTGTTTACATGAATAAAATTGCTGTACTTACGAGCGGCGGCGACGCGCCGGGAATGAATGCGGCGATACGCGCGGTAGTGCGCTACGGCATAGGCATGGGCATGGAAGTCATGGGCGTGGAACGCGGACTTCAAGGACTTATCGACGATCTTTTCGTACCCATGACGATGCGCAGTGTTTCCGACATAATACAGCGCGGCGGCACTATACTCAAAACGGCGCGCTGTCCCGAATTCAAGACCGAAGCGGGTCAGCAAAAGGCGATAAAGAATCTGCGCGCCCGCGGCGTGGAAGGGCTTATAGTAATAGGCGGCGACGGTTCGTTCATGGGCGCGAAGGCTATGACGGATAAGGGTTTTCCGTCGATAGGCATACCGGGAACTATCGATAACGATCTTGCGTATACCGATTATACGCTCGGATTCGATACAGCGTGCAACACCATACTCGACGCCATAAACAAGATACGCGATACCATGAGCTCGCACGAGCGAGTGTCTATCGTGGAAGTCATGGGACGCAATTGCGGCGATCTCGCGCTGTATACGGGGCTTTGCGGCGGCGCGGAAGTAATAATCGTTCCCGAACACCCGCTCACGGTCGACGAGATAGTGGAAATTCTCGGCGGCGGCAAAAACGCGGGCAAAACGAGCGGCATAATAGTGCTTGCCGAAGGCGCTGGTCAGGCGGACGAACTTAAAGAACAGCTCAAACAGCGCACCGATATGACGGTAAAGTCGACGCGGCTCGGTCACGTTCAGCGCGGCGGCAGTCCTTCGTGCCGCGATCGGTATCTCGGCACGTGCTTCGGCGTGCATGCGGTCAAACTGTTGAAGCAGGGCATAGGCAATCGTATCGTCGGCATTAAAAACCACAAGTTCTACGATATGGACATTATCGAAGGCATCGCCATGAAAAAAGATTTCGATATAGAGCTTTACAATACCGCGATGATAGTAGGCAAATAATATAATATGTTTTGTGACAAAAAGCGCTCGGAAATTTCCGAGCGCTTTTTGGTCGATCAAAAACGGCTTGATAGATATTGACTTACATATCGTTCATGTGATACTGAGCAGTATGTTGTTACAAAATAAAAAGGGCGTTATATCGAAACGCCCTTAAAAGGTTTTATATTATCGATCGAAAAGCTTACGCATGACCGGCGCAACCCAAGACGTGAACGAGCTTGTGGCGCACGCATTCGGTGACGAGCGCTCTGCCGTCGCCGAGATACTGGCGCGGGTCGAAGTGCGCGGGGTTTTCCGCGAAGTGCTTGCGTATGGCGGCGGTGAAAGCAAGGCGCAGGTCGGAGTCGACGTTGATCTTGCAGACTGCCATCGACGAAGCTTTGCGGAGCATTTCTTCGGGAATGCCCTTAGCGCCGGGCATAGCGCCTCCGAAGTCGTTGACCATTTTTACGTAGTCGGGGAGAACGGAGCTTGCGCCGTGAAGAACTATGGGGAATTTGGGCAACAATTCGGCAACCTTCTCCAAAATGTCGAAGCGCAGTTTTGCGTCGCCCTTGAACTTAAATGCGCCGTGGCTCGTGCCGATAGCGATAGCGAGCG
Source organism: uncultured Clostridia bacterium (assembly GCA_947066105.1). Taxonomy (GTDB): domain Bacteria; phylum Bacillota; class Clostridia; order Christensenellales; family Pumilibacteraceae; genus Anaerocaecibacter. Next base: position 142,588 of record CAMSYM010000002.1, read on the forward strand.
AGTCAACGCCTGTTTTGGCGACGAATTCCGCCGCTTCTTCGGGATCGGTGAACAGCGCGTCCGATTCCGCGACTTTAACGTTGTCCTCGACGCCCGCGAGCCGTCCGAGCTCGGCTTCGACTACTACGCCGTGGTCGTGCGCGTACTTGACTACCTGCGACGTGATCTTGATATTTTCGGCGAGAGGGTGCGACGAAGCGTCGATCATAACGGAAGTAAAGCCCGCCTTTATAACTTCGACGCAAAGGTCGTAAGAACTGCCGTGGTCGAGATGTAAACAAATGGGCAAGCCCGAATCTTCCACCGCGGCTTGGACCATTTTCGTAAGATACAGCGGGTTGGCATACTTAATCGCGCTACCCGACACTTGGAGAATCAACGGGGCTTTTTCGAGCTTGCCTGCTTCGACTATGCCCTGTATGGTTTCCATATTGTTGATGTTGAATGCGCCGATCGCATATCCGCCTTCGTATGCTTTGGCGAACATGTCCTTTGTTGTTACTAACGGCATAATGTTTTGTTACCTCCGAAAAAACATTTTACTGTTGTCATTATACCATATTTTATCGTGATTGTACAATGATTTGACCAATGTTTTATTGACTTTTTTGCGCCGACGCTTTATACTAAAACAGGAGGGTTTGTTATGAAAGACGATAGAATGACAAAGCTGGCGCATAATCTCGTTAATTATTCGGTCGCGGCTAAAAAGGGCGACAAGGTGCTTATCGAAGCGTTCGACGTGCCGTATCCGCTCGTGACGGAGCTTGTAAAGGCAGTGTATGCGGCGGGCGCGCAAGCGTTTGTCACCAACATAGATACGCGTGTGCGCGCAACGCTTTTGAGCGGGGCGAGCGACGCTCAGCTCGAACTTTGGGCAAAGCACGATGCGGCTGTCATGAGCGATATGGACTGTTATATAGGACTGCGCGGCGGCGATAACGCTTACGAGAATTCGGGCGTGCCGCAAGATCGCATGGACAAATATATGAGCGTTTATATGCACCCCGTGCATCACGAGATACGTGTCAAAAATACGCGTTGGTGCGTTTTGCGCTATCCGTCGCCGTCCATGGCTCAGCTTGCGGGCATGTCTACCGAGATGTTCGAAAACCATTATTTTAACGTGTGCAATCTCGATTATTCCAAAATGGATAAGGCTATGGACGCGTTAAAGGCGCTTATGGAAAGGACGGATAGGGTACGGCTTGTCGCTAAGGACACCGATCTTACATTTTCGATAAAGGGCATTCCCGCGATAAAGTGCGCGGGCGAGATGAATATACCCGACGGCGAAGTGTATACTGCGCCCGTAAAAGATTCGGTCAACGGCGTTATAACGTACAACACGCCGACAGTGTACGGCGGAACTAAGTTCGAGTGGGTCAAGCTCACGTTTAAGGACGGTAAGATAATCGACGCGGACAGCTCGAACAAGCAAAAGTCGGACGCTATATTCGATACGGACGACGGCGCGCGGTTCGTAGGCGAATTTGCCATCGGCGTCAATCCGTACATCACGGAAGCGATAGGCGATATATTGTTCGACGAAAAAATATGCGGGTCTATTCATTTCACGCCCGGATGTTGCTACGACGATGCGTACAACGGCAATGTGTCCGCAGTGCATTGGGATCTCGTGTTGCGCCAAACGCCCGACGTCGGCGGCGGCAAGATCTACTTCGACGGCGTTTTGATCCGCGACGACGGAAGATTCGTATTGCCGGAGCTGTTGCCGCTCAATCCCGAAAATTTAAAATAGGATAGTACTGTCATGTTCGAGCTTAGATACAATATTACGGACGCGGATATGCGCGCAGTCAATAAAAAATCGATAATCTCCTACTTCGCACTGTACTTTTGCGTGGCGTTATGCGGGCTTGCGGCGGGCGTTGCGGCGATCGTTTTAAAGCCGTCCGATCTGACTTTTATTGCGGGCATAGTGCTGACGGTGTTCGGCGGATTGTTGCTTGCGTGCGCGCTGTTGATGCTTATTGCGCCGCGCAACCTGCTTAAAAGCGTTGTTCCTACCGGCGATGCGGATATGGAAGTCAAGATCGATCACGACGCGGTGACCGTCGACGGCAAACGATTGTCGTATTCGGACATGACTTCGGTAAAAAACAAAAAAACGTATTTGCTCGTCTTTTTCGGCAGATCGGAAGTATTGCTCGTAAAGAACGCGCTCGCGGACGGAACGTTGGGACAATTGTGCGAATATATTTCGGCGCGCGCGGGAAGGGCTTTGCCGCCGTCGCTTGCGGCGAAAAATGCCGAAAACGCGGAAAATACGTCGAGCGCCGACGGTGCGGACGCGTCTGCCGAGTGAGCGAATATTTATTAAAATACTTGACGAAAGATATCGCTTGTGATATACTTGTAAAGGTGTGTTCAAACACCGCAGAATAACAAATCGAAATTACGATTCGGAGGTAATTATGGCAAACGTAAAAGTTGCAATCAACGGGTTCGGACGTATCGGACGTCTTGCTTTCCGTCAAATGTTCGGCGCAAAGGGCTACGACATCGTCGCGATCAACGATTTGACGAGTCCCGCCATGCTCGCCAACCTGCTCAAATACGACACCGCTCAGGGCGGATATTGCGGCAGAATAGGCGAAGGCACGCATACGGTCTCTTCCAAAGAACCTGTGTTCGAAGAAGACGGTAAGACCGTTAAAGTTCCCGGCTCGATAACCGTCGACGGCAAAGAGATCACCATATACGCAATGCCCAAAGCGCAGGATCTGCCTTGGGGCAAGCTCGGCGTGGACGTTGTGCTCGAATGCACCGGCTTCTACTGCTCGAAGGATAAATCGATGGCGCACGTTCAGGCGGGCGCTAAAAAGGTCGTTATTTCCGCGCCTGCGGGCAACGATCTCAAAACGGTCGTTTTCAGCGTCAACGAGAAAACGCTCACCAAAGACGATCAGGTTATTTCCGCCGCGTCTTGCACGACCAATTGCTTGGCGCCCATGGCGAAAGCGCTCAACGATTACGCGCCTGTGCAGTCGGGTATAATGAGCACCATTCACGCCTATACCGGCGACCAAATGATCCTTGACGGACCGCACCGCAAGGGCGATATGCGCCGTGCTCGCGCGGGCGCCGCGAACATCGTTCCCAACTCGACGGGCGCCGCGAAAGCTATCGGTTTGGTCATTCCCGAACTCAACGGCAAGCTTATCGGTTCGGCACAGCGCGTTCCCGTTCCCACCGGCTCGACCACCATACTCACCGCGGTCGTAAAGGGTAAGGACGTTACCAAGGAAGGCATCAACGCCGCCATGAAAAAAGCCGCGTCCGAATCGTTCGGCTACAACGAAGATCCCATCGTTTCGTCCGACGTTATCGGCATGCGCTACGGCAGCTTGTTCGACGCGACCCAGACCATGGTTTCCAAAGTAGGCGACGACCTTTATCAAGTACAGGTCGTATCGTGGTACGATAACGAGAACTCTTATACCAGCCAGATGGTAAGGACTATCAAGTATTTCGCCGAACTTTAAAAAATAACTGCGTATACATCGGCGGATACTGCGTCAAGCGGCGCAACAGCTCGGGTCGCGTACGCGAAGTACGCTCCACGTCGCTATTGCTCGCTTTCCTTGTCTGCGCCGCATCGCCGCAGTTATAACTTCCGTTAGGTGACTGCGTATAAATGGTTGCTTATCACAAAATAAAAACTCCGCCGTTTTACAGTGGTTCCGATCGCGGATCATATGTAATAGCCGGCGAAACAAAAAAGACGTAACTGTATGTTATGTCTTTTTTGTTGTTTTTGAGCAGTTGAAAAGTCGAACAGAGCGAGCTGAATTTATTTTAAAAAGCTTAATAATTGTAATAACTGAGCTATACTTTATTCCATTTGGCATATAAGGTAATGTCGCCCGTAACGATTTCGGATGAAAAATCCCAGCTATTGATGCATTGCGATTCCTTGTACCAACCGACAAATTCATACCCGCGTTTGCTCGGCGATTGCGGTTCTGTACATAATGTGTCTTTTTTAACAATGCTGTAATATGTTTTTTGTGTTCCGTCGTCGGCATCGAAAACTATTTCATAATGGTTTTCCATCATACGCAGATTGTACTCTTTGCGGTATTTTGAAAGAATATATCTTCCGTCATAAGAACTGTCATAAGTATGATCCATAGCGTCTGTGTTGATTTGAACCGAATTTATATCCAAAAATGTTTCTCCGTATCTATCGACACAGTGGAATGAATTTATTTGTGCATTGACTATTAAATTGCCGGAGAAGTTTTTAAAGCCGCAATCGACCAAGGTATCTATATCATGATCTATGATTATATTTTCGATCGTTGCGGCATCGATCCCGTATTTTTTGTATGGCGCAGAATTAATAGGGCAATAGTATTCTCCGATGCGTTTAACGGCGTATCCGCCCAATATTTCGGGTATAATCAGTTTGTCTATATTTTCCGAATCGTTGACGAGTCCCAAGATAACCGAATACTTATAGCCGTCTTCGTTTTCGCGTATGTAATAGTACCAACCGTTGTCTTCTTGCTTTATATTCCAGGGATCTTTATATTTATCGAGTAGTTCGAGTTTTGCGCAACCGCATAAAGCGAGCAAACCGAAAAGCGTTATGCAATATATTATAAATAAAAACGATACGAGCGATTTGATCCGCTTTACGGCAACCGTTGTACTTATTGCGTTATATTTTATATTATATGCATTTTCGGTTTTTTGCATTTTAGACTCCGAATGTTTCGGTTGTTTGATTTGTTCCGAGATGCGACTGCTTTTTTAGAAATAACGATATTTGTTTACAATACGGCGAGCCAAATAATTACTGCAATCACGGAAACGATAAACGCCGTGAGATATATAAATATCGAGATCCTGCAAAGCGTATCCTTGCGGAACAAAAAGGCGAGCGCTCCGCCGAGTACGGACAGTACGAGCGCCGCGATGGCGACAGGCACAGCCAAGAGCGTTACGCCGTTTACGCTTGTCGCGATAGATACGCTTATCAGCCCTGCGACGGCGATCAGCGTCGTTATTGCGGCGCATATCGTGGTTAATATCGGAATAATCTTTTTCACGCTTATATTCTACCACACTTGCCGCCGAATGTCGAGCGGCATACGCAAAAAAGTTGACAAAGCCGTTTGGCGCAGTGTATAATAATATGCGAAACTAATGAGTTAGCCGTAAGTATCGGTATTGAACAGAAAACAGAGGCGTATATCATGATTTGTCCGCAATGCGGCTACGACATGGGAACGAAAAGTAAGTGCCTGCGTTGTGGGTACGAAGAAAAAACGCTCGCAGTCGTGGACGAACGCGAAAAAAAAGAAGGATCCCGTATGGACGAAGAAAAGATCGAGACCAAGGTCATCGATCCTTGTAACGTGTATCTTACGCACCAATACGGTTATGACGACTACGACAGCGATTACGTTACTTTCGGCAGTCCGTTTTCGTCGCTGTTCGACGATCTGTTCGGTGACCCTATAAGCGACCTTTTAGGCGGGCTGTTCGGGTTCGATATAGGCGGTTCGCGGCGCACGCAGGCGCGCGGACGGCAACAGGAAGATCAGCCTAAAAAGAAGCGCAAGCAAGGTCCTATCGTGGAAATGGATAAAAACGATTTCGAGATACTCGACGAAAACGACGAGCCTGTCGAGCAAAGATCGAAGCGCAACGCGCATGCGTCGGAACACGACCGCACGAACGGCGGACAGACGGTAGACACGCATAAAAATCCGTTTAGGCGCAAACCGCGCAAATGAAAATGATTTGTTTAATAAGCAACACAAACGCCCCGCTGTGATAATCGGCGGGGCGTTCGTTATTTTGCTTTATATTATCGGATCGTTACTTGACTCGATCAATCTTTTTTGGCGCGATTCTTATAGCCTTCGAGTCTTGCTTTGGCTTCTTGTTCGGCGCGCTCGAACAACGCTTGCGCTACTTCGGGCTTGGCTTTCGCGAGCGATTTATAACGCGTTTCGCCTGCGATAAAGTCTTGATAGCTGCCCGTCGGGTCTTTGCTGTCGAGAATGAACGGGTTTTCGCCCTTGTCGGCAAGTTCGGGATTGAAGCGGTAGAGCTGCCAATAACCGGCTTTGACCGCTTTGTCCTCTTCTTCCATGCCTTTGCTCATATCGATGCCGTGGTTGATACACGTAGCATACGCGATGATGAGCGACGGGCCGTGATAGGCTTCCGCTTCCGCTATCGCTTTTATCACTTGGTTCTTATCCGCGCCCATGGCGACCTGCGCCACGTATACATAGCCGTAAGTCATAGCCATTGCGCCGAGATCCTTCTTTTTGGTGCGCTTGCCGCCCGCGGCGAACTTGGCGACCGATCCCGTCGGGGTGGATTTGCTCGACTGACCGCCTGTGTTGGAATACACCTCGGTGTCGACTACAAGCACGTTTACGTCTTCGCCGGAAGCGAGAACGTGGTCCAAGCCGCCGTAGCCGATGTCGTACGCCCAACCGTCGCCGCCGAATATCCATATAGATTTTTTGATAAGGCAATCCTTTTCGGCGTAGATCTCCTGTGCGACGGCGTCGCAGTCGCAACCGCAATCTTTGCAACCTTCGAGCGCCTTGACGAGCGCGGCGGCGGCTTTCTTGCTGCCTTCCGCGTCGTCCATGTTCGCTATCCAGTCGTTGCAAGCTTTTGCGCCTTCGTCCCATGCGCTCCATTTTTCGGCGAGCGTTGCGACCTTGTCTTTGAGCGCTTCGCGGCGCGCCTTGTATGCAAGGTGCATGCCGTAGCCGTATTCGGCGTTGTCCTCGAACAAGCTGTTAGCCCAAGCCGGACCTTTGCCTTCGGCGTTCTTTGCGTAAGGGCAGGTGGGGGCGGAGCCGCCGTAAATGGACGAGCAACCCGTCGCGTTGGCAACTACCATGCGGTCGCCGAACAGCTGCGTGATAAGCTTGACGTACGGCGTTTCGCCGCAGCCGGCGCACGCGCCCGAAAACTCGAACAACGGTTGTTTGAACTGACTGCCTTTTACAGTTTCGGGCTTGACCTTTTCGGCAACGTCGACGAACGGGATCTTTTCCGAATGCGCGTAGTTGGCGTTTTCGGCGTCGATGACGGCGTCGAGCGGTTTCATGACGAGCGCTTTTTCTTTGGCGGGGCAAACGTTCACGCACGATCCGCAGCCCGTGCAGTCGAGCGGCGAAAGCTGGATGCGGTAGTTATAGCCCGTGTCTTTGAGCTGAGCGATAGCGGGCTTCGTTACGTACGTAGCGGGCGCGTTCGCGTCTTGCTCGGCGGTGGAAAGCACGGGGCGCAAGCATGCGTGCGGGCAAACGAGCGAGCATTGATTGCACTGTATGCAGTTGTCGGGGATCCATACGGGAACGGTGGGCGCAATGCCGCGTTTTTCGTATTTGGTGGTAGCCGTAGGCACCGTGCCGTCGGGCGCAAACGCCGATACGGGCAGTTTGTCGCCTTCCTGACGGAGTATGGGGTTGACTACGTTCTTGAAGTAATCGTCGCCGTCGACTTCGACCGCTTTCGCGCCGGTCGTCGCGTTAGCCCATTCCGCGGGAACTTTGACTTCCACAAGCCCGGCAATGGCGTTGTCGACGCATGCATAGTTCATGTTGACTACGTCGTCGCCCTTTTTGCCGTACGCCTTTTTGATCATCTGCTTCATATATCCCGCCGCTTCTTCGTAGGGGATGATGTTGGCGAGCTTGAAGAACGCCGCTTGGCAAACGGTGTTTACGCCTTTGCGCGCGCCGATCTCGTTGACTATTTTAAGCGCGTCTATCGTGTAAAGCTTGATATGCTTTTTGGCGATCGTCTGCTTCATTGCCGCAGGCAATTCGCAGTCGAGCTGTTCGGGCGTCCAGTGGCAGTTCAAAAGGAACACGCCGCCGTCTTTGATGTCGTCCACCATGTTGTAGTGCGTGACGTACGACGGGTTATGGCATGCTACGAAGTCTGCTTGATCGATGAGATACGTGGACTTTATGGGCACGTCGCCGAAACGCAAGTGCGAGATCGTAAGTCCGCCAGACTTTTTGGAATCGTAGAAGAAATAGCCCTGCGCGTACTTGTCGGTGTGATCGCCTATGATCTTGATGGAGTTCTTGTTCGCGCCGACAGTACCGTCGCTGCCCAAGCCGTAGAACTTGCAACGGATGGTGCCTGCGGGCGAGGCGTTGACGAATTCCGAGCAGTCGAGCGACGTATTGGTAACGTCGTCGTTGATGCCTACCGTAAAGTGATTTTTGGGATTGGTCTTGGCGAGATTTTTGTAGACCGCATTTACCATGGTCGGGTTGAACTCTTTGGAACCCAAGCCGTATCTGCCGCCGACTACCTTGATATCGGCTTTTCCCGCTTCCGCGAGCGCGGTGCAAACGTCGAGATACAACGGTTCGCCCAAAGATCCGGGTTCTTTCGTGCGGTCGAGTACGGCGATGCGCTTGGTCGTTTTGGGCAAAGCTTTTACGAAATGCTTTACCGAGAACGGACGGTACAAACGCACCTTCAAAAGACCGACTTTTTTACCTTTCTTGGCGAGATAGTCGATAGTTTCTTCGACGGCTTCGCAACCCGAACCCATCATGACTATGACGTTTTCGGCGTCCTTCGCGCCGTAGTATTGGAACAGCTTGTATTCGCGCTTGGTCAGCTTTTTGACTTCGTCCATCATCGCTTGCACGATCTCGGGCGTAGCGTCGTAATACTTGTTGGCGGCTTCGCGGTTTTGGAAGTAAATATCCGCATTTTGCGCCGTGCCTTTTTGTACGGGGTGGTCGGGATTGAGCGCGCGGTCTTTGAACTCGCGAATGGCTTCCATGCAACCCGTCTTTTCGGCGAGCGCTTTCATTTCGTCGTATTCGATGCCGTCGATCTTGTCTATTTCGTGGCTTGTCCTAAACCCGTCGAAGAAGTGCAGGAACGGCACTTTGGCTTTGAGCGTGGAAAGGTGAGCGACGAGCGCAAGATCCATGGATTCCTGTACGGAATTGCTCGCGAGCATGGCAAAACCAGTTTGACGGCACGCCATGACGTCCGAATGATCGCCGAAAATGTTGAGCGCGTGTGCGGCGAGCGCGCGTGCGCTTACGTGAAATACCGACGGCAACAGCTCGCCGGATATTTTGTACATATTGGGGATCATCAAGAGCAAGCCCTGCGACGCGGTGTACGTCGTGGTAAGCGCGCCCGCGGCAAGCGAGCCGTGGACCGCGCCCGCGGCACCGCCCTCGGACTGCATTTCCGCAATGCGCAGTTCTTGACCGAACATGTTTTTGCGACCTGCGGTAGCCCATTCGTCCGCATACTCCGCCATAGGCGACGACGGCGTTATGGGGTAGATCGCCGCGACCTCCGAGAAGGCATACGCTACGTGCGACGCAGCGGTATTGCCGTCGATTGTCATTTTTACCATAAAAACCTCCAAAGTAAATTGTTACGTGTTTAAGCGTCGGCGCGTGAAAATTATGTAACGCCCGACACGCCTTCTATATTATATATCTATCTACGGACAAAGTCAAGACCATAGCCGAAGTTTATACGATTTTAAGCGTAAATAGTCGGGTCGCCGTCAATCGATTGACAGCGCGGGCGGCTTGGTGTTAAAATAACGTTCGGTGACTTTTTGGCACGGAGCGTTACGAAATGATAAGACCCACGACCGAACGGATAATAAGCATAGCCGCCGAGATCGGACTCGATCTGACGGCGGACGAGCGGGCGACTATGCCCGACCATTTGCAAAGGCAGGTCGAAAAGTTTTCGGCGCTTACGGAGATCGACGTCGACGGCGTTTCGCCGTTGTTCGACGTTTTTCGCGACGGGACCGACGGGCGGTGAGCGTATGGAAATAACCGACCTGTCCTTGTCGGAGCTTGCGGCGGCGTTGCGCGAAAAACGCGTTTCCGCCGTCGAAGCAACGCGCGCGTGCCTGGACAAAATACATAAAACGGAAGATCTGAATAATTTCATCACGCTGTGCGAGACTCGCGCTATGCGCGCCGCGGCGAATGCGGACGAGCGGCTCGCGCGCGGGGATTTTTCTCCGCTGTGCGGCGTGCCTGTCGCCGTTAAAGATAATATAAGCGTGCGCGGAGTACGCTGTACCTGCGGTTCGCGGCTGTTCGACGGGCATGTGTCCGACCGCGACGCGACGGTCGTGCAACGGCTGGAAAGCGCAGGCGCGGTTATAATAGGCAAGACCAATATGGACGAGCTTGCGATGGGCAGTACAAACGAAAGCTCGGCATACGGTGCGGTAAAAAACGCGCTCGACGTTACGCGCGTGCCGGGCGGAAGTTCGGGCGGGTCTGCCAATTGCGTTGCGGCAAAACAGGTGTTCGGCGCGCTCGGCACGGACACGGGCGGATCGATCCGTCAGCCCGCGGCGTATTGCGGAACGGTCGGGCTTAAACCGACGTTCGGCGCGACGCCGACCGACGGGTTGACGGGGTTTTGTCGTTCGCTCGATACGATAGGCGTTTTCGCGCGCGATTGCGACGACGCCGCGACGCTGTTCGGTGCGGTGTGCGGTCGCTGCGAAACGTGTTTGCTCGACGGCGACGTTCGCGGTAAAACGATAGGCGTTGCCGACGAATTTTTCGCCGCGCCCGTCGACGACGGCGTGCGTTGCGCATTCGACGGCGCGGTAAAGCGCTTGCAAAGGGCGGGCGCAAAGATCGTGCGCGTGTCTTTGATCTCGTTCGACGCGGCGTTGTCTGCATATCATGTGTTATCGTCGGCGGAAGCGGCGGAGAGCATATTGCGGTTTTTCGGCGACAATAAAAGCATGCTCGATAAAGCGGGCGCGGAAGTCCGTAGGCGGATAATGACGGGGACTTACGTAAGAACGGGCGAGAATTACGATGAAATATACGTGCGTGCCGCAAAGGTGCGGGCGGTTATAAAAAGCCGATACGAAAGCGCGCTCGAACTGTGCGACGCGGTGGTAAGTCCCGCGACTTCTTCCGCGGCGACAAAGCTCGGCGAAAAAAACGATCCGATAAAAACGCACAACGGCGATTATTTTTTGGCGGGCGCGAGCCTTGCGGGATTGCCCGCGGCGAGCGTGCCGTGCGGCGTTGCGGACGGATTGCCCGTCGGCATGCAGATAATAGGCGGGCGAGACCGCGAACGCGAAATATTGAATATCGGCAAAGCGGTCATGCGGTATTGACGGTCGATATCGAATACGCGATAGTCGATAGATCATTTTTATACGATAGTCGGTTGCGCGCATTATTAATCGGCGAATGCGCACAATATCGGTATGGAAAATGTCGAGCGGATAAAGGGCAAGTTCGAAACGCCCGAAAATATAACGACTCACGAATTTAAATGCGGGCAAAAGGACTGCGCCGTTCTCGTTCATCCCGACCTTAGCGACGTGCAAACCGTGCGCGCCGTTATTTACGCTATCAAGCGTTGCGACAGAAAGATAAATACGCTCGACGATTTTTCCGAATTCGCCGTTCTCGAATACGATATAAACATATCGTCGGACGTTGACGACTGCACGAACAAGCTTCTTAACGGCGACGTTATACTGTGTATCGACGGCGATCGGCGTTACGCAGTTATCAATGCGCGCTCGTACACGACGCGCGGCATAACCGAGCCGCCCACCGAAACGGTTATGCGCGGTCCGCGCGAAGGGTTTATCGAGGATTTAAAAACCAACCTTTCGCTGTTGGAGCGTCGGCTCAAAACGCCCGACTTCGCCATAGAACGGATGGAGATAGGGCGAAAAACAAAGACCAACGTCGCGCTGTGCTATTTAAAATCGGTCGCCGCGCCGCGCGTTGTCAAAAAGATAAAACAGCGGCTTAAAAAGATAGACATCGACGGCATAGTCGACAGCAATTATCTGTTGCCGTATCTCGAAGAAAAACCGTACTCGTTGTTTTCGCAAGCGGGCATAAGCGAAAAACCGGACGTCGTGGCGGCGAAAATGCTCGAAGGACGCGTAGCGCTCGTCGTGGACGGTTCGCCTATGGTCGTGACATTGCCCTTTCTTTTGATAGAGGAATTTCAGTCTGGCGAAGATTATTATCAACGCTCGATGTACAGCACGTTCGTACGCGTGTTGAGATATTTGGGGCTGATACTCGCGACGCTGTTGCCGGGCGCGTACGTCGCGTTGCAGAATTTTCATTACACGCTGATACCCGTGCGGTTCATGATAACGCTCATGACCGCAATAAAGGGCTTGCCGCTGTCGCCCATGGCGGAAACGTTGTTCGTTTTGGTGCTGTTCGAGATAATACGCGAGGCGAGCGTACGCATGCCGCGCGCCGTCGGCATGGCGATGAGCATAGTGGGCGCGCTCGTTTTGGGCGAGACCGCCGTCAATGCGGGCATAATAAGCTCGCCCGCGGTAATGGTGACGGCGCTGTCGTCGATCGCGTTGTTTACCGTGCCTAACCTTATAGGTCCCATGAGCGTTTTGCGGCTTATATACACGCTCGTCGGCGGACTGTGCGGGTTGTTCGGGCTGACTATCGCCGTGCTGTTCAGTCTGCATTACGTTTGCGCGCTCAATGCGTACGACGCGCCGTATCTTGCGCCGTTCTCGCCGTTAGTGTATTCCGATTTCAAGGACGCCGTCGACCGCGCGCCGTTGATTCAAATGAAAAAACGCCCGCAAAGCATTCCCAACATCAACGAGACGCGTCAAGGGTGATATGACCGTTTTTCTTAAATTACGCACTATGCATCATGCATTATCTACATATGGATAATCAAGCGACAAACACGGATAAGCTCGAAACCAAGCAAGCTACGGGCAAGCAGTTTACGGCGATAATATTCATACTCGCGCTCGCGACGAAAATGTTTTTATTGCCCATATTTTTGATACAGGCTACGGGACGCGACGCGTACATCGTCATGGCGATAGGCGGTGCGTTCGACCTTGCGATGCTGGGCGTGACGATAGCCGCCGTATGTTTGAGCGGAGAACGCAATCTGTTTGAACTGTTGACCGCCGTTTTCGGAAAAGTCGCGGCAAAGACGATCACGGCGGTGTTTGCGCTGTTTATGTTTTTCAAACTGAATATCTGCGTAGCCGAAGCGCTGTTGTTTTATGCGGATAACGTGTTTACCGATTTCAGCGTGTCCGTGCTTATATTCGTTTTGCTGTTCTTTTTCGTTGCGGTAGGCAAGCACACATTGCGCGCGCTGTGTCGACTCAACGAGTTGATAATACCGATAGTCGTGGTGTGCCTTGCCATATTGATCACGATAGTGCTTATGACGGGGTTCGATCTTGCCAATATTTTTCCGTCGTTGCGCGATCCCGCGGCGTTCAAAAGCGGGTTGTTCAGGCATTCGGCGTGGTCGGGTGATTTTACGCCACTCATACTGTTTATAGGTCGTACCAAAACGAAGAAATTTACCGGACTTTTCGGCGCGGCGAGCGGCGTTTCGGGCATGTGCGTCGCCGTGTTTTTTACGCTCGTAATGAGCGCGGCGTTCGGCAACGTGCCTGTGCTCGTGGACACGAGCACCAACCTTTCGAGCATTCTGCAATTTTCGATAGGCAACGTTTACGGGCGCATCGACATGTTTTCGTCGGTGCTGTGGAGCGTGTCGGTGTTTATCGAAAGCGCGCTGTTCTTTTACGCGACGTGCCGTTGCGTAGCGTTCGTTATAGGAAAAAACGCGCATGTCGCCATATCGCTCGGCGTATGCGTGCTGTTGTATTTTTCACAGGTGTTTTTCATGACCGATCAAACCATATTTTCGTTCGTTGTCACGTCGTACGCGAGCGCGATCGCAACGCCGACGCTCGCCGCGGTCATCCCGTTGCTGTCGCTCGTTTGCGTGCTTATCGGGCGTAAAAAGCACGACGGGAGCATGTCGCCCGCGCAAACGGGAATGCGTGCGGAGGAAAGCAAATGACGACGCAAAAGAAACTGTTGATATATAAAATACTGATATTCGTTTTCGCGTTCATAGTCGCGTTTTTGCCGACTACGGTATCGCGCAGTCGCGAAGTCAACAGCCGCGTCATAGTCGAGATCCTCGGCATAGACGGCGGCGAAGAAATAGGCGTGACTGCGCAATACGTCATGCCGACGGGCGCGCAGGGTGCGACGAGCAAGGACACCGTGTCCGTCAAAGGCAAGACCTTGCAAGAAGCCGTGGAAGCGCTGTCCACCGCGCTCGGGCGAAGAGCCGAGCTCGGACACTGTTCGATGGTTATAGTGGGCGAGAACGTCGAACCCGAATTGCTCGGCACGCTCATGACGGCGACCGACGTTACGGCGGACGTGTATCTTGCCGCCGCCGAGAGCAAGGCGGAAGAGCTTGTGGGACAATTGACCGACTTCATGAAAAAGACGGGTGCGACCGATGCCGATTTTATAGCGTACGGCGCAAAAAAGTCGCACGTCGCGACAAATACGCTTTTGGGATTTTTGTGCGACATAGGCAGTGCGTCGCAAAGCTCGTTCATGCCGGTAGTCACCATGATAGAAAATTCCGACAAGCAGTCCGCGCAGAGCGGCGACGACGGCGGCGAAGGCGGGGGCGGCGAAGGCTCGCAAGGCGACGGAAGCGGCAAACAGGGCGGCGACGGCGGCGGCACGGGCATGAACGTGGAAAAGCTCGCGCTGTATTCGCCCGACGGACGATTGGGCGTGATCGACAAGGACGCGGCGCGCGGCGTTGCCTGGGTAAGCTCGCCGATAGAAAAGGGGATAGTGACGGCGACCGTGCAGGCGGACGGCGAAACGGTCGCCGAAGTGTCGGCGCGGCTTTTGAAAAAGCACGTCGATATAAAAACGTACGCAAAAACGAACTCGGCGAAGATCAAGGTGCGGGCGATAATCGAGCCGCGCGGCGATAAGTTCAACAAGCTCGACGCAAAGAACAGCGCGGCGGCGAGCAAGGCGATAAAGGACGGGTTTTCCAAAGCGATAGAATCCGAACTGCGCGCGGCGAAAGAAAGCGCGGCGCTATACGGGTGCGACCCGCTGTTCATAGGCAAGACGTTTTACCGCTATTCGCCCGATTATTTCGAAACCGAATACGACGCGGGTTCTGTGGATATCGATTTCGACGTGGAAATAGTTATCAAGTGACGACGCTCCAACGAAGCGGTATCATAGATCCGTCGAATATTTGTAAGACAGCCGTAAAAAAACTTGACAAAGGTACTGCTGTCTTGTATAATGTATAAGCATTCGGTATCCCGACGTGAAGGAGGTGTGAATAATGGCAGTGATCCGTGTAGGAGAAAACGAATCTCTCGACAGCGCGCTCAAACGTTTTAAGCGTAAATGTCAAAAGGATAACATTCTCGGCGATATGCGCAAAAAGGAGTACTACGAAAAGCCCTCCGTCAAACGCAAGAAAAAGAAGGAAGCCGCTCGTAAGCGTTTCCGTTAAGCACATATGCTTCGACATATACGGCGTCAGCCGTCGCACCGCTCTCGGTCGTGTAGGAGGATCTACACTCCCGCCGCTCGGTGTTCGGACTTCCTTGTCTATGTCGCGCCTATGCGCTCAATGCGCTTTGTGATAAGTACCGTGCGGTACGGTGTTCAAAATCAAGAAGAATTATATACGGCTGTTGCCGTACTTAATTTATATCCGCGGCGTCGAGTTCGGCGCCGCTTTTCTGTTGCTTTATTTCAAATTGTCGAAAAAATTGTTTTTATGTGTTTTTCCGTTACACTATATATTCTTATGTGGTTTGACGGCAAAACACAGCATATTGCGTTACACATAAATACACATAATTCGACAAAATGGACCGCATTTTAACCGTTGACTTTTCCAATGATATGCGATTTAATGGGATTACTCTTCGAGCGATCGAAAAAGGAGGTAGCAATGGAAAGACGCGATTTTATAGTCGGAACGTTAGTGCGGACGGGATTCCGTTCGTCGCTCAAAGGTTTCGGACAATTCTGTATGTGTGTTGAAATGTACACCGACGACCGTTCGGCAACCATAGAAAGCATATACTCGCGCGTGGCGCGGTATTGCAATTGTACAAAAAGCTCGGTCGAAAAGAATTTGCGCCGACTGTTTGAGAGTTCCAATGCGCGTTCGGCGATAGGCGGGTTGTTCGGTATGGATTGCACCGAATCGGGCAACAAAGAGATCGTCGCAACGTTTTCCAATTATGTGGAATTGCAACACGACGAGTACGCTTAGTACGTTGCAATACAAAAACGCGCGTCGTTACAACGACGCGCGTTTTTGTATGTGCGTAAATATTCGGTTTATTTTGTACTTTTCACCGCCGCGCGCAGGACGCTTATTTGGCGTTTAAGCTCGTCGGGCGCGCAACCGCCTATCGTTTTACGCCTTGCGACGGCGCTTTGCGGCAGTACGGCTGTTTTTATACCGTCGTCGAACAGGTCGGAAAACGCTTTGTACTCGGCTGCCGTCATGTCTTGCAGAGTTTTGCCGTTTTGTATGCACCACAGCACGATCTTGCCCGTGATCTCGTGCGCCGTGCGGAACGGCAAGCCCTTGCTTGCGAGATAGTCGGCGCATTCCGTCGCGCACGAGTATCCGCCCGCGGCGGCGGCTGTCAGCTTGTCGCGTGCGAACGTCGCTTTTGGTACGAACGCGGTAAAAACGCGCAAGCACAGCGACAGCGTTTTATGCGCGTCGAAAATCGGTTCTTTGTCTTCCTGCATGTCTTTATTGTAGGCGAGCGGCAGACCCTTCATCAGCGTGAGCACGGAAGTAAGATCGCCCAAAACGCGTCCGCACTTGCCGCGGAGCAGTTCGTTTACGTCGGGATTTTTCTTTTGCGGCATGATCGACGAGCCTGTGCTGTATTCGTCGGGCAAGATCAAGTAGCCGAATTCTTCGCCCGACCAGTACACGAATTCCTCGTTTATGCGCGAAAGGTGCAACATTATCTGCGCCGCGCACGACAGATATTCGATAACGAAATCGCGGTCGCTCACGCCGTCCAAAGAGTTTTGCGTAACGCCGTCGAATCCGAGCAGTTTCGCTGTCAGTACGCGGTCGATGGGGAAGGTGGTGGACGCGCACGCGCCGCTGCCGAGCGGCAATACGTTTACGCGCTTGCGGCAGTCTGCGAGCCGTTCAGAGTCGCGCAGGAACATAAACGCATACGCGCTCAAATAGTGTCCGAGCGTGGTGGGCTGTGCTTTTTGCATGTGCGTGTATGCCGGCATGGCAGTCGCGCTCTCGCTTTCCGCCTTGTCCGCAAGCGCGGTAACGAGCGATCTCAACAGCGCGATCGTTTCGTCGATCGCGTCGCGCACGTACAGCCGCGTGTCCGTCGCCACTTGATCGTTGCGGCTTCTCGCGGTGTGAAGTTTTTTGCCGACGTCGCCGACGCGCGAAACGAGTTCGTTTTCGACAAACGAATGTATGTCTTCCGCATCCGTTACTTCCAGTTTGCCGTCGTCTATATCGGCGAGTATGCGTTCGAGCGCGGTCTTTATCGTTTGCGCTTCCGACTTTTGTATTATGCCGCATTCGCCGAGCATGGTGCAGTGCGCTATCGAGCCGTTTATGTCCTGACGGTACATTTCGCGGTCGAACGGCAAAGAGTCGTTAAACTCTTCGGCGAGCGAGTCCAGTTGTTGCGTAAATCTTCCCGACCAAAGCTTCATTGTATTACCTCGTGTGTGTTGTTTGCAGAAACGGATAAGAATGCCGCGCAAGCCCGATCTGCCGATCCTATACGAAAAAGCGAATATATCGAATCGATACGTTCGCTTTTTGCGCGTGGGAAATAAAAAGCATCCCTGCGTTATTTCTTTGTTCTTTCGAGCATTTTTGCGCGTACTTTCAGCGGCAAGCCGAACAGATTGATAAAGCCCGCCGAATCCTTTTGGTCGTAGACTTCGTCCTCGCCGAAAGTGGCTATATCTTCGTCGTACAGCGAGTACGGGCTTGTCATGCCTGCGGGCGAGATCTTGCCCTTAAACAGTTTGAGCTTGGTCGTGCCCGTGACGTATTCCTGCGTGCTGTCTACGAACGCCGACAACGCTTCGCGGAGCGGGGTATACCACTTGCCGTCGTAAACGAGTTCGGCGAATTTGAGCGCGATATGCTCTTTAAAGTGCGCGGTGTCGCGGTCGAGCGTTATCTCTTCCAAATTCTTATGCGCCGCGTAGAGTATCGAGCCGGCGGGGTTTTCGTACACGCCGCGCGACTTCATGCCGACGAGCCTGTTTTCCACCATGTCGTCGACGCCCACGCCGTTGCGCGAGCCTATCTCGTTGAGCGCTTCTATTATTTTAACCGGCGAAAGCTTTTTGCCGTTGACGGATACAGGTATGCCTTTTACCCATTCGATCGTAACGTATTCGGCAACGTCGGGCGTGTCCTTTATGGGCTTGCTTATCATGAGCATTTCGTCTTTGGGTTCGTTGGCGGGGTCTTCGAGATCCATGCCTTCGTGCGACAAATGCCAAAGATTGCGGTCCATGGAATAATTTGTCTTTTTGGTGACGGGAACTTCCAGCCCGTGCGCTACCGCATAATCGATCTCCTCGTCGCGCGACTTGATGTCCCAAATGCGCCACGGCGCGATTATCTTCATTTCGGGCGCGAGCGCTTTTATGGACAGCTCGAAGCGCACTTGGTCGTTGCCTTTGCCTGTGCAACCGTGGCATATGGCGTCCGCTTTTTCTTTTTTGGCTATTTCGACCAAGCGTTTGGCTATGACGGGGCGAGCGAACGACGTGCCGAGCAGATATTTGCCTTCGTACACAGCGCCCGCTTTGAGCGTGGGGAATATGCAGTCGGTGACGAATTCTTCGGTAAGGTCTTCTATGTACAGCTTTTCCGCGCCGCTCTTTTTGGCTTTTTCGTGGAGCGGAGCGAGTTCTTCGCCTTGCCCGACGTCGGCGGCTACCGCTATGACTTCACAGTCGTAGTTTTCTTTGAGCCACGGAATGATTATGGTAGTGTCGAGTCCGCCCGAATACGCCAAAACGACTTTCATTTTTGCCATGATATGATGTTCTCCTTATATATAGTGTGATTATACCGTAAGTACACGATAAGTATACAACATCGACGGACAAAACGCAATTGTTTTCCGCAGAAATCGCGGCATTGCGCATGTGAAAAAACGCCGAAATTTTTTGCGATAACGGTTGACAATATATCATGCATATGATATAATACGTCAAATAAAATATCGTCAATCAAGCACAAAGGCGTGCAAGCGTGTTTTTTTCGAGCGTGAAAACGGCATCGAAAATTTTTTTATATTACTCTGTCGAGAGGTCGTATGAAAAACAGTAAGTTCAAAAATTTAATAGCGGTGTTTATACTCGTTGCGGTCGCGGCGGCGTTTGCCGTCGTTTGCACCGCGTGCGCGGGAGACGCGCCCCCCCCCGTGGCTATAACCGTTACGTTTATGGACGGATCAAGGACCATATCGAGCGTTACGGGCAAGGCGGGCGATCCGCTCGCGCCGCCGACGGCGGAGCAGATCGAAAAGGCGGGGTACTCGTTTGACGGTTGGCTCGATGCCGACGGCAAGGCGGTCGATCTGCCCCAAAAGTTCCCCGATACCGACGCGCGGTTTTACGCGAAGTATACCGCCGACGGCGAACAGACCGAAGATACGTACAAAATAATTTATAACGGTAATTTGGGTTCGATCTCCAAGGACGATGAGCTTGCGCCGTCGGTAGGCAAAACCGGCGAGACCGTCAAGCTCAAAGACGGAAAAGATTACCTTATGGTCGGGTACAGATTTCTCGGCTGGACGAAAACTCCCATCTATGTGTACGACGAAAACGACCCGTTCGATCCCTATCTTGCCGACGAAGACTTTGTCATAGGCGACTCCGACGTCACGCTGTACGCGCAGTGGGCGACGGCTTATCGCGACGCTGCCGGCAAGAGCGCGGACGTCATATACGTTTTCGAGCCGCTTATCGATCACGGGCTGGGCGGCGCGATCTATGCGAGCGCGGGCAAGCCCGATAAGCTCGGTTTTGTCGCGAGCGGCGACAAAACGGAGTCCGGCTATAAAGAGTTCGAATTCTATTACGAAGACGGTAACTTTGTCGGCAGGCTTTTGGATAATCGCACTTACGCGACGCCGGGCGAGGAAGCGGGACAATACCTGTACCGCGACTATGTTGCGGGCGACGGTCCCGATTCCGTCGGCGGCGGGTATCTGATGCTCGACGGCTACGGGCTTGCCGTATATATAGAACAGCTCGGCGATCAAATAGCCATGCGCGCGAGCGGTCGTTACGAATACGACGAAAAATACGACGACTATCTTTACGAATACATATACGAGGACGGGTCTGTCGGCGAAACGCATTTCGCGCTGACCGACGGCGCGCCGTCCGATACGGAATTCGACGGGCTGTTTTTGTTCCAAGGCTACGAAAGCGGCGCATATTTGTTGTACGGTAACGGCGAGCTGTACGATACCGTGCTGATGCTCAACGGCTACGGGTATGCTACGGTCTATTTTTACGATATGGCTACGGAAGAGCTTACGCTTATTTCGAGCGGCAAATATCTCGGCTCGGCGCAATACGAAGACTATCAGGGCGAATGGGAGTTCGTCGAAACGGACGGCGACTACGGCTCGTTCAAGTTTATAGTAAGCACCGTGAACAGCGGCAACGACGTTATCGCGATATTCGTGGAGTACGACGAAAGCTTTGCGGGTACGCTCAACGCGACGTCGGGCGACGGAGTTTTGTATTTGGACGGTTACGGCGGCGCGAGATACACCGCGAGCGGTATCGATTATACGGGCGAATGCGTTATAAGCGAAAGCGGCAATCTGTTGACGTTCGTACCGTATTTCGACGACGGCAACGGGAATATCACGGTCGGCGGCACGATGTATTTCAACGTCGATCTTACCGAGCGCACGTTTACGGTCAACACGAGCGGGTTCGTGACCGACGGCACAAAGATAGTCGACTATAAAGGCTCGGCGCAAGTGGTGGAGATACCGAACGATATTACTGCGATAGGCGAAAATGCGTTCAATTACGTAAATACCGACGTGTCGCTGATTTCGGTCGTCATTCCGTCAAGCGTTACCGAGATAGGCGCGCGGGCGTTCCAAAACGATTATACCCTCCGCCGCGCGGTGTTCCTTTCTGAAACTCCGATATCGATAGATTTTTCCGCCGCGAACGATCCGTTCAGATGGGGCGCGGGCGATTTTATAATAGTTGTGCCGGAAGGCTCGCAGGATGCGTACAAGGCGGCTTGGAGCGATTGCAAGTATTCGATAAAAGGCAGTGTGGAAGTCACCGTTTTGCCCGAATTCGAGATAGAGAACGGCGTGCTTTTAAGATACAACAAGCAGGAAGGCAGCGCCGACTTGCTTGATATAGTAATACCCGACGAAGTTACCGAGATCGCTGACAACGTGTTTCTCGGAGCTAAATTTCTGCGCTCGATCGATCTCAACAACGTGACCGAGATAGGCGAGACTGCGTTCTACGGTTGCGCCGAGCTTGTCACGGTCAAATTCGCCAATGTCGTCGCGATAGGCGACGGCGCGTTCGGCGATTGCGTAAAATTGAGATCGAGCGGCGACGGCGAAGCTTTGGATCTGCCTGCGATCGCGCAAATAGGCGATTCTGCGTTTTACGGTTGCGTTGCGTTACGCCGCGTCGTCGTCGGCGAAAATATCGAGCGCGTGGGAAGCATGGCGTTCCGTGAATGCAATATATTCGCCGCAGATCCGCCGCTGTTTCTCGTCCTTACGGGCAACGACGTACCCGAAATGGGCGGCAACATCGCTATGGGAAATATCGCGTTCCGCATAGAGATCAACGATATATCGGTCGCGCTGAAATGCTTTACTACTAACGGCTGGAATGCGTACTGTCGGCATTTGTTCATACCGTCGGGCGACGAGAAGGGCAGTTATTTGAGCGGCGCTGACACGCTGGAATTGGACGGCAGAGCGATATATCAATCGTCCGAAAATTGGCTGTACGCTATCGACGGCGAAAAAATAACGTTCTATGCCTACGACAGCGAGACCGCAACGTATACGCAATTCGACGGAACGATCGTCGACGGGACAATAACCGTAAAAGTACACGGTGAGGGCGCGGACAGGACGTTCCGCAAAATTACGGGGCGCGTCACGTACGTTACCGCCGACGGCAAATACACGCTGGAATGCAATGCCAAAGATCTCGATCCCGAAAGTTACGACGGGTATAGGGGTTATTGCGACGTCGTATTCAACGGAAATGCGTTGCAGATGTACGTAAACGGCTATAATTCCAAGACGATAAGCGGGTTTGTCGATGCCGACGGTTTGATGTATACGGCAAGTATTTCTTTCGACGGCGATACCCTGGTCGTAAAACTTGTGCGCGACGAACGGCGCGAGAACATAGTCGCCGCGGACGGCAGTGTTTTGAACATACATTTCGACGGCAGTCTTGTATACGTGTACGGCGAGTTCAAGATCAAGGTCGGAACAAACAACGACGGTACCGATAAATATTTGGCGTTTTCGGAAGTGAGCGGCGTTGTAGCTTCGGTCGACGGCGATACGTATTCTTTTACTTTCAAATACTTGAACGATATTTATTCCATAACGGCGACGGTATCCGCGGACGGAAATTCGTTTGCTTATACATATACGGTAAAATAAAAAATAAAGGAGAAATAGGACTATGAAAAAACTATCTCGTGCGATCATCGCGGTCATGCTGTGCGTGACGCTGTGCTTTACGGCTGTTGCGTGCGGCGATCCCGAAGGCGGCGGCGACGTTACGCCGACCGAGTACACCGTAACGTACGCGCTTGACGGCGGAAGCGGCACGTTGCCGACCGAAACGGCGAAAAAGGCGGGCGAAAAGTTCGCGCTCGCGTCGGGCGACGGTCTTACAAAGGATAAGCACTCGTTCGACGGTTGGAACGACGGCACTACGAAGTACGCCGCGGGTGCGGAATATACCATGCCCGCGAAAAACGTGACGTTCACTGCGGTGTGGAAAGCGGACGGTCAAACGCCCGATCCGCAACCGCCCGCTACATATACCGTAACGTACGCGCTTGACGGCGGAAGCGGCACGTTGCCTACGGAAACGGCGAAAGAAGCGGGCGAAAAGTTCGCGCTCGCATCGGGCGACGGTCTTACAAAGGATAAGCACTCGTTCGACGGTTGGAGCGACGGCACGACTAAGTACGCCGCCGGTGCGGAATATACTATGCCCGCGAGCAACGTGACGTTCACTGCGGTGTGGGAACTCGATTTGCCGAGCGGAGCTTGCAAGTTTACGGGAAGTTATACGACGCCCGATCATTCGGGTATGTTGCCGTTGCCCGGCGGAACTATCGTAGAGATCTATATTGATTTCGAGAACGACGCGGTTTCTTATAAGCTGTCGACAGGCGAATTGAAGTCGGTCGCCGAATTGGATACCGTAAAATCGCCGAATGACAATAAATTCAGACCTGATAACTACGGTGAAGACGCTTTATATTACGAAGTGAAAATGCAAAGCGTTACTTACTATTTGTTGGTAAAGGCTGATTTTTCCAAGGTGTGGATCTGCGATCAAAACGATGAACCTATCGTAGGAGCTGAATTTGTACGCGACAACGGCGCGGAAGCGGCTACTTATACGGTCACATATGATTTGAACGGCGGTACGGGAACTGTGCCGACCGAAACTGCTAAGGCGCAGGGCGCGAAATTTGAGCTTGCCTCCGCGACCGGATTTACAAAAGAAGGTCATATCTTCGACGGTTGGAGCGACGGTACGACAAAATATGCGGCCGGCGCACGGTATACTATGCCTGCAAGCAATATAACGTTCACTGCGCAATGGCTCGACGAGAGTGAGATCACGAGATATACCGTGACTTATGTTAAGCCCGACGGCGTTACCGGCGACGTACCGGAAACAGTTACGGTAGACGAAGGAACTCAGGTCACGCTCGCGCCCGCAGATCAGTTTGCCAAAGAGGGATGGACTTTCCAAAACTGGTCTGTCAGCACGTATCCCGCGCTCCGCGCGCCGAATACAAAAATAACGGTCAATGCAAATACCACCATAACGCCTGTTTTCGCACAATCGTATACGGGAGATTTAGAAATTATCAAAATACTCGATAACGGTACTCTCGTACATGACGGGTATACATATAGCTTTACGAAAAACGGCGATATTCTCACCGTTACAGACTTTTTCGTTACGTATATCAAATTAAACGAAAGCGCTAAGACATACACAGTTTCCGATGACATGGAATCCTTTGAATTTACTGCGACTGACGGAACTAAGCTTACGTTTGACGGCTTTGGGGTAGCGATGCTCGGTACGCATAAAGGCACATACGCTCTCAACGATCAAGGCTCGGCGATCACGTTGGTATTCGGGGATAATACATATACCGATATTGCTTTTGCGGGAGCATATCCCAATCTTATTATAAACGTAACGATCAATGTCGACGGGACGGATTATGTATTCGGCAACGGCGGAGCAACAGGACCCGAAAATCCCGAACCGAGCGATGACAAACTTGCGGATTATGTCGGAGCGACAAGCAGTACGGCGGTCGTTTACGGTTATGCTTCCGTTGCCGATGCCGAAAGTGCGAATAACACAATCAGTGCAACAAATTCCGCGAATGCCGAAAGAACTTTTTACCAAGCAAAAGTTTATAAAAATTACTCTAATAAATTGTTGATAACCATACAAGCCAATGTCGGGAGCGTTAGTACGGTAAAAGATGGTCAAGGACAGGATATCATTATTGCCGACGATACGCCCAATCAAACGATATATGTGACTTCGGCTTCGTATGCAAATCAATTTATCGTTACTTTCAGCAAGGATAGCGAAGGAAAGCGCGTTATGACTGTCAAATACGGCGATACGACAGTAACATGGGTCGAAATTACGGCATAGTTTTTTTCTGTAAACCACATAACAAAAAGGCTCGTTGCGGCGAGCCTTTTTGTTTGCGATAATCGGTAGCTAAATCGTTGACAACGGTTTAGCCGATGTGTTACAATAATAAGCGTGTAAACACACATACCTTGTTCTCGGTACTGCGCTCTCCACGCAATTCTGCGATCAAGGCGAATTCTTTTTATCGGAGGTCAATCATGGACAAACAGGTAAAGGCGGAAATCATTTCCAAGTTTGCAACGCACGAGGGCGACACGGGTAGCCCCGAGGTGCAGATCGCGCTTCTTACGTGGCGTATCAATCACCTTACGGATCACCTTAAAACGCACCCGAAGGATCACCATTCCCGTCGCGGACTTTTGCAAATGGTAGGTTCGCGCCGCAGTCAGCTCAACTATCTCAAAGGTATAGATATAGAGCGTTACCGTAGTCTTGTTGCTAAGCTCGAACTGCGTAAATAATTAAAAACCGCCGTGATAATGCCCGCACGCGGTCTTGCTATCGTTTTCGGCGCTGAATGCGTTGCTTATCCTTGCCGATAGGGCAAGGCTATCGGCGGCGGTCATGCGCCTGTTTATCGCTCGAAAACGTCGACGCAATCCCGCATATAGCATTATGGCGGTTTTTTGCTTGATGCGCACATATCAACAGGTTTATTATTTTAGGAGAAACATATATGGAATGCAATGTCTTTAAGACAGAGATCGGCGGAAGGGAAGTTATCGTCGAAACAGGCAAGTATGCCGGACAAGCCAACGGCTCGTGCATCATTCGTTGCGGCGACACGGTGGTAATGACAAACGTCACCATGGCGGACGCGCCGCGTCCCGGCATGGACTATTTTCCGCTCGGCGTTGACTTTGAGGAAAAGCTTTACGCCATAGGCAAGATACCCGGCAGTTTCAAACGTCGCGAAGGACGCGGCAGCGACAAGGCGATACTTACGTCGCGCCTTATTGACCGCCCCATACGCCCGTTGTTCCCCAAAGGTTTGTTCAACGACGTGTCGGTCGTGGCGACCGCGCTTTCGGTGGACACCAATATCCCGCCCGAAGTTTTCGGCATGCTCGGAAGCTCCGTTGCGCTTTCGATATCGGATATACCGTTCATGGGACCTACGGGTTCGGTCGTCGTCGGTTGCGTCGACGGTAAGTACGTCATCAACCCCGACAACGAACAACGCGCCAAAAGCACCATGCACGTTTACGTATCGGGTACGGCGGACGCCATCATGATGGTGGAAGCGGGCGCGCAGGAAGTTTCCGAAGAAGAAATGCTCGGCGGCATACTGTTTGCGCACAAAGAGATCAAAAAGCAAGTCAAGTTCATCAACGACATAGTCAAAAAAGTGGGCAAGCCCAAGCTCGAACCCGATCTGTACCATATCGGCGAAGACGTGGACAAGGCTGTGCGCAAGTATGCGGACAAGGCGCTCGACAAGGCGCTCGACACGTTCGACCGCACCGAGCGTCAAGCCAATCAGGACGCGGTGCAGGCGGATGTCATGGCGCATTTCGCCGAAGAGTTCGCGGGCAGAGAACGCGAGATAGGCGACACGCTTTACTACATGACCAAGGAGAAAGTGCGCGAAAAGATATTGATCAAGGGCATTCGTCCCGACGGACGCAAGACCACCGATATCCGCGACATTTGGTGCGAAGCGGGCGTATTGCCGCGCACGCACGGTTCGGCGGTGTTTACCCGCGGTCAATCGCAGGCGCTTTCCATTTGTACGCTCGGCACGGCGCGCGACGCGCAAAAGCTCGATAATCTCGACGACGAAGAGACCAAGCGCTACATGCACCAGTACAACATGCCGCCGTACTCGACGGGCGAAGCCAAGCCGCTTCGCGCGCCCGGTCGCAGAGAGATAGGTCACGGCGCGCTCGCGGAACGCGCGCTCGAACCCGTAATTCCGAGCGAAGACGAATTCCCGTATACCATTCGCGTGGTGTCGGAGATACTTTCGTCCAACGGCTCGACTTCGCAGGCGAGCGTTTGCGGAAGTACGCTGTCGCTCATGGATGCGGGCGTACCCATCAAAGCGCCCGTCGCGGGCATTGCCATGGGGCTTATCAAGGACGAAGCCAAAAACAAGCTCGCCATACTTTCGGATATCCAAGGGCTCGAAGATTTTTTGGGCGATATGGACTTTAAGGTCGCAGGCACCGAGAAAGGCATCACCGCCATACAGATGGATATAAAGATCAAGGGCATAAGCGAAGAGATACTTCGCACCGCGCTCGAACAGGCGCGCGTCGGCAGACTGCACATACTCGGCAAGATGCTCGCCGTTTTGGACAAGCCGCGCGCAAGCCTTTCGCCGTATGCGCCCAAGATCATCATGTTCAATATCGATCCCGAAAAGATCGGCGACGTTATCGGCAAGTCGGGCAAGACGATCAACAAGATCGTCGACGACACGGGCGTCAAGATCGATATCGAAGAGGACGGCAGAGTGTTTATCGCGGGCATAGACGAAGCGATGACCGCCAAAGCCAAAGAGATAATACTCAATATCGTCAAAGATCCCGAGATCGGCGACGTATACGAAGGTCCCGTTGTAACGGTGCGCGACGATCTCGGCGCGTTCGTAGAGCTTGCGCCCGGCAAGGACGGCATGATCCATATAGCAAAGCTCGGCAAGTTTGTCGGCAAGCGTTTGGAATCGGTGTCCGAAGCGCTCAAAGAAGGCGATACCGTGCGCGTCGAAGTGGTCAGCTTTACCAAACAGGGCAAGATCGACCTTAAACTTTTGGAAAAGCTTACCGGCGAGCCGTTGGTCAAAGCCGCGGAAGGCGAGTGGGAAGAGGACCGTCCCGCACGCGCGCCCCGTCGCGATCGTCCGCGCCGCGATAAAAAATTCGGCGATAAAAAAGACAAAAATTAAGGGTTGGAACTAATATAACACCCCGACTGCGAATATAGATAGTCGGGGGTGTTTTTTATGAAAGACAACCGTAAGCTCAAATTTTTAAGCGTTGTATTGGGCAACATAGTAATATGCGCGACGGTAGCCGCGTTATTGTTTGTTACCGTAACGCCCAATGCGGAAAACACCGCGGTGCAGGGCGGCGACAAGCCGCACTATTCGGGCGAATCCGAAAGCTGTGTGTCGCTGATGGTCAATGTGTACTGGGGTACGGAATATATCAAGCCCATGCTCGATATTTTCGCCGCGCACGGCATGCAAACGACTTTTTTCATAGGCGGGTCTTGGGCGGTAGGCAATACCGAAACGCTCAAAGCGATAGCGGCGGCGGGACACGAACTCGGCAATCACGGATACTATCACAAGGATCACAAAAAGCTGGACGCCGCGTATAACCGCAAGGAGATATCGTCGACGCACGATGTTGTAAAAGAGATAACGGGCGTCGATATGACGTTGTTCGCGCCGCCGTCGGGCGCGTTCGGCAACGTCGCGTTGGCTACGGCGAAAGAGCTGGGCTATAAAACGGTCATGTGGACGCGCGACACTATCGACTGGCGCGATCACGACAGCGAACTCATTTATAAGCGCGCGGTGCGCGATATCAAGGGCGGGGATCTGATCCTGATGCATCCTACGGACAGCACCGTCAAAGCGCTCGACAGGATAATAACGACGATAGAAAACGCGGGGCTTTCCGTCGCGCCCGTGAGCGTAACGCTCGGCGGCGGTACGGCGTAGGATAGATATTGCCCCCGAAAACGGAGATGTAACATGGCAACAAAAGTATTCGACAGCGGCTTGACCGTTACGGTAGAGGAAAACCCCGCACTGCGCTCGGTGTGTTGCGGCATAATGGTCGGCGCGGGCAGCGCGTACGAAACCGCCGAGAACAACGGTATTTCGCATTTTATAGAACACGTCAATTTCAAAGGCACGGAACGGCGCACGGCGCAAGACATCGTGTCGGAGTTCGACAGGGTGGGCGCGTCGTTCAATGCGTTCACGGGCAAGGAATATACCTGCTATTACTTTAAATCGATAGACGAAACGCTCGAAACTTGCTTCAACGTTTTGTGCGATCTGTTTTTGCATTCCAAGTACGATAAAGCGGAGCTCGACCGCGAGCGCAAGGTGATACTCGCCGAGATCAATATGAGCAAGGACGATCCCGACGGCGTGTGTTCGGACGTGCTGTACGGCACGGCGTTCAAAAACGGATCGCTCGGCATGGAGATACTCGGCACTAAGGAAAACGTAGCGCGGTTCGGCAAAGCGGATATCGACGCGTACAAAAAGATCAATTACGTGCCGAGCAATACCGTCGTGGCGTTTGCGGGCAATATCACCGTCGACGGCGCGGTCGCGCTCGTCGAAAAATACATGCCGGAGCTTGTCCGTGCGTCGTATTCGCCGCCGCGCACGCTCGAAAAACAAACGTTTTGTTCGGGCTACGGCGAGTTCATCCGCGATTACGAACAGACCGAAATATCCATTTCGTTCCCTGCGTTCGAGTACGGCAACGCCTGCGCCGAAACGTTGTCTGCGATAGATTGCTTGTTCGGAAGCGGCATGAGTTCGCGGCTGTTCCAGAGATTGCGCGAAAAAATGGGCTTGGTATACAGCGTGTACACTTCGCCGTGGTTGGGCAAGACCAACGGTATGTTTTCGGTATGCGCCAACGTCAATGTGGAAAACGTAGCGCCCGCCGTGGAAGCGATAAAAAACGAAATAGACATTCTCGTGCGCGACGGCGTTACCGACGAGGAGACCGAAAAAGCGAAAATGCAACTCAAAGTCGCGACTCTGTTCGGCAAAGAAAACACGCTCTCGTATATGCATTCGCTCATGCGTCGACGCATATTGCTCGGCATCGACAGGAGCATAGACGAATTGATAGCGCGGATCGAAGGCGTGACTACCGATAAAATAAACGCGCTCGCGCGCGACATGTTCGCGCAAAAAGCGGCGATAGCGTATGCGGGCAAAAAGGCGCCCGAACGCATAGACAAGGTTTTTTACAAGGAGTAACGAAATGGATACGACCGAAAAACAGGGCAAGCAAGAGGACAAGCTCGACGTGCTGTTCCGCATGCAGGCGGGGCTGGACGCTTACATACGCGAAAAGCGCGAGCTTGATTTTACCAAAGGCGAATGGGTGTGCAAAAAGGCGCTCGCGCTCATTGTCGAGCTGGGCGAAGTGGTAGACGAAGCCAAGTATAAATGGTGGAAAAACAATACAGAGATAGACGACGCAAAACTCAAAGAGGAAATAGTCGACGTATTGCATTTCTTTTTGGGCATGTGCATTGACAGCGGCATGACGAGCGACGAATTGTTCGATATTTATCTCAAAAAGAACAAGGAAAACTACGACCGTCAAAACGGCTTGTCGCAAAAAACGGGATACGAGATAAATAAGAAATGATTTGCGGTCCGCACTCAGGAATGATTTGCGGTCCGCACTCAGGATCGCCGATCGATATCGATGATTATATCCGCACGTCGCGCTTGTTTTTAGGCATGCGGTAAAAGCGAGCGTTCGGGCAAATTTTGAGCCGATACGTCGTGCATTGTGCAGGATAAAAACAGCGGTGTGAGGCGTTTACGACGACGCGAAACGGCGTACGTCGCAATATATCGTATGATAAGAAAAAACGACAGCGGTCAATAACATTGACCGCTGTCGCGTATACGAAATTATTTCTTTTTAAACAGTTTGGAAAATATACTGCCGCTTTTTGTTTTGGTCGTCGTGATCGCGTCCTGTTTGGCTTTTGGATCGGCGGACGGCTTTTCGGCGACGCTCTGTTTAGCCGCAGGCGTCGATTTTGCCGTTCTGCTCGTCGCCGGCGGCGTTTTGGGCGCGGCGGCTTTTTGCGTAGAAGCGGGCGTTGCGGCTTTTGCCGTACTCGGCTTGGCGGATCGCGCGGCGGCGGGCTGTTGCTTATCCGCCGAAGTCGCGCCCGTCGTTGCGGCTTTGCCGCTCGTTGCGCGGGCTGACGATGCGGACGGCGTTTGGCGCGCCGCGCCGCTCTTTGCCTGCGCCGTTTGTTTCGCGGCGGGTTGCGGTTTTTCGGGTTCGGGCGGAGTTATGCCCGTAGCGGTGCGGGGGATAGCCGTCTTTTTGGGCGCGGTCGCGGCGGGCGGCGGAGTAGCCACCGATACCGCTTTACGCGGAGCGCGCGGGTTGTACAGCCCGTTTATCATGCTTTGAACGTCGGGATGACGTTTTTTTCTGTCTACGGCAAGACATTTCATGAGCGCGTTTTCGACGCCCGCATCGATAGCAATGCCTAATTCGGACGGGCGTTTTATGGCTTCCTTGCCCATCATGACGCGTATGGATTCCGGCGGGAGCGTTCCCGTTATCGCGTAGTATATAGTCACGCCCAATGCATACACGTCCGTCCACGGTCCTTGCTCGCCGTGCGTGTCGTACTGTTCGGGCGGGGCAAAGCCTTGTTTTAACACGATAGACATCGATTTGCCGTCGGGATTGCTGTATTTTGCCGCGCCGAAGTCGATGAGCTTGACTTCATTGAATTTTGTGATAAGTATATTGTCGGGCGATATATCGCGGTGGATAAGCCCTATTTTATGTACCTGCGTCAACGATTCCATGACGGGGCGCATGATGGTAAGCACTTCGTCGACGGGGAGCTTGCCGCCCTTGCGTTGCAGATACTTTTTGAGCGACACGCCGTCGAGAAACTCCATGACTATATACGCCGTGCCGTTGGCGGAAAAGAAGTCGCGCACGTTGACTACGCCCGCGAGATTTTTTATCTTGGCGAGCGCACGCGCTTCTTCCACGAAACGTTTGAGTCCGCGATTGCTCGCGGCTTGGTTCTGCTTGGAATTGATTATTACCTGATTGACGCCGGCTACGCGCGTAACATAGCCCGACGGGAAGTATTCCTTGACCGCGACCTTGATGCCCTGTTGAAGATCCCACGCCATGTACGTTATGCCGAACCCGCCTTCGCCGAGCGCTTTGCCTATAAGGTAACGGTTTTGCGTGCCTATAACGGTGCGCTGGGGCAGGTGATGCGGCGGCGACGGGGAATCGTCCGCCTTGTGGTGGCAGTTCATACATACGCGGTTGGAGTCGAGATCGCCGAAGCAGTATAAGCATATGTTTTTATTGGTTCTGATCCTTGCCATATCGTCAGTCTTTTACCATCGCGACTATCGCGGAATAATTATCGTTGAACTTGGTCACTCGCGCGAGCAGGCGTTGCTCCATTTTGGCGATCGCCTCTTCGGGCGTTTGCGAAGATGCGAGATCCTCTTCCATTTCTTCTTCGTACACGTATTCCCAAAACCCGTCGGTGCAGAGTATGAACGCGTCGCCGCTCTTTAACGGCGTGTTGTAAATATCGCAGTCGGGCGGAATGTAATAGTCCGAGCCGAGCACGCGCGTGAGCTTGTTTTGATCCTTGTCGGAGCGAATGTCGCGGAGCGGGATCTTGCCCATTTCCACCGAGATCTGCGAAAGCGAGTGATCGCGCGTTTGAAAGTGCAGTTTATTGCCCGTAAACAAATAAATGCGCGTGTCGCCTATGTGCGAAATGACCGTCGATTTGTAATCGGTTGTCACGCACGCGACGGTGGTGCAGGACGACCGTATCTTGGGGTTTTTTTCTTTTTCGTCCACCACGTGATTGTGCGCGGATTGTATGTAGCTTTGGCAAAATTCGGGTTTGACGGCACGCGCGGGATCGAGCTGTTTGACTTGCGAGTACGCCTCGATTATCTTGGTCGCGCAAATACGACTGGCGACCTCACTGCCGTAGTACGAGCCGAGCCCGTCGCAGACGACAAGGCATGCGCCGTCGGGCGCGACTATGAGATCGAGATAGTCCTGATTGTATTCGCGTCCGCCTTGCTTGCATATGGAACTTGTAAGTAGTTTCATAATAACTCCGTGTGGTTGAAACTGTATATCATACATTATATAGTATGCGCGCCGTTTAGTCAAGGATTTTTGGAATTATGTGCGAATAATTCGACCGTATATCGAGCGCGTGTCGTATAAACCGCGTAAATACGCAGATCGCGTTGCCGATCGCGACTCAGGTATGCGGTTGCGCCGATGCAAGCGTTTGAAATATCTGATACGAGTTTGCTTAAAACGCTCGCGGGATAGTTTTCGCGGCTTTTATCGTACGGCAAAACGCCCGTTAAAATAATTGACAAATAAGCCGTGTGTGTATTATAATTGAGATATACGTTATGCGCGAGGTAACAATGCTCAAAGTCGCAATAGTTTTAGGCTCGAAATCGGATTTCGACAAGGTACGACCGGCGCTCGAAATTTTCGATAAATTCGGCGTGCCGTACGAGGCTCGCATATTGAGCGCGCACCGTACGCCCGACGAAGCGCACGCTTTTGCGGCGTCCGCCCGTAAAAACGGGTTCGGCGCGATAATAGCGGTGGCGGGCAAGGCGGCGCATCTCGGCGGCGTGCTTGCCGCGGCGACAACTCTTCCCGTAGTGGCGTTGCCTGTTTCGACATCGTTTCTCGACGGATTGGACAGCGTGCTTTCCATACTGCCTATGCCGAGCGGCGTGCCCGTTGCGGTGATGGGCGTAAACGCGGGCGCAAACGCCGCGTTGTTCTGCGTGAGAATGCTTGCCGCGACCGATGCGGAGCTTGATAGAAAATACGAACGATATGTTTGCGAGATGAAAGAGAAAACGCTCGCCGACGACAAAGAACTGCAAAAACTTCTCGGCAAATAGATCGGCAACAGGTCGGTCGAACGAAAATCCGAAAAACGTATTCCGAATTTAAAAGGAGTTGCATAATGCAAGTCGAACAAAAGGAACAACTGTACGAAGGCAAAGCCAAAAAGGTTTACGCCACGAGCGACCCCGATTTGGTGATAGTCGATTATAAAGACGACGCGACGGCGTTTAACGGTCTTAAAAAAGGCACTATCGTCGGTAAGGGCGTAGTCAACAACAGGATGAGCAATTATCTTATGAAAATGCTCGCCGAACACGGTATCGAAACGCATTTGGTCGAAGAACTCGACGACCGTCGCACGCTCGTCAAGCACGTCGAGATCGTTCCGCTCGAAGTCATCATGCGCAATATCGTCGCAGGGTCTTTGAGCAAGCGCACGGGCAAGCCCGAAGGCGAAGTTCCGTCGACGCCCGTACTCGAACTGTACTACAAGTCGGACGAGCTTGGCGATCCCATGATAAATTCCGATCATGCGCTCGCTTTCGGTTGGGCGACGCGTGACGAACTCGACCAAATAGAAAAAATGGCGCGCAAGATAAACGACGTGCTTAAAAAGTTCTTTGCGGGCGTAGGCGTCGATCTTGTCGACTTCAAAATAGAGTTCGGCAGATACAAAGGCAAGATAATACTCGCCGACGAGATAAGCCCCGATACGTGCAGGTTCTGGGACAGCAAGACCAAAGAAAAACTCGATAAAGACAGATTCCGTCGCGATATGGACGACGTCGAAGGCGCATACCACGAAATGATGAAGCGTCTGGGATTAAAATAATAAAACAAGGCGCGTAGTGTATACGCGCTTTATTAATTATCGAGCTAACGCAAACGCTTGCGCGACGTGTTGCTCGTTATGTCGTATATTACGTAATCACACAATCAAGGAAAAATACATGGACAACGATCAAAAAAAGATAACCTACGCCGATGCCGGCGTGGATGTGAACCGCGGTTACGACGTGGTCAAAAAGATCAAGGCGCACGCCGCGTCGACGTTCAATAAAAACGTCTTGCAGGGCTTGGGCAGTTTCGGCGGGTTTTACTCGCTTGACGGCGAAAACGGCGACGTTTTGGTCGCGGGTACGGACGGAGTCGGTACAAAGCTCAAATACGCGTTCTTGTCGGGCAAAAACGATACAGTCGGTATCGACTGCGTGGCTATGTGCGTGAACGACATTGTATGTCAGGGCGCAAAGCCGTTGCTGTTTTTGGACTACATAGCGACGGGACGCATAAATCCCGATACCGTGGCGGACGTAGTTAAGGGTATCGCCGACGGTTGCAGTCAGGCGGGTTGCGCGCTCGTCGGCGGCGAAACGGCGGAAATGCCGAGCATGTACGGCGCGGGCGAGTACGACCTTGCGGGGTTTTCCGTCGGTATAGTCAAGCGCGACAAGATAATCAACGGCGCGACGATAACGCCGGGTTGCGCTCTTGTCGGGCTTGCTTCGAGCGGATTGCATTCCAACGGGTTCTCGTTGGTGCGGCGTTTGCTCGGCGAGGACGTGGAAAAGCTCGAAGCGGACAAGTCGATAGGCGGTTCGCTGTTGGACGTGATCCTTACGCCCACGCATATCTACGTTAAAAACGTGCTTGCGCTGTGCGGCGAGTTCGATATTTTGGGTATAGCCAATATTACGGGCGGCGGATTTATAGAGAATATCCCGCGCATATTCCCGAACGGTATCGGTTGTAAGGTCGATATAAGATCGTTCCCGCGCCCCGATATTTTTTCGTTGCTTGCCGAAAAGTCCAAGCTTTCGGACGCCGAGCTTTACAACGCCTTCAATATGGGTATCGGCATGGTGCTTTGCGTCAAGGATACCGACGCGGACGCGCTTGTCAAACGCGCGAACGCACTGGGCGAAAAAGCGTACGTCATAGGCGAAACGATCGCGGGCAGCGGAGTGATGCTGAGTTGAATTCGGAATGCGGAATTGATGGTCGATTAAGAATGCAGAATTAAGAATTAATGGCAATTAAGAATTCGCAATGCGTAATTGTATGACCGCTACGCGGTGAAAAATAGACATATAATAACGTTTGCCGATAGGCAAGCAAAAAACACGGAGCAAAAATTTGAAAAACATAGCGGTAATGTTTTCGGGCAACGGCACCGATTTTCAAGCTCTTATAGACGGCGAGAAAAACGGCGCGTTCGACGGAAAAATAGTCGTTGCGATTTCGAGCAATAACGAAGCGTACGGCATTCGGCGCGCCAAGGCGGCGGGCATTCCTTGTTTTGTGTGTCGCAAGACCGATTTTCGCGATACCGTCGCGCGCGACAATGCCGTGCTCGAAATATTTTTAAAGTACAACGTCGAGCTGATCGTGCTTGCCGGGTATCTCGGCATTCTCACTTCGCCGCTGATCGACAATTATAAACGTCGCATAATCAATATCCATCCGGCGTTGTTGCCTAAGTTCGGCGGCAAAGGCATGTACGGGCTTAACGTGCATAAAGCCGTTATCGCGGCGGGCGAGAAAAAAAGCGGTGCGACCGTACACTATTCCGACGGCGGTATCGATACGGGCGATATAATCTTACAACGCGCGCTCGACGTTTTGCCGAGCGATACGCCCGAAAGCCTGCAACAACGAATTCTCAACGAGATAGAACACCCGTTGCTGGTGGAAGCGGTGTCAAAGCTGTGTAAAGAATGATCGCGTAATGACGGTCGAATTAAATTCGGAATTCGGAAGGCTGAATTCGGAATTAAGGACGATTAAGAATGCGTGATTGCGGTCGATCGATCGTTTGTCATTCCGAGCGAAGCGAGAAATTACAACATTATCAATAACAAAATAAACCTTTGGAGATAAATAAACATGGCAGTAAAAGCAACGAAACGCGCTCTGGTGAGCGTAAGCGACAAGACGGGCATAATCGAGTTTTGCCAAAAACTGGAAAAGCTCGGTTACGAGATAGTGTCGACGGGCGGCACGCTGAAAACGCTTAAAGACAACGGAGTCAAGGCGATATCCATATCGGACGTCACCGGCTTTAAAGAGTGCTTGGACGGGCGCGTAAAAACGTTGCACCCCGCCGTGCATGCGGGGCTTTTGGCGCGACGCGACGAAAAAGAACACATGGACAGCCTTAAAGAAATGGGCTACCGCACGATCGATCTTGTCGCGGTCAATCTTTACCCGTTTAAGCAGACTATTCAAAAGCCGAACGTTACGCTCGAAGAGGCTATCGAAAACATCGATATCGGCGGACCTACCATGCTCCGCAGTGCGGCTAAGAATTACCGCGACGTGCTTGTCGTTTGCGAGCCTGCCGACTATGCCGAGGTGCTTGAACGCATAGAAAAAGGCACGGACGATCAAACGTTCCGTTTGAGCCTTTCGTACAAGGTCTACCGTCATACCGCGGCGTACGACTCGCTTATTTCGTCGTACATGCAAAGGCTGTTGGGTATTGAGTTCCCCGAACACATAACGTTCGCATACGATAAGGCGCAGGACATGCGCTACGGCGAGAACCCGCAACAAACGGCTGTGTTTTATAAAGAACAGCTTCCGCGCGCGGGCGCGCTCACTTCCGCGGAACAGCTCTGGGGCAAGGAGCTTTCCTATAACAATATCAACGACGCAAACGGCGCGCTCGAACTTCTCAAAGAATTCGACGGCATTCCCGCCGTGGTCGCTTGCAAGCATGCCAATCCGTGCGGCGTCGGCACGGGAAAAAGCGTATACGAGGCGTATATGCGCGCGTACGAATCCGATCCCGTTTCGGTGTTCGGCGGCATACTCGCGATAAACGGCACGGTCGATGCTGCGACTGCGACCGAGATAAATAAGATCTTCATCGAGATCGTCATGGCGTCCGACTATACGAAGGATGCGCTCGAAATACTCGAAAGCAAAAAGAATATACGGCTTTTGAAGATCGCCGACATCACGGCAAAGCGCGCGGACACCGCGTACGATATGAAAAAGGTGTACGGCGGTCTGCTCGTCCAACAGTACGACGAAACGCTTATAGCGGGCGAAGACATGAAATTGTTCTCGACCAAAGCGGAAGTGATAACAGGACAAATGATCAACGGTAAGACCAAAGTTGTGTACTGTAACGGCGTGGTGACCGATCGCATGCCGACGAAGGAAGAGATCGATGCGCTCATGTTCAACTGGAAGGTCGTCAAGCACACCAAGTCCAACGCCATAGTGATAGGCAAACAGGGCAGGACGACGGGTATAGGTATGGGACAGACCAACCGTATTTGGGCGGCGAAACAGGCGATCGAGCATGCGGCAGGCGAAGCGAAAGGTTCGGTCATGGCGAGCGATGCGTTTTTCCCGTTCGACGACGTTGTACACGAGGCGGTCAAGGCGGGCATTACCGCCATAATCCAGCCGGGCGGATCGTTGCGCGATGCGGATTCTGTCAAAGCCGCGAACGACGCGGGCATAGCTATGGTGTTCGTGGGCGACAGGCACTTTAAACATTAAATTCGGAATTCGGAAAGCGGAATCGACCGTAATCAAGAATTAAGGACAATTAAGAATATGTAATTGATCGACCGCTTTGCGGCGATTAAGAAAAGCGATCCCGATCACCGTTATCACATCTGTTCTTTTTGTCATGCTGGCGAAGGAAGATCTCAACCTTATACATATCGGAGTTTAAATGGATAAAAAAATCATGCACGGCGCGCGCTATATCGATCTGCGCGAAGTAAAAGCGGACGGCGACGACATATTGATAGTCGGCGGCGGAGGCAGAGAGCATGCCATTGTCAAAAAATTACGCGACGGCTCGGGCGTCGGCGAAATTTACGGCGCGCCCGGCAATGCCGGTATGGACGTGATCGAAACGGGTATCGGCGCTACCGATATTGACGGCATATTGGATTTCGTGTCGACGCACGACAATATCAAGCTCACCGTAGTAGCGCCCGACGATCCGCTTTCCATGGGGCTTGTCGACAAGCTCGTTGCGGCAGGCTTTCGCGCGTTCGGACCGACCAAAGCGGCGGCAAAGCTCGAATGGTCCAAAGCGTACGCCAAGGCGTTCATGAAAAAATACGGCATTCCCACCGCCGATTACGGCGCGTTTACCGACATCGCGCAAGCCAAGGCTTTTGCGGAAAACAGCGAAATGCCCGTTGTGGTAAAGGCGGACGGGCTGGCGCTCGGCAAGGGCGTTATCATATGCAATACAAAGGCGGAAGCATTCGCCGCTATCGACGAGATAATGCAGGATAAAAAGTTCGGCGCGGCGGGCAACGAGGTTGTCATCGAGCAATTTTTGACGGGCTACGAAGTGTCGTTGCTGGCGTTTGTCGACGGTAAGAATTATAAACTGATGCCTACGTCGTGCGATCATAAGCGTGCGCTCGACGGCGACAAAGGGCTTAATACCGGCGGCATGGGCGCGTATTCGCCGTGTCCCGCGTTTACCGAAAGCTTGCTCGAAACGACGGTAAAGACCATAGTCGAGCCTACCGTCGACGGTATGATACGCGAAGGCGCGCCGTTCAAGGGCGTGCTGTACTTCGGGCTTATGGTGGACGGCGAAACGCCGCGAGTACTCGAATACAACGCGCGGTTCGGCGATCCCGAAACGCAAAGCGTTCTGCCGTTGTTGCGTACGGACTTGTACCGAATATTCAATGCGACGATAGACGGCACGCTGGACAATATCGATATAGAGTGGTCCGACAAGAAGTCGATCAACGTAGTGCTTGCGAGCGGTGGATATCCGCTCGGCTATAAAAAGGGCTGTGAAATTACGGGACTCGACAAGCTCGACAATTCGGTCGACGTATACTTTGCGGGCGTTACGCGCGGCGAAAACGGGTTTAAAACAAACGGCGGACGCGTATTGTGCGTTCATTCCATGGCGGACACGTTCGCGCAGGCTAAAAAGCAAGCGTACGATAATATCGCCAAGATCGAATTCGACGACTGCTTTTACCGCAAGGACATCGGCAAGAATTTAAATTAACTAACATTGTAAATATAAGAATAAGGGTTTATCATGATTAAACGTATTTATACAGAAAGACAAGCAAGCAACAAGGCGCTCATGAGCGATCTTGCCGAAACGCTGGGAATAACGGCGGCGGCGCGTATGTTCATACGCTACGACGTGGAAGGGCTTACCGACGAGCAGTTCGCGTCGGCGGTACCCGTTGTATTTTCCACGCCCGCGACCGATACGGTATACGACGAAAGCTTGCCGAAAGTCAAGGGCGAGCTGTTCGCTACCGAATATTTGCCGGGGCAATTCGATCAGCGCGCGGACTCCGCGAGCAGTTGCGTACAGCTGTTGCTCGGATGCGCGCGTCCGCAGGTGCGATGCGCGTGCGTGTACGCGATAGACGCGAGCGAAAAACAGCTCGACGCTATAAAGGCGTATCTCGTCAATCCCGTGGAGAGCAGGCTCGCGTCGCCGGACAAGCCTACAACGCTCGAACAAAAGATCGCGCCGCCCGAACCTGCGCGCACGGTCGACGGGTTTACGCAAAAGAACGCGTTGACGCTCGGACTTTTTTATAAAGAACAGGGCTTTGCGATGAGCCTTGACGATCTGGAATTCGTGCGGCAGTATTTCAAGGGCTTGCACCGCGATCCGACGTACACCGAGCTTAAAGTAATAGATACGTATTGGTCGGATCATTGCCGTCACACCACGTTTTTGACGGCGCTCAAAACAAAGATAAAGTCCGACAACCCGCATATCGAAAAAGCGTATGCCGATTATTCGGCTATGTTCGACGAGCTTTATGCGGGACGCGACGACAAATATCACTCGCTCATGGACGTGGCGACCATCGGCGCGAAGCTTTTGAAAAAGCAGGGGCGCGCGGACGACGTCGACGTTTCGCTGGAGATAAACGCTTGTACGATCAAGCAGGACGTAGTCATGAAGGACGGGTCGGTCGAGCCGTGGTACGTGCTGTTTAAAAACGAAACGCACAACCACCCGACGGAAATAGAACCGTTCGGCGGCGCGGCTACCTGTTTGGGCGGCGCGATCCGCGATCCGCTTTCGGGCAGAGCGTACGTTTATCAAGCCATGCGCATAACGGGCGCGGCGGATATCAACGCGCCGTTCGATAAAACGCTCGCGGGAAAGCTTCCGCAACGCGTCATCAGCAAGCGCGCGGCAAAGGGTTATTCTTCGTACGGCAACCAGATCGGTCTGGCGACGGGCGAGGTGCGCGAATACTATCACGACGGTTACGCCGCCAAACGTTTGGAAACGGGGTTTGTCGTCGGCGCTACGCCCGCGGCTAACGTCGTGCGCGAAGTGCCGCAGGCGGGCGATATCGTCGTGCTTATCGGCGGCGAAACGGGCAGAGATGGATGCGGCGGCGCGACGGGGTCGAGCAAACCGCACGACGCGCATTCCATAGAAACGTGCGGCGCGGAAGTGCAAAAGGGCAACGCGCCTATCGAGAGAAAGCTTCAAAGATTGATGAAAAACGGCGAGTTTACGCGGCTCATCAAGCGTTGCAACGACTTCGGCGCGGGCGGCGTGGCGGTCGCCGTCGGCGAGCTTGCGCCCGGACTCGATATCGAGCTTGACAAAGTTCCCAAAAAGTATGCGGGATTGTCGGCTACCGAAATAGCCATCTCGGAAAGTCAAGAGCGCATGGCGGTCGTCATAGCCGCAAAAGACATAGATAAATTCACCGCATTGTGTCACGAGGAAAACGTCGACGCTACGGTGATAGCCAAGGTGACGGATACCGACCGTATGCGCATGTATTCGGGCGGCAAGCTCATAGTCGATCTCGAACGCGAATTTTTGGATACCAACGGCGTGCGTCAGGACGCGACCGCGCTTATAAAAGATCCAAAGCCCGAATATTTCGGCAGTCTTAGCGACAAGCGCGCCGCACTGTACGAAAAGGGCGACTATACCGCGCTTATGAGCGATATACTTTCCGATTATAACGTTTGCTCGCAAAAAGGCTTGGGCGAAACGTTCGATTCTACGGTAACGGGCGGCAGCGTGTTTATGCCGTTCGGCGGAAAAAATCAGTTGACTCCGACCGAAGTAATGGCGGCAAAGCTCCCCGCGGACACCGATTTTTGTACGGTTTGCGCGCACGGGCTGTCCGCCGTATTGCCCGAATCGCCGTTTGCGGGCGGCATGTATTCGGTCATCCTTGCCGTGGAAAAGCTCGCGGCGGCGGGCGTGCGGCTCGACCGCATTTACCTTACGATGCAGGAATTTTTCGCGCGCTGTACCGATTCCGAAAAATGGGGCGCGCCCATGTCCGCGCTTCTCGGCGCGCTCACGGCGCAGGTCAAGCTCGGACGTGCGGCGATAGGTGGCAAGGATTCGATGTCGGGCACGTTCGAAAAAATATCCGTGCCGCCCACTTTGATAGCGTTCGGTTGCGGTGTGGCGGACAGCGCGGTAGTTATCGACAACACGTTCAAAACGGGCGGCGAGCGCGTGTACAGATACAGCCTTAAACGCGACGAGTACGGCATGCCCGATTTTGAAAATCTTGTCGGATTTTTGACGCTGTTGGCCGACGAGATAGGCAGACAGAACGTTACCGCGGCGGCGGTCGTCGAGCGCGGCGGCGCGGCGGCAACGGCGCTCAAATCGTGTTTCGGCAACGGCTTGGGTTTTGCGTTCACGTCAGCCGACAGGAATTTGTTTGAAGAAAGCGAAGGCGATATAATTTTTTCGGCGCGCGCGTGCGACGATTTTTTCGGATACGATCTCGACCTTTTGGGCTTGACTACTAACGACGGAAAAGTGCTGTTCGGCGCAAACGTGACCCGCACCGCAGACGATACCGATATAGTGTTCGACGGTAAAGCGGCGGACGAAAAACGGTTGCTCGACAGCTTTACCGGCACTTTCGAGAGCGTGTATCCGACGACTGCGGCGGCGGACGGCGACGTTG
This sequence comes from uncultured Clostridia bacterium, assembly GCA_947066105.1. GTDB lineage: Bacteria > Bacillota > Clostridia > Christensenellales > Pumilibacteraceae > Anaerocaecibacter. Next base: position 185,044 of record CAMSYM010000002.1, read on the forward strand.
CCGACGTTAATTATTCGGGCGAGGGCGAAAAGCGCGTTCGCATCAAGCACGGCGGAAAAGCAAAGGTGTTTATCCCCGTGTTCCCCGGAACGAACTGCGAAGTCGAAACTGCGAAACAGTTTAAAGAAGCGGGCGCGGAGCCGCAGATATTCGTCGTTAAAAACCGTACTCCGCAGGAAGTGACCGAATGCGTGCGGGCGATGGCAAAGGCGATAGGCGATAGCAAAATATTGGCTATCCCCGGCGGTTTTTCGGGCGGCGACGAACCCGACGGAAGCGCAAAGCTCATAGCGGCTTTTCTGTCCAATCCCGAAATCGCCGAAGCCGTGGAAACCATGCTGTATAAACGCGACGGGCTTGCGATAGGCATATGCAACGGATTTCAGGCGCTCGTCAAGCTCGGACTGTTGCCGTACGGACATATAGTCACACCGTCGAAAGCCGATCCCGTACTTACATTCAACAATATCGGACGGCACGTGTCGACGCTCGTCGACATTCGCGTAAGCTCGACGTTCAGTCCGTGGCTCTCGCACTTGAAGGTCGGCGACGTTTATCAAGTTCCGGTATCGCACGGCGAAGGTAAATTCGTTGCGGATGACTCTACGCTCGAAAAGCTCATTGCCTGCGGACAAATAGCTACGCAGTATTGCGACGGCGCGGGGCATGCGACAATGCAAAGCCCGTTCAATCCCAACGGCTCGACGCTTGCCATCGAGGGCATAGTAAGCCCCGACGGCAGGGTGTTCGGCAAGATGGGACACAGCGAGCGCGTGGGTGAGTTCTTGCTCAAAAACGTGGCTGAGTGCTACGCCAAGACCGATATGGGCTTGTTTAAAGCGGGCGTCGGATACTTCAAGTAGTTTTACGGTCGACAGTCATAAAAAATTATTGTAGTTCCCAATACGACCGCCCGCTTGACAATCGGGCGGTTTTGCTTTATAATGTGGAGTATGGTCGGCTATTGGATAACCGTGATCATCACGGCAATAATATCGTGCGCGACGGCGGCTGTACTTATCGAAAAATCGGTAAAGCTGATAAAGCGTCAGGTCGAATTGTATCATTCGATCGTTTTGGTCGAACTCAAAACTCGTAAGCTGATATATTGGATATTCGCGGTAGTCGTAGGCTTTTTGATATTTTACACCGTCATGCAAATGGCGGACGCGCATTCGCCGAGCGTGGAGGAGTTCGATAAACTGTTCGGCGTCGGGCGGTTGGCTACGAATATCGCGTTGATGTTCGTATTGATTGTCATGATCGCGGCGGAGTTGTTCATGATAATGCTCGGCATCAGCCGTAATGCGGTCGTCGATAAGGGCGTATATACTAATTTCGATATGCTCGATTGGCATTACGTTCGCGATTATATAATCGACGAAGAGCGCGGAACATTGATGCTTTCGGCGGACAAAAACACGTTTTCTACTTTGCGCAATCTTACTACGCCTTTCCGTGTGGCGAAGACGGATATACAAAAACTCAAATTCATCCTCAATAAAAACAAGAACAAATTTTCGGATTTCGATCTGCCGATAGACGCCGACGAAACGTAAAATTTTGTTTGGACGTATAATTTCTTTACGGTAAGTGTAAATATTAATTATGGCTAAAACTTTGGAACAGATCATAGACGAGTCGGTCGTGCCGGATATGGAATGCGCGCCCAAGGGCATGGACGGTCCGGGGCGGCGCGCATCGACCGTTACCGTCGATCAAATACCCGAAGTGGTCTTGCCCAAGACCAAAGCGGAAGTTTACCGTGAAGCAAAAGGCAGGCTCACGCAAAAGACCAAGGCGGTGTCCAAGCGCGAGACCGACAAGCGCAAAACATCTACTGCGCGCGGCGACAAACGCGCCAAGGTGAAAACCGTCGAGCTGGAAATAGCCGCCGTTACCGAGACCGTCGGGCAGGCGGAGAGCGAAAAGATAAAGTATCGAAAAAACAGCCTTAAAAATCCCGACGTCGAACCCGTGTGGGTGGGCAGTCCCGATGAGATCGTGCCGTTCGCCTGGCGTTTTCCGCTTTTGCCCGATCTGAAACGTCCGAGCAAGTTTTACCGTCAAGCGGTAGTCAAAGCGGATAAAAGCTTGTTTTTGCCCGCGCCGCGCGACAAGAATTGAATGCGTATTAAGTACTTAGGATAAGGTGTACCGATGGATTGGAATGAGTTTTGGAATTCGATAAAAACATTTTTTACCGATAACGTGTGGAACATCGTGTTGTTCTTTGCCGTCTTGATACTCGGTATCGTGGTCATCAAGATAACTATAAACATCATAAAACGTATATTCGCAAAGAGCAAGGTGGAAAAAATAGCGCAACAGTTTATAGTTACCACTATAAAGGTGCTGTTGTATCTCATACTCGTTTTGGTATTGTTGAGCTTGATCGGCGTGCAGATAACGGGCATAGTCACGGCGCTCAGCGCGCTGTTGCTCGCCGTCGGCTTGGCGCTCGAAAGCAATATCGCCAATCTTGCCAACGGCATAGTCATAGTCGCGACCAAAATGTTCAAGAAAGGCGATTATATTTCCGTCAACGGCGTGGAAGGCAGTATAGTCGACATCAATTTCTTGTTCACCACGCTCGACACGACGGATAACAAAAAAGTGACTATTCCCAACAGCACCATAGTCAACAGCAGTGTGCTCAACGCGGGCGCGAACGCGCGGCGCAGGGTGGAAACGACGTTTTCTGTGGCGTACGAAACGGACGTCGAGCTTGTGAAAAAGATCGTCACCGACGTGATGAAAAGCAACGGCAAAGTTTTTCTCGATCCCGAACCGTTTTGTCGGCTCAAAGTGTTGAATGCGAGCAGCCTGGATTTTTTCTGTCATTGCTGGTGCGATACCGAGGATTATTGGGACGTGTATTACTACGTCGTGGAAAACGTCTACAACGAGTTTAAGCGTAACGGGATATCCGTGCCGTACAGTCAACTCGAAGTGCGCAACCGCACCGACGAAGTCGTCATGCCGATCGTCGCAGAACCGTTGCCCGAGCGCGTGGAAAAGGAACGCGTCGACGCCAAAAAATTCGATCTCGAAAGCGCGGGACTTTCGGACGTTTTGCATATCGGCAAAAAGCAAAAACACAAAAAAACCAAACAAACGGAAAGCGAACAAAAAACCGATCGATAGCTCGCGACAAGCGACACTTTTTTCGGGCAACGATCGTATTGATCTATTTAAAAAAACGACGGGCTTTTTTTCGCCCGTCGCATGCGTCCGTATGGCGATACGTTGCTGCGGACGTTTTGTTTTGCGCAAAATTCGACGCGCGCCGAAAATTTTTGTCGGTACGTGACTGTTTTTGCGTGAGCCTACCGCCGCAGCCCGCAGTGATGTACAATACGGGTATACATACACGCGGGGTAAGCGGTCATGCGTTTGAGTAAAAGTCAATTGGCGGTGATCACCGTTTTGAACGTCGTTATAGCGGCACTGCTGGCGACGGTGTTTTTATTGCCTAAATTCGGTTTGGGACTCGGCGGTGGCGGGGGCGTGAACGATCCCGACGACGGCACGCACGTGGATACGCCCGTCACGCCCGATCACGATAAGCTTCGCGGACCGAGCGCGGGGCGCGTCGACGGGATATTGCGCGAAACGCGGTTGATGGGTTCGGGCGACGAACGCATAATCGATGCGTTCGAGAAAAACGGCATGCTGTACGTATTCGGAAACGCGACTGTGGGCGATTACGACTTCGACGCGTACGGCGGGTTTTTATGCAGGATCGACGGCGGCGGAAAGATATGCGCTTTCGAATATTTTACGGGGCGCATGACGGCTGTCGGAGTGGTCGACGACGGATATGCGGTCGCTACGGTCAGCGATACCGGCACGGACAATGCGCGCAACAGGCTGTATCACGTAGGTCACGGTTCGACCCCGCGCGAAGTAGCTACGCTCGGCGGGACGGCGGTCGGCATAATTTCGGTGTCCGCCGGCAAGGTCGCGGTGGTGACGCGCAAGACCGAAAATTCGTTGCGGCTCACCGAGTATGCGGTCGGCGACGGAGACTGGGCGGCGGGGCGAAATACCGATATTTCGAGCGGATACGCATTGGAATACTTCGATTGCTATGTGCTCGGCGACGCATACGTTATGGCGGCGCGCGCGAGCAGTTTGCCGCGCTACGATTCGGTAGTGTTTTTCACGTTCGAAGCGGGCGGCGATCCGTCGGCGCATTTTTACGGCGGGAGCGGCGACAGCATGCTGCAACCGTATGCGGTCATGCCGTGCGACAGCGGGTATGTGATACTTTGCAGACGCAACGGTACGGCGACGATAGTCAGTCTTAATTATGCGTTTACGAGCTATCACAGGGATATTCTCGGCTTTGCGTTCGACGACGCGCGGCTTGTGTTTTCGGGCGATAAATATTACGCGTGCTTCGACTGTGCGGACGGCGCGCAAACGTATGAGTTCGACGCAAAGCTCCAAGTGCGAAAATTACTGTCTGCGACGGGCGGCGCTATTGTCGACGCGCCGGTCAAAAACGCGCCGTCGTTGATAGCGTGTAAAACTAAGACCGCAACAGCGGTGATAAGCGTTGCGGGCGATAAAAAAGTATCGTTTGATATAACGAACGCCGAAGTGCGTTTTGCGCAAAAAAACTCCGACGGAACGGTCACGCTCGTGCTTTCGGCGACAGGCGGCGCGGCGGTTTCTGCGCCGACAGGCGGACGCGATATTTACGTGGTTTGCATAGAAGTTTGACGCGGAATATAGGGCAATTAAGAATTCGTAATGGATAATACGTAATGTGTGATCGATGATACCCGTGGGGTGAGAAAGAATTCGGAAAGCGGAATTCGTAATGCGGAATTGATGACCGCTACGCGGTGAGTGAGCAATGTGCGGCTACGCCTAGATCTCTCCACTACACTCGCATACGCTCGTTTCGGTCGAGATGATGGGGGGGGGTAATAATTTACTTGTCATCCTGAGCAAAGCGAAGGATCTCAACTTTATTGAATAAGGTAGAGATTCTTCACTGCGCTACGCTTGTTCAGAATGACAATAACATGGTATACACATGTATGAAAAAACCGCAACCAACTTCCCATCATTTCGAGCGGAGCGAGAGTAAAAGCAGTATATTGATTTATTCGTAATAACGATTAGCTGTAATTATAGAAAACTAAAACTACGCGTAGCCTTCGGCTACCGAGAAATCAAGGCTATCCGCCGCAATGAGAGTTCGGAATTCGGAATTGATGACCGCTACGCGGTGAGTGAGTAATGTGCGGCTGCGCCTAGATCTCTCCACTCCACTCGCTAACGCTCGTTTCGGTCGAGATGATGGGGCTAGTGGTTGGGCTTATCCTTTTGTCATTCCGAGCGAAGCGAAGAATCTCAAACTTAAAAAATAAATAAAGATGAGACTCTCACTGCGCTTTGCTAGTTCGGAATGACAAATATCGGTGCGGCGCGATTATTTATTATATCTGAATTGACCCACATGGGTCAATAATTACGCATTACGCATTTTTAATTATCTTTCAGCTCGCTTTCTATTATTTCGCAAATGCGCGAAGTGCCGTCGGGCTGTATCGTCGACATGGTCGCGATATACTTGCTTTTGCCGTTGTACAGTTCGAGCGCGGCGGCGGGCAACGACGTTTCGGTCATGTCGCATTCGCGCAAGACCTTGATCGCGCCCATGTCTCCGAAGTACCGTGCGTTTTGCACTTGATCGCCGCGCGACGCTTTTTCGAGCGGAACGGCGAGCGTCGGTATTCTGAGCGCGACGCATTCGGCAAGCGCGTTTGCGCCTGCGCGTGTGATGACGACGTCGCTTGTGGCGTACAGCTTGGGCATATTGTTTTCGAACTCGACGGGGCAGTAGCCCTTTTGTTTTTGTCCGCCCGATTTGTTTTTGCCTGTAACGTGGATAACGTCGAACGTTTTTAAAAGAGTGGGCAGTGCGGCTACGGTACAAGCGTTTAGCGTCGCCGCGCCGGACGAGCCGCCTACTATCGTAAGCACGGGCTTGTTCCCGCTAAGCCCGTACGTCGCTCTGTCGCGGTCGCCGTTGTACAGCGCGGGGTCGAGCGGCGCGCCGCAGTGTTCGGCGCGTTTGATCTTGCTCGCGCAATCCGAGAATGAACACAGTATGCGTTTGCTTTTTCGCTTTGTCAATTTCGTAGTGAGTCCGGGCGAGAAGTCGCTTTCATGGCTGATGACTGGAATGCGTTTTGCCGCAAGCACTACGGGGAGCGCGGCAAAACCGCCCTTGCTGAAAATAAGGTCGGGCTTGATCTGAGCGAGCACCTGTTTAGCCGAATCGACGCACGACACCAGCTTGAACGGAACGGCTATGTTTCCGAGTTTTTTGTCGCGGCGGAGCTTGACTGTTTTTATTTCGTAAAACGGTATGCCGCGCTTTTCGCACAGCGTTTTTTCCATGCCGTCGCCGCCGACGTAAACGCAGTTGTATTTGGATCTCAGTTCGGCTATAAGCGCGAGATTGGGCATGACGTGTCCCGCCGTACCGCCGCCCGCAAAGACTATCGTTTTCATGATCGCTCCTTTATTTCCGAGATTGACAAAATATCGGAATTGATGTATAATATACAAAACGGACGCGGCGCGCGCGTTTTTGCGTCGAAGCATGATGCGTGCAAGCCGTTTGCCGTTTCATATATATAATATATTCTTAAAATACGTTTTTATTATCGGAGGAATCATGACGATCGAATTCGTTACTATGCGCGACGGTAAGCGCGTTGCGGTGAGCTATTGGGATAACGTCGCTACGCCGCGCGCGGCGATAGTTATGGTACACGGCATGTGCGAGTATATAGCGCGCTACGACGACTTTTGCAAGTTTTTGGGGCATAACGGCTATAACGTTATCGGAATGGACAACCGCGGCTTCGGCGATACCGATGCGGATACGCGCGGCAAGGGCTATGCCGACATGTTCGAAAACACCGTCGACGACATCAAGCAGGAAGTAGATATCGCCAAGTCGCGCTGGAACGTCGAGCGCGTGTACGTGATAGGTCACAGCTATGGCAGTATATTGACGCAACGGTTTATCGAAAAACACCATTCGGTTGTCGCGGGCGCGATACTTTGCGGTTCGACGTTGCAAAGCGGAGCGATGCTCGCTTTGGGTCGAGCGCTTGCGTCGGCGCATGCCAAGACCGATCCCGACGGCGACGGCAAGATCTTTGCCAAGCTGACTTTCGAGAGCTATGATAAAAAGCTGAAAGACGGCGTAAACGGTTGGATCAACCGCGACAAGGCGGCGGTAGAAATTTACAATGCCGACGAGAAATGCGCGGGAGTCGGTATATGCTCCAACATGTTTTATAAAGAAATGTTCGACGGCATCAAGCGTATAAACGCGCACCGCGGCGACGTGCCGAAAGATTTCAAGCTGATGATAGCGTCCGGTTCGGACGACGGCGTGGGCGGTTACGGCATGCTCGTTAAAAAGCTTTGTCGCGCGTACGAAAAGTTCGGATTGGCGCCCGTTTTCAAGCTATACGACGGCGGTCGGCACGAAATACTCAACGAGATAAACAAAGGCGAAGTTTACGAAGATTTCGTCGGGTTCATCGATAAGTGCGAAAGCGAATACGCGGGAGACGGCAATGTTTAACATCGTGCTTGTAGAACCCGAGATCCCGCAAAACACAGGCAATATATCGCGCACTTGCGCTTGCACGGGGAGCGCGTTACACATAGTCAAACCCATGGGCTTCGAGATAACCGACGCGAAACTGAAACGCGCGGGACTCGATTATTGGGACAAGCTCGATCTGACGTATTACGATAATCTCGACGAGTTTTTCGAAAAAACGCGCGGCGGGCGGTATTTTTATCTGTCCAAAAAAGCGGACAAATGCTATTCTGATATAGAATTTCGCGACGGCGACTATCTGCTGTTCGGCAAGGAAACGAAAGGCTTGCCCGAAAAACTCGTATTCGACAATCCCGAAAACGCGTTGCGCATACCGATGGCGCAGGGCTTGCGCTCGCTCAATCTTTCCAATACCGTCGCGCTCGTACTGTACGAAGCATTGCGCCAAAACGGGTTTAAAGGGCTTGTGTAATTTTTCAAGAAATACTTTTTAATCTTAATCAGCGGCAGTAAATTATCAAAACAAAGCTTGTTGGTTTTCAAGTTTTGTTGGCGCCGAAAAACCCTTTTTATTTACTTGAAAAATTTATCGGTATGTGCTACAATAAATAGTACGTTTAATTTCGGAGGATCACTATGTCGGAATATAACGCCGGTAATATACGCGTGCTCGAAGGGTTGGATGCGGTAAGGCTTCGCCCCGGCATGTATATCGGAACGACGGGTGTAAAAGGATTACACCATATATTATGGGAAATAGTCGACAACTCGATAGACGAAGTAGCTAACGGTTTTGCTACGAGCGTTACCGTTACCATTCATGCCGACGGAAGCGCGTCTGTCGAAGACGACGGTCGCGGTATCCCCGTCGACATACATCCGCAACTCGGCGTGTCGGGCGTGGAAGTCGTTTTTACGCAGTTGCACGCGGGCGGCAAGTTCGATACCAGCAACTACTCGCATTCGGGCGGACTTCACGGCGTCGGCGCGTCGGTAACGAACGCGCTTTCGGAATGGCTCAAAGTCGAAGTTTTCAAAAACGGCACGACTTACCGCATGGAGTTCGAGTCCAAGGAAGTCAACGGCGAAGTCAAGGGCGGCATTCCCAAATACAGTCTTATAGACACGGGCGAAAAGACGGACAAGCACGGCTCGTTTATTCGGTTCATGCCCGATAAACGTATATTCGAAACGGTCATATTCCAATTCGATATGATCTCGCGTCGGCTCAAAGAGCTTGCGTTCCTTAACCAAGGCGTAAAGATAAAACTCATTGACGAGCGCATACGCATAGGCGAAGGCTACCGCACGCTCGAATACTGTTACGACGGCGGAATAGTCGACTTCGTTAAATATATCAACGAGGCGCGCACCATGCTGTACAACGAGCCGATAATGATCTCGGGCGAGCGCGACGGTATATCGATGCAACTTGCGTTCCAGCACACCGACGCTTACACCGAAAACCTGTTTTCGTATGTCAACAACATTCCCACAACGGAAGGCGGCACGCACGAAACCGGCTTTAAAGCGGCGTATACCAAGGTCATGAACGACTTTGCTCGTCGCGTCGGAATGCTCAAAGACAAGGACGCCAATCTTTTGGGCGACGATTACCGCGAAGGGCTTACGGCTGTGTTGTCCGTGCAAATGACCAACGTGCAGTTCGAGGGACAGACCAAAACCAAGCTCGGCAATCCCGCGGCGCGTATCGCGCTCGAAGGCATCGTAACGCAGGTACTCGGCGAATACTTTGCCGATCCCGCGCATTCGGCTGTCGGCGAAGCAATACTTAAAAAGGGTATGCTTGCCGCCAAGGTGCGCGAAGCGGCGCGCAAGGAAAAAGAGATAACGCGCGCCAAAAACGCGATCGATAACTTCAATCTCGTAGGCAAGCTTACGCCGTGCACCGGCAAAAAGCCGGAGAACAACGAGCTTTTCATCGTCGAGGGCGACAGCGCCGGCGGAACTTGCAAGCAAGCGCGCGCTCGGTCGTATCAGGCGATATTGCCGTTGCGCGGCAAACCGTTGAACGCCGAAAAAAAGCGTATAGACCAAGTGCTTGCAAACGAAGAGATACGCACGCTCATTTCCGCGCTCGGATCGGGAATAGGCGAGGACTTTAACGTCGACAATCTTAACTACCACAAGGTGATAATACTTTCCGATGCGGACGTCGACGGATACCATATCCGCGCTATATTGTTGACTTTCTTCTTCCGCTATATGAAAGAGCTTATCACGGAAGGTCACGTTTATATAGGCTTGCCGCCGCTTTACAAGGTGGAAAAGGGCAATCAAGTGGAATATTGTTATGATGACGCCGCGCTTGCGGACGCAAAATCCAAGCTCGGCAAGGGCGCGCTCGTTCAGCGCTATAAAGGTTTGGGCGAAATGAGCGCCGATCAGCTTTGGGAAACGACGATGAATCCTCAACAGCGCTCGCTCATGCAGGTGTCTATCGACGACGCCGCGGAAGCCGAAAAGCTGGTGTCCGTTTTGATGGGCGACGCCGCAGACCTTCGTCGCGAGTATATAATCGAACATGCGGACTTTAACAAGGTAGATACGTTCAATAAGTAAGCGTCGCTTATCAAGCTCATTCGGCAATATCGCTGTCGATTTCCGCACTGCGTGCGTTGCGTCGCTCTCGACGTATGTTTGATCATATACGACTTCGAGCGCCGCGCCTTCGTATCACGAAAATCGTTTGTGCGATCTTGCTCGCATCGCTTGATAGCGCCGCTCAACAACACGCATTATTTTATCAATAAATTCCCAATCCCGAAATCACAAAGAGGACAGATATGGCACAGGATAACGATAAAAATACGGAAGTAACGCAAGCTAAACTCGTCGTGTCCACAATGGAAGACGTGATGCGCGACTCCATGATCCCTTATTCGGAGGCGGTCATACTGGATCGCGCGCTTCCGCGCGTCGAGGACGGCTTGAAGCCCGTTCAGCGTCGAATATTGTACACTATGCAACAGCTCGGCATTACGCCGGACAAGCCGTATAAAAAGAGCGCGCGTATAGTCGGCGACTGCTTGGGTAAGCTCCATCCGCACGGCGACAGCTCGGTATATCAAGCTATGGTACGTATGGCGCAACCGTTCAATATGGGCGCATGCCTTGTAGACGGACACGGTAACTTCGGCTCTGTCGACGGCGACGGCGCGGCGGCTATGCGTTATACGGAAGCGCGGCTCACTCCGCTCGCGCTCGAACTTTTGCGCGATATAGACAAAAACACGGTAAAATGGAGCTGGAACTTCGACGACTCGTTGATGGAGCCGGATATGCTTCCCGGACGGTTCCCCAATCTTTTGGTAAACGGCGCGACGGGAATAGCGGTCGGGCTTGCGACAAACATTCCGCCGCACAACCTTATGGAATGTATCGACGGCGTTATAGCGTATATCGATAATCCCAAAACGACGTTGAAAGAGATGATGAAGATCATCAAGGGACCGGACTTCCCGACGGGCGGCGTTATAATCCCCACCGAGCTTGCTCACGCATACGAAACGGGCAAGGGCAAGATCAACGTTCGCGCCAAGCTCCATATCGAAAACGACAACGATAAAAAGATCATCGTAATAGACGAGATACCTTACGGCGTAAACAAGTCGCAGCTGTTGGAAAGCATAATCAAAGTTCGCGAGGATAAAAAGGGCGTTTTGACCGGCATAACCGACGTAGTGGACGAATCCGACCGCGTAGGCATGCGCGCCGTCATAAAGACAAAGCGCGACGCCAATCCCAAGGATATCGTCAACGCGCTGTTCAAGTATACCAATCTGTCCACCAACTTCTCGTTCAACATGGTCGCTATCGCCGACGGCAAACCGCAACTCATGGGGTTGTTGGACATCATAGCGTATTACGTAAACTACCAGCGCGAGATCGTTTTACGCCGCACAAAGTACGAACTCGAAGCGGCGAAAAAGCGCGAGCATATTCTCGAAGGCTTGGTCATCGCCGTCAGAAATATCGACGAAGTGATCAAGATCATCAAGGAAAGCCCCAACACGACCGCCGCAAAAGAAGCTTTGCGCAGGCGGTTCGGCTTGTCCGAGATCCAAGCGCAAGCCGTTCTCGATATGCGCCTTGCGCGGCTCACGCATTTGGAGATATTCAAGCTCGAAAAAGAGCTTGCGGACGTTAAAAGCGAAATAGCGCGGCTTGAAGCTATCGTCGCGTCCAAGAAACTGCAAATGGAGCTTGTAAAGACCGAACTTTTGGGCATCAGAAAGCAGTATAAAGAGAACAGAAAATCGGCTATCGTCGCGTCCGTCGAGCAGTACGTTATTCCGAGCGACGATGAAAAACCGACGTTCGAATACGTGATCGCCGCCAACGCAAACCGTCAGGTCAAAAAGATGCTTGTCAAAAACTTCACTATGGCGAGCAAGGATTTTTCGGACAATTCGACGCTCAACGAGATATGCAATTGTATCGTTCGCGCCAAGTCCAACGACCGAGTGTTTTGCTTTACCAATCTCGGCAATTGCTACAAGCTGGACGTCGAGGCTATCCCCGACGGCAAGTGGCGCGAAAAAGGCGCGGAGCTTAAAAAGATCGTCGCGGACGCGCTGGACGGGGAGTATCCCGTATATATGCGCGTAGTGGAAGAAAAATTGCCGAAGGGCAATTTGTTGTTCTATACAAAGCTCGGCATGGTCAAAAAGTCGCCGTGGAGCGAGTACAACGTCGTCAAGTCGGCATACGCCGCGACCAAATTGCGCGACGGCGATACAGTTATAGGCATAGAGGACGAGACGGAAGGCAGTTCGCTGATGATAGTCACCAAGTACGGCATGTGCCTTAACGCCGATATGTCCGACGTTCCCAGCCAAAACAGGATAGCTACGGGCGTGCGGTGCATGTCGCTCGCCGACGGCGACGAGTGCGTGCTTATAAAGCAGGTCAACGGCGACGGCGAGATCGCGCTTTGTACCGATCGCGGCTACGCAAAGCGGTTGCTCGTAAGCCAGATAGACGTTATGGGCAGATACCGCAAGGGTATACGCGTGATCGACTTTGCAAAGGGCAAGACCGATAACGGCAGTTGTATAGCGTACGCCACGGTGGTCACCATGCCGTTCAAAGTGGTGTTCAACGTCGACGACGAGTATTTGACTGCGTATTCGACCGAAAACTTCTCGATAGAAAACCGCACGCATGCTGGCAAACCGCTTCTCAAAGGCAAGCACAATATCGTAGCGGGCTATGCGTATAAAGATGCGCTCACTTATAATTGATAACGAATAAACCGAGCGGTCGTTTAACGAATGACCCGTAAACAAAAAGCTCGCTACGCTTCGTTTCCGAAGCGTAGCGAGCTTTACTCTACGGCAAACCGTATTTTTATCGAATGAAAATGAAACGGTTTGTTTTTGCCGTATATTGCGACGGCGCAATGCGTCGGGCATAATAATTAGCGTGTGCGGAACATAAACTACATACATGAGAAAAAGCAGGGTGATTACGTGGCTTGCGGCGGGGTTCGCTTGCGTAGCCGTAGCGATAGCGGTTGCGATATGTATCGTGTTTCCCAATAAGTACGCGTCGAGCATCGACGCGGCGGCGGACGAATTCGGGCTTGACCGTGCGCTCGTGCGCTCCGTAGTGTGGGCGGAAAGTAAGTTCAAAAGCGACGCTGTGTCCGACAAGGGCGCGACGGGGCTTATGCAACTTATGCCCGAAACATTCGACGAATGCGCGACCGCGCTTTATATACCGCGCGGCGAAAACGCCATGATCGATCCCGAAAATTCGTTGCGTTGCGGCTGTTATTATCTGTCGTTGTTGATCGATAAGTTCGACGGCGATACGTCCGCCGCGCTCATGGCGTACAATGCGGGCGAACTCAACGCGCGCAAATTTTTGAGCGGCGAGCCTGTGTTTAAGGAAACGCGCAAGTATCTCAAAGACGTCGCGCTTGCACAAAAGGTTTACGGGTTTTTCGCATAGGCGTATCGTATATACAAACATTAAGATTTCATTAAAAATCAAGGTAACGCCGAAAATATGTTGACAATAGTCGGGGGGGGGGTATAATCTTTTTATAGACAAACATGTCGGCGTAAATGCGTCGGCGTTTTGTCTGATATCAAATCGGGAGAGTAAAGAATGTTAGAAGTAAAGCATTTGCGCAAAGAGTACAGGACAAAGAACGGTGTTATAACCAAGGCGCTCGACGACGTGTCATTGACTTTTGCCGAAACGGGGATGGTTTTTATTCTCGGTAAATCGGGTAGCGGCAAGTCGACGCTTTTGAACGTTTGCGGCGGGCTCGACAGAGCGGATTCGGGCGAGATAATAATCAAAGGGAAAAGCAGTAACGAGTTTTCGGGACAGGACTTCGACAGCTACCGAAATACATACGTCGGGTTTGTTTTTCAGGAATACAATATTCTCGAAGAATTCACCGTGGAAGAGAACATCGCGCTCGCGTTGGAGCTTCAAAACAAAAAGCGCGATAAAGCGGTGATCGAACGGATACTCGCCGACGTCGACATGACGAGCTTTGCGAGCCGTAAGCCCAACACGCTTTCGGGCGGACAGAAACAGCGCGTCGCGATAGCGCGTGCGCTCGTCAAAGAGCCGGAAATAATAATGGCGGACGAGCCTACCGGCGCGCTCGACAGCAAAACGGGTCAGCAGGTTTTCGACACGCTCAAAAAGCTGTCCGAAACAAAGCTCGTCATAGTGATATCGCACGACCGCGATTTTGCCGAACAGTACGGCGACCGCATAATAGAGCTTAAAGACGGAAAGGTGATATCCGATCAGACCCGCGCGGAAAGCGGCGACGGGGCGAAGAACGTACGGTTTTTCGGCACGGACACGGTGTGCGTGACGCGCGGCGCGGAGCTTACAGACGCCGATATGCAAAGCATAAGGCAATTTTTGAACAAGTCGGGCGGTGCGGCGGTCATATCCACTTCGCGCGAACGCATTTCGGAAATGAAGCAGGACTTGCCCGAGCTGAGCGTAGGCGCGTTTGAGGATGTAAAGGAGCAGCCGCAGAGTAAAGCGTATCCGCAGCAAAAGCTTATACGCTCGCACCTGCCCGCGCGGCACGCGATAAGAATGGGCGGGAGCAGTCTTAAAACCAAGCCTGTGAGGCTCGTGTTTACGATACTTTTATCGGTCATCGCGTTCATACTGTTCGGACTCGCGTCCACGCTCATGCTGTTCGACGGTAAGTCGGTCACCAAAGAAACGCTTAACAATGCGTCCGACGAGCAGTTGGTCCTTTCCAAAGCGTATTGGGAAACGACCAAAGTGTACGATGGCGATAAGCTCGACCACGAATACGAAAACAAGCGCGAAACGCCGTTTACTTACGACGAGTTTTTGAAAATACGCGAAAAATATACGGGCGCGTTGGCGGCTGTCGGCGCAAACATATATTTGAACGAAGTATCGATGCCGAACACAGTGCAACAGTTTTATACGACTTCGCTCGACGGACTTATCATCAACGACGATTCGCTCGAATATATTGCGGGCAAAGCGCCCGCCGCGCTCGACGAAGCGGCGATAACCGATTTCGTTTTAGACGGACTTAAAACGGATAAGACCGAAGTGACGATGTTTTCCGAAAAGACGAACAATAGCGTCGTCGTCGACGTAAATACCGCGACGGATATAATTTATACGGCGGAAAATCCCGTAAAGATTTCCGTCGGCGGAAGTTATTTCAAGATAGTCGGTATATATAAGGGCATGGCTGTGCCTGCCGAATACGTCGCGCTCAAAGAAGCGGCGGACAAGTGTTTGCAGTATGACGGCGATTATCAGTTGACGTGGCAGTGGCAGCAAGCGCGAAGCAGCGGCATGTATGCGCGTGTTGCCGTCACAAAAGAGCTTGCCGACGAGTATGTAAGCGCGGGCGGCGGCAATAATGACGATATCGATATATATAAATATTTCGACAGCGGTTACGCTTCCGTCCAGTTGGGATTTAAAGACGATAACGACGTATTCGTTACCGAAAATTACGTGGGTAATTTCGCAAAATACGGCGAGCGCGACGGATTGCAGCCGTTGGATATTTTCGATAGCAACGGCGACAAAGTAACTGCGTTGCCGAGCGGCAGCGTCGCAGTCAACTATACGGTGTGGGCTGAAATGCTGAGTCGAAAAATGAACGACGCGGTTTGGGGCGCAAACAACGAAACCGCCAATCGCGTATACGAAGAGTGGCGAAGCTCGGCCGCGCAAGCAGCTCGCGAAGAATACGAAAAGCTTAATCCCGAGCCGTCGCAGAACGATTGGGATGAATGGAACGAATGGAATATCGCGCTCAACGATTATATATGGAAGGTCGTCGACGAGCAAGACCCTATAAGCTCTTTGCGCCGCGTAGCATACGGTGAGATCGCCGATATGAAGACGATCAAGAGCGTGATAAAAAGAGCGGGCGATATGGCGGCGAGAATGGAAGTCGACGCATCTTGCACCATTTACAGCGAATATAACGGCGAAGAACGTCCTGTAACTTTAACCGCAATGTTCTTTTTGGGCAGATATGATTACGTTGCATATCTTTCCGACGAGCTATACGATCTGTATTACGTCTCGCAGTCTTATGACAACGATTGGCATAGCGAGTATTCGACTGATTACGTTGTACCCGAAGATGCGTTTATTTCCACGGTGTTTATACCTAAAAGTTCAAGCGCCGTCAACGAGTTTGTCGATCTCACTTACGAGCGCGGTAATGACGATTCTACTTTCATGATAAGAAACACCGTTATGTTGCAGCTCGATATGCTTATCGGCATGGCGGGCGCGCTCGAAACGGGATTTTTGATCGCGGGCTTGGTGCTTGCGCTGTTCGCGTTCCTGTTGATGTTCAATTTCATTTCGGCGTCTATTACAGCCAAAAAGAAAGAGATAGGTATATTGCGAGCCATAGGCGCGAGAACGCTCGACGTGTTCAAAATATTCCTTTCGGAAGCGATGATAATCGCGCTTATTTGTTTTATTATTTCGACGGCGGGCGCGTTCGGCGCGTGTATATTGCTTAACACGACGTTGATAACGGATACTTTTATCAAGGTCAGCGTTTTCGTATTCGGTCCGCTGTCGGTGGCGTGCATACTCGGCATAGCGTTAGTCACTGCGATAGTATCGACGGTGATCCCTGTCGGCTTGTATTCGCGCAAGCCGCCCGTCGCCAGCATCAGAGCGTTGTAAAAACGCGATCGATAACGATATCGGACGGATATTGTAAGAGAAAGACATTATTTAAGATCGGTGCGGATCGATAAGTTACTTGGAGTTCCGCACCGTTTTTATTTGCGCGATAAAGTTTATGTTATATCGAATTCTCGGTTTTATTTGCGTATGATCGTTGCCGAATGACAAAAATTTCGGCAATCGGCGAAAATCGGTACAAAAAGCCTTGAAAAGTCGTGCGCGCTATGCTATAATGATATGTGCGTAGAAAAGCGTTCTGTTTTTTTGTGACTTTTTACGGGGAGTGCGCTGTGGCTAATAGCAGAAATAGGAAAAAGAATAACAAAAGCAAAAGCGGTAATCACGACGCGTTGGGAATGACGCTCGTCGTCGTTTCGGCGTTTTTATTGTTATGCATAGCGATCAAGCCTGTTCTCGGCGTATTCAGCGAAGCGATTTTCGGCGTTATGCTCGGCGTGTTCGGCATAGCGGCGTATCCCATGCTTTTAGCCAATCTTTTGCTCGGCGTGTTCATTCTTCTGCGGCGGTCGTTGAGCGCGTCAAAAAAGACGATAATTTGCACGTCGCTTTTGGCGTTTTTCGGTTTGGTGATATTACAGCTTGCGTCTACCCATCATTTTTTGAGCGGCACGTTCAACGAGTATATCGAAAACGTTTATTATGCAAAGTATTCTGCGGGCGGCGTGATCATGGGCGTGATCGCTTTCGGACTGAAAGCGGGCATAACGGAGATCGCTTGTTACGTAGTGTTTTCGCTTGCGGTGATAATAACCGTGCTTGTGATGACTTCGGCTGTGTCGCGCATCAAAAACGCGATCGCAAACCGCAAGACGTCCAAAGCCCCGACCGAACCCAAGCCTGCGCCGCACAGCATGCTTTCCGACGACGAAGCGCGGCGAGTGATAGCGGTCGGTCCGCGCGGCGGGTTGTTTGTGGAACGTATCGAGCGTTCGTCGCCCGATTTCGCCGTCGAAACGGGGGTAGCCAGCGAAGCGCCGACGTCCGAAAAGCGCAACGTCAGCAATTATTCGGCTACGTCCGTTATGGACGGACGCGCGTCCGATCCCGACGAGAGCCGCAACACCGCGCGTTTTCGGTTGTTCGGCGACGCGGACGAAATAAAGCGTCAGTCCGCCGAGGAATTCAGCAAGGCGTCGCGCCCGGAACCCAAGCCCGCGCCCAAAGCGTCGCAACGAGTGCGCGAGTACGAATTCACCGACGATACCGACGGAATAGCGGAGCCGTACGAGCGCGTCAATACCGACGCGCAAAATGCGGACAAGCCGCGCAGAGTGGATTTCGACGGCACGCCGGGCAGTTTGAGCGCGCTTTATTTCCCGCCCGAAAAGGATATTCAGTTTAACGACGACGGTATAGAAAACGTCGACGAAATGCGCGCTCGCGAACGCAAGGCGAGCGAACGCTCTATATTCGAGCGCGCGTCCGCACCCGTGTTCGACATACCCAAGTACGACGCGCCGCGCGAAAACGTGGAAAAAATAATCGACGCGTCCGCGCCGATAAAGCCGCCGACCCCGTCGTTCGATCCGCCGCCCGCGCCGACTCTCGGCATATCCGCGGAAGATCGGTTCATGGCGGCGTTCGAGGATCTGCACAAAACGCCGCCGCCGCTCGAAACGGAAAGATTTTTGTCTCAGGACGATATAATAGACGCATACGAAGTGCGTTCGCGTTATGCCGTTCCCGACGAGCCGTCCATACCCGTAGACGACGAGCCGCTCGAAGACATAGTGATCGCGAGCAATCCGCCGCAGCGTGCTTTCGTCGCGCCCGCGGTCGATCCGCACGTACCCGACGATTTTTCGGACGGTATAACGGACGGCTCGCTCATTATATCGGACGAGCCTGCGATAGACATGTCGGAAACGCACGATAACGTCAGCGATCTTATAAGCGGCGACGATCTTTCTGGCATGTACCTGTCCGCGGACGACGCGCCGACGGCGCAAAAGCCCGCGCCGCCGCCCAAGCGTGCCAAAAACGCGCCGCTCGAAAATCAGATCACCATAGACGGCATGCTCAAAGAAAAAGCCGAAGGCTCGGTAGTCGGCGCTATCGGCAAGCAGTACAAAAAATACAATTATACGCCGCCGCCTATCGATCTTTTAAAGGTATACGACAAGATCGAAGCGTCGCAGGAAGAGCTTAACGCCAGCGCGCAAATTTTGGAAGACGTGGTTTCGCGGTTTTTGAAAGCGCAGGTTAAGGTGTTGGAAATAGTTCCGGGTCCGCAGGTAACGAGATACGAACTCGAAGTGCCGTCGGGCGTTACCGTGCGCAGTATCGAAACGCGCAGTGCGGATATCGCGTACGAGATGGCGGCTGTCGGCGGCGTTCGCGTGCAAGCGCCTATTCCCGGCAAGCGCGCGGTCGGTATAGAGATACCCAACAAGAACAAATCGATAGTCGGACTGCGCGAAGTAGTCGGTTCCAATACGTTTACCAAGCACAAATCGCCGTTGATATTTTCGGTCGGTAAGGACGTAGGCGGTGCGAATATAGTTTGCGATCTCGAAAAAGCCCCGCACTTTTTGATAGCGGGACAAACGGGCAGCGGCAAAAGCGCATGTCTTAACAGTCTTATAGTGAGCTTGTTGTACAAGTCCAGTCCCGAAGATCTCAGACTGATGCTCATCGACCCCAAACGCGTCGAGTTCAGCAAGTTCAGGGGTATGCCGCACCTGTTGTTCGAAAAAACGATCACCGAGCCTAACGAAGCGCTCAACGCGCTCAAATGGGCGGCGACCGAAATGGACAGGCGCTATACGATAATGCAAAAATATACGTGCAGTAAGATCTCCGAATATAACGGACTGCCCGACGTGATTGCGGGAAAGCTGAACAAGCTCCCGCACATAATCATCATAATCGACGAGCTTGCCAACCTTATGCAGTCGGCGGTATCGGGCGAGATAGAAAGCAAGATAAGCTCGATAGCGGCGCTCGCGCGCGCGGCGGGTATCCACCTTATAGTCGCGACGCAACGTCCGTCTGCGGACGTCGTGACCGGTACGATCAAAGCCAATCTCGGCAGTCGTATCGCGTTTAAAGTTCCCGACGCTACCAACTCGCGCATCATAGTCGACGAAGTGGGTGCGGAAGCGCTCGCCGGGGACGGCGATATGCTGTTTTTCCCGCAGGATTATTTGACGGCAAAGCGCGTGCAGGGTTCGTTCGTGAACGGCGACGAAGTTGTTGCCGTAGTCAATTATTTGAAAGAACATTACGAATGCGACTTCGACGACGACGCCGAGAAGTACGTTTGCGGCAACGGCGGCAGCGGTAGCGCGAACGGCGGCGACGGCGAAGGCGGCGGAGCGCTCGATCCGCTCGCGGCGCGAGTCATGGCGCACGGCATAAAGACCAAACAGCTTTCCACTTCGGTCGTACAGCGCAGGTTCAGTATAGGCTATGCGCGCGCGGCGCGTATCATAGACACGCTCGAAGACAGCGGGTATATAGGACCGAGCACGGGCAGCAGTAAGCCGCGCGACGTTATCATGACGCCCGAAATGTACCGCGAAGTGTTCGGGCACGATCTCGAAGACAGTTGATGACAAGGACGAAAGGACTATCGGTAACGGATGAAGAACATCGCAGTAATTTCACTCGGTTGTGATAAAAACAGGATCGACACGGAACGCATGCTGTACCGCATTGTGCGGGACGGGCATGCTATTGTCGATTTGCCCGACGCCGAAGTCGTCATCGTCAATACCTGCGCTTTTATAGAAAGCGCGCGGCAGGAAAGCATAGACAATATTCTCGAATGCGCGCGGCTCAAAACGGACGGGAAATGCCAAAGGCTCATCGTTACGGGCTGTTTGCCGCAAAAGCACATGTCCGAGCTTAAAGCGGCTTTGCCCGAAGTCGACGCGTTTTTGGGCGCGTTCGAATACGACAGGATATGTTCGGAGATCGATCGAACGGAATATCGTTCAAACGTCGATACGGACGGGTATTCCGCGTTTTGCGCGGACGAAAACTGCGGGCGGGTGTTGACTACCTTCCCGCACGTCGCGTACTTGAAAATAGCCGAGGGCTGTAACAATAAATGCACGTTTTGCACCATTCCGTCCATACGCGGCTCATACAGGTCGCGTCCGATATCCGATATCGTGTCGGAAGCGGCGGGGCTTGTAAAGGACGGCGTCAGAGAGCTTATTCTCGTGGCTCAGGACGTGACGCGTTACGGAACGGATATAGGCGTATCGCTTATAGGACTTTTGGACGAGCTTGAAAAACTGCCCGTCGACATGATAAGGCTGTTATACTGCTATCCCGAACGCGTCGACGACGAGCTTATCGAAAGGATAGCGTCGTCGCGCAAGATAGTCAAATATATAGATATCCCGTTACAGCACGCGTCCGATAAAATACTCAAACTCATGAACCGCAAGACCACCGGCGCGCAGGCGTCGGAGCTTATAGAAAAGCTCCACGCGCGCGGTATAGCGGTGCGCACTACGCTAATGGTCGGATTCCCCGGCGAAACGCAAAAAGAATTCGACGAGCTGTGCGAGTTCGTAAGGCGAGTAAAGCCCGAATATGCGGGTGTGTTCGCCTATTCCAAGGAGAGCGGAACGCCCGCGGCGCGCTTGCCGGAACAGGTCAAACGCGCGGATAAGATAAAGCGCGTAAAGACGCTCGGCGCGATATGTACCGACGTAACGCGCGAGTTCAATAAAAGCCTTGTCGGCAAAACGATAGACGTTTTGTACGAGGACGTAGACTTCGATAAAAACAAATTCGTCGGGCGCGCCCGATTCCAAACGCCGAGCGTCGACGGATGCGTATACTTCGAGTGCGCGCAGGCAGACGTAGGCAAGTCGTACAATGTGAAAATAACCGATTGCGACGATTACGATCTTTACGGCGTCTGTTCGGACGACGATACATAAAGCAAAACGTCGACAGCGTTGTCGGCGGCGGAGGTATTTTACGCAAGCATGAAAATGAATTTACCAAACAGACTGACGGTGTTCAGGATTTTATTGATACCGGTGTTCATAGTGTTGTACTTCGTCGAGTTCGAGGGGCATACGTTTGCCGCCGCGCTCGTGTATCTTGTCGCGTGCTTCACCGATTTCTTTGACGGCTATCTCGCGCGCAAGCATGACCTTGTCACCAATTTCGGCAAGTTTATCGACCCGATCGCGGATAAAATGCTTATCGCGTGTTCGTTGATAGCTGTGTGCGTCACCGCGCCGATAGCAGAGCCTGCGTTTGCGTATACGGTGACGATAGCGGTCTGCACTATGTGCATATTGTCGCGCGAACTTATGATAAGCGTTTTTCGTACCGTCGCCGCAGACAAGCATGTGGTGCTTGCCGCGGATATGGCGGGCAAGCTGAAAACAGTCGTGCAAATGATGGCGTTGTTCGCGCTGTTGCCCGTGACCGATTTTTATGTTTGGAACAAACTCGCGGGCGAAGTGTTCTTTTACGGCGGGTTCGCGCTGTTGGCGCTCGCCACGCTTTTGACGGTAATATCGGGCATACGGTATATAGTGATGAACAAGGCGGTTTTGGAGGATTAAATGAGAGTCGGATTTTTATCTGTCGACCGCTCGACCGTCGATAAACGCGAAGCGGAAATAGCGATGTTCGACAACGGGCATACCGCCGACGTATTCATGATCGTGCAAAGCGCGGACATCGATCGGGCGGTGACCGACCTGCGCGCTATTTGCGACGCGATAATAATAGACGGCAATGTGGCGGCGTTTTACGACGCGTACAAGGACACTTTGTCGTCGCGTCCCGATCACTTCGAGCTTGACGGAAAGCTCCACAGCGTCGTGCGCACGGTCACGCCCGAATACTTGGCGGACAGGTTTTTGCCGTTGCTCAACAAAAAGGGCAAAAAGCGTTATGCGACGGTCGTTTTCAAAACGTACGGTAAGTCGGAGAGCGAGCTTAGGATATTGCTCAAAGAATACTTGACTAAAAAGAGCAAGGTGCAGATAGGGTTTTTTCCCGAATTTTTGGAATGCGAAGTCCATGCGCGTTGCGCGACGAACATGGCTAAGGAAGAAATGAACGCGCTGTCGCAAAAGTTGGACGGTATACTCGGCGCGTTTACTTACGCTTACGAACGCATAAGCTTGCAGGAATGCGTCGCGCAAATGCTCAAAGAGGAAGGACTGAAACTCAAAATAGCCGAATCGTTCACCGGCGGCGCGCTTGGCGCGACGTTCACGGCTTTGGCGGGCGCGAGCGAGTATTTGGTCGAGGACGTAGTGGCTTATTCTGTGGCGTCCAAGCATAAGCGACTGGGCGTGCCTATGGAAGTGATAGCCGAAAAAGGCGCGGTCAGCGGCGACACCGCTTACAATATGGCGCTCGGTCTGATGTCCGCGGGCGATTGCGATATAGCCGTCGCAACGACGGGCAACGCCGGTCCTGCGGCGCAAAGCGGGGCTGTTGGGCTGTGCTATATCGCGCTCGGGATAACCAAACAAAAAAGCATAGGCGTATTCAAATACGTGTTCGACGGCGACCGCGTCGACAATATTCAAAGCGGCGTCAAGAACGCGTTGTTGCTGATATACAGCGGTATACTCGAATACAAAAAATCGTCCGCATCCGTTCAGACCGACGCGGCGTATTCGGGTCAATAACAGTTAATACACGGGTCACCGTAAAAGAGGTATAAAATGGATAAGAAAGAAAAATTCAAAGTTTACAACACCGACATGTCGCCCGAGGAAAAAGAAAAAGCGCTCGCCGACACCATTGCGCAGATCGAAAAAACGTACGGCAAAGGCTCGATCATGCGCATGACCGATTCGGTCGCGACGCAGGTCGACGCGATACCCACGGGCTGTCTTTCGCTCGATCTCGCGCTCGGCATAGGCGGACTTCCGCGCGGCAGGATAGTGGAGATATACGGTCCCGAATCGAGCGGTAAGACCACGCTTTCGTTGCACGTCATTGCGGAAACGCAAAAGGCGGGCGGCATGGTCGCGTTCATCGACGCGGAGCATGCGCTCGATCCCGTATACGCGCAAAGACTGGGTATCGATCTTTCGCGGCTTTACATATGCCAGCCCGACAACGGCGAACAGGCGCTCGACATCGCCGAAGCGCTCGTGCGTTCCGCCGCCATGGACGTGGTGGTCATCGACTCGGTAGCGGCGCTCACTCCGCAAGCGGAGATCAACGGCGAAATAGGCGAAAGCCACGTCGGACTTCAAGCTCGGTTGATGTCGCAGGCGTTGCGCAAGATCGCTGGCGTTTGCAACAAGACCAAGACGTGTATCATATTCATCAACCAATTGCGCGAAAAAATAGGCGTTATGTACGGCAACCCCGAAGTAACGCCCGGCGGCAAAGCGCTCAAATTCTATTCGAGCGTACGGTTGGACGTGAGAAAAGGCGAAGCCATTAAGGACGGCGGCAACGTTATAGGCAACCGCACAAAGGTCAAGGTCGTAAAAAACAAGCTCGCGCCCCCGTTCAAAACGGTCGAGTTCGATCTTATTTTCGGCAAAGGCATTTCCAACGAAGGCGTTGTTTTGGACATGGCTATCGATAACGGTATAATCGTCAAGAGCGGTTCGTGGTTCTCGTACAACGACGAACGGCTCGGTCAGGGCAGAGAAACGGTCAAGCAGATAATACTCGGTCGTCCCGAACTTATGCAGGAGCTGGAAGTCAAGATCAAGGATCTCGTCGCGCAAAAGGGCGGCATAGGCTTCGATACGGGCGACGAAGATAAGTCCGACGACGACGAATAATAATAAATACCATGGGATATGGGATCGGCATAAATTAAAAAGACTTTTAATTCCGCATTCCGCATTCCTAATTCCGCATTTAATGTGTTATGTTTGATTATATTTCGGGTAAGATAGCCGCCGTCGGCGAGAGCCGCGTGGTGATAGACTGCAACGGCGTCGGGTTCGCGCTTACGGCGTCCGCTTTCACGTGCGCCGAATGCAGTCGCAAGACCGAAGTCAAACTGCCCGTATATCTTGCGGTGCGCGAGGACGCGTTGGAGCTTTACGGGTTTATCGACGACGGCGAACGCGAATTGTTTTTACAGCTCATAAACGTTTCGGGCGTAGGTCCAAAGCTCGCCGTATCCGTACTCGGCGGCATGCGCAAGGACAGATTGATATCGGCTATCGCTTGCGCGGACGTCGCGGCGCTTTCGTCGATAAAAGGTGTGGGCAAAAAGACGGCGGAACGCATCGCGCTCGAATTAAAGGGCAAGCTCGCGGACGCCGTCGACGGCGTTGCCGTTGCGGACGTGTCGGGCGGAGTTGCAGACGAAAAGGCTGTGCTTGCGCTCGTCAGCTTGGGCTACGACAAAAAGGAAGCGGAAGCCGTCGTCAAAAAAGTCGCCAAGCCAGATATGACGACCGAACAGATCGTGCGCGCGGCGCTTGCGGGGTAATGTATGGACGATAAAAGGTTTATTGCCAATAAAGCGCTTATCGAGGATGACGGCGACGTATCGTTGCGCCCGACTACGTTCGACGAGTATATAGGACAGGACAAAGTAAAAGCCAATCTTAAAGTTTACGTCGCGGCGAGCAAGGCGCGCGGCGAAGCGCTCGATCACGTTTTGCTTTACGGTCCGCCGGGCTTGGGCAAGACCACGCTCGCGCACATAATCGCGTCCGAGCTGGGCGTCGAGATAAAGGTCACGAGCGGACCGGGCATAGAGCGCGCGGCAAATCTCGCGTCGCTTTTGACTAACATGCAAGAGCGCGACGTGCTGTTTTTGGACGAAATACACAGGCTCAATCATTCGATAGAGGAAGTGCTGTATCCCGCAATGGAGGACTTTGCGCTCGATATTTCGACGGGCAAGGGCGCGGGCGCGACTTCTATAAGGCTCAATCTGAATAAGTTTACTCTTATCGGCGCTACGACGCGCGCGGGCATGCTTACAGGTCCTTTGCGCGATCGGTTCGGCGTTATATGTCGGCTCGAACCGTACTCGTCGGACGATCTGGTGCGCATCGTTAAGCGTTCGGCTAAGCTATTGAAAATCGCGATAGACGATGATGCGGCGCGCGAGCTGGCGTCGAGATCGCGCGGCACGCCGCGAATAGCCAACAGACTGTTAAAGCGCGTGCGCGATTTCGCGGAAGTTTATAACGACGGGGTAATTAGCCTTGCCATAACGAGAAAGGCGCTTGCGGATATGGAGATCGACCCGCTCGGACTCGACTATAACGACATGAAATTGCTCGGTGCGCTCGTCAAAAAGTTCGACGGCGGACCGACGGGGTTGGACACTCTCGCGGCGGCGATAAACGAGGACGCAGGCACGATAGAGGACGTTATCGAACCGTATTTGATACAGCTCGGTTTTATAGCCCGTACGTCGCGCGGACGTGTCGCGCTCAAAGCAGCGTACCGACATTTGAACGTTGCGCCCACGAAAAAAGCGAGCGAACAGCTTTCGTTTTTGACCGACGATAACAAAGATGAATAAGAGCGATTTTTATTACGATCTTCCGCAAGAACTGATAGCACAAACGCCTATCGAACCGCGCGACGCGTCGCGGCTTTTGGTATACGACAAAACCGCCGATAAAGTGTCGCACCGTCATTTTTACGATCTGCCGAAGCTGTTGCGCAAAGACGATCTGCTCGTGATAAACAATACAAAGGTCTTGCCCGCGCGCGTTACCGGCGAAAAGACGGACACGGGCGCTAAAATATCGTTTTTACTGCATAAGCGCATAGACGCGCATACCTGGGAAACGCTGTGCCGTCCCGCAAAGCGCGCCAAGCTCGGCGCGCGACTGGTGTTTTCGCCCGATCTTGCGGGCGAGATAGTCGGCGTCGGCGACGAAGGCGAGCGCACGTTGCGATTCGAGTACGACGGAGTTTTCGAGCAAATACTCGACCGTATCGGCGAAGTGCCGTTGCCGCATTATATCCATGATCGACTTAAAACGATAGATCGGTACCAAACGGTGTACGCCAAGGACGTCGGCTCGTCCGCCGCGCCGACAGCGGGCTTGCACTTTACGCCGCGGCTCATGGACGAGCTTAAAGCCATGGGGGTGGAGTTTGCCGAAGTGCTGTTGCACGTGGGACTCGGCACGTTTTTGCCCGTCAAGACCGACGATGTGGAAAACCACAAAATGCACAGCGAGTTTTATCAAGTGACGGAAGCCGCCGCGCAGAAAATAAACGCCGCGCGTTCCGCGGGACGGCGAGTGATAGCCGTCGGCACGACGAGCGTGCGCGTACTCGAATCGAGCTCGGACGAAAACGGAACGGTGCGCGCGGGTAGCGGCGATACGAGCATATTCATATATCCGCCATATAAGTTCAAAGCGGTTGACGGCTTGATAACCAATTTCCACTTGCCCGAAAGCACGCTCGTCATGCTTGTGAGCGCGTTTATAGGCAGAGAAAAAACGCTCGAACTTTATAAAACGGCGGTGAAAGAGAAGTATAGATTTTTCTCATTCGGCGACGCGATGTTTATTGTAGGCAGGAGCGATGATGATAAAGATAAACCGC
>CAMSYM010000003.1 GCA_947066105.1 uncultured Clostridia bacterium
TCACATTTACGTGTGTATACAGGATAATGTTAACACATTGTTCATATTTTGTCAACACTTTTATGGGAAATCAAACAATATATACCGACAAATTTTTTTTGAATTCCCTGTAAAACAACAGTAGATTTACTTGACTTTTACACGGTGATAATATATTATATGCTCGGTCATAAAAATTCGGAGGTGAATATATGAATATAAAACCGTTATTCGACCGCATAGTGATCGAGCCGTTGGAAACGGAAGAAAAGACCAAAAGCGGTATCGTCCTGCTCGCCAAGGATCAGGAAAAGCCGCAGATCGCGCGCGTTACGGCGATAGGTCCCGGCGGACTCGTTGACGGCAAAGACGTCAAAATGGTGGTCAAAGTCGGCGACAAAGTGCTGTATTCCAAATATGCGGGCAGCGAATTCAAGGTAGACGAAAAGACGTTTACGGTAATGCGTCAAAGCGACGTACTCGCCATCGTCGAAGACTGATCGGTAAATAAGGAGAAATAATCATGGCAAAACAGATCAAAACAGGCGACGAAGCGCGCAAAGCGCTCGAAAAAGGCGTCAACACGCTTGCCGACACCGTAAAGATCACGCTTGGACCGAAAGGTCGCAACGTCGTGCTCGATAAAAAGTACGGCGCGCCGCTCATCACCAACGACGGCGTCACCATCGCAAAGGAGATAGAGCTTGACGACCCGTTCGAAAACATGGGCGCGCAGATAGTCAAGGAAGTTTCCACCAAGACCAACGACGTCGCGGGCGACGGCACGACTACCGCTTGCCTTTTGGCGCAAGCTATCATTCGCGAAGGTCTTAAAAACGTAGCGGCGGGCGCAAACCCGATGATAGTGCGCAAAGGCATCGAAAAAGCGACCGCGGCGGCTGTCGAGCATCTTAAATCCATAAGCAAAGCGGTAGACGGAAAGACCGCGATCAAACAGGTCGCCGCCATTTCCGCGTCCGACGAAACCATCGGCACGCTCATAAGCGAAGCTATGGAAAAGGTCGGCAACGACGGCGTTATCACAGTCGAAGAATCCAAGACGATGACGACCGATCTCGCCTTTACCGAAGGTATGCAATTCGACCGCGGCTACGCCTCCCCGTACATGTGCACCGACACCGAAAAAATGGAAGCCGTATTGGACAACCCCGTTATCCTTATCACGGACAATAAGATCTCCAACATACAAGAAATACTTCCCCTTCTCGAAAAGATCGTTTCGCAGGGCTTGAAGCTTTTGATAATAGCCGACGACATCGAGTCCGAACCGCTCGCAACGCTCGTCGTAAACAAACTCCGCGGCACTTTCAACTGCGTAGCGGTCAAAGCTCCTGGCTTCGGCGACCGTCGCAAGGAAATGCTCCGCGATATCGCGGCGCTCACAGGCGGCACGCTCATCTCCAACGAAACGGGTATCGAGCTTAAAGACGCCGAAGTTTCCATGCTCGGCAGAGCCAAAACCGTTAAAGTCGACAAGGACAACACCACTATCGTCGAGGGCAAAGGCGATCCCGCCGAACTCGCGGCGCGCGTAAAATCCATTCGCGCTCAGATAGAAACCACCACGTCCGATTACGACCGCGAAAAATTGCAAGAACGTCTTGCCAAGCTCGCGGGCGGCGTTGCCGTCATCAACGTCGGCGCGGCGACCGAAGTGGAAATGAAAGAAAAGAAACTGCGCATCGAAGACGCGCTCGCGGCTACCCGCGCGGCTGTCGAAGAAGGTATCGTTCCCGGCGGCGGCGTTGCGCTCCTTTCCGCCGTTCCTGCGGTAGACAAGCTCGTAACGACACTCGAAGGCGACGAAAAGACGGGCGCGGTCATTATACGCAAAGCGCTCGAAGAACCGCTTAAACAGATCGCGGTCAATGCGGGCGTTGACGGAGCGGTAGTAGTCAACACCGTGTTGACGAGCAAAAAAGCCAATTACGGCTACGACGCGCTCAACGATACGTATTGCGACGTCGTTAAGATCGGTATCATCGACCCGACAAAGGTCACCCGCTCGGCTTTGCAAAACGCCGCATCCATCGCGTCGACATTGCTCACGACCGAATCGGCTGTTTGCGACATACCCACCCCGCCCGCTCCCGTAGCTCCCGCAGGCGGCGACATGGGCGGCATGTACTAAACCGATATCGTTTGATTTAAACTTATACGATCGTAAAAGCGGAACGCAAATCACATGCGTTCCGCTTTATCTTATTTAAGAATAGATCACCGTATAATGAATAACGAAGCAGCCTTTGCACATAATAAATATGCAAAGCGTATTAACGCTTTTATATCATATTCGCTCGCGCACGAAAATTTCTTGCGCGAGTTTTTTATTGCAAACCATTATGCATATTATTACAAACGGATCCGATCATACGAAAGTTATATGTTTATTTGCTTTTCTCGACCCAAACGGCATAAACATCCAACTCATTATAAGACATAACAAACGCCATATCGTCGATAATGCCGTTAGCATACGCAACGATACGTCCGTTCTCACCGCTCGTTGCCCAACCGACAAAGTCATATCCGTCGCGTTCGGGTACGACTAGTCTAACAGGCGTCTCGATATTGCGAGCTATATATTCTTCGGTTTTGTCGTTTCCGCCCGTCGCGTTGTTATAATGATATTTGATCACGACGGTATCCGAGATCCATTTCGCATGCAGTTCATGTTCGGTCATGTCGAAAATACCGATAAGTCGAACAATCCCATCCTGATCTGTCGCACGTTTTGTAAGCTCTTCGTCAAAAAACCAACCGTCGAACGCATAACCTTCGCGCTCCGGAACAGCAAGCCGAACAGGCAATTCGGAATTACTCTTTACATAATCGAAAGGTCGATCGTTCCCGCTCGTCGCACCGTTATAACAGTATATTATTTTAATGTTGTAATCGACCCACTTAGCGTATAGGTCACGCGACGGTTGTTGTAATACAACTGTTATAGAATTAAGAACACCGTTTTCGTAAGTAGCGCGTTCCGTAAAGCCTTCGTCGAAAAACCAGCCGTCAAACTCATAATAATCGTCTTGCGGCACATACAGCCGAATATTTCCGCTCGTGTCGCGTCTGACAAATTCGACTTCCTTATAGTCTTTGTTTACGACAACACCGTAGTGATATTTGATCATCTCGATATCCGGCTGAGCAAAATATGCGACCACAGCTTTTGACGAAGCGACGGCGCCGTCATTTCGCGTCGCGCTCGTCACGCCGTCCGACCATATAATGAAAGTCCAACCGCGATCGGGTACCGCCGTAACGCTCGTCGCATTCTCGCGATCGACGATACGTTGATTTGCATTACCCTCTATCGTACCGTGCGCGCTCGCCGTATAATCAAGAATATAACCGAACTCGGCAGTGACAGTCAAACTTTCGGTAACGTTATCTTGTCGCGTTTGTCCCGATGCCCCGTCGGACCAACCCAAAAAGTCTTTGTTCTCGTCATTGGTGTACGCATAAACCTTACGTCCGATAGTGCCGCGCTGAACGATTTGCGTATTATCTCCCACCAGCCTTCCGCCGACAACGCTGTAAGTGAGCGTAACAGGATCGTCTATCTCGGCAAATATCGCGCAAAACACCGATTCGTTTTGCATAAACTCGTCGGTTCGCTCCATATCCTTACATCCGTCCGACCAATCGACAAAATAATATCCGTCATCGGCGATCGCAACTATATTTTGCGGCTTATCTCCGTCGGATTCTCGAAACACAATGCTTTTCTCAGGATAACCAAGCTCGACAGACATGATTTTCCCGCCGTTATTAGCTTGATACGTAATAATTCCACACGAATTACAGTCTTTATTTATATCCGACGGGTCGGTCACGACTCGGTAGATACCCAATATAGTAAACGGTATAGCCATAACAACGATCATGCAAATTATAAACCATATTTGCCGCAATATTCTTTTTTCCATAACGCAAACCGTCTCCTAATACTTTTTTACATTATATCACAAATTTTTGCCTGTGTAAATAGATATTTCAAATTCGCATATCGACCTTGCATAAAAACATACAAGGTCAATATACGCTTACGCTCAAATCTACACCGCAAAATGATGGATGTAACGTTCTATTAAATACTTTACTCTTTCTTCTGTGATTAAGCCCTTCCCAATTGCCACTTTTAAATATTTTCCATTAACGGCATCAAACATTTCTTGCGGCACTGGTATAAGCTCTGCAAACTCATTGTATGTATAAAGTCCATACGTTTGAATATCGTACTCCATAGAGAATTTGTCATAAATCATCTCATCTACGTTCATTTCAAAAATATTGAACAATCCCGATATACCACCCGGCATAGATAACATGTCGTTAACGTAATAACATAAATGACCGTATGTAACAGGACTCCACGCCTCTGTTATCTCATGTTCTATTATTACGCTCATCAATTGTACCGTCGTATAAACAAACTCACCGCTCGTCGAATACGCCTGTCTTACAAACCAATGCCCCACATACTGCTCGGCATTTTTATCAAGATACACGTATTTGTTAAGCGTTGTGTCAAAAAATCCATGCTCGGCAATTACATTTACAACGGTGTTATCCGAAAAATGCAACTTTATAACGGAATACAACTGCAAAGGATCATGATCTATAAATAGTATAGGCGCAACATCATATCTGCCTGTATACAAATTCCAAACAAGTAGTTGCTCATCACCGGTCAATTGCTCAACCGGCTTATGCGTTCCGTCAGCAAGAGTAATAAGCGTACCCGTTGTAATACACGAATCGTCAATCACCTCATTATAAATAGCTCTAATATAGATTGTATCGGTGTGCTGATATCTTGGATAATAGTTTTTTATAATATCTCCCGCTTTGAAACTAATAGTTTTATCATTCGAAAATTCAATCCATGGATTTGTCTGCCCATTATAATGATCAGGACCATTAAGAATCATTCGCCAACATGTAAATCCTCTAATATCACGCTCACCAGAGCTTGAATTATACCAATCCAACGTATCATCTGCTGTATAAGTATATTCATCGTCGTATTCAAGTCCCATATGCGATATTTCTATAGCACCGCTTCCACCACTAGTTGCAGCCCTATAATTTATTTTATCTATCACAAAATAATATATTTCAGGCTGCCATGTGGGGTCTTTTTCCCACTTTGCATATAACTCCGAATCACTTGGTATATCATATTTACTCATGCTTTTCATATTTCTATCGTAATAACATTTACCTGTATTTGCATAGAAAAAGCCTTGAAATAAATATCCATCTTCTCTTTTCGGGATATCCACATTGTCCGGCATTGGCTGATTATATGTAACCGGAATTATCAATGTCATAGCTCCTATTGCCGATAATTTCACATTAAAAGTTAAAGGTTCTGACCAAATTGCTTCAAGCACTATATTTTCATAGCGCTCATCCTTGTTCCATTTTGTAACACCATTCCATGTTCCGTTTCTATATCCGGGACAGGTAGGAGCTACTATATTTACATTATCTTCTACAGTATATGTATTCGGATTTACTGATGGATTGACGCCATTCCCGTCTTTCAAATTATATGTAATTGTAAAATGAACAGGATCTTCGTATTTAGCAAATAACGTTAAATCGTTATCACTACCTTTAGGTATTGTAGTAATAATTTCATCATTCATATTCACCCAACAAGACTTATTATACGCATTCCAAGACGGCGGCAATAATCGTATTTCATCATTAGCTGTAAATGTAGTTTCTTTGTTAGGATTGATACCACCCCTTAATTTATTGTAAGTGATTGTATATTTCTTATATTCTCCAGTAGCAGAAACCGAACAATTACCGTTAGCGACTATACTATACAGGTTGGCATACATCGGCTGAATTTGCGCACTACCATCAACAACTACTACATTTAAATTCATACAGCCGATATTCGGCTCAGCAAAGAACAAAATGGTCGAACCGACTTCACCATCAATATAATTACACAAATTACCTGTAACATCTTTAAAAATGGTATAATCGTTTTCTAAAAATGCAATTCTAATAGTATCGGCAACAGGCATATGTTCTTGATTAGCGGTTTCTTTTGCAGCATAGCTCTGCTCTATGTTTAAATCGCTATTTAACTCTTCCGCGCGCGCAAATGCTTCATAGCTAAAAATAAGAACAAAGCAAAACGTAGCTACAATCAAAATAAATATGCAACTAAAAATAATTCGTTGTTTAAACGTATCAACTTTCATTTTTATCTCCTTTTTGTTAATTGTCCGCCTTACGGCATAATTAAATTTTACAACACAAAATACTCATAGTAATTACACAGTTATAATACTAAGATTTATGCTATCTACTCATATTTCACCTCCATAGAGAAGATTTTTTCTGGTGTTAATTACTAAAATCTATGGTATTTATTTCACCGAAAAAATCTTACACTATATATTCATTTTGGAGACGAAAATTTTTACCTTTTTTTAAAAAAATTTTTAAGATATTTTTTGCTTTTTTGAAGTCTCTTATAAATTGCAGCTACACTCATACCCAACTTTTGAGCAATAAACTCTATAGTTTTATCCTCAAAAAATCTAAAATACACTATTTTTCTGTCAAGATCGCATAGTTTCTCCATTGCACACTGTACGTTGTAATCGCCTTCAAAATCAACTTGATAATTACTGACACACGATTGTTCATCCATAGCGCTCAAAATATATTTGTACTCGCTGTCATTATATTGCATTGCAGAATATTTGGCAATTTGAACCATCCATGCGTAGCCATTTTTAGTCTCGTCAAAATCGTTTCGTCTTTCATAAACAACCTCGAACGTTCTCATTACAACATCTTCTACATAGCTCTTATCATGCGTATAAAATTTGGCAATTCCATATATGTATCCGTAAAAATTCTTATAAATCAAATCAAAAGCGGATAAATTCCCTTCTCTTAGTGCCTTTATGTATTTATTCGCTAACTTTCTTTTGTTCATAATGAAAAGCCTTAAATCCAATCACGCAAGATTATATAAATATTCTACTATTACTGAGCTAAATAGTTTACTGTTCAATTATGTTGAGATGATTCCGTACTATAATAGACAACTTATACAAATCGAATTTTTTACCATTTTAATTCTTATTGTTTTTTGTCAAATCATCGGGACGGCGCTGCCGACTATTCGATTTTTCCTATGTTTACCATACCGCCGACGGCTTTGATCAATGATTTTCCGGGCGGAACTATAAAGAAATACTTGGTCGTTTTTTTGTTGTCCGACGGCAGATTCAAATTGATGCTTATGTTCTGCTTGGCGTCTATCATGAACTCGCCGCCGCCGTTACCGTCGAGTACGAAATTTCGCACTATAAACTTGCCGCCGTCGCCCTTGAACATGCTGACGTCGTCCATTATGAGCGCCGTTTCTTCGTCGGTAACTTCGATGGAATACGTATGATCGAGAAATTTGAGATTGGTGACCGCATTCGTACCCGAAAGGAAGGTACCGAACGCGATCGCATTTTTGAGATCGGGACGGAAATACTCGATGTCTATCAGCTCCTGCATGCCGATGAGCGCGAGCATATTCCCGTTTGCCGAAAGATAATCATCCGAACGCACGCGCTTTCCGCGCGGCAAATACACCGAATAGTTTTCCACGTTGTCGGACTCGTTAGCCGACCACAGCGCCGCGCTTTTTTGCGCGACCGCGCCCGCCGCTTCGTCCAAGCCGTAACGCTTTAAACCGTGATAAACTATGAAATTGACGTACGGAACGATGCTCCCGCGGTATTCGAGATACGGCGGATTGCGTCTGCCGTTGTTGTCGGGCTTTGACGGTTTGCCGTATTCGCGGTTATCTACGGAAAGCGTAGGTATAACGTAATCGCTCCAAAACCTACGCGTATCGGTAAGATTGTTAACTATGAGCGACAATTTTTCGGGCGTATCGACCGCGCCCGCCAACAACGGATAAAACGACGTAGCGCCTATCGCGTTAGCCCACTGCCCCGTAGTGTAACGGTTGACGTATAACCCCTCGCTCTCGCACCAGAATATATCGTTGATTATTTTCTGCATGTCGAACTTGGCTTTGGAGTACTTGCCGCGTTCGGGCAGATCGAACATAGCCGCTATGCGTTCGAGTACGTCAAACGCCAACAACCGCAACGACGAAAGATCGAGACTGAACATGCTCGCGGGATTGAACTTCTCTTTGAGCGGCGAATCCTGCCATTTGTACGCCACTTCGTTTTTGTTCTTTTCGCAAATTATAGGCGCGGCGATCGGCGGATACAGCTTGGCGAGCTTTATATACTCGGCGAGCAATCCGCTTTTATCGGTCATGTGCATATAGTTATGCCACACTGCAAACACCGACATTATTTTATCTTCGAGCGTGTATCTGAGCTGTTTTACCGCTTGCGGCACGCCCGTATAACAACCGAGTATCGCCGAACAGTTTTCGTCCGTTCCGTCTATATTGAAATGATTGTCGAGCGCCGTGCGCTTGGGCGAAAAAATCTCCGTCAACAGATACGGATAGTAAACGCGCGACCACAATACCGCGTTGAACATGCGCTCCACAGGCGCGCCGAGTTCGCCTTGCCCGTTGGTGCGGTTCACGCCGTAGCGCAATTCGCTCGTTTCGATCAAGCTTTGCACGCGGTCGAATCGCGGCAGCTCCGCGTCGAAAATATCTTTATCGCCTACGCACGCATAAATGCAAACGTTTGGCTGACGGCGATTTATGACGAACTCCATTATCGCCTCGTTGAACGCTCCGTTCGCCGACGCCGACGGCGGCATGTACGATACCGCGTGAAAATACTCGCGCTCGCCGTCGTCCTCGACCAAATATCTGCCGCGGTACACTGCGTTGGCATCCGTAAGCTCGACCGTTCCCGGAACGATCGCTATATGCGGGCTTCTGCCGCTGACCGAATCGTTTTCTATCGACAACTCGCCCGGACATTCGTAGCACGGGTAAAATATGACGCGCACGCGTAATTTTCGGCGCGAACTCACCTGCAATACGAGCGAACGGTCGTTCTGCTTGACCCACTTAACGCTGAGCGGTCCGGACGTAAAATGCGCGAAACTGCCGTCGGGCGTGTTTGCGCAAGCGCTCCCCATTTTACGCACGAACTCGTTATGATCGAGCCACTTTTGTCCTGCGCAATACAAGACGCGCACGCCCCACATAGATCCGTGCTTGCCGACGAGCATCGCGCCGTTTATAGCGCCGTAATCGTACCCCGCGCCGATTATATACCGTCCCGGAAAATTCTCGTCGCCTATCGGCGGACCGTTTTCGGTCTGCTCGCGGAACTTATCGAAAAACGGCGGGCGGAAAGCAAAGCCGTATTCTTTATTGATATATTTCATCGAAGCTCCTTTCCGTCACGTCAACAGATACGCGTTGTCGGGCAACGTTATCGGTCCGTCGGTAGCGCTTATGCGAAAAGAATTCGGTCCGACCTCGTCGCTCGGCACGACGTATACTCGCCTGTCGACGTTATCGCCAAGATACAATTTCCAATCGCCCTGCGACAATTGATTGTAGATGATCCGACTGACCGACACTATAACGGCGGTACAATTGCCGCCAGCGAAAATATCGATCAACCGCGACTTGATCTTGCGCATCAAAAAGTTAGGCGACAGCGTGTGCGCGGTACCGTTACACTCGCGGCAACGTTGCAACAACAACGACTGCAATTCCACGCCCGACTTTTTGCGCGTCATTTGCACTAGTCCAAGCTCGGTCATCGGCAAAACGCGTGTGCGCATGCGGTCGAGCGCCGCTTCGCGCCGTAAAACGTCCACGACTTCCTCGTTGTGCGCGGGGTCCTGCATGTCGATGAAATCGATCACGACCATTCCGCCGACATTGCGCAATCTCAATTGCCGCGCTATCTCCTTTGCGGCTTCGCAGTTTATGGCGAACACCGTTTTTTCTCTGTCGCCGTCGCCGATGAATTTAGCCGTGTTTACGTCGATCACCGTCAGCGCCTCGGTATAGTCGATCACGAGCGACCCGCCGCTTTCGAGCATGACCTTGGAACGCAAAAGCTTTTCCACTTCGTCGAGCACGCCGTACTTTTTAAGCACGTCGTCATTATCCGACGTGGTCACTTTGACGGAGCTTGCTATATGCTCGGCGAAATATTTTTTGAGCCTGTCCGCAATATGGACGCTGTTGCAAACCACTTCGTCCACGCTCGAATTCAACAGATCGCGCACCGCACGGAATATAAGATCGCCGTCGGTGGACAATCGCGCCACGCCGTCGGTGGTTTTGAACTTTTGCAAAAGCTGTTCGTACATCGCGGAAAAATACTTTATCTCGTCCACAACGTCCGACTTTTTCGCGTCCTTTGCGGCGGTACGCGCTATAAGCCCGCAACGCGGCGTGGGACGGTTTTCGGACAACAGCTCGGAAAGCCGCGCGCGCGTATTTTCGTCGGTGATCTTATTGGACACGCCTATAAAATCGACGGTCGGCATGTACACTATATATCTGCCGGGAAGCGACAGGTTTGCGGAAAGCCGCGGACCTTTGGTTTCGGTCGGCTCTTTGACCGCCTGAACAAGCACGTAATCGCCTTCGCTCACGTCCAACCGCGTCGGGATCCTGCCCGACCGCGCGAGCGTCGTTCGGTCTTCGAGCATATCCGACGCCGCCAAAAACCCGTTGCGCCGCTTGCCTATATCGACAAACGCCGACGCAAGCCCCGGCAAAACGTTGACTACCTTGCCCTTGTATATCTCGCCGGTAACGCGGTTCATATTGTGGTCTTCGACGTAAAATTCCCTAAGCACGTCGTCCTCCAACAGGGCGACGCTACACATATACGATTCGTAATCGACGAGAATTTTACTTTTCAAAACGGACCTCTTTATCGGCGGCGGGTTTAACGTGTATAAAAAAGCAAACTGTGCAAGCAAAAGTATTACAATTATACCGCAATTATGCGCATTTGTCTATTGTTTTCGCCATGTTTTCGGCAACTGTCACGCGTTTCCGAACAGTTTATAAGCGCGGTATATCAGTTCGCTATACGCTCGGCGCGGCACGGCGCGCATATCGAGCGCGTTTGCCGTGGATATATAACGTTTGCGCTTGACATTTACGAGATCGGCGGCGTTGTAAAACGCTATGCGCCCGCAGCTTACCGTATAACTGCTGTCGGGCAGATCGCATTCCACGCCCACCGCATACTTTCCCGATCTGCAAACGGCGACGTTCGGTTCATCGTCTGCGCGCTTGTCGCAAAACGCAAACCCGCACGATTTGAGATTTTTCATAAACACGTCGCGCGCTATCATGGTTCCCGCCAGCCGCGCCGAATAAAACCCGTCGTCCGCGCAAGCATGATATATCGGTCGGGATATTTGCAAAAACGGTTGAGATATTTCGAGCGACAAAATACCCGTATCGTCCTGCGTTACGTCCAGAGGATGCAAAACGTATATCTTTTGTTCGACCGACACCGTGACGGGTTTGTCCGCGCTGTCCAAAAACGCGCCGTCGTTATACACTATCACGCGTACGTGTTCGCCGTCGCTCGGCAAGCAGAAAAATATCCTGTCTGCGACGGCGGCATACGCTTCGTCGCTCAACAGCTCCGCCCATTGCGCGACGGTCAGTCCGACGCCTTCTTCCATCATTCTTTCAAGGCGCACCGAAGCATCCGCACGATCGACGGTGTTGCGGCGCGCGCCGAACGCCGCGTCGCGCACCGACTTCGATTTGTCGAACGCCACCGTACCGTCCAAAAACGCGCGCACGCGCATGTCGTTTTTAAACATCAAAAGCAATCTCACTATCGCCACGCGTTCGTGCGCCTGCGCCTTGCCGTAGCGCGAGATCAACGCGCCCGACACTTCGCCGTAATCCATCAACACGTCGCGAACTGCCGCCTTATCGAGCTTTTTGCCGTACAACGCCATATGCAACAGCCTGTCGAGCGCACGGTCGCGATCGACGGCTATAAGCACCGAATATTTGCCGAATTTACGGTCGAATTTTTCCACGTAACCCGCCGCACGGTCGAAGTCCGCACGCGCAAGCGCCGTCAAATACCTGTCTACGCTCTTATCCCAACAGTTGAGCGCTCCGCCCGCCTTGCCGTATTGCGCCGACAGCAGGACCGCCATATACTCGTTTTCGCCGTATTCGCAATCCGCGCAGGCGCGTA
Source organism: uncultured Clostridia bacterium (assembly GCA_947066105.1). Lineage (GTDB taxonomy): Bacteria > Bacillota > Clostridia > Christensenellales > Pumilibacteraceae > Anaerocaecibacter. The sequence goes on from CAMSYM010000003.1 coordinate 12,192, forward strand.
AAAACATGTTGAAATACTGGTCGAACACAAGCGTTCCGAACCGCGCGTCGGTATAATCGGAATTGGCGGAACGCGCGAGCATAGGCGCCGTCGCGAGCATTGCCGCCGCGGTTTCGTAATCGCGCATATCGCCGAACTTGACAAGCCCGACGACCGTTTCTTCAAACGTTTTAAGATCGCGTTCGTATAACGCGCGCGCCAAATCGTCAAGCGCGCTACCCGTTAGATTGCGTATGTTTTTGAGATAATCCATAGTAACGATCGGACCGCAGACGGTTTTCCGCGCGCAAACGCAAATGTCGCGCACAGTCGCAACGGTCGGCTTTTTATATGATAACACATCGTCCGAAAAAAATCAAGCGCTTGGCTTTTTACGCACGACGCTTTTGCTTTTTATCTATCGATTTATTATATCTCGCACTTTCGCATCGTAACCGCGCGATTTAACGCCGTCTATCAATTCGGTTTCGCCGAGCGTACATATTTTTTCGAGCCTGTCGTCGCTTATTACCGTGAATTCGCTGTACTTGTCGGGATCGAGCGCGCGAACAAGCTCCGAAAGCTCGACCGATTCCGATACTGCGAGCGAGCGCACTTCCAAAGGCTTTTTCATACGGTCGCGCCGAGTACCGAACGAAAACAACGCATTGTATTGCGCGCGTCGGTCCGGCAAAAACGCCGATACTATCATGAATATGCCCACGCTGAGCAAACAGATATTCGGCGCATAAAACGCGGACAGCACGAACAAACCAACCGCCGCGACGCCCGTGACGAACGACACAATGCGCGTTATCTTATACGCACGCTTGCGGTCGAGCTTGACCGAAAGCGCGGCGAGCGCCACCCTGCCGCCGTCGAGCGGATACACGGGCAACATGTTGAACACGCCTATATACAAATTGCACATGCAAAACGCTTCGGTAAACACGTAACTTGCGGGAACGAGCCACCAAAGCGCCGCAAATACTACTGCAAGCACGAAATTGAACAACGGTCCCGCGAGCGCGATCGACACTTCGTGTTTGGGTCGCAACAGATCGTCGTTGCCGCTCAGCGCCGCGCCGTAAGGCATCAGCTTTATCACGTTAAGCTCGTAGCCGAGCTTTTTAGCCGTATTCGCATGCGCGCACTCGTGCAACAGCACTGCGGCGAGCGAGCATACAAACTCGTACGCCATGCCGACCGCAACGAAATACACCGCCATCACGAGCATTATCGGCGAAACGTATATTCGCATTTCGTCGACGGCGCGTTGCTTGGGGCGTTTTACGCGCTTATCGGAGCGCGCGCGTTTATTCTTCTTCATTCGGCTCGAAAAAAGCAGACGTGCCGAATTCCGTCCGCCCGAACGCATCGTAAAAGAACACGCCGCGCAATGCGCCGGTAATATCGTCCTTATACGGCAACGGCGCGTAATGCAACGCCAAAAGCAAGCCGACCGCCGTCGCCGCGACAGCCGTCCGCATCAAAAATCCGCCGAACCGCCTTTTGGGCTTTTCGCGCTTTTCCCTTTCGACCGCCGTCACCACGCTGTCGACTACGTTACAACCCGAATACTTGTCCATACCGTACTAAATATATGCCGACGGCACGGCGTTAATTCGCGATAACTGCGAGATCGCGCGCCGTCCGCAACGGTACGGACAAACTCTTTTGCTCCGCTCACGATCGAGCATACGGCATACCGTATCCGATAAACAAACCTTTTCTTTACTCGCTCGTGTTGCCTATGCCGTAAAACCGCGCGACATCGACGCGCATGGTCAGTCTGTATCCGCTCTGCGTTTTTTCGTATGCGGTATCAAGCGCGGTCACGCTCATATACTCGCTCAAAAGCGCCGCCATATCGCTTTCGGCAACGCGCAACGTTTTGTTTATAACGCCGTTAGCATCGTTTTCTATCACGCGCGCAAGCCGCGCCGCGTCGTTGTTCATAGCTATTTACCGCCCTTTCCGAATTTTCTTCTGATAGCGCCGAAAAAACCGCGGTAGTCCGCCGCAAGATCGAGCGGCTCGCCCGCACCCGAATGTATGCGCCGCGCCAACAGCTCGAACGGTTTTTTGGGGATATTCCCAAATCCGTACACTCCGTCGGTTTCGGGGATCATTCCGTCCACCGCCGTTTTGAGTATGTTTTCTATTTCGTCCTTATTCGGTATTTTCGCCGCCGCGAGCAGATCGCCGCGCACGCGGTTTACTATAAGCGTCGGACGCTTGCCGTACGAAAGCAACAGCGCTATTACCTTGTTTGCGTCGCGGAGCGCACTTATATGCGGCGTAGTGACTACGAGCGCGCCGTCGCAAGCGCCGACTGCGCGAGTAAATCCCGCTTCTATACCGGCGGGGCAATCGACGAGCGCATAATCGAAAGTGACAGCCAAACCGTTGAGAACGAGCCGCAAATTTTGCGAAGTCACTTTTTCGCCCAAGTATCCGTGCGACGACGGCAATAAATAAAGATTGCGCGTTTGCGTTTCGACGAGCGCCTGACGCACGCGGCAACGGTTTTCGATAACGTCCGCTATATCGTAAACGACCTTACCTTCCAATCCGAGCACTACGTCCAAATTATTCAGCCCGAAATCGGCATCCATAAGCACGATGCGGTTACCGAGCTCCGCAAGCGCCCTGCCCAGACAAGCGGTCACCGTGGTCTTGCCGACGCCGCCCTTTCCTGACGTAACTACAATACTCTTCATGACAATAATTATAACCGCAGGCGCCGACCTTTGCAAGCGGAAATTTGTACTGTTTTGTCGTATACGAAAATTTAAGCGAAAGCGTTCCGCACGCTCGCGACGCATGTTCGATAGCAAAACAAAATCGGTCGAAACGGTTATCGCTCCGCTTTCGACCGATGATGATACGTAATAATTTATTTATCGCTTTTCGCGCTATGCGTGCGAAAGAATATCGTCGAGAAGATCGGGATCGGACAACAACCGTCCGCCGCCGAGTACCGACGCATACGCCGCGTCGGGCGGCACGTGTACGTTGAGTTTGAGCATGTTTTTCATGAGCAACGCAAGTCCGGGCATTTTCGCGCCGCCGCCGCCCAACACTATGCCGTAACGCTGTATTTCCGCCGCTATCGACGGGGAACACGAATTGATGACGCTCGCCACAGCGTCCACGATATTAAGATAGTAATCCGCCACCACGCCGTAAAGCGTATCGGACGACACGCTTTGCGACCTGATATTTTTTGTTTCCGCATCGATACCGCTGACCGAAGTGGTCGCGCAATCGTTGCGTATAAGACTGCAAATTTTTTCTTTTAGCGAACGCGCCGTCGCACGTCCGATATTGAGTCCGTAAATTCCGCTTATTGCGTCCATCAGCGCGCGGTCTATCATGTCGCCGCCCAACGTCAACGCCCAGCCGCGTACGATCCCGCTCAGGCTCAATACCGCTATTTCCGTGGCGCCCGCGCCTATCGACACTATTATCCCGCCGAAATTGGATCGCACGGGCATGTCCACGCCTATCGCAGATAGCATGACCGAATTAACCATGGTTATTTCGTCTATACCCGCGCGCATGAGAACTTGCTCGTACTGCTCGCGCCCTTCGACGGTTATCCCCGTCGGCACACCGAGTATACACGAAATGCGCGGCTTCAACAAATACGAATCGGGCAGTATACGACCTATGAACTCGGCGAGCATGTCCGCGCACGCTTCGCTGTCCTTAATGACGCCGTCGGATATCGGGCAAACCGTTTTGGTTTTTTCGGGCGCTCTGCCCATCATGTTGTACGCTTCCGTACCGACCGCGCGCGTGCGGCGTTTCCCGCCGTCGTCGAAGTACGCAATCACCGACGGCTCGTGCAAAACTATGCCGTTGCCCGATACGAATATCGACGTGTACGACGTGCCGAGATCAAGCGCTATCTCCATCTTCGCCATTAAACAAATTCTCCTCGATAAGTTTTTCGGTCAGTTTGACGGGCAAACCCACGACGTTGGTATAGTCGCCGTCTACGCGCGCTATGAGCGGTTTTATCTCGATATCGTCGATATTATATCCGCCCGCTTTATCGTACGGCGCGCCGCCGTCCACATAATTATACACCAATTGAGCGTTAAATGCACCAAAAGTAACGAAAGTTTTTTCGAATTTTTCTATTATTTTTTTGCCGTAGCCGAAAAAAACGGCTGTCACCACTTCATGAGTGCGTCCGCACAGCGCTTCGAACATCGCAACAGCCTGCTCGCGGTCGCGGGGCTTACCGAACACCTTATCGTCCAAGCCCACTACCGTATCGAACGCGAGAACGGGAAGCTCCGTCCGCGCGAGAATATACTCGCCTTTTGCCCGCGCATTGACCGTAGCCGTAGCGACGGCGCTCGGCAAAACTATCTCAGTGACGTCGGCGGGCATAAATACGGGTTGTACGCCGGTTATTTCCTTTATTAGCATGCGGCGGCGCGGCGACGCCGTAGCAAGCGCTATTTGCCGAATGCGTATTCGGCTGTCGTTATCGGTCATCGTTAAAGCTCTGTTTTACAGAATTTCCAAATTCTTTTTGTACGCTTTGGCAAAATCCGCGCCCGCGCTGAGCGCGTCTTTTATTTCGAGCGAACAGTCGCCTTCCACTTCGGTCTTCATGATCACCGAATCGCCTAGCACGTCGCACGTGATGGACTTGACCGAGCCGGACATCGATCTGTCGAGCGAGTCGGCTATGCGCAGTATCACCGCGAGCCGCATGACGGCAACCAGATCCTCTTCGCGCACGATCCCCGCATACTTGTTCCATTCGGCATACGACAGATCGTCGAGCGCGTGGGCGCGTACCACAAAAGCCGCAAGCACGAGATCGCGGTGCGATACGCCGTAAAGATTGGAGTTCATGATCGAATAATTGGAATGTCTGTACTGACTGTAAAAATTGATGCGCCCGCCCATTTCGTGCATTAGCGCGGCTATGCGCAACACTCGCACGTACTGCCGCGGAAGCTTGTGCAACACTCGCAATTGCTTGTACAGCTGTATGGCAAGGTTGCATACGTGTTCGGCGTGCGGTATGTTGAGATCGGCATAGTGCAATCTTGTGTATATGGAATAGCCCATGATATCCGATATGGGCTTTTCGAGCGTGGTCGGCACGGCGTGATTGAATAAAAACCCTTCGCGTATGCCCGCGCCCGAAACTACCGTTTCGTCGAAATCGGGACAGCACGACAAAAAGCTTTTTATGCACGACAGCGCGGCGCAGAAAATATCGGCGCGCTGTGCGGGCAAGCCCTTTATCTTGGAACGCTTTTCCACGTCCAGCACCTTGATCATGTCGTAAACCTTATCGAAGGTCTCGGTGCTTATGCGGTAGTTATGTATCATATTGAGCGGATACTTTTCTATGCGCTGAACTATGCTTGCAAGACTGCGGAACGAGCCGCCCACGCCGACGAATTTGTAATCGGGATCGAGCGTTTTGAGCCACTCCACGCTTTCGAACTGATCGCGCATATACGTTTCTATCATTTGCGATTGCTGTAACGGCGTAGTGTCGTCGTTGAACATGGACGACAACATCATGGTGCCTATCTGCAACGAAGTGCGGTTGAGTATCACGCGGCGGTTGTATTGCACGAGCTGTATGGACGAACCCGAAATATCCATTATAACGCCCTTAGGCACTTCGAGCGAATTGATAACGCCGTAGTATATTTGAGTGGATTCCTGTTCTTCCGTCAATACGTCCATCTTGAACCCGCAAACGGTGTTCACTTCTTCGAGAAAACTGCGCTGATTTTTTGCTTTGCGCACCGCGTTGGTGGCGAATGCGTATATCTTGTCCACGTTGTTTGCGTCGCACAGCTTGCGGAACATTTTAAGCGTCTTTACCGCTTGCGCTATCCGCGCTTGCTTTAAATACCCGTCGCGTTCCATATCCTGAGCGAGCCTTACGCTCTCTTGAAGCTCGTCGTATACGACAAAACTGCTGTCGTTTATAACGTGAGCCAGCACCAATCTTGCGGAATTAGATCCCAAATCAATTATAGCAATATTATTCAAAGCCGTATCCTTTGGGGACATATACCAATATGACCCCATTTTGATATGTAATGATTATAACACACTTTTTTCAACTTGTAAAGGGGGTATTTAAAAATATTTTCAATATATTTGCGAAAATTTCGACAAAATATGCCGCCGCTCGCCCTTACTCGCCACCCCGTTCGACAAAATTCCGCAAAATCCTTTACAACGGACACACGGCATGGTATAATATAAGGTATGGCTATCGGTAAGAAATTTCGTAATATTTTAATATCGGTCGCAACGTGCGCGGCTGTTGCCGCGACTTTTTCCGTCGCGACGGACAAGCCCGCGCTCGCCGAATCGGCAAACGCGCAGGACCGCGCGTCGCTCTCCCCGATCGTCGCCCTAAACAACGAAGTGATCTACAGGTGCTTCGATTCGCCGTCGTTCGTGTTTGCCGACGACGCGGGGCTTATCGTATCGGGAAAGACCGTGACCGAATTCACCGTCGGAGAAACTGACGCGGTCACGCGCCGTAGCATTACCGCCGACAAGATAATGCGCCGCGCGGAACACGGCGAACACAAAGAGCTTATACTCGCGCTAAACGACGGCAGGCTGTCGCTGTATTGCGGCGACGCGCCCGCGGTCGAACTCAAATACGACGGAACGCCAATCGACGGCATAGTAGACTTCACCGCGGCGGGCGACATTTTGTACGCCGTAACGCCGTCGTCGCTTACATCCGTCACGCTGGCGCAAACTGACTTCGACGATAGATCGATCGCGAGCGTGGACTTTACGCCTATCGCCCGCCCCGACGTTGCCGCGACCGCCGTAACAACGCTAAACGATACCGTATACATAGCGACGCGCTCGGCGTTCGGCAACAAGGACGACATATGCTCTGTCGACGAAAACGGAAACGTAGTCACCGCGCTTTTGCAATCGGATAAAGTTCTCGGTCTTACCGCCGAAAGCGGTGCGGACGGCAAGCTGTACACGCTCACGCGCGACCGCGTCACCGCGCACGCACAGGCGGCGGGCGGCGGACTCGTAGCCGAAAGCTCTACGGACGGCGCGACGTTTACGACGATACACGCTTACGGCGGATATGTTTACGCGTTGGATTCGCTCAACGCCGTGCATAAGCTTTCCGCCGACCTTACGGTCGACAAAACTCTGTACGCGTCGAGCAGCGATATAAACGGATTTTTCGACATGCCGAGCGGGCTTGCCGTAAAAAATTCCAAGACGTACGTCGCCGACACGCTCAACGACCGCATTGCGGTGTATTCGGACGGCATACATTACGATAGCCGCAGGTTCGCCATGCCCGTATCGGTCGCTTGCGACAGCGCCGGCACGGTATACGTCGCGTACGAGTACAACAAAATAGGTATTTTTCGTAGCGGCGTATTGGAAACGACAAACGAGCGCACGCTCGCCGATCCCAAGCTCGGCAATATTGCGCAGATAGCGGTCGACGCCGACAAAACCATATACGCGCTTACAAGCACGGGCTTATGGAGCGTGCAAAACGACGGAGAGCAATTCAAACAGATATCCGCGACGCGCTACAAAGCTATAACGCTCGGCATAGGCAGGGATAAGCTGTACGCGCTCGCCGACAACGCCGTATATAAGCTCGAAAACGACGCTTTGGTCGAATACTGCCCCGCGCCGACGGACGCAACGGCGCTCGCCGTCGATCTCAACGGGTCGGTATTCATGCTCACGCAAAACGGCGTTACGCGCTATCAGATCCGCGTCGGCGTTGCGTATACGGAAAGCTTCGAGTTCATGCTCGACGGCGAAGATTACTCGCTCGGCGGCAATGCGGGCGCGCTCGCATTGTGTACCGTGCAAAACGGATTCTTCGACTACGGCGACGTTATAATAGTCGACACGTACAAGCACCGGGTGTTCACGACTAGCGGAGAAAAGCTCGGCGTGCGGCTGATCGACGCCGACTATGTTCCGCCGGTACTCAACGACGGCGCGCCGCAGTATCACGGCGACGGACTTATACGCACGGCGCTCGGAGATACGGAAGTGTATTCCCTTCCGATGGAAACCGAACCCATATACACGATAAAACGCGGACGAAACGTCATAGTGCCGCAATACGCGCCCGAAGACGCGCGCGAATATGCGCTGATATTGATAGACGATATAGAACGCGGAAAGCTGATACAGGGCTATGTATATAAGGACGCCTTGTCCGCGCCGTTGCCATATTCACCGCCGCCCGCAGAAAAAGGCGCGGTCTTCAACGCCGCAACGCCCGTATACAAATATCCGAGCCGCAACGCAAAACCCGTCCGGGGCTATGCCGCCGTCGACGGCAACACCGAGTTTAAAATGCTCGATTTCGTGCAGTCTTACCGCGACGATTACGGATATCTTTGGTACCGAGTAGAGCTAAACGATAACAGCGAAGGCTTTATTCTCGCTATCAATATCAGCACGAGCAATTACAAACCCGTGTTTATCCGTCCCGCATACAATGCCGAGATCATTTCGTACAAAGGCAGTGCTTTCGCCGTCGGATATCTGCTCGACGACGAAACGTATAACGAGATAGCGCAATTACCGACAGGCACGCAACTCGAAGTTGTCGGCGCGTTCGATTCGTCCAAAAAATACACCGAAGTCAAATTCGTAGACTCCGAGCGCGGCACTCTCACCTGTTATGTCGAAACTGTATATATCAAATATAACGGCGTAAACATCGTACTGCTCGTGGCGATAATAGTCATCATAGTCACCGTTATACTCGCATCTATAATCATAGCGCGAGTTATGCACAACAAAAAGAAGAATATTCAAGACGACACGAACGAATAACGAAAATGCGAATTTAAGGATACAGTTGATCTTCTATCGTGATACTCACTATCTTTTGTCATCCTGAGCGAAGCGAAGGATCTCAACCTTAAAAAACAAAGATGAGATTGCCCACTGCGCTACGCTTGTTCAGAATGACAAAAAATACAGTAGTGCGTTACACTTATTCGGAATAGCCGGCGGTTATTACGCAGAACAAAAAGGCAGTGCGCTACGCTTGTTCGGAATAAGGCTTCGCCTTACTTCGTAAGACAAACAAAATGAGCGCGGAACAATTAAAATCATTAATTGCTCCGCGTTTTTGCATTACGAATTTTAATTATCCATAATTATTAATTCAACATTCTTAATTATACATCAATTCCGAATTCCGCATTCCGAATTCCGCATTCCGAATTCAAGCAATCATTCGTCCGACGTGGACGCGACCTCGCTTTCCTTTTGCAAAAACTCTACCGAGCCGATGGAAAACTCGTATGCGGTGCGTACTTCGGTATTTTCGTCGTCTAAGCGTTTGGTATACTGACGGGACTGGATGCGCCCGCAAACGTCCAATTTTTGCCCCACGGGCGCATTTTTGAGCAGTCGGGCATTTTTGCCCCACGCGATGCACGGTATGTAATCGGACTTGCTGTACGCACGGTTGACGGCGAGCAGTACGTCGCAGATCTCGCGATTGAACGGCGTAGTTCTGTATATGGGCGGCTTGCAAATATATCCCACAAGCTCCGCCGTATTGGGATTTGCATCGGGCGACGGAGTTGTTATCTCACGCGCGTAAACACTCAAAATCAACCGCGACCGATCGCCTTCGGGGCGGTTGAAACTGCGGAACTGCCCCGATACGGCTATCGGCTCGTCCGCATGCAGTTCGCTTATAAGTTCTTCGGAAGCCGTTATGGGAATGACGTCCAAGTGTTCGGACAATCGCGGGACATTGAGCTTGAACTCGTAGAACCTTTCGCCGTACATATCGTGCGAATATTCCGGCTCGGCGCCTATTTTGCCCTGCAAGTATACGGCATTGGTTGGTTTGTCGTTTTTCATTTACGTACTCCTTATTTGTCTTCCCGTATGATCGATAGTATAGTTGTCTTTGTAGATAAGCTCTCCCACCGTTTTGAACGTAAAGCCTTTGGCGCGCAGACCGTCGATTATCGCAGGCAATGCGTCAAGCGTGTGTTTTCCGTCGTTGTGCATTAGCACGATACTTCCGTTTCGGCAAGATCCGACCACGCGCGACGCTATCTGCTCTTTGGAAAGTCCTTTCCAGTCGAGCGAATCGACGTCCCACTGCACTGTATACAAGCCTTGCTCCTTGGCTTCGGTGAGCAACGTATCCGAATAATCGCCGTAAGGCGGACGGAACAGCTCTATCTTGCGTCCCGAAATTCCTTCGATAAGCGATTTGGACGTGGACAGTTCGAGCGATATCTGACTGCGCGACAGCTTAGACATATACGGATGAGTAGCCGAGTGCGTGCCTATCTCTATCCGATCGGACGCCGCAAGCGTTTTCAGCTCGCTCTCGTACTTCTCCGCCCAAAAGCTTACCAAAAAGAACGTTGCGCGCGCGTCCTTTTCTTCGAGCGTTTCGAGAATGCCCAACGTTCTGTCTGCGCCCCACGCCGCGTCGAATGTGAGCGCGACCGCCTTTTCTTCCGTTTCTACGGAATATATAGGCACCATCTTGGGGCTGACGTTGTTGTAGATAGCCGCCGCACCCGTGTAATACACGCCCGTCAAGGCAAAAGCTATTACCGCCGCGGCTATTACCGCTATGACCACCGTCCGTCGCTTGACAACCAAAAATCTCATCGGACATCTCCAATTCTATCATATTTTATCGTGCGAATATTTACGTGTTTTGTCGACTTTTGACTTGTTATGTCGCCGCCGCACGCTTTCTACTCGCTTAAACTATGATATTCGGAAATACGCCGCAATAGAACGTCCGCGCTCGTTTTTACGTAAAAGAAAATCCGACAGCCGCGTGTCGGATGATCTATGTTCGATTAGATAGTATGTCAAAGCGCTACGCCTTGCTCGCGAGCGTTACTATACCGACGGTACCAACGCCGATATGCACGCCGCCGACCGGACACATCGGCTCTACTTCTATACGCTCGACGCCGAGCTTACGGTAAAGTCTGTCTTTGAGCGCGTCGATATTTTTATCGTCGCCTATATAATACACGAGTATCCTGTCGAATTTTTTGGGTAAATGCGCTATCGCCGCATCGACCGCACGGTTGAATCCGAGCGCCTTGGCATATATAGTAAGATCGTTTTTGGCAAACTCGAACACCGGTTTTATTTTGAGTATGTTCCCGACGTGCGACAACAGCTTGTTCACACGTCCGCCGCGCGCAAGCTCCGTGAGCGACGCGGGTATAAACTGCATAGCGATACGCTCTTTAAGGTCGTCGACAAAAGCGACAAGCTCGTCGAAGCTCGCGCCCGCCTGTTGCGCCTTTAACATCTCCTGCAAAAGCACGAGCGCCGATATGCCCGCTTCGCACGAATTTATCGCTATCACGCGCTTGTCGGGATACTGCGACGCCGCTATCGTCGCCGAACCGATAGTTCCGCTCAGTCTGTCGGCGATCGTCAAAATTATGATCTCGCTGTTTTCGTCCTCGGCGAATATTTCGTCGATAGCGTCCTGAAATTTACGCGGCGACGGTTGCGACGTTTTTGCGGGAAGCTTGCTCCGTATAAAATCGCCGTAAAACGCGTCCCAATCCTCACGGTACCCTTCCGTATATTCCTTATCGCCCAATAACAGCGTAAGACTGACTACCTTTATACCGTTGGCTTGCGCAAATTCGCGCGTCAACCCGAATGTCGAATCCACTATAAATCTGACCATAATGCACCACCGTCGGCACAAACCGTAAAATATGTGCCTGTATTAAGTTATTCACATTATACCATTTTTTAAACCGATAAGTCAATGCGGGTACCGCTCGTCGACCCGCTTTTGCGCCGCATTTGCGGAAAAACGGGTATTTTACGTCCAAAATTATTGTTTTATATAGCAGTTTAAGGCGGTGATTACTATAAAATACCGTGCCTTTAAGGCTTTGCTATTAAAACATATATCGCGGTTTCGCACTAAAAACTCAAAATATTTACCAAATCGACCGTCAAACGCTTGACAAACGCTCGCCGTGCGCATATACTGAAAATCGAAAAAGCAAGGGCGCTGTATCTTACGGCGTCCTTGTACTATTTTGGAGGCAAATACATGTCGTATATCGATAAAGTAATGGCGGACGTAGCCGCAAGAAACGCGGGGCAACCCGAATTCATGCAAGCGGTCGGCGAAGTTCTCACCACGATAAAGGCGGTGGCGGAAAGCGACGATGTTTACAAAAATAACGCGATACTCGAACGGTTGACGGAGCCGGACAGACAAATAATGTTCCGCGTGCCGTGGACGGACGACAACGGCAACATGCGCGTAAACCGCGGATACCGTATTCAGTTCAACAATGCGATAGGACCGTACAAGGGCGGCTTGCGCCTGCACCCGTCGGTGAACTTATCCATAATCAAATTTCTCGGTTTCGAGCAGATATTCAAAAACTCGCTCACGGGATTGCCCATAGGCGGCGGCAAAGGCGGATCGGATTTCGATCCCAAAGGCAAATCGGATCGCGAAATACGCGATTTCTGTCAAAGCTTTATGACCGAGCTTTACAGACACATCGGCGCGGATACGGACGTTCCCGCGGGCGATATCGGCGTCGGAGCGCGCGAGATCGGATACATGTTCGGACAGTATAAACGGCTCAAAAACGTTTACGAAGGCGTGTTGACGGGCAAAGGACTCACCTACGGCGGCTCGCTCGCCCGCAAGGAAGCCACGGGCTACGGCTTGGTTTATATCGTGCAAAACATGCTCGAAAAAGTCGGCGACGGCATTAAAGGCAAAACGGTCGCCGTTTCGGGCGCAGGCAACGTTGCCATCTATGCCGCGCAAAAAGCGACCGAGCTGGGCGGAAAAGTAGTTACAATGTCCGACTCTACGGGCTGGATATACGATCCGAAAGGCGTAGATCTCGACGTGGTAAAGGACATAAAAGAAGTCAAACGCGGCAGAATATCCGAGTATGCCGACCGCGTAAAGTCGGCGGAATACCACAGCAGCGAAACGAGCAAGGTTTGGTCTGTCAAGTGCGACATAGCCCTGCCCTGCGCCACGCAGAACGAGCTCGACGTCGACGACGCAAAAACGCTTATCAAAAACAAAGTCAAAGCCGTCGGCGAAGGCGCGAACATGCCGTCCACCACCGAAGCCATAAACGCTTTCCAAGCCGCTAAAACATTGTTCATGCCCGCAAAAGCGGCAAACGCCGGCGGAGTCGCCGTTTCCGCGCTGGAAATGAGCCAAAACTCGCAACGCCTGTCGTGGAGCTTCGACGAAGTGGACGCCAAACTCAAAGGCATAATGAAAGGCATATTCGACAAAACGTCGGACGCCGCCGCACAGTTCTCCGCCCCCGACGATTATGTTTCGGGCGCGAACATAGCGGGATTTTTAAAGGTAGCGCAGGCTATGATAGCGCAAGGCGTTTAGTCGATGCAAGATCGGCAATGCGAAATCACGGTATAGAAAATGCCGAACGATCTATTTCGTTCGGCATTTTTTTATGCGATCTTCGCAAACGAACGCGAATACATCGTGCGCGGTATATCCCCGCATATGTTCGAGCGACCGCGCTTCACCCGACTTTTATTTGCGCGCTTTTGTTTTTACTCGCTTTCTTTTTCTTGACTACGGCGGATATCGCTTTATACATTTGTATAAGACCGAGCGCTATAAGGAACGCGCCGAAGCTTGCGCGCAACTCGTAACCGCCCGCATATCGCGCCAAAAAACTTCCGCACACCGCGCCTATCGCCGCGCACCCGACTATCGGCGCCGATTTGGCGATGCTTACATATCCGTTGTTTTTATGGATAACGAGCGCAACGACGGACATCGGCACAAACGCTATCAGATTGATAGCCTGCGCCAAATGCTGTTCCAGCCCCGCGGCGAGCGTCAACAACGGTATCAACAGCGTACCGCCGCCCATGCCCATGCCGCCTATCACTCCGCCCAATGCGGAAACTATTATTATCACGTGTTGCGGCGTCATGCGATCACCGATTTTATGCCGATCGCTATCATCAGCAGAGCGAATATAATACTGACCGCCGTGCCGTTGAGCTTATCGAGCGCGGTCGCGCCCACTATCCCGCCGAGCACTACGCCTATGCACGCGCAAAGCACCGCCGTCACGTCGAAATATCCGTTTTTTATATATATCGCCGCGCTTATTATGCAAATAGGCAATATCACGAGCAAAGCCGACGCATGCGCGCGCTTGGCGTCAAGCCCGCCGAACTGCAACAGCGGCACGCACAGCATACCGCCGCCGCCCCCGAAGAATCCCGACACGAACCCGACCGCCGTTCCGCCGACGTAAAACAATGAATTTCTTACCTTATCGTTCACGTAAATAGTTTTTGTACCTTTTGCAAAAAATAACCGCGTGGTCGCACTCGACGGGCAAAATATTTTTAACAATGCCGCTATTTGCCCCAAAATCGTTTGCAATTTACACGCGCATACTATATAATATATGTTGTATAAGAAAAATTCTATAAAGGTGTTTTACATGCACGCTATCAAAAGACTGAAAAACAAAACGATAACCGTTGTTCTCGCGCTTGCGATCGCCCTTTCGTTCCTTATAGGCATCGATTTTTCGCACAAAACAGCGCTCGCGGAAGATGACGTGACAGAATTCCCGCCCACGTCGGTGGGGATAAGCAATCCGCAATTCGACTCGTCGTCGGGCAGTTATCCCGCCGTGCCGAGTTCGTGGACAGGCGCCGCGGCAGACGGCGGCAGCGGCAGAGTGATCTCCGGCGTAGTCGATCTTTCCGACGCTTATTTCGGCAAAGATTCGGGCAACGAAAAGTTCGAGCTCGATCAATATCCCGAATACGCAGACGACAAAAACAAGCCGCAAACCATTTTCGGCGAAAAAGGCAAATATAAAGGCACGGACGAGAAGGCTTTGCTCATAAACACCGCGCCCGGCGCGGAGATCGCGTACTCGTACAAGTCGAGCGACATGTCGTTCTCCCCCAACTCGTTCTACCGCGTTTCCGCATGGGTCAAAACGGGCGATTTCGCACCCGATACGGGCGCGACGATCAAGCTTACGGGACTCGGCGAAAACTGCTCGTTCATGAATATAAACACCGTTAAGGATATCGAGAAAGCGAACGGTATCCCCGTTCTCACCGCCGATAACGATTACGGCTGGGTTAAATACACGTTTTACGTTCGCACGTCCGCATCGTACACCCGCACGGTCAATCTTTTGCTCGGCGTGGGCGATTCCGTAAAAGGCGACGACGAAGATCCCGACGTCATGCCGCGCGCGGCAAAAGGCTACGCGTTTTTCGATACGGTCGACGCGGAACGCATTTCGGCGCACGACTTCGCCACGGAAACGCTCAGCTTCGAGCTTACGGACAAGCAAAACGTTTACGCCAATGCGAGCGGCACGGCAATGGCGCTCGATCTTTACGAACCGATATCGTTCACTGCCGAAAACGGCAAAGAAATAGGCACGTTCTCGCAAAATACCGAGCTGTGGGACACCAACGTATTCTATGACGAATACGGCGATAACAACGATTCGACGGGCGTGGCGCACAGCTCCGTATACAGCTCCGAAAGCCGCATTACCGATTTCGATTCAGACGACAACATCCACGGCTTTACGCAAAACCCGTGGTCGCCGCTCGGCAGAGCCGAATACGAGACGGTCGCCGAACTCAATCCCATGTTCGACGGCGCGCACAACGCGGATATAATGATGATAAACACGTACGACGGCAACCGCTTCCAAAGCGCCGCATACGGCATAGGCTCGCCCACCGTCAAGATCGATCGGTTTAAATATTACCGTTTCGGCGTTTGGGTAAAGGGCGACAGCGTGGAAGGTTCGAGCGGCATAAGCATACTCGTCAAGGGCAAGCGCAACGGCGCGAGCAATTTCAAAACGCTTTCTTCGTATTCGGGCTTGAACGGCGACAGCACGGATAACGCGCATTACGGCTGGAAAGAACAGGTCGTTTATATACGCGGCTCTATGCTCTACGAATACGACGTTAAATTCGAGCTGTGGCTCGGCACCCCGTCGTCCAAAGCGTCGGGCATAGCGTTGTTCGACAACGTGACGTTTACCGAACTCAAATATTCCGAATATACGGGCATGTCGGGCGCGGACGGCGGCAACGTTTTGACGATCGATCAAAGCGCTTCCGATACCGGCATCAACAACGGTAACTTTAAAACCGTCGGCGATATAGGCGATCTCGAAAACCCCGAATTCCCCCTGCCCGTCGCGGACTGGACTTTCGTCACGCCCGATACGGCGGAAACGACGGGATTTTCCAAGGAAAAGGTAAACACCGACAACGCCGTACACGGCATTTTGCCCACCGACGACGACATGTTCTCGCAGATCCAAGCGAGCGGCGCGATACCCGGCGTTAAAAACCCCGCGCACATGTATTCGGGACTTGAAAACGTATTGTTGCTTTCGTCGACCACTCCCACGGCTATCGGCTACAAATCCACCGCTTTCACGCTCACGAGCGGTCAAGGCAGTAAAGTAACGGTCGATCTCGCGGTAGACGGCGTAACGAGCGGCAACGGCGCGGCGCTCGTACTCAAAACGTCTACGGGCGGCATTGTTTCCGCAATACAGAACATCAAAACCACTAACGGCGCGTTCAAAACGTTCACGTTCTATCTCGACGCTCCGCGTTCCAACCAAACGCTCGTTCTCGAATTATGGCTCGGTACGGGCGACCGCAACAAAAACGCGTCCAACCTGTCTAACGGCAACGTGTACGTTCGCAACGTCGGCATGACCGAGTGGACGGTCGACGAAGGCAGTACCATCGCGGCGGAATACGCCAAGATCGCCGAAAACTACAAGACCGCGATCACTACCGCGGCAATGCGCGACGCGCTCGACTATGCGGTATACTCTTTCTCCGCGCCCACATTCGACTACTACGACATTTATTCGTATGCGAGCAACAGCGGTTTCGGTATCCCCTACCAATGGAGCAGATCGTCCGCAAACGGCAACGTTATAAGCGGCATATTCAATACCGCCGACATGAAAGATCTTACAGTTTACGACGGTTTCGATAAAAAAGACCAAACGGGCACGATGTTGTATATATTCAACACCGATATCAACCGCACGACGTACACCTGCGACAACACGATAACGCTCGAAGCAAATAAATATTACCGCTTGGACATTACCGCCAAAGTTCGCGTAACGGACGAAGTTCGCAAAGACGAAACGTCCATAGGCGCCAACCTGCGCTTGACCGGCACGACTGCGGAATTTGCCAACATCAAAGATACCACCACCGTCATCGCCAAGGACCACGAAACCGACGAAGACATACTCGACTACGAAACGTTTAAAACCTTCTCGTTCTTTATTTCGACGGGCGACAACGGCGGCGACGTCGGTTTGGAAATAACGTTCGGCGGCGCGGACAGATCTGGCTATATCCAAGGCAAACTTATCATTGCCGATATCGCAATGAACGAAGTGGATAATCTCGATTACGAGGACGCCGAAAAAGACACCGATAACGATTATGTGACTGCGGTCGCCCTTTCCGATACCGCCGAAGACGAAGACGACGACAATACCGAAGCGCCTTCGTCCGAAATACAATGGTGGATACTCCCGACGGTCATATTCGGCGTTGCATTGCTCGGAGCGGTAATTGTGATATTGGTCTTCCGCATTCGCGACCGCATCAAGAAAAAACACAAAGTAACGTACACGGCGGAATACGACCGAAGCGACACCATTCGCGACATCGAACGCTTGCAGGCGGAACAGGATTCGAATAAAGCCAAGTCCGACGCCCTGCCCCAAATCGACGCTACGCGCAACGAGCTTGACGACGACGATTACAAGCCCGAACCCGACGAACAGCCGACGGAAACGGAAGCAGAGCAAACCGCCGAGCAATCCGAATCGACCGAGAATGCAGGCAAAGAAACCGCCGAAAAATCGGAAGAACCCGCCGCCGAGAAAGACGACGATCTGGACGACTGACAGATAAGTAAATAAAACAGCGCTATGTCAAAAGCGAGCGAAAAATAATTCGCTCGCTTTTTCGTACCGTAATTAATTTATTCGACAGCCGTTGGTTTACTTTCTCTTTTCTTTACGACGCTTATCGTTGATCGTATCGAGCGCATATTCGTCGATCACGGCAATGCCTTCTTCCTTGGCTATCTCCGCCATTTGCGACAGCGCCGCCTTCAAAAATATACGCGGTATTTTAGTGAGCCGCGCGCACGCTTCGTCCGTGAACGTAACGTCTGGATCGATACGCTTTGCCGCATACTTGACCGAGTCGAGATCCCCGTCCTTAGCCTGTATTTTTTCGGGATACGGCTTACGAAACGCCGAACACCAAAAATTCGTGCTGTCGCGATAGCCGTAGTCGACAGGCACGCGCGGAAAGCTTTTGGACGATACGCCGTCTATTATAGCGTCGTAATATTTTTCCTTCATCAATATTTTATCTATCTTCAATATAAAGTGCGCGCCGTATTTGCTCGTTATACCGTTGAAACTGCGGTACGGCGGATCGTACCCGTCAAGCATGCCCGCTTTATCGAGATACGCGTTTTCGAGCGAACCGTCCCAAGTACATTCAAACACTTGAAACGCTTGCGCTACCACAAGCGGACGCTCGCCGTCGGCTTGCCCGCGTTCGAGCGTAAACAAACAATCTTTCATTTTTTCCGCAGTAGTTTCGCCGGGAAATCCGAGCCGCACCGCTTCGCGAAAATACTTGCGCTCGTCGGTTATGAAATTGAGCGATACGCGACTGCCGCGCAGTATGTTCTGCGCCGTATTGGAGCTGTTGCGGCATTCGAGCAACATCGCATAGTACTCCTTTCCCGCAACATAATACGGAAAACACAACGAGTATGCGCCGAGATTGGTTTGCCCGTCTTTGGACAGCGTTCCGACGAGAGTGGTCGGCATCGGAAAAAATGCCGACGTTTGATAAAAATTATCGACTATGCGAAGATCTTTGAACGAGCTCATATTGTCTCCTTTCGATATAAAATCGCCGCAAAACGGCGTTACCGCTTAATTATCTCGCTGTTAAAGTACCGCTCCGTAAAATACGTTTTTTTACGTATAGTTCGCACCCCTATCTTTGCGTTGTGCGGCGCGACTACCCACTTGTTTTCGTTATCGTTTAAACGGTGTATCACGGCTATGACGACGCCGTCAAACTCGTCTATCGGCTCATCTACGCCCAATACATACGCATCCTGTTCTTCGCCGTCGCCGCCGAGTATTCCAGCTATATAGCCGTAATTCACTTCGTAGATCATATTCGGGTGTTTGGGATGCGCAGTGCCGAGCTTTCTGTCAACAGTCACGTGTACCGTTTGACCGATAACGCTTTTCAATTTTCGGATCCTGCGTTTCTTTGCGATCGAATTTACCGCATACATAACAATATGCAAAACTACCACGGATATACCCACCGACAGCATTATTATGCCGTTGCGCTTATCATCAGCGCTTTCCGGATCGACTATCGCATAAGCCCCGATAGCTATTACCAAAAATGTGGCTAAAAACACTGTGCAACACAAAACGGTCAAAAACACTTCGGTGCGTTTTTTGATTTTTTTGCTCGGTATCAACGTCATTACCATATCGATGTAAAGCTCGCCGAATATCCCGCCTAATATTTCAAACAATGCGTCCATTATATTTTATCACCGATCGCGTTGAGTATTTCTATCGCTTTTTGCACGTGTTCGCTTTCCAAACCGCGACCTATATACGGACTGGTTTTAATAAAGTTATCGCGCATATCGCCCCAATCGTAAACGCAATCATCAATTATAACAAAGCTTTCGACAGGTTGGTCGACGTTTTTCAGCCACTCGCGGATCTCGTCGCCGCGATCGGCGTCGAGTCCGCGATCGGGCGTTTTATCGTGTATCTCCAAGCCGTACAATGCGAACGTATCGGCTATATACCGTCCGTCCTCGTCGCGCTTGGACGGATCTTTATCCCAATCGACACGCCAAGTCGACGTAAACACTATGACCGCGCCCGTAGCGTCTGTTATCTCCTTAACGAGCGACAGCCGCGTTTCGTCTATATATGTAAGCTCCTCCCAGTTACGCGCGCGATCGTACGCTCTGCTGTTCAACACTCCGTCGAGATCCAAAAATATCACTTTCATATTTCACCGCATCCGTTAAATTTTACATAATTATACTATATTTCCGCCACGTTGTCAAGGCGCGCCGGACCGTATTATTTTTATGTTCGGGCAAAGCGACAAAATAACACAAAAAGACATAAAATGGACCATATTAAAAACATCGCTTTATGTTGCATATTGTCGGAATATCGATTATAATTATGACATGAACACTACGACAGAAAAAAATTGCGCGATAGCAATAGAAAACTCAGCCAACCGTATAGCCGCAGAAAAACTCGTACTCAAATGCGGCGTCCGCGCCGACCTTAAAGGTTGCCAATGCCTTGTCGACGCGATAATCATTTTCGGTACGGAGCTTTGCTCCGGATTTTGCCAGATCTACAAGATCATAGGCGAACTGCGCGGACTCAGACAAAAGTCGGTCATGCGCGAAATATCCTACGCCATCAGTCAGGCACACGACCTACCCGTGCATCTTTCGGCGCTTATCGGCATCGATATCAAAGAAGTACATAACGGGTTGGTTATAGCATATCTCGGCAGACTGTTCGACACGCCCGAACTGTCCGCACAAAATTCCGCAAATCCCCATACCCCCGACCCTATTCCGCAAAATAACGATTAAAAATTTTTAAAGGAGTGCGATCGATCTTGCGCAATTTATTGCACGGCGCGGCAACATCGGTCGTGTTGAGCGATCATGTACATACATGCTATATCGGAATACGCCACGGCAACCGCCGACAATACTTTTCGGGTAACCGCCGAAAAGCTCGTGCTCAAATGCGGCATTCGCGCCGATCTTAAAGGCTTTCACCGCCTTGCGGACGCCGTCATTATCTACGGTACAGGACTCTGTACGGAGTTCTGCCGTATCTACCGAATTATCGGCGATCTTAACGGACTGCAATCCAAATCCGTGATGCGCGAAATATCCTACGCTATAAAACAGTCGTTCGATCTACGCGCCAAGCTGTCCGCGCTCGTCGGATTCGACATTCCGGAATCGGAGATACACAGCGGGCTTGTCATCGCATACTTGGGCAAGCTATTCAAAAATCCCGAATTATCTGTCTACGCATGACCGATAATTTACGCTGTATGCTCATGCACCGAAAGCGCTGTGATCTAAGCGTTTTCGGTGTATTTTTTTAATGCGTAATGCTCGAAATAATGATATTTCGCTTGACATAGAGCAACGCATGTGATAGAATAATATGGTTGCGATTGGTCCATTAGCTCAGTCGGTAGAGCACTTGACTTTTAATCAAGTTGTCCCGCGTTCGAATCGCGGATGGATCACCACAGTACGGACGGGTTCCCGAGTGGCCAAAGGGAACAGACTGTAAATCTGTCAGCTTCGCTTTCGGTGGTTCGAATCCACCCCCGTCCACCATTGTAAACCCGAAACGAATCTCGTTTCGGGTTTTACAATGAAATTTGTACGACCGTACAAATGAAATAACTGCGTTATGCAATATTGCTTACGCAATATGAAATATATACATCGTCCGTATTGGCGAAAATGGGTAAGATCGGCGGCGCGCGGTGTTGTAAAAGGAATGCGTTTATTTCTATATCGCATGCGGTAAAATTCGTAAAAGAAAAATACAATATCGAAATGGAACTCGGTAATATCGACTGCGAATTTTCGCCGCTCAATAAGCAATGCTTAAAAACCGCATGCCCATACTACCGCGCATTATAATTTCAGCATACCGGATATGCGCTTAAACAACAAATATTCAATACATAGAAAAGTAAGCAAATGAGTTTTATCAAAAATTTCAAATCCTTTTTGGAAAAAATCAATATCGATTACGATAAATATCGTAACAGTACTATCACATGCAAAAACGGCGACACGTATTTGTTTTCCGAAATTACCGAAGAACGCCTTAAAAGCTTTGATTGGGCATATTTTCTCGCAAAGCAAAACCAAATAATAATGCTTGACAACAGTCAAAATTACACCGACAGTATAAAACTTATCAAGGCTTTTCAGGACGGCAAGCTTTGCACCGAAAACGGCGCTGTCGAATATTTTGAAAACGCCGCTAACGATTTCGACATCGATCTATTCGAAGCGACAAAAGATATGTACTGCTTTATAAGATATATGTTTTCGGGAATATTCGACAACGCAAAACTTATGTATCTCGAAGACGGCAGTTTCGAAAATTATTTGATATGCATGGCGACGGTACCGCATACCAACGGGCTTGCGGAAGATTTTACGAAGGATATCCGAAAGCTCGCTAAAAAATGCGGCTTGTACATATTCCCCATCACCGGCGCGTTTCCCAAAAGGCAAGTCTTGTCATTCGATAATGTGGACGTTAAATATCACGACCTTTGCGTTATCGACGGGATACTTACACCAAAAAACAGTTATAACAAAGATCGCAACAACGAATTAATTGCCGAACTAAACGCCAAGCGTCGCCAACACAGACTCGAACAGCTTAACTTTGTCATGAGCAGTCGGGACGAGGAAAAATACGCGCGAAAAGCCGAAAAATTATACGACGCTATCAAAAAATACGGATTGGAAAATATAAGCAAAGACAAACCGCAACTCCGAATAGAAAATTTTTTAATCGAAGTTTTCAAGGTCATTTTGTATAAAAAATGGGCGTCTTACAAAAATATCGCAGAACTCGAAGCAAGCTACGAATATTTTTATCATTTGTTCGACGAGTGCAACAGCGTATCCGACCTTCCGTTAAAAGAAAATTTGATATTCGACATAATTGACGACATTTGCGAATACGTTCAACCCGAATAACGATAATATCACGGCATCATAAGCTTGATCATCAAACTGTTTATATATTTTATGCAAGCAATCGAGCGCCTAATGAAATAAAACAACGATTTAAGCAACGGTTATCCGCTTGAAAAAACTATCGTTTAGTGCTATAATTAGTTTATGGATCTGTTCAATTATTACGGACTCGGCATAATGGCGCTCATAATGCTCCCTAATATAATTTATGCCGTAAAACATAAGGATCTCGCAAGTCCATATAAAAACAAATCGCTAACCGCGATCGAACAAATAGGACGGTACGGTTGTTTTGTATTTATGATCTTCAATATACCGTATACATATTACGATTTTTGGTTTATCGACGGAAAAACCGTTTACATTATAGTGAACGCGATCGCGGTTGTTGCTTACTGCGCGATATGGATAATATTGTGGAACAAATCAAATTTGACAAAAGCATTATTGCTATCGATCATTCCGTCGGCTATATTCGTATTTTCCGGGATTCTCATCGCAAGCATACCGTTACTCGTTTTTTCTGCGCTTTTCGCAGTCGCGCACATATTTATTTCGGTCAAATCGGTCAAAAACCTACAATCTCATAGGACAATATCGATAAGGAGTAGTTTATGAAGAAAAAACCGATCGCATTGTGCCTTACCTTGCTCACCGTCGCCGTCGTTTGCTCGGCATGCAACGACGCGGAGCTGCCGCAAACGCATGTTCAGCAACTCAATTATACGGAAAGCGTCGCCCCTATCGCAAATCCGGATCAAGGGTTTTATACCCCCATGTACGTTAAGCTAAGCGAAAACGGGGTTACATACAATAGATCCGTTGTAACCGACTCGACAAGGCTTTATCATTTGCGTTGCGACATAAGCGATTTTTCTGCGGCGGTCAACGGGCAAGCCGATATCCCGCTTACTTCGAAAGCGACCGACGGATTGAACGATCTGCTTTACTTTTTGAAAGAAAACGATAAAAATGCGATAATACGTTTCGCCTACGATCCGAGCTTTAACGGCAACGCAAATAAAGAACCGACGCTTCCCATTATATTACAACACGTAGAACAGGTCTGCGCCGTACTCGACGATCACGAAAACACTGTAACAGCGATCGAAACGGGTTTGATAGGTCCTTGGGGAGAAATGCACACCAGTTCGATAGCAAACGCCGCGCACATCTCGCCTATCGTCGACGGCTTTTTAACGCACACCGCTAATATACCGATATTATTGCGAACACCGAAAATGATATACGATTATTTAGGTATTTCGTCCGACGACGCCGCAAATCGCACGATCGCGCCGTCGGAAAAAGCATATAGGCTCGGCTTATACAACGACGGGTATCTCGGCTCCGACAGCGATCTCGGCACATATACCGACAGACAGCGCGACGTCGAATTTTTGAGCCGCCGGACTTCGCACCTGCCGTTCGGCGGCGAAGTCACGGTTCCCGACAGCACACTGCACAATATAGAAACATGCTTGCCGGAAATGAATAAATTGCATTTGAGTTATTTGAATTCACTTTGGGATAATCGCGTTATAGATAAGTGGAAAAAAAGCTACTACACGCAAGAATGCGGTAACGATAGCTTATATTACGGGAAAACCGCATATGATTACATTGCTAACCATATGGGATATCGCTATGTTTTAAAGAATTCGGTTTTTTCGTATTCGGATAAGTTTAACGAGTTGAAAATCGAATTGACGTTGCAAAACGTCGGATTCGGCAATCTAAATAAAGCTAAACACGCCAAGCTGCTATTTATTAACGATAACGGCGACATAGCGTTTTCGCAAAACGTCGACGATTTTACGGGTGAAACAACAGTGAAATACGATATTGCACTCGAACCGGAAAGCGGTAACTACGACGTTTATTTGCGATTGTACGGCGAAGAGTTGCAAAACGATCCGCTATACTGTTTGCAATTCGCCAACGACGGATCGTGGAATTCCGACCTAAAAGCCAATAAAATAGGTAGCCTTTCATTCTCTGACGATACTAATCAACTATAACTCGGCGATAAACGATCGAGTTAGTTTTTAGTATATTGAAATTTCCACACCGTAAAGCGCCCTATCTCAAAATAAATGAGGAGCGATCATAATGGAATATATCAAACTCACTTCGGAAAATCTCGAAAAAGAACACATTTGTTGCGCTATTTCCAACAATAAGGATATTCAAGTCGCATCAAAAAAAGCATGGCTCGCCCAAAGATTGAACGACGGCTTGGTGTTTTTGAGATCTGTCGAGCGCGGCAAATGCTTTATCGAATACATTCCCGCCGAAAACGCCTGGTGTCCTATCGACGCAAACGGATACATGCATATAAATTGCTTTTGGGTATCGGGTTCGCTTAAATGTCACGGCTATGCAAACGAGCTGTTAGACGCGTGCATCGCCGACGCAAAAGCAAAGGGCATGCACGGGATAACCATTATCTCGTCGCCTAAAAAGCAATCGTTTCTATCCGACCCGAAGTATCTCGCTTATAAAGGCTTTCGTGTTGCAGACAGCGACGAGCCGTTTTTTACATTAATGTATTTGCCGCTCGAAAAAAACTCGCCCATGCCCCAATTCAAAAACTGCGCCAAGCACCCGCATATCGACAGCACTGGGATCGTCGTGTACTATACGCACGGCTGCCCGTTCACGGCAAAATACGTGCCTATAATAGAAAATATAGCAAATGAAAAAGGCGTTCCGTTCCGAAGCATACTTTTGGACAGTAAGGAGAAAGCGCAAAACGCACCCATGGCATGGACAAACTATGCGGTATTCCGCAACGGCGAATATGTTACGAACGAGATCCTTTCCGAAAAGAAATTTATACAGCTTATCGATAATTTTTATTGATTCTGCACACAACCTTCTTCACCAAAAACAAATAAAAAAGACTGCAAATTAACAAGTAATTTCAGTGTCTATTTTATAAAACTGCATATTATATGAAACGTTGGAGCAAACTTCGAAAACTACTGTATGGGATAATCGCAAAAAACATCGATCTGCAAATACATTGTTCCGTATACAGAATGCAAAGCCAACGCGGTTCGACAAACTTGCCGCGTTATTGGATCACTTTGAATAAAGAGATTATTTTCGATTATTCAAAACAATTTACAGATACTTTTAATTTATCAACATATCCGTACAAGACCGAAATTTCCGAAATTTCGGATCCGATACGAGAATACTTGTATACCCCATCAAATTATTGGTAAACAAAATAATCGAAAAAGATAATTTGGAGCTTGCCGACATACTAAAAGCCGCAGACAGACGCATAGGTAAAAAGAATCTATCTGATCTTGCCGCTAAAACAAATAATGAGGCAGTGCATAAAATAATTTCGATTCGAACACTCGAACGTCAATCATAATATAATATAAAATGCTTATCAAAATCGTTGACAAAATCGCGCAAATGCGGTATACTTGATAAGCATGTGCAGGTGTAGCTCAATGGTAGAGTTTCGGCCTTCCAAGCCGACCACGTGGGTTCGATTCCCATCACCTGCTCCAACAATGCGCCCGTAGCTCAGCTGGATAGAGTAGCGCCCTTCTAAGGCGTTTGTCGAGGGTTCGAATCCCCCCGGGCGTGCCAATGGGAATTCCCGATTGGCGGGCGCTGATTCGATCGGAATTCCGATATGGTGGGTATAGCTCAGTTGGTTAGAGCGCCAGGTTGTGGCCCTGGAGGCCAAGGGTTCGAATCCCTTTACTCACCCCATTAATTGACCCGCTACCGATCTTCGGTAGCACGTAGGGGTATCGCCAAGCGGTAAGGCACGAGACTTTGACTTTCGCATTCGCAAGTTCGAATCTTGCTACCCCTGCCAAACAACAATATGCTTTGCCTAAATCGGCGAAGCAACCCGTAGGGGTATCGCCAAGCGGTAAGGCAACGGACTCTGACTCCGTCATTCCGAAAGTTCGAATCTTTCTACCCCTGCCAAAACACCCTTCACGGGTGTTTTTTTATATAAAAAATCACTCTCGAATTTGGGAGCGATTTAGGAATAAACAGTTGAAAAACATTAAATTGGGGCAGATGTTGCTGACAGTGTTGCTGAAAAATATTTTTATATTGAATTATGAATTTCCCCTACATCATACAATTTAAATGTACTATCAAACAACGCCTTGTTTACTTATAAAACCGACGCCGTCGCCGGCGACGAGCGCGTAGCTTCCGTTACACAACGCGCCGGGATTTATAAGATGTACTCCGCGTTCTACAACATCGCAATACATATGAGTATGCCCGTAAAACACGAGTTTGCAGTTTTTCATTTCCGCCATGTTAACGAGCTGAGCAACGCCATGTCTTACATTGAATTTGTGACCGTGCGTGACGAGCGCCCGCGTATCGCCGAATTTAAGCCCCGCTATCTCCGCAATATCGGAACTGAAATCGTTATTGCCGCGCACGCACACGATCGGCACCGTAATAAGCCCGCGAATGCGCAAAACATCGTTCACGCCGTCGCCGCAAAACACCAAATAGTCCGCCGAATTTATAACCGGCAATAATCTTTCAAGCCGCGCAAAGTCGTGATGAATATCCGATATCACGACAAGCTTATACATTAAATTATCCGCATCAAACGAAGTTCCCATCATACAAAGTCCTAAAATACTATGCGAGTTTATCTACAAGCGCGGCAAGCGCACGAGCTCGGTGACTTACGGAATTCTTTTCGGATTCGGTAGCCGCGCCGAATGTTTTGCCGAGATCGTCGCTTAAAAAGATAGGATCGTAACCGAACCCGCCGACACCGTCCGCATGCTCGGTTATTTTGCCGTATGTAGCGCCCTGCCCGTCGATTACGCGCACACCGTCATAATACACTATACAGCAAGCGAAGTGCGCAGAACGTTCGGTTTTTCCGCTTAACTCGCGTAAAAGCTTTGTGTTGTTGTCCGCATCCGTTCCGCCGCTGTACCGCGCCGAAAACACGCCCGGCGCCCCACCCAAAGCGTCGACGCAAAGCCCGCTGTCGTCGGCTATCGTCGGCAATTTGCAAATTTCGTACAAGGCTTTCGCCTTTATCAATGCGTTTTCATAAAACGTTTCGCCCGTTTCGTCGACATCGAATTCTATATTCAGGTCCTTGGGCGATAACACGTTATAATCTTTTAACATCGCGCGGAATTCGGCGAGTTTACCCGCATTTCCGCTTGCCAATACTATTTGTTTCATACTTAAATTGTACTCCGTTTGCTCATAAATATCAAGTAAATTGCCGCACTTTTTATATAATGCCAAACGCTATAAAATAATCGCCTTGGGTAAACGCTTGCTAAAACAGCATATTCATGATATAATATAAAAAATCATGCGAGCGTGGCGGAATGGCAGACGCGATAGACTTAGGATCTATTGTCCTTGGCGTGCAGGTTCAAGTCCTGTCGCTCGCACCAAGTCTTAATAGCTTGAACTTCTTTACCATAAAAAGAACGTTCGGGCTATTTTGTTTAATGGAAGAATTTGAGAACTTCCGAGCATAGAAAAACAGTAAATCACCGTTCGCGCGGTATAACGCGCTCATTCATCTCGTAACGCCAATACAGCGCACCGTGCTGTTTTGAATAATGCGTTGCTCGTTCCGCAGGGCGAACGGAACTTATATAGCGAAGCGGAATAAGTGTAGTGAGCTACACTTATCCGTCACCGCAAACTGCGCTTTAAGCCTTCCGCAAATAACGCAAAAGGCAATCCCTCTTCGTTGCAGCTCCTTTTCACCGCTGCAATATGTTTACTGCCCATAAACGGTACGTGAAGAAAATTTTTATGGGAAGTTTTGTCGAAAATCAACGGGGTTTAAATCTAAAAATGAATTGACTGATCTCTTTCCATGCAGTTTTACTTTCTTTCAAAAACGGAGTTAAATATTGAAAGTCGTGCCACATACCGCCGTATTCGGTAAAGGTTGCATTAACTCCTGCCGATTTGGCTTTAAGATACAACATTTCACTATCACTTGCGGAAGTTTCTAATTCGCCGCATTGAATAAGCATATCGGGAAAATTATAATACTCCGCATATGCGGGGGAAAGAAATTTATCATAAGGCGAAGTATTTCCGCAATAAGGCGTTTTCCGTCTTATAAATTGCTCGTTCTCTTCGTAAGGCTGATTTTTAGGCAGTGAATACAGCGGGTCAAGATAACAGTTCTTTTTATAAGAATTACCCGTTGCCGCCAAGTCTATATAACCCGATATACAAATCAAACCGTTGGGTAACGGCATATTTTTATCACGGAGCTTTAAGCAAGCCGACAGCATTAAATTAACGCCGAAGCTATCCCCTATTGCAATAATATGCTTTCCTTTTAATTTGCCTTTATACAGTTCAACGTAAGCGGAATAACACTCGTCATGTACGGAAGGATAAACAAGTTCGTTGCCGATTTTATAATCAATGGAATACACTGCGCATTTGGTAATCTTGCAAAGTCTTTCGGCTGCTTTTCGGTACATACCATTCATTGATTGAGTATGACCGCCGCCGTGGAATTGTACTATACAAGTATCGTTTTTTGAACTTGTATGAGTTAATATTTCAACGCTCGTTCCGTTGATATTTGCAATTTCATAACGGCAATTTTTAGGCGGACGGTACGGTTTTTTCTTAATTTTGACCGAGCGTGATAATGATTTATGTTTTTTTCGATACGGGTAAGTGTATGCACGTAAAATTGTCCGCGTAATACTTGCTACCAAAGAAATCATAGTTCCGCAAGTCTTTCGTGCATATTTTTGACAAGCGGGTTCATTATCAAATTAACAAGCACGCCCGATTTTATATAGCAATAAACTTCATTCCACAAACCGTAAAAAGCACATTTGACGTCGCAATACTTGCTTGCACCGTATTTCTTGATATAGGTTTCCCGCAGATAAAACCGTTTCCCCGTCAGATTGTCAAACTGAAATAAATCGTATTCCCTGTCGGCATACATAGAATTAAGCGGGTCTATAAAACCGCTGATTTCATGCTTTTTACCGACCATAATATTAGCGATATTCAAATCGCCGTGAATTAAGCAAGCGTCTTTAACGTTCTCCGAAAAGATGACGTCAAACTTATTCCAAGCCGCACGCATAGCAACTATAATCTTTTTTGAAAGTGTTTTTGCTTTATAAAATTCTTCGGCTTTGTCCAAAACCGCTTGCGCAAACGGTTTATAATAATCTATCCACGTCAAGCAACCCGGCGAAAGCGTATCCCCGAATTTTTCGTTTGTTCGGCAATGAATTTCGTGTAATGCAGTAGTTACCATATCGGCAAATTCAAGGCGTTTGCGCTTACTTTCGATCAACATTCCGAGAGCCATAAGCGCATTTTTGCCGTCAATGTTTTCCATTCCGTAACAGTCTACGGGAATCCCCGCATCTGCATTTCGCGCAAACAAAACTTTTGGAATTTTTACCGAACAGTTATCCGCAAGAAGTTTCAAATCGTACACTTCTTTTTCAAGCATATCTTTTGCCCTTAAAAACTTAATTACGATTTTTTTCCCGTCTGCAAATTCAACTGCGAACGCACGCCCGAACGATCCGCCGCCGAGATATTTAATTTTTTTAGCCGTTTGACCGAATTGCTCTTTTACGATAATCGCAGAGTATTTATTTGCCGTATCTTTATCGAGCGGAATAGCCGCGATTCTTTCTACTTTCATGTTGTAACACCTCATAATTCAGTATTAACATTATTATACATCAAAATAAAAATAACAGCCATATCGAGATATGACTGAAATATTTCCCGATATGACTTTTACTTTAATGTGTTGCGGTATTCAGACGGTTTCATCCCGAGTATGGAAAAGAACTGCTTATACAATCCCGAAGTGTTTGAATACCCCACTTCAAAAGCAATATCTTCTATGGTCAAGTTGTTTTCGGTCAAAAGTTGCTTTGCGCGGTTTATCCGATATAAACTTAACAGTTCCGAAAAACTTTTACCTGTTCGGTTTTTTATTAAACGACTAATATAATTAGCGTTATAGTTTTGCGTTACGGCAAACTCCGCAAGCGATGCGGTCTTAATATTTTTATCAAAGTAATCGTTGAGCATAGTTTCGATAGCAAAATCGTATTTTTGCATTTTGACTAACTCTGTAAAAACTATCGTGAGATAACTTTGTATAATCAAATCTTGAAATCGAGCATTACAGGATTGCTCTTGCAAAAGTTTCAATATGGCAAATTCCGAAGTTTCCGATACATTATCAAACAATATCGTTGGTTCGGAAAGTCTATCTCTTAAAACTTTGCCGCCCGTTTGCTTGAATAGACCGCAAGGTATTACGAACTTTAAAATAATGTCGGAACGGTTACTCTTTTCTATCTTATGAACGGCGTTCGGACATAGAAGTATACATTGTCCTTTGATTAAACAAAGTTTAGATCCGTCTTTGAATTGCTGTAAACACTTACCCCGATGAACATAAATAAGCTCATAAAATTTGTGGCTATGAAAATACGGTACTTGACTTTCCGTATGCTTCTTGATATAAAACTCGTCGCTTTGTCTGATAGGAATAATCGGAAAATCGGTAATTTTTCCCGACATAAAATCTTTGACCGATATGGAAAGCGACTTTGCAGTATCCAAAATTTCTCTTGCATTAATGAATTCTTTTTTTAACGCTTCGATAAACAAACTCTCTGTATTAGATTGTTTATTGTCGTCGACTTCGTGGTTTGCCAGTATTGTTAAAAAAGTGTCGTTCATGTTTGATATTATAGCACAACTAAGAAAGTTTTTCAAGCGAAAGGTTATGCAACGGAAATACCCGTTAAGCGGCTGTCCGACCTTGAAAAAGAGCAAAAAATAACGGACGCGATTGCAGAGAAACAGCTAAAAGCTCCGATATTCACGCAAGACCACTTCAAAACGGCACTTTTTAACTTCAACTTTATTTTCAAACGCTCGCACCAAATAAACGTGAGTTGAATCGAGTTCGGCTTACGTTATGTTTTACATTAAAAAAGCCGAACCGTTGCAAAAAATAGTTCGGCTTGGAGCTTATTGCGTTATATTGCTTTTATCGCCATTACTATTTCGCAATAAGTTGAAATCTAATTTGATATTTTCTTTCTTCAAAAGCAAAATATACAATACAATCGTAGGAATAAAATCAAGCGTCATACCGATACCGAACATAAGCGCAATGTCTAAAAGAGTAGGAACGAACACGCCCGTCAAATACAGTATAAACATGATTCCGTAATATAATCCGTCTATACACAATGACTGAATGAGCATATAATTCGTTTTACCTAATCCGTAAAACGTACTGTCACAGATACAACTATTAAACAAAAAAGTTATGTAAAAGCCTGTTTCAAGAAGCACTATTCTAAAAACCGTTTCGTATTCCGCAACATTCATCACGTATTGAAAAAACGGCTTCCATAAAGGAATACTTAATAGCCACAATACGACAAAAATACTTGTCAATACAATATATCCGAATGTTTTTGTACGTATGTTATCTTTATTTTCACCAATCTCTTTTTTAACCAAATCGGCAAGCGCAAGACCGGGAATTAAAAGCCAATTCCAAATAAAACTGTTTGCTATCCAATAATTCCCTTGCTCTGCTACAATATTGACCATACGAACGACCATCATCATAAATACGAAATTGCGAAGCAACGACTCAATTCCGGAAAATTTCCCCACCTTAAACCAATCTTTTAACCAAGAAAAACTCCATTTTTCTTTTGTAAATAATTCAATTTTTTCTCGATACAAAAGTATTATCGAAATAGCGAAAATCATCAAATTCACTGTAATGTTTGTTATTGCTATTCCGTTTACACCTAATTTTGCCGAGACTGAAATATTACTTACTAAAAAAGTATCTAAAAGAACCGATAGAACCATTTGTACGCCGAGAAGTATGTACAAGTAATTATCTCTTTTCAGCGTTACAAGCACTACCGACATAAACCGCCATAACGTATAAAATAATGCGGCTACCGTTTCAAGCCTGACGTAAGTAACCGTTTGCTCGATAATTGCCGTATCCTGTTGCATAAAAACGATTAACGGACGGGCGCAAGCAATGATAATAACAGAAACGACCGAATATATACCGCCTGTAACAACAAGTCCGGTACGCACTTTATTCGAAAACTCTTGTTTATCGTCAAGAGATCTACCCAGTAGAAAAAACAGCGGTAAGATCAACGCTTCCTGTATTACTTCATAAAACAAGTTTACCCATTGTAATTGACTTGCAATATTTATACCGCTATCGCTCGGCATATCTCCGAGAAAAAATATTCTTACGGTTTGATACACAGTAGGCAATAACATCGTTGCAAGTATTGCAAACCAAAGTCTGTAATTGAACGATTTCAAGGCGCAAATTATTTTCACTACCCTATCTCCTTAGTGATAATCTCTCGGTTTTCTTTAACCCAAAGTTTTGAAAACTCGATCCAGTCTTTTGTACGGATGTACTGATAATTATCCGTTGACATTTGTGAAATGACTTTTTCCATACGCCAAATCAATTTATCGGCGAAGTTTTCTGTGACTTCTCTATTTACGCCATAAGATAATAACGCCGTTTTCATTTGTCCTATTATATCTATTTTATCACGGTTCAAACTGCCGATATTTATCCATAGCCATAAAATATATGTAATATCTTCCCAACGATCGCCAACCGCACAACTATCCCAATCAATAATTGCAATTGGTATATCATTTACAAAAACGGTATTACACGGCGATAAATCGTTATGACAAATTACTTTTTCGCTATTTGTGAAGCCGAGCGATAAATCATGGAAGCTCCTTACTATTTGCATAAAACGGCATAGTTGCTCAATATTTGTATCGCCGATTTCATTCGGTACATACCCGTCTATATATAAAAATTTATCTCTACCTTTTTCATCTCTTCCCAAATATTTTGCGAATACGCAAAATTTTGATTTTCAAGGTACTCCAAAAATTTATTTGCAAAATCACTTTCTTTTTTATGCGGACGAAAAACCACATTATCCGATCTAACAACACCGTTAGTCGAGCGACCGCCGGTTAATTGAATTTCTTTTCCCATAGTAATATACGCAACCTTTTACATAAAGTCAAAAACGATATATCGCTTTACTTCTTGTTCGGCTTTCTTTTGATACTCAACAGCCTAATCGTTAAACAAGGATGTGTTCGTCGGCTCGTGCGTTTTATGAGTAGTGTTTTTTGCGCGTCGGTCAGCTTGCCGCTTTCGATTTTTATATAAGGCATATATGCTCCTTTATGTATTAAATATGTATTTTACAACCAAACCGCCCAATCGCCGTAGCGATAAGTCCCCGCTCCGTGATGCAACTTTCCTTGCGCTTTCAGCTCACGGAAAGCGTCTCTCATTCTTATTGCTATTTCGGGTCGAATATCCAATGAGTGATGTGCGGGGAACAACCTTTCAGACGGTAACTCCGCTATCGCTTTGAGCGAACGTAAATACGCTTCGGGGTCGGTCGACGGATAATAAGCAAACAAAGTATCCTTATAGATCAAATCGCCCGTGAATACGTGACCGCGTTCTCGTTCCCAAAAACAAAGGTGTCCGGGCGAATGTCCGGGCGTATGCAAGACTTCGATCATTCTATCGCCCAAATCAATTATTTCGCCGCCGTATAACACCTTTGTTGGTGTTCCCTGAAACATTTCGTATTTGCTTACGTCAAAGCCTTCGGGAAAATCGCAACGATCTATTACCATATCGCGGACGGTTTGTTTTGACAGTGGAAATTTGCCGTTCAACCAATCTAATTCGGCTTTATGGGCATAGAAATCTGAAAAATACTTATGTCCGCCTATATGATCCCAATGGATATGGGTTGCAACAGCTATGACGTGCTTGTCCGTCAGTTTGCGAACTTCGTCATAAATGTTGCAAATACCAAGCCCCGTATCAATCAAAAGGCAGCGTTCACTCCCGATTAAAAGGTAGCAATGCGTTTCTTCCCAATGGCGATATTCGCTTATGATATAAGTCGTATCGTCTATCTTATCGATCGTAAACCAATCTTTCATATCTGCTTGCGTCTCGCTTATAATATTGATTATACCACAATCGAGAAAGCTTTTCAAGCAATACTGCATACCGAAAATCGCAAGTCCGAGTTTCAAGCCCATGCGCCGACGGCGACTTCGACAGCCAAACCGATAAACACCAACCCGCCTATCACGGCGGCAAGCTTTGTGAACCGCGCGCCGAACTTTTTACCGACTGCAAATCCTATGACGAAAAACACGGCGATCACGGCGGCGATTGTCGCCGCGCAAAATGCGGTATCCCAAGCGGAATAATCGGGTACGGTAAGTCCGACCGCAAACGCGTCGAACGACGCGACCGCGCTTTGTACGAAAAATTCAAGCATGCGCGCCGCGCTCTTTTCCGTTTTATCGCGCGCCCCTTCCGCTATCATTTTTACGCCGAGAACCGCAAGCACGACGACCGCTATCCATGCGAGAATGTTTTCTATATCGCACGCGATCGCAACCGTTTTGATCAGCGCAAACCCCGCGAACAACGCTACGACATGACATGCCGCAAACACAATGCCGTATAAGCATGCCGTTTTAAGGCGCATATTTGCGGTTTTAAGCCCGTTTGCGAGCGCGACTATAAAAGCTTCGAGCGCAAGCCCCAAAGCCAACAGCAAGCTGTTTACGACAACATCGACGCGCATTATTTCTTCTCTTCCGACTGTTTTTCCAAGTAAGTCATCATACTTCGGTTTATGCCGCGCGATCGGATTCCGACACAATCGGATAGCCTTGACAGCTATCGAAATATTCGATATAATATATTCATCAAACCGGACAGGGGCGAATTATAGTGAAAATACGCAAAATAACAAGATCGGACAAATCCGAGCTACTCGAAATAATGGCGGAGTTTTATAACTCGCCGGCACTGTTGCACCATACGCCTAAGGAAGTGCTTGCGCGCGTGATAGACGATTGCATAAGCGATATGCCGTTTATCGAAGGCTATGTCGCCGTAAGCGACGACGGCAAGCTTTTGGGTTACACCATGCTTTCCGTCGGATACTCCACCGAATACGGCGGGCTTTCCGTTACGGTAGAGGACTTATGCGTGATACCGAAAGAGCGCGGACGCGGCATCGGTGAAAGCCTGCTCGAATTCGTATGCAAAACATATAAAAAACAAACCGTGCGCGTGCGGCTCGAAGTAGCGCCCGATAACGTCGGCGCGATCAAGCTATATAAGCGTTGCGGATTTACCGATATAGATTACAAACAAATGGGCTTGCTTTTCGATCGATGACCGATAAAATATCCGCTATACAAAACAGCGTGTTCGATAAACGAAGTACGCTGTTTATTTTATACCGTAATGTTGTTTCGTTGTGATCTCAAACCGTAGATAAAAAATCGAAATCTCTCCGTAAAAACCCGCTTACGGCAATGCTTATTTCGCGCGTTTTATAGCGCTATTCCAGCTCGAACGCGCCGGTATACAACTGATAGTACTGACCCTTTTGTTCGATCAGCTTTTCATGACTGCCGCGCTCGATTATTTGTCCGTGATCGAGTACTATTATCACATCCGAATTTTTTACTGTGGACAACCTGTGCGCGATAACGAATACCGTCCTACCCTGCATCAACGCGTCCATACCGCGCGACACGATCGCTTCCGTACGAGTATCGATGGACGACGTGGCTTCGTCGAGTATCATGACGGGCGGGTCGGCGACAGCCGCGCGCGCTATCGATACGAGCTGACGCTGACCTTGCGACAGGTTTGAGCCGTTGCTCGTGAGCATGGTATTGTAGCCTTCGGGAAGTCTCGTTATAAAATCGTCCGCGCCCGCGAGCTTAGCCGCCGCTATACATTCTTCGTCGGTAGCGTCGAGCTTTCCGTAACGGATATTGTCCATGACGGTACCCGTAAACAGATTGGTATCCTGCAACACTATGCCGAGCGAACGCCTGAGATCGGCTTTTTTTATCTTGTTGATATTGATGCCGTCGTAACGTATCTTTCCGTCGGCTATATCGTAAAATCTGTTTATTAGGTTGGTTATGGTAGTTTTTCCCGCGCCCGTCGCGCCGACGAACGCCACTTTTTGACCGGGCTTTGCAAACACCGACACGTCGCGCAAAACGAGCTTGCCCGGCACGTATTCGAAATCCACGTCGTGCATTTCGATATCGCCTTCGAGCTTGGTATATGTGACCGTGCCGTCGCCGTGCGGATGCTTCCACGCCCACAGTCCCGTATGCTCCGCGCACTCGACAAGCTCGCCGTTCTCTTCCTTGGCGTTGACGAGCATAACGTAGCCGTCGTCGACTTCGGGTTTTTCGTCGATGAGCGCAAAGAGCCTGCCCGCGCCCGCGATACCCATGACGACCGAGTTTATCTGATTGGAAACCTGGTTGATATTGTTGCAAAACTGTCGCGTCATTTGCAGGAACGCGACGACGAGCGCAACGCCGAACACCGCAAGCTCGCCGTTAAACAGTACGCCTATCGATATATTCGACACGTTTTGAATAATGAACACGCCACCCAAAAGCGCGACAAGCACGTACAGTACGTGACCTATATTGCCGAGAATGGGCATAAGCATATTCGCATAGCGATTGGCGCGGTTGGATTGATCGTATAAATATTCATTCACCTTATCGAAGTCGGCTTTGGCTTCGTTTTCGTGACAGAACACTTTTACGACCTTTTGCCCGTTCATCATCTCTTCGACAAAGCCCTCGACCTTGCCCATAGCCTTTTGCTGACCGACAAAGTACTTGCCCGCGCCGCCGCCGACCGTTTTGGTGATGAACACTATTACGATCACGCCCGCGATAACGACGAGCGTAAGCCAAAGGCTGTACCAAAGCATTATGATAAACAGCGTAAGTACCATGATACCCGATATCAAAAGCTGCGGCAACGATTCGGAAACCATTTGGCGCAACGCGTCGATATCATTGGTGTAATAGCTCATAATATCGCCGTTATTGTTGGTATCGAAATATTTTATAGGCAGATCCTGCATGCCGTTAAACATCAGCTCGCGCATCTTTTTAAGATAACCCTGCGTCATGATAGCGAGCAACTGTTTGAACACCGCGCACGAAATAAGAGAAAGCACATACAAGCCGATGAGCGTAAGCATGTACTTTACTATATCCGCGCCGAACTGCGCCCAGCCGTCGACGACAAGCCCTGCTTGAAGCATATTTACGCCGTTTCCGACAACGGTAAACACGCGCTCCATGAATATGGACGGCAACGAGCTTATAACGGCGTTGAACACTATACAAATAAGAGTGAACACCGTCATTTTGGGATAAAACTTAAAAATAGATCTTAAAACGCGACCGAGTACGCCCTTTTGCATTTTGGGTTTTCGGGGCATAGCATTATTGCTTTTAGGCATTTTCGTCACCCCCTTTGTTTTGAGTATTATATACTTCGGTATATATAGCGTTTTTACCGAGCAATTGCTTGTGAGTGCCTACGGCGTCGATACGCCCGCCGTCCATGACTATTATGCGATCGGCGTCCTCGACGGACGACGTGCGTTGCGCTATTATGATCTTCGTCGTTTGCGGAATGTACTCGCGGAACGCCTTGCGTATGAGCGCGTCCGTGCGCGTATCCACCGCGCTCGTCGAATCGTCGAGAATGAGTATCTTCGGCTTTTTGAGCAATGCCCGCGCAATGCACAAGCGTTGCTTTTGTCCGCCCGATACGTTTGCGCCGCCTTGCTCTATGTGCGTATCGTAACCGTCGGGAAAGCCCGAAACAAACTCGTCGGCTTGCGCGAGCTTACACGCTTCGATCAGCTCCTCGTCGGTGGCGTCGGGATTGCCCCAGCGCAAGTTCTCCTTTATGGTGCCTGTAAACAACTCGTTCTTTTGCAAGACCACCGCAACTTGATTGCGCAACGCCGTAAGATCGTATTCCTTGACGTTGCGTCCGCCCACCTTTACTTCGCCGTCGGTAACGTCGTACAACCGCGATATCAAATTGACGAGCGACGTTTTGCTCGATCCCGTGCCGCCTATTATGCCTATCGTTTCGCCCGAATCGATATGCAATCGGATATTTTCCAGCACGTTGCGTTCCGCAGTAGACGCATACTTAAAGTTGACGTCCACAAAATCCACCGAACCGTCAGCAACTTCCGTAACGGCGTTTTCGGGGCTTGTAAGCGTACTTTTTTCATTGAGTATCTCGCAAATACGGCGCGCGCTCTCTATCGACATGACTATCATGACGAACACCATGGAGAACATCATGAGCGACATCAATATTTGCATACCGTAAACTATCAACTGTGATACGTCGCCCACATTGATCGTAGCGCCCGCGGTTTTAAGTATCATATACGACCCGACGAACAGCACCGAAGATAGTACCGCATAAAAGAAAAACTGCATTATCGGGGTATTGATCGCCAAAATACGTTCGGCTTTGGTGAAGTCGAGCTGTAATTCGGTAGACGCTTTATCGAATTTTTTCTTTTCGTAGTCTTCGCGCACGAACGATTTGACAACGCGCATACCGCGCACGTTCTCTTGGATCGATTCGTTGAGCTTATCGTACTTTTTGAACAAACGCTGAAAAAGCGGCAACACCTTGATCATTATCAAAAACAGTATCAATGCGAGCGGCGGCACTACGCCCAAAAATATCCAGCCCAAATTCCCGCCCATATAAAACGTCATTACAAGCGAAAATATCATCATCAACGGACTGCGCACCGCTATTCGGATTATCATCATGAACGCGAACTGCACGTTGGTAATGTCGGTAGTCATGCGCGTGACGAGCGACGGCGTGGAAAACTTATCGATATTCTCGAACGAAAAATCTTGGATCTTGTAATATAGATCCTTGCGCAAATTTTTGGCGAATCCAGCCGAAGCTTTGGCGCAAAACGCGCCCGAAAGCGCGCCGAACGCAAGCGAAGCGACAGCCATGGCGATTAGTATACCGCCGTACATTAAAATTTGATTCACGTCGATAGTATTCCCCGCACCCACGTCGATGGAATTGACAAGCTGTGCGATTATAAACGGAATAAGGCACTCCAAAACGACTTCGAGCGATACGAAAACAGGCGTAAGGATAGACGCCGCCTTATACTCTCTGATACTTTTAGCTAATTCTTTTATCATAAAATAAACCTACTGCTTTAAACTTTAAATATTTATGTGGTTTTTGATAATGCTATAAGTTTAGCACGCAATATTTTTTTTGTCAACTTTTTTAGAGCAATATAGTATGAAAATGCTTTCACAAACGATCGAACGCAATACCGCCACGCTGATCGCAGGCTGTAAAGCAAGCGTTATACCGAGCGACGGATCTGTGAAAATCATCGGCGAACGCGCTTTTAGTACAGATCGACGCAGGCAACAACGCGATCAAAACTGCACACACAGTGTTCGGCAAATCCATATGATCCACGCAAAAAGCGAGTACAAGCCGTACTCGCTTTTTGATCGTATATCCGTCATTTAATTCCGAATTCTATAATAGTATACAGATGATACCGCCCCTGCCTTCGTTGATAATGCGCGAAAGCGTTTTGCGCATTTTCTTTTGCGTTTCGTCGGGCATTGCCATAAGCTTGTTGTTAAGCCCTTCGTTGACGAGACTGTCGAGCGATTTCCCGAACATATTGGTTTGCCATATGCCCTTGGGATTTTGCTCGAACTCGGACAGCAGATAATGCACAAGCTCTTCGCTTTGCTGTTCGGTGCCGACGACGGGACAAACCTCCGTTTCTATATCGACGCGCATGATGTGCAAGCTCGGCGCGGACGCTTTGAGCTTGACGCCGAACCGCGAACCCTGCTTGAATATCTGCGGCTCGTCGAGCGACATTTCGTCCATAGTGGGAGTGACTACGCCGTAGCCCGTTTCCGCCACTTCCTGCAACGCGGTGCTGAGTTTATCGAACGAGCGTTTGGCTTTTACGAGATCTCCGAGCGACGCCATAAGATCGAACTCGTCTTTTATATCGACGCCGAATTCTTCCTGCAACGCGCGGTAGAACAAGCCTTCCTTTTCCTTGACGGCATACACCGCTCTGCCCTTATCAAGCTCTACGCTTTTAAGCTCCAACGTTTCGAAAAACTCGCTGTCGAGTTCCGTTTCGCCCGCCGTGCAATCGCGCATTTTGGTCTTGCCTTCGGCAAGCGCCATGGATCGCGCTACGAGATCGGCAACGATGGCGCTGTCTACGTCGAGCGCGCGTATCCAGTTCGCCGATTCGACGTACACGTCGCGAAGCGGGAATTCGTACAAAACGCTCTCGAACAATTTGACTACGTCGTTTTTGCCGAGATTGGCAACGTTCATAGCGACAACGGCGTTACCGTATTTTTCGGACAAACCTTTCGCAAGCTTTTTGGTTTCCTGCGAAGTAGGTACCGACGAGTTGAGTACTATGACGAACGGCTTGCCTAATTCTTTAAGCTCCGCCACGGTGCGTTCTTCCGCCGCGACGTACGCTTCGCGCGGCAACTCGGTCTTTATCGAACCGTCGCTCGTCATCACAACGCCTATCGTCGAATGATCGGCTATGACCTTGCGCGT
This sequence comes from uncultured Clostridia bacterium, assembly GCA_947066105.1. Lineage (GTDB taxonomy): Bacteria > Bacillota > Clostridia > Christensenellales > Pumilibacteraceae > Anaerocaecibacter. The sequence continues at coordinate 53,783 of CAMSYM010000003.1, forward strand.
GCCTATTTCCGCCGCGCGCTCGAACGGTATGGGCGAATCGTTCCACGGCGTTTTGACCATGCGCGCCCCGTCGCCGTCCTTATGCCCCGTCGCGCCATCCACCATATAGCCGACGCAATCGACAAGACGCACGGATATCTTGGCGGTATCGTTAAGCGTTACCGTCACCGCTTCCGCCGGCACAAACTTGGGCTGTGTCGTCATAACGGCTTTTCCCTCGGCGCTCTGCGGCAGTTCGTCGCGCATGCGTTCAAGCTCGTATCCGCTCGCCGACGGAATAACAAACGCGTTCATGAAATTGGTGATGAACGTCGACTTGCCCGACCGTACAGGTCCGACAACGCCGATATATATATCGCCGCCCGTCCGCTCCGTGATATCTTTGTAAACGTCGTACTCTTCCATATTACCTCCCGTCCGACAAGTTCTGCATATTTGTTTTATGTATATGACGCCGATAAACCCAATATGCCGACAATCGAATACGCTTTAATATATGTGCGCGCATATTACAAAATACCGCTCGACAAAAAATTTTTTAACAATAATTCCGCATATGCAAAACGCGCCCGAAAAACGTTAAACGCTTTCGGGCGCAGCAAGCAACGGAGATACCGTCGGTTTGGATAATATCATTCGGCGACGAGCGTATCGTCGAAAATTATGGCGCGGTCTTTTTCGGGTTTTTGTTTTTTTGGCTTTACGAGCACCACTCGCCCTTCGTTGCCCGAAAACAGTTTTTTAAGATTTTTGCGGTGCGCGAACAAGCTCAACGCAAACATCGCAAACAACGCAACAGCGCACAGCGCGCCGATATTGTTATGCGACGCTTGTATGCCCTCCACGGCAAGCGGCGCGCTTATCATTATGAACGACGTCAACGAGCCGACCTGCGTTATAAACAGGAACGCCACGCCGACTGCGAACGCGCCGAGCGTATACAGCGGTTGCATGGTAAGACACACGCCTATCATGGTCGCCGCGCCTTTGCCGCCTTTAAACTTCATGGTAACGGGATAAACGTGACCGAGTACCGCGCAAAATCCCGCTACGTACATTCCGAGCCTGTCCGAACCGAGCCGCAAAAACTGTCCGCCCCCCATGAACAACCAGCCCAAAAGGCACGGTATAACGCCTTTCAGCACGTCGAGCACGAGCGTAAGCACGCCGAGTATTTTTCCGTACGAACGCAACATATTCATCGTGCCCGGATTGCCGCTTCCGCACTGACGTATGTCCTTGCCTTTGATACGGCTGATCAATATCGCGCTGTTGATATTGCCGACAAAGTACGAACATACCGCCACAAGCACGCCCGCGAGTATTTGCATAGGTTGTGAAATAGTCATAAGTTTACTTCCTTAAATGCGTTATTCGTAATGCGTAATGATCGTCGATTAAGTATTAATGCGGCTGTCGCCCGGATCTATCCACTCCACTCGCTATCGCTCGTTTCGGTCGAGATGACGGAGTGAGTGAAATAGCTATGCTATACTTGGTTTTAAAAAGCAACCTATAACAAAACACCCATCATTTCGAGCGGAGCGAAAGTAAAAGCAGTATTGATTATTTGTTCGTAAGAACGTTAAACTGCAATAATAGAAAACAAAAGCTTCGCGTAGCCTTTGGCTACCGAGAAATCAAGGCGAGCCGCCGCAGAAAAACTACGTATTTAAACCGTTCATTCTGCATTCTTATTTCTTAATTGCCCATAATTCCGAATTCCCAATTTATCCTATCCTTCACGTCCGATAAATTTCAAACGCACGGGCGTTCCCGAAAAATCGAAAGCGCGCCTGAACGAGTTCTCCAAATACCGTTCGTATGAAAAATGAACAAGCTTTGCATCGTTGACTTTGAATACGAACAACGGCGGACACACGCTCGGTTGCGACACGTACAGTATTTTCGCTTTCCTGCCTTTGCGCGCGGTCGGCTCGGTCGCCGCGACGGCTTGCGCCACCAGCTCGTTGAGCAGTCCCGTAGATATCCTGCGCGTTGCGTTTTCGTAAACGGAGTTAGCCTCGTCCAATATCTTTTCGACGCGTTGACCTGTAACGGCGGACACGGATACGCTACGCAGATAACTCATAAACGCGAGACGTTCTTTCAGCTCGTCGGTCTTTTGTTTAAGCGAATACGTGTCTTTTTGCACCGCGTCCCATTTATTAAGCACGACCACGGACGGTTTGCCCTCTTCGTGAACAAGCCCCGCGATTTTTTCGTCCTGTTCGGATATCGGCAACGTAGCGTCCATTACTATCAATACGACGTCGGCGCGCTTTATAGCCGCTATCGCGCGTATCACCGAATACCGCTCTATCGAATCGGGCGCAATGTCGCGCTTGCGGCGCATGCCCGCCGTATCGATAAGCGTGTAATTTTTGCCGTTTACGGTTATTTGCGTATCCACTGCGTCGCGAGTCGTTCCCGCAATGTCGGACACGATATTGCGCTCGTAGCCGATCAACCTATTAACAAGCGAGCTTTTGCCGACGTTCGGCTTGCCCACTACGGCGATAGCCAACGGTTTCTCGCTGTCGTCGGGATCTTGAACGCCGAACTCGGCGCAAACGGCGTCGAGCATATCCCCAACGCCCGAACCGTGTTCCGCGGAGATCAAGTACGGCTCGCCCAAGCCCAACGCATAAAAATCGTATACGTTGTCGCGGTTAGCCGAGTCCGCCTTATTGACCGTAAGCACGACGTTGCGTCCGCTTTTTCTCAGCACTTCGGCGATCTCCGAGTCGCCGGGCATGACGCCTTGCTTGATATCGGTAACGAAAATAACGACGGACGCAAGCTCCACCGCGTCCATCGCCTGACGTTTGACCGACCGCGAAATATCGTCGTCGCAGTCGTCTATCCCGCCCGTATCGATAAGCGTAAACTCCCTGCCGCACCATTCGCAATCGGCATAAAGCCTGTCGCGCGTGACGCCGGGCATGTCGTCCACTATGGCGACGCGCCGTCCGCTTATCCTGTTTATAAGTGTGGACTTACCGACGTTCGGACGTCCTACGATTGCAACCGTGGGTTTCATATACGGAAATTATAACATGACGGCAACAAAAAGTAAAGCAATTGTCGTTATTACTATAACTTGTCATTAAAACACGCGTGACATAGTAAAGGATATTAACTTTATTTTTTATAATGCTGAGATCCATCGCGTTGCTAAGGATAGCCTGCGGTTGCTACGTAGGACAAAAAAAGTTGTTGCTATATCCCGCACCGCGCATTACTCAATCGACCATTAATTCCGATTTCCGCATTCCGAATTCCGAATTTATTATTACTCGTCGAAATACTTTTTGTATTCGTCGGGATCGAAGTCTTCGGCGAACTCCGACAGCTCGTTAGCCGCACGGGCGCGATTTCGCGCGTTGACGGTGCGCTTTATCGCCGACACGGCTTCGAACAACACGACGGAAAACACCGCGGCGAGTATGACCGCGTCGAACGTAGCCGCCGTGCCGAACTCCATAGGCGTATCGTATACGTAAAGATCGACGGCGGACGATATAACTTCGCCTATCGGCATGCCGGCAAATATCCCGGCGAGCGCGGCGAGCTTTGTCTTAGCGACGAGAAAAGTTACCGCGCCGCACAAAAATCCTATAATTATGACCGTGACGGTATCGTTGGCGATAGGCGCTATCAAAAGCCATACGGAAACGAACAGCGCGATGACTACCGACGTGGTAACAAGAGCGCGCATAAGCTCGTGCGTGCGTGCGGCGAGTACGTAAAACACCGCGGCAAACACTATCGGCGATATAAATCCCGCCACGTTGAATTTGACGTTGCCTATACCGAATTCGGGAACGAACGCGCTGCCTATAAGCAGTCCTATCATGACGAACGCCAACCAGTAAGCCACGCCGAAGCTTTTGAACACGCGTTCGGCTATTCCGAAAAACAACAGCACGGCTACAAGCCCGCACAATACAAGTCCGATAACCATAATAAACGATTATCACCCGTCGGCGAACATTTATTCAATAAAGCAAAAGACCGCGACCGACGCACATACGATATTCGTAGCGCGCGTCCGACCGCGGTCTATTTTATCCGTAAAAATCTATATACCGTTTATTTATACCGTGCCTATCCATTGCGACAGACGGCGCTGTCCCGAACTGTCGTTTTCGCGCATGTACGTTATAAAATCGAACTTCTTCCACTTTTTGCCGTCGAGATTGTATATCTTTACCGAATTTATCATGATATTCGGCGTGGGCGGACGCCACATATAGCCCGTCGTCATTCCCGTATTGAGTTGCGCCGTCGCCGCTATCGCCTTGATATTCTGCAACGTCTTGTCATTGAGCGCGCGCCCTACCATCGTAGGATTGAGATCGTATGTTTTTTGCGTGCCGTTGCTTTCCATACTGACTATTTGATTGGTAGCCTGCGGCTGATACGAAAACTGGAACTCCGTAGCCGTATCGGAATACAAGTACGTCAACACGCCTTCTTCTTCCAAATATTTCGCGTCGGTACCGTTGCTGTCCGCGCGCAGTCTGTAACCGAATTTATACGTGGTTTTGTCGAACTTATCGTTGGCGAGCGCTTTGAACGAGTCGCAATACGCTTTGTTGTCCTTGCGGTGATGCGTGCGGTTGAAATCGCTCGACGAGTAATTGGTCGTCGGTTGAGATTCGTATCCGCCGAACCGCAACCAACCGTTTTGCGCGTCGAAAAATACCGTATTGTCAAAAAATCCGTTCTTGGCAAGGAATATGAAATTGGTCGCCGCAGTGTCGTATTTGTCTTCTTCGATAATGTATTCGAGCGTCATGCCGTTGGACAGGCTAAACCGCGCCATTACCTTATCGTTGCCGTTAAAGCTGTACGGATTCACAACGTACATGATAGACGGCACAAGTATAGCCGCAAGAATTAGCGCGATGGCAACACCGACCACCGCTATGACGGTCATGTTCGTCTTGCGCGAATTTTTTTGCGCGGCTACCATTTCGCTTTCGGCGGCTTCGCGTGTTGACGAACCGCCGCCCGCGCTTTCCGCCGAACGACCGTTTTTCTTTTTATCCTGCGCCGCGCGCAAGGCTTTACGCTCTTTTGCGGTCAGCGAGTATGTGCGTTTTTGTTTCAAGATGGACCTACCGAATTTTAGTTTTTATTGAGTCGAGCTTCGCGCTCGCGCCTGATACGCTCGGCGCGGTCGATAACTTCGCCGTTACCGTTTTTTTCCTGAGTGCGCCGCGACGACGGACGCTCCGTCGTACGCCGTTCCGCACGCCGAACGCTACCGCCCGACGCCGCGCTTGCCGTAGACTGTTGCGCCGAGCTTTCGCTGTCGAACTTGCGCAAAAACTCGTCGAAGTCGCTGTCGCTCATAACAGGCTCGTCCGCGGGCGCGTCTATTACGTGTTCCACAGAACGTTGCCCGCCGAACCCCGCAAGATCGGATCCGTCTACTTCGACTTCGCTCGTAACAAAATCGTTGGGGTTTTGTTTTTGTTTGCCTACTCCCGCAAAATAATCGACCTTCGGTTTTTGCGGATCGGTACGCGTATACATGCTTTCTATCGCCTGTTTTTTGGACTTTTCACGCGCGGCGAGTTCTTCGTCGGACAGCACGCGCTCCGTTTCTATAATGCTCGTATCGTCCTTAGGTTCGACGATAGGTTCGGGCTTAGCCGCAACGTCGGACATGCCCGAAACCATGTCGGACAGTATATCTATCGGCATTTGCGGTTCTGCCGATCTTTGCGGTTGCCGTTGCACGGGCTGTACGTCTGGTTCCTTTTTCACCGCAGACACGGGCATGATAGGAACTTCGACCACTTCTCGCTCGACGATCGGAGCGCCGAAATCGCGCATAGTCGCATTCATGTCGCGCACGTCGTCGTCCGCGAGCGTATCGATAGGCGCGACCTTTTGCGGTTGCGGCGCGCTCTGCGCAACTATCGGTTGCGCCTGTTCGGCTGTTTGCTGCACAGTCTGCGGTATAGGCGCGGACGTAGCCGGATACGGCGGACTGACGGGTTGCGGCACGATGTTGTACACCGTTTTATCGCCTTGAAGATTGCGCTTGTAATATACCGCTTTAATAAGATCGGTATACGGAATAATGAATATAAAACCAAGTCCGAGCGTGAACACTCCAAGCAAATACCAGCCGGTCATCGACATGCACAACGAAAAATACGAGCCTGTTTTACCGCTCATCACCTTGTTGGACGCCGTGAGCGCCGCTTTCGCAGTCAACTTGGGATTGGCTATCAATAAATAATTCGCCATGGACGTGCGTATAAAATAGATCACGCCCGGCACGATAAGGCATAACGTCAACAGCAAGCCGACCACAGTGCGTTGAAGACTGAGCAAAAATATTTTAGTCATATTACTGCGCACGAGCGTTTCGCCCAGCCGACGGATATTATAAGGCTTGCAACGGTACGACGCCAAATAAAAATCGACCATTGCGAAATTGATCATGCCTATGCCTACCAAAGCGACGACGCAAAGCACGATGCCGTAACAGATCATTACGACAGCCGCGGGCAAGTTTACGCCCAAACTGACAGACGACATGACGACGAGCGCGATAAGAGTAATAAATATCGTGAACTCGACCGCATAGACGGCGATCGCTTGGTGCATATTCAAAGCGAGCTTTTTGCGCGCTTCGGTTTTTATATCCTTGATAGTCATTCGTTTGTATTATACGGTATTTGGAGATTTTTGTCAATGATTTTTTCATACAAAGCCGCAAACGCTTTCGCCGCATAGTCACGGCTTGCGCACGGTCGCCGCTCGCGCATTTGCCTACAAAAACCGTACGCTTATAATATGTGCGAGTCGCGCAAAAAATCTACGTCGAAACCGCTGTCCGTTCGGAAAGTTTTACCGTTAAGATATTCCAATCCGCCCCGAAGCCCGTTAAAAACAAGCTCTACCGCGGCGAGCATTTGAGTATCGGGCGCGCCGCTTATCCTGCGTCCGCGAACTCCGTACTTATGCTCGCCTATTATCGGACACCCGACAAAACACAGGTGCGCGCGTATTTGATGCGTACGCCCTGTATGAGGATACACGCGCAAGACCGCCGCGTCGCCTATTCGCTTTATCACGCGGTATTCGGTGACCATGGTTTTATATCCCGGCTTGCACTCGGAAGAAACGAGCGCGAGATTTTGCGAATGCAACAGCTTTGTGTATGCGGTAAGCGTCGCGCCGTCGTCATGCGGGGCGGGACAAACCACGGCTTCGTAGACCTTTTCGACCGTGCGTTCGCGGAAAGCGCGTTCAAGCTCCGCAAGCGCGCGCTCGGTCTTTGCGAATATTATCAGCCCCGTCGTATTGGTGTCCAGTCTGTGTACGGCAAACAACGGCGCGCCGTACAGCTCTGGTAACGCGTCGTAAGCGACGCGTTTCGGCTTATCGAAAACTACGACGTTACTATCGTCGTATATCACTTTTACCGCCGACGCGTTTTTCAAACCGTCGGGTACGAACACGCTCACGGTATCGCCGACATGTAATATCGCATTCGCTTTGACGCGCAAGCCGTTGACGCGCATTTCTCCGCCTTTTATAAGCTTGTCCGCATTGGCGCGCGACAGTCCAGCCACGCGCGACGCCAAAAACGTAGCGGCGCGTTCTTCTTTTTCTATCGTGAATTCTTGTCTTTTGCCCATAGAGATCCCTTATTTAAACCGTTGCCGCAATGCGTCGCCGCCTGCGCCTTTTGATTAACGCCGCGCCCACCGCGATAATCGTCGCGACCGCCGCAACGCTCGCCCACACGACGATCACCGCTACTTTATCGACGCTCCAATATACAGCCGTATTATAATACGCGAACGACGCAACATACGCCGCGACGGTATGCACCGCGACCGACGCGAACGCGCTTTTAACGCCGTTCTCCTTGGCAAGCGCGGAAAGCGTCGCTATGCACGGCACGTACAAACACGTGAATATCGTGAACGACACCGCCGCCGCGGTCGACGCGAATACTTCGCCCATGCCGCCGAACGACGCTATCACCGAAATGACCGTTTCTTTGGCGGCAACGCCCGTGATCAATGCGGCTACCGCACGCCACGAACCGAAACCGAGCGGAGCGAATACAGGCGCTATAAAGCTCGCAAACGTATTCATTATGCTCGTCTCCCCGCCGCCGCTATACCACGACGCAAACGAGAAATTACACAGCACCCACATTATGATGCTTACGGCAAACACCGTCGACCCGACCCGCGCCAAAAACGCCCACACATTGCGCCACACCACCGAAAGCACGCGTTTTGCGCTCGGAATACGGTAAGGCGGCATTTCCATGATAAGCCCGTCGTCGTCGCGATCGGGCTTGACTGCGTTCATTACTTTCAACAACAACAACGCGACCGCACAGCCCAAAAGGTACATCGCGGCTACTACAAATCCGCTCAACCCGAAGTACCCGCTTATCGCGGTAAACACGGCGAGCCGCGCACTGCACGGACAAAACGGAACGGCGAACGCCGTCCGCCGCCGCGCCGCCTTTCCGGATATCCCGCGGGTAGATAACACGGCTGTCGCAGAACACCCCAAACCGAGCACGAGCGAAAACGCCGCTCTGCCCGACAAACCGAATCTCTTGAAAAAGTCGTCCGTCACGAACGCGACCCTGCTCATATATCCGCTGTCCTGCAAAAGCGCGGTAAGAATGTACAATATCGCGACCTGCGGCAAGAACACAAGCACGCCGCCCACTCCCGCTATCACACCGTCCGCAAGCAAGGACTTTACCCAATCTGCGGTATCGACGTCGCGCGCAAGCGCCGCCACGCGCTCCGTAAGCGACGAAAGCAAGCTCGACAAGGGTTTGCCCGCCTCGAACGTTACGACGAACACAAGCGCCATCACCGCCAAAAATATAGGCAAAGCGAGCTTGCCGAGCAATACCTTATCCAAACGATTCGCGCGCTTGATGTCGCGCGGTTTTTCAAGTACTCCCGCCAACGCCTTGCCTATGTACGCATAACGTTGCCGCGCGGGATAATCCATATCGTCGCTCGCGTGCGACTTACAATCGGCACAGCTCCCGTCGCACCCGCCGCAAATTTTTTCCGCTATATTGTCGTCGCTCTCCATGCTTTTCAAAGCAATGAATTCGGGCGGAAGCCCCGTCGATAAAGCCGCCTGCGCATACTTACCGAGCGCCGCTTTGATCTTGCAGTCGGACAGATATTCGGGCTTGACGGGCGCGCGCCGCGCCGCGATCTCGGCGGCGGCAAGGATTTCGTTTTTGGGATTGCCCGACTTGACCGACGTACCTACGACAGGCACGCCCAAACGATCGGACAATTTTTTAAGATCCACTTTACCGCGCGCTTCGTCCATCATATTGACTACGAGCACTACGCGCTTCCCCGCTTCGAGAAGCTGAACGAACATGTAAAGATTGCGGCGAAGATTGTTCACTTCGGCAACGTACACGCACACGTCGTATCCGCCGTACAAAATATTATCGCGCGTGACCGTTTCCTCCTTGGTACGCGCGGTAAGCGAATACGCGCCGGGAAGATCGGACAGCAAAACGTCTTTGCCGACACGCTTGGAACGCGCGTCCACGGTAACGCCGTGCCAATTGCCGACAGGCGCGTCAGACCGCGTGATACGGTTGAACAGCGTGGTCTTACCCACGTTCGGATTTCCGCACAACGCTATTTTCAACGCTTACTCACCTCGATCTGCGCCGCGACGGCGGACGTTACGACCGCGGAAAACTCGCCGCGAAAATCGACGAGCATAGACCGCTTACGCTTGAACTTTACGTCGTACGCGACGTCGAGCAAGCCCATATCCACGAGCCGTCTGTGCGTTTCACGGTCGCCGCCTATCGCTCGGACCGTGCCGCCGTCTTGCGCTTTGCAATCGAGAAGTGTCATTACCGCCTACTTGAACGCATTGATAAATTCTATAAACGACGTAACGTCGCGGAAATCGCGGTATACCGACGCAAACCGAACGTACGCTATTTGGTCCAACTCTTTGAGCCGTTCCATCACAAGCTCGCCTATCTTTTTGGTAGATATTTCCTGTTCGAGCGAATTGTAGACCTGCTTTTCCACGGACGCAACAAGCGCGTCTATATCGCGCAGGGCGACGGGACGCTTTTCGCACGCTTTGATCAAACCGTTCTTGATTTTAAGCGGATCGAACTGTTGGCGCGTGCCGTCCTGTTTGACTACGAGCACAGGCGTCGACTCGATGACCTCGTATGTAGTAAAACGCTTGCCGCATTGCAAACATTCGCGTCTGCGGCGAATGCTGTTGCCCTCGTCGGTCGAGCGCGAGTCCACTACCTTGCTCTCCGCGTTACCGCAATAGATACATTTCATAATACGTACTTCCTTGTTGTATTATGATAAGTATACCATATTTTTTTGCTTTTGTCTACCGCGATGACCGAATAATTGCGGGATAGAACATCATAACTTCAAAAAAACACAAAAAGCGTCGCGACATGTTTCGCCGCAACGCCGTTGTTATATCGTGCCGTTTCTTTTCAGTCCGCCGCGGCGTCCCACCTGCGCGAACAGTCGAACAGCATGCATTTTTCGCATTTGCCGTCGCAATCGTGCTTGCCCGATTTTTTGGGCGGCGGTGGCGGCGGACAGCCTTCGGGCAACATTTCGGGCGATTTTCCCGACGGGATACATTTCGGCACGCCCGAATTAAGATCGCAGATCTCCACGATTATAACGTCCTCGCCTATCTTTTGCACGCATTGCCACGGCACGAACAGGTCCTGCGACTTGGAAAAAACTCCGCGCTTGCCGTACGGGAGTATTACGCCTTTGATCTTACCCGATCCGACCGAAAACACAAGGTCGATGATGTGTCCCATGCGCCGACCGTCACTGCCGTTTATGACTTCGCGGCGACGCAGTTCGCAATATGTCATTTCGCTTTCCATAGACATTGTATATGCGTTTTTCGACGCAAGTGACAATGATTTTTTTATGATATTAAGCGATTTCGACATGATACGACTGGTATCTCGCGCAAACCGCGTTTGCCGCCGCATAACCGATACTGCGCAGAGCCAAACTTAAAAGTGCCGAAAATCAAACCAAAGAGAGGCTTACACATGAAAACACGCGTCGATATTTGCGGACTCGATACGTCCACACTGCCCAAACTGAAACACGAAGAAATGATGGAGCTTATAGTCAAGGCTCAAAGCGGCGACGAACAAGCGCGCGAGCTGTTTATCATGGCTAACCTGCGGCTCGTCCTTTCCGTAACGCAACGGTTTGCCGCAAAAAAACAGAGCGTCGACGATATATTCCAAGTCGGTTGCATAGGACTCATCAAGGCAATGGAAAACTTCAACGTGTCGTACAACCTGCGTTTTTCGACGTACGCCGTGCCGATGATAATCGGCGAGATACGCAGGTTTCTGCGCGACTGTTCGCCGTTACGCGTTTCGCGGTCCGTGCGCGACACCGCTTATCACGCACTGCAAGCGCGCCAAAAAATCGAATACGAAACAGGCGACGCCGCAACGCTCGACGATATAGCCGCCGCGCTCAACCTGCCCGTTAAAGACGTAGTGTATGCGCTCGACGGCATTTCCGACCCCGTTTCGCTGTTTGAACCAGTATATCACGACGGCGACGATGCGGTGCTCGTAATGGATCAACTGACGGATACCGCCGACGACAACCGATTGAGCATCATAGATATAGACGACGCGGTGGAAAAACTGTCCGAGCGCGAACGTAAAATATTGATGATGCGCTTTTACGACGGAAAAACGCAAATGGAAGTCAGCAAAGAGATCGGCATTTCGCAAGCGCAGGTTTCGCGTTTGGAAAAAACCGCCATCGCCGCGATCCACAAAAAGGTCGCCGACTGATAGACGACATTTGTCCGTATAACGATATAAAAAACGCCTGTCCGATCTTATGCGAACAGACGTTTTATTAATCGTCTGTATTTTCTCCCGCAGGTACGGGGCTTACGATATCGATCACTTTCTCGAAAAGATCTGGATTATTGATCACTATCAATGCGATCTTTTCCCGCACGCGCGTAAGTCCTTGAAATAATAATTGCTTGAACAAATAATCCGGATTGGGATGATCTACCGCAAGCAAATGTCCGCTTTCGTCATAGTAAAACGAATCGTCTATTGCCATTACTACGCTATCGAATTCTTGTCCTATGACTTCGTGCGTATTCTTACCCGACAGTAATTGATCCATACCGCAAGAATAATATAGCGACAACGTAAATGCCACATACTGATAATTGCGCAATCTATAATAGTCGATCAAACAATTCGCTTGAACATAATTTGCCGCATAAATCACCTGCACATTTTTATAGTCTTCTTTCGGTCTCGGATCGTTCATATACATCAAATGCCGTATAAACGATGCCATTTCTTTATTGGTACGTATTTTATTCTTTAACTGATATAACTTAAAATTATCCAACGATTTAATTTTATCTGCAATACAAGCGTCTATCTCTTTTTTACTCAAAACCTGTCGCGGATCGAAACTGAATATTACGGAAATATTGCTCTTTTTTGCGGCAACCACGACATTATCGAATCTTACGTTGTAAAGCCTGTGCGTTTCATCAAACAATACGACATCATAATCACAGCAATCGTCATTGGAAAAACATGCGATAGTAGTAACCGTCAGCCCTTCTATATTATCGTTTATGATTTTATGTCCTTCGCAAATATAACCGCAATGTACTACACACACTTTTCTCGTCTGCGCCAAGTTTTTGGCTATATCATATAACAGCAACGTTTTGCCCGTACCGGGCGCACCCGTAATACCGAAAAATCTATACTCGTTCTCCGGTTTAATGACTATTTTGTCAATAATATCGTTCTTGACTTCTTCTTGGGAATCGGTCAAAAAATACTCGTCGTTTAAAAACTTTTCGGGAGTATTCAAAGGCGATACCAAAAATTGCGACGGTTTAAACAAATCAGACAAATCTTCTACATACAGTCCGTCAACTGCTTTGAGCGCATTAACGATTGTCTCGGTATCTGCGACCGTCAAATCATCGCCGTCCAGCATGTAAAAACGACGTTCTGTCTTAACGTATTCGAATTGATAAATATCTCTTTGTAAGTGATTAAGAAAATGTCTGTTTTGCAACAATTGTTTTTTTAATTTATCATGAGTAGTCATTTGCGATTTCAATTCGATATTCAAAACGCCCGTTTCGGAAACTTTCAACAAGTCAAACTCTCTTCCCAACTGCGGAATTTCATATGTAAAAGCAAATCCGTCAAAATATCGACAATCCAAAAACGGAAAGACCGCATCGACAAAATCGACCAAAGTTTCGACTTCGGGCTGTTTATGACGCTTAATGCTGACTCTGCCTGCCAAATAGCTTTCGTACTCGGAAAATACATCTATATCCAAATTAGCCGCAGAAAGCGCCAATAGGTATAAATTAATTGTTTTCATGTGTTTTTCTCCGCGAACAAATATTTTTTAACGAACTTATTTTATCATATTTTTATATAAAAATCAAACATATAGCAATGCTGATATAGCAAAAAGCGAGCAACTATGCTCGCTATTTGCGGATATTTATGCACTACACTTGCAATGCCTTTGCAATGTCTTTTTTAAGCCGATATATTATCTTTTTTTCGAGTCGGGATATATACGACTGCGAAATACCGAGAATATCGGCGACTTCCTTTTGCGTGCGCTCGTCGCCGCCGCCCAAGCCGAACCGCATTTGCATGATAACGCGTTCGCGCTTTGTCAGTCTTTCGAGCGCTTCGTTGAGCAGTTTGCACTCGGCTTCCGTTTCCAGCTCCTTACCCACCGCATCGGGATCGGTGCCGAGAATATCCGCCATTACAAGCTCGTTGCCATCCATATCCACATTCAGCGGCTCGTCCAACGATACTTCCGCGCGCATGCGCACGACTCTGCGCAAGTGCATCAATATTTCGTTCTCTATGCAACGCGACGCATAAGTAGCAAGCTTGATATTTTTATCGGTATCGAATGAATTGACCGCTTTTATAAGCCCGACCGTACCTATCGAAATTAGGTCTTCCACGTCCACGCCCGTATTGTCGAACTTGCGCGCTATGTACACCACCAGCCGCAGATTGTGTTCTATGAGCATCGCTTTTACGGCGGGATCGGTTTTAAGCCGAGCGAGCGCCGCCGCTTCTTCCTGCGGTTCAAGCGGGTGCGGCAAGCCTTCGCCCGACGTTATGTATTCGAGTTCGCACCCTTCGTCATGCGCGCCCAACGCGCTCTTGATAGCTTCTATTATCTTGGCAAAAATCATACTACGCCCTCCGTCATGACCGCGGGATTGAGCAACATTTCGTGCGCGGGCGAAAACCTTTTGCCCGTGCCGCTCACAAGACCGACCATTGCATTTATTGTATGTCCGCGCCTGTCCGAATAGACCGTTATCCTTGTCGGTTGAACAAGAATTATGTCGGCGACCCCCGCGGGCGTGCTTGCAGATATGCGCCGTAGTTTGGGCAAACGCTTGGCAAACTCTATTGCCGCGCCGCCGTTCAGTTTGGACGTGAACATATCGACGTCCGTTATTACGACAGGCAAGCCCGACGTGCCGTCGAAAACGCAATTGCCCGTATCCAAGAACGCGGCAAACTTCATGCTTTCGCCGTATACTTCTATCTCCGTACCGTACTCGTACGGCGCGCGCGCCCGCGGCAAGCGCAAACGTTTTATGCAATATCTGATGCCCAAATACACGATGCTCGACGTGCCGAGCACCAAAAACAACGGACATTTTGTCGAAAAAGCGTTCGCTTGCGATATGTCCGAATACAGCATCAAGCCGAGCGCGAAGCTCGCGCCGCCGAACGCGAAAGTACAGCCCAAAAATACGACGCTCGCCGTCAATGCGCGCGGGGTCTTTAAGTACATCACCGCCGACAGCGTTATCCACAGCGCGAGCTTGACAGACAGTTGCGCCGCCGTTTCGCCGCGCATGAACGGATAGAACACGGCGACGACGGTGCCTATCGTAGATGCGAGCAATACGCGCATGACCCGTACTTTGTTATGGCAAAGCCGCGTCGCCGTCGCGCCCGCAAGATACGTCAATAAAAAATTATCGGCAATAACGAACTCTATGTACATGCCGATATTATAGCAAACGCAAACCGCGCCGTCATTACTATTATGTCGAAACGCCCGACGCATTTTAAAGCTTTTGCACCGTTTTTGTCAAAATGAAAACACCCGATGATTCCGGGTGTTTTCGGGAAATTAGATATTTAACGATAGATCACTTTCTGCCGTTGAGCCGTTGCAACCACGAGCTGTCGCTGTCGTCGTCCAATCCTACGAACCCGTTGTTTTCGGTGCGTTTTTGCGGACGCGGCTGTTGCTGGGGCTGACCGCCGAAGAACGATTGTTGCACCGCGCCCTGCTGTTGGGGAGCGCCCTGCGGCTGACGGTAAGTCGGCTGTTGCGGATACGCGGGCTGACCGACCGACGGCTGACCGTAGCCCTGACCGCCGTACGGCTGTTGCGGCGGTTGAGCTTGCCGAACGTTATAGCCGCCGAGCGGGTTTTGCGCTTGCTGTTGCTGTTGCGCCTGTCTGTTCGCGGCGCCCGAATTATTAAAGCCGGTGGCGATTATCGTTACCTGTAATTCGTCTTTCAACGACGGGACTATCGCATGACCGAAAATGATATTCGCGTCCTTGTCGCAAATGTCCTTTACGAGATCGACCGCTTGCGTGATCTCGTCCATTTTGACTTCGCGACCTTCGACGTTTACGATAGCGCGCGTCGCGCCCTCGATAGACGTGTCGAGTACGGCGTTGTTTACCGCTTTTTTGACGGCTTCGATCGCGCGGTTCGTACCGCTCGCTCTGCCTATGCCCATGATCGCGTCGCCGCCCTGTTCCAAAATGGTGTGGATATCGGCAAAGTCGACGTTTATCCGACCGGGATTGGCAATGAGATCGGTCGTCGCCTGCACGCCCTGACGCAATATGTCGTCGGCGTACTTAAACGCTTCCTGCGTGGTCATGTCCTTTGCGACGCTCGCGAGCTTTTCGTTGGGAACGATTATTATCGAATCGACGAACTCGCGCAAACGCGCTATGCCCGACTGCGCGTTGCGCATGCGGATATCGCCCTCGAACTTGAACGGAGTGGTAACGAACGCTATCGTGAGCTTGCCGAGATTATGCGCGATCTCCGCAATGACAGGCGCCGCGCCCGTACCCGTGCCGCCGCCCATGCCTGCGGTAATAAACACCAAGTCCATATCCTTGATAAGACTGGTGAGCGTTTCGCGGCATTCTTCCGCCGACAGTCTGCCCTTTTCGGGGTTTGCGCCCGCGCCGTAGCCCTTGGTGATATTCGCGCCGATCTGAACGCGCTTTGTCGCTTTGGAAACGCGCAAAGCCTGGCGATCGGTGTTTATCGCCATAAACTGCTGGACGTTCACGCCGGCGGCTATCATATTATCCACGGCGTTACTGCCGCCGCCGCCCACGCCGATTATAACTACCTTGACGGGCGAAGTGCCTTGCTCTTCGCTTGCGGCGTTTTTGATATCTCCGAATGTCATGATCAGGATCTCCTTTTAACGTTTGCGCTTTGAAAACCTGCGGCGCATTCTGTCCAACAGACCGCCGCTCGGCATATCGTTTGCAAGAACCATATCCAACAGTCCGAGCGCCGCCGAAAGCTGCGGGCGGTCGAGCATGGGCAATGTCGGTTTGACGGTATTGACTTCGCGGTTAAGACATTCCGCCAAGTATTCCGCCGCGCCGCGTATATGGTTGAGTCCGCCGCCAGTTACCGATAACGGCGTGAATTCCGGATATTCGTAATCGCACGATTTGAGCGCTTTCGATATATATCGAGCCAACCGCTCTAT
Source organism: uncultured Clostridia bacterium (assembly GCA_947066105.1). GTDB lineage: Bacteria > Bacillota > Clostridia > Christensenellales > Pumilibacteraceae > Anaerocaecibacter. Next base: position 70,694 of record CAMSYM010000003.1, read on the forward strand.
TTCCAATCGCACCGCAATGTTGACGTCGGCTACGGGATACGCATGAAGCTCGTTGTCTATCTCCACTTCGTATTCCGTTTGCAAAACAGGGGGCGTTTCGCCTTCGGGCGGTATGAATTCGGGTTCGAGCGACAGTATGACCTTGCGTTTGAGCCGTTCCGCCGCATTGTACGACAAGTCGAGCTTTTCGGCAAGCGCGCCCGTTATGCGCGCTCCGCCCCAAGGGAAGTAATACTGACGGCATATTCCGTCGCCGCGACCTATGCTCAACGCCGTGCCTATCGCACCCACGTCGGCGAGCATGACGCATTTATCGCGAGTATAGTCGTCGAACAGGAACAGCATTTCGGCAAGCGACGTCGATACGTATTCCGTTTCGTGAATATCCGCACTGTCGACGGCAAGGTCGACCACTTCCAAAAAGTCGGTCTTGGCGAGCGTGTACGAAATACTCCCGCCAAGTCGCGTCGATTCCATGCCGACAGGTTCTATGAGCTTGCGCTCGTCGTCCAGTTTGTAGTAGATCGGTTGGATATTGATGACTTTCCAGTCGGGTCCGTCGGTATATTTATTGCCTACGTCGCGGAGCGTTTCCACGTCCTGTTCGGTCACGCGGCGCTTTTTATTGAGCGAAATGGACACGTCGTTTACCTTGCACATGGAAAACTCGTTAGGCACGCCTATATACAGCTTGTCCGCATGTATACGCGCGCTTTTTTCCGCGCCCGCTATCGCCTGCGAGATCGCTTGCGGCAAGCGTTCGAAATCGAGCCATTTCCCGCAGGAATAGCCCGCATACTCGCACATACCGATACCGTCGATACATATCGAGTCGTTTATTCCGCGACTACCGATCAAGACGGTTATCTTGCTCGTGCCGAAATCCATGATAGCAACGCTTTGTTTCAAAACATGACCCCTATGACGACCGAATAATTTTGTCGCGCCGTGCGAATTTCGTCGCGCTACGGACGGAAAAAATCATACGGTTGCCGCAAAAAGCCGATAAGTTCGGGCGTTTTTGCTCCGATATTAATTATACACATCGACGGTATATTTGTCAAGTGTACGTCAATAATTGTGCAAATTTGCACTCACACGGCTATGCCGCCGTAATTTTCCAGATAGTAGCTCGCATCCGAATAATACTTTTTTCCGCCGTCGGCATTGACGCCTATCTCCGCGCCGAGCGCGATATACGAGCTTTTTACGGTCGGGCTGTCGCTCGCATACGACGTCCATACTTTTATCAGACCCGATATCCGCGTCGTGACAGCCGAATCGGGATTGGGATCGACGAACAAGCTCCATCCCCTGTCCATGAGCTTGGCGAAATCGTCCGCGCCGCCTTTGAGTTCTATAGAACACCCCGCCTTGGTGCGCACGTAAACATATCCGTCGCGCGTCAAGTCGATAAAGTCTATGCGCTCGTTTATTTGACTGTCGTTAAGTCCTTTGCTGTACATAAACGATATGAATGCGTCCATGATCTTGCGGTCGTAACCGTCGCGCGATTGAAAAAACTCGCCCACGACGTCGGACGTAACGCCGCGCGGCTTCACGGTAAAATACCCGCTCATTTTTGTAGCCGATACACCGCCTATCCGACCCGAAGCGTAGCATTGATAATAACTTCCGCCGTTTTCGTACTGGAACGAATTCTCATAAACTACGTAATTTATAGACACGCTGTCGGGGAATCTGCGCTCGATATTCACTACGCGCACATTCGGAAATGCCTTTTCTATCCTGTCGCTGACCGCTTGCTCGTCCAAAAAGAACATTGAACTGTTTTTTCGTATGTCCGCCGCTTCTATTATTCGCGCATCGTAATTGACGGCGCCGCCTTCCGCGTTGCCGTAATAACTGTAAGCGTACACGTTGCGTACAAGAAAGGTAGCGCCGCACGTCACCACGACCACTATCAATACCGTCACAACGGTCAATAATACAATCAACTTCTTGTTACGCATGTATTCAGTATATCAAACATACGCTTAAAAATCAACTGTTCTCTTACTTCTTTTGAAAAAGAAGTAAGCAAGAAAACCTTATGCTTTTTGTTTACGAATGATTTTACTTTTTCATTCTCTTGACTTTTTTCGGAGTTTTAGACTTTCATATTTTGAAAAAGAAGTGAGCAAAAAAACTTTACGCTTTTGTTAACAGGTGATTATACTTTTTTCGGTCTATTGATGTTTTTCGGAGTTTTCGACTTTCATATTTTGAAAAAGAAGTAAGCAAGAACACTTTATGCTTTTTGTTAACCGGTGATTATGTTTTTTCGGTCTATTGATGCTTATTGTTCACGATAATTCTACTTTGTCATTCTGAGTGTTTGCAAAATTATTTTTAAAATTCATATTTTTATTTACAAATGGTTTTTCGATTATCTCTTACGAATATTATGATTTTACGATTTAAATATTAGCGCAATAATTTTAGATATTATAGATATATGTATTATTCGGTCACACGGCGTATTTTTGCACCGAGCAAGGCGAAATCCGTTTCTATATGTTCATACCCGCGGTCGATATGTTCGGGGCAATACACGACCGACCGCCCTTCCGCCGCGAGCGCCGCTATCACCAACGCCGCACCGCCGCGAAGATCGCATGCGCGCACCGCCGCGCCGTGCAATGTCGGCACGCCGTTGACTACGGCTATTCTGTCTTTTACGGTTATCGCCGCGCCCATGCGCAAAAGCTCGTTCGTATAACCGAACCGATTTTCAAACAGATTTTCGATAATGACCGAGCTGCCGCTCGCGCGCGTCAGCATAGCGCAAAACTGCGGTTGCATGTCTGTCGGGAATGCGGGATACACGTTAGTTTCGAGTTTATGTATAGGACGCGGTCTGCCGTCGGCGGTTATGCGGACCGACGAGCCGCGAACGGATATCCGTGCGCCCGTTTTTTTGAGCCGTTCGGTTATGCCGAGTATATGTTCGGGTACTACGTCCTTTACCGTAACGTTTCCGCCCGTCGCCGCGACCGCCGCGAGATAAGTTCCTGCGCATATGCGGTCGGGCATCGGTCGATATCTGCAACCGTGTAATTTTTTGACTCCGACTATACGGATAATGGACTCGCCCGCGCCCGTTATCTTGCCGCCCATTGCGTTGATGAATGCGGCAAGATCGACTATTTCCGGCTCGCGCGCCGCATTGACGATGACCGTTTCGCCGTCGAGCAACGCGCCCGCCATCATCAAATTTTCGGTCGCGCCGACCGACGCGAAATCGAGATTGATAACGCCGCTGTGCATTTCCAATCCGTCGCAACAGATAACGCCGCAATCGTCCTCTATCTTGACAGACAAACTTTTTAATCCCGCAATATGTAGATCGATCGGGCGCAGACCTATTTCGCAACCGCCCGGATGGCTTATGTAAGCGCGTCTGCAACGCGACAGGATCGAACCGAGTATAAATATAGACGAGCGCAATTTACCCGTCAGATCGGAATTTATGACGTTTAGCGAGATGTCTTTACAGCAAACCGTCAAATCGTCGCCGTCAAACTGCGCAAAACAACCGAGATGTCGGACTATATCTATCATCGCGTTTATATCGTTTAAATGCGGACAATTTTCTATGACGACAGGTTCGTCGGTAAGAATGCACGCGGCGATTATCGGCAACGCCGCGTTTTTCGCCGTTTGAACGCTGATCTCTCCGTAAAGCGGAAGCCCGCCGTCTACAATGATTTTTTGCATACGTTTATCCTCTCATTTCTTTTTTAGTATATGTAAACGTATGCCGATGCGTGAATCGCGATCACGCTCGACGCATTGTATGATCGATCGTCGTTATGCGCATGCTCTGCAACATAACGTGCATTTGCCCGTTATCGACTTTCCAGCATACATCGATCTCGGCATGAAATGGTTTTGCGAATGCCGTCGCACATCATGACCGATGTCAGCGCTATCTTTTATATGCGCCAAGCCTGTATAACGTTACAGCCGATCGCAATGTGCGCGCATATAATTTGTCGATCGATTTCAAACACGAAAAAAGCCACCGTTTTACCGATGGCTTTTATAATTTGATTTAACTATTGATCAGTCGTCCGACCTGCCGTTCAAACGTGCTCTCAGTTTATCGAGAACAAGTCTGTTGGCAAGCCTGCGAACCTTATCGGAAGCTTCCGTTTCGGCTATCGTCGTGAATTCCTGCGGAAGTATATCGCGCAGTATTTCGTCAACGCGTTCCTCGCTTACTCCTCCGTCGCCGAGCTGTTCTACAAGCTGTTCCATTATGAGCTTGTTGGCGACCTGTTTTGCGAGCTTATCCGCAAGATCCATTGCGTCGCCCGTCACCAAGTCGTTGATATTGAGCGCCATATCGCCCGCACCGTTAAGGCTTTCCACCTGTTCGTTTATACGCGAGTCGATGTCGATGACCGTTGTCACAGGCTCTATCGAAGACGGTTGCGTTACCGACGGTTTTTGCGCAGGCTTTCTACCGCGCTTTGCACCGCCGCTCGAAGTCGACGATTTCTTTTTGGAAGCGGACGCCGTCGATTTGGAACTCGACTTGGACGTCTGACCCGACTTTTTACCGCGCTTTGCGCCGCTTGCGGGCTTGGGCGCGGACGGCTTATCTTCCGGCTCCACGATGTCGGCTATTTGGCTCAATTGGTCTTTGAGCGCCGACAGCGAATCGGAAAGACCGGCGTCGGATTCGATATCGCGCGCTTTCTCGCGCTCTGCCAAAACGGTTATTTCGTCGCCCAAACGCGCTATCGCATCGAGTATGATATCGTTTTCGCGGCTGGGTTTTTCCTGACTGAGTTCCTCGCGCAGCTTCGCAAGCTCCGACAATATGGTCTCGTTATCGGACGCGTTGCCCGATTGCGTCATTACTTCGCGAAGCTTGGCTACTTCCTCGGCAACGGCGTCGGACGACGCGATCTCCGCTTTAAGACTTTCGATCTCGTCGCTTATCCTTACGCCGGAATCTTGGTTTTGAGTCAAGTACTGGTTTTGGCGTTCGACAAGGTGCGCAAGCTCGGACATAAAGTTGAGCGTCGTCATGTCCGCATCGCGTTGATTGGACAGATCGGTGCGCAGGCTTTCGAGCTCCGCCATTATCCTGTCGTTGGCTACGTTGTTGTTGAGCTTTGCAACGCGCTCCACAACAGCTTCTACGGTTTCGTCGCGCTTGTCGATAGCCGCTTTAAGCCTGTCGATCTCGTCCATGACCGCCGCAATATCGTTGGCGGTGTCGGTGACGCTTATTTGATCGCGTATAGCCGCAAGCTCGTCGAGAATGATATTATTGTAGCTTTCGTAATTGGATTCGCCCGACGACGGATCGTTGACATTAGCCATGCTTATGGCAAACAACTGATCGCGCAGGGACTGAACTTCGCTCATTATCGATTCGTCGGACTGCTTGTCGGTTTCGCCCGCAATGCGCTTAACGTCCTCTATCTGCTCGCGCAAAGCTTGGAATTCGTCGCGCAACGCCAAAATTTCGTTCATTACGCCGAGATCGGGTTCGTCGCGCAACGTCTGAACGTCCGCGCGGATAGCCGTAACGTCCTCCGCCACGCCGAACAGGTTGTCCTGAGACGAAATGAGCGATTTGAGCTCGGCAAGCTCGGCACGCATGCCGTCAAGCTCCGCCGCGCCGCCGCTTTCGGCAGATATAGCGGTAAGCGAGCGCAACTGCGCGATTTCGTCGCGGATCTCCGCAAGCTCGTTGCCGTAATCCGTCGCGCCCTGCTGTTGCACTCCGCCGCCGACCGCATCGCGTATAGCCTGTAACAATTCTTCGTCGATGGGCGCGGGATATTGAGATACGGCGACCTGGTCTTTGAGATCGCGTATTTCTTCGATAAGCGCCGCGTACGACGTATCGCCGTCCGGCGTGGTCGCGGGCGATGCGGAAAGCGTCAACGATTCGCGGATCAGATCTTTGAGTTCGACAAGCCGTGCGCTGACAGCATCGTTGTTTTCCTGTCTGAGCGCTTCGTTTTCGGCACGCAACGCGTCGATCTCGGCACGAAGCTCGGCAAGCTCCGCAGAATAATCGACAGGCACAGCCATGTCGTTGACCGCGGCTTTGATGTCGTCTATATCGTCGCGCAATTCGTCGAAACGTTCTGCAAACGTCGACCCCACTGCGCCGTCGTCCGTGACTGCGCCCGCTTCGCGGTTGAGTCGCAGATCGTCGAGCGCGGCGTTGACGTTTTCGAGCTGTTCCATTACGGGCGTAAGATCGACCGACGCCGGATCCGTATCGCCTTCCGTATGTTCCGCTACGGGCATACCGTTGCGCAACTCGTCTATAACGGCGCGGATCTCGTCTATTTGCTCGGACATGACGGTAAGCTTATCGTCGCCCATGCTTTCGACTATCCTGTCGACGTCGTTTTTGAGATTGATTATTTCGTCGAGTACTACGTCAAGCTCGCCGGCATTGGGCGCGACAGATTCTTCGCCGTCCGATTCCGCAACGCCGAGCGACGTTCTGCGACTGACTATGTCTTTAAGCTCGTCGATGTTTCCGTTGAGAGCCGACTGGTCGGCACGGAGCGCGGTAAGCTCGTCGAGTATGGTAGTTATGTCCTCGCCGCCGTCGACGGACTCGATCTCGTCGCCGACTTCGGGAGTGCCGACCATAGCCGCCGTAGCGTTGAGCACTTCGTCCTTGAACGCGAACATTTCGTCGCGCAACGACACTATCTCGTTAAGCACGAGATTGACTTCGCCGTCGGTAGGAGCCAATCCGCTTTCCGCATTGGGAAGATTGATAACGTCCTCGCGCAAAGCACGGATCTCGTCGAGTATATTGCCCGAAGAGATAGAAGCAAGCTCGTTCTTGATAGCTTCAAGCTCGCTCGTGACCTCGTCCTGATCGACGATACGCGCGGCTTTTATATCCTCGCGAAGCGACAGTATTTCCTCGACCGTGTCGTATTCGGAGCGCATATCGAGCTTTTCTTTAAGGCTCGTAAGCTCGTCGAATATCGCCTGCATGTTCTCGCTCGTCTGCGAAACGTCGCCCTGCTCCGCGCCGCCGCCCGCAACGATACGTTCTTCGAGCGATCGACGCAGTTCGTCGAGCTGTGCGGTTATGCCGTCGAGCATTGATCCGTTTACGTCGCCGAGCGATTTGGTAACGTCCTCGATGTTGCCCAAGCGCTCGCGTATTTCGGCTATCTCGCCGACAAGCGCGTCGCGCGTGCCGTCGTCCATGCCCGCGGCGGACATGTTTTCGTCCAGAGTGTTTATGTGGATCTCTTCGCGAATGCCGTTGACCGCGTCGATTATCTCTTGCTTGTTATTGCCCGACAACGCTTCGTACTCTTCGATCTTATCGAGTACGAGTCCGATGTCTTGCATTATATTGGCGATGTCCTCGCCCTGCTCTTCGATAGGTTCGCCGTTTTCGAGCTTTTGACGGATAAAGCGAATATCTTCGCTCGCGCTCTCCACCGTTTCGCGAAGCGCCGTTATATCGTCGTTCGATTGCGCGGCGACGGTATTCGTAAGGCTGTCCGACAACGCGTTGACTGCGTCGAGTATAGCGGCAACGTTATCGCGCGTAACGATTACGTCATCCGCTTGCGGCATAGCCGTGAGTGCGTCGAGAATGGAATACGTATTGTCGCGCGCGGCTACCACGTCGTCCGCCTGCGGGAACAACGGCAAAGTATCGAGTATGGTGTTAAGGCTGTCTTTGAGTTCGACGAGTTCTTCGTCGGACATGATCGCGCTGTCGACATAGTCGTGCGCGGGTTCCGCTTCCGATACGTACTCCGTAGAGTCTTCGACGCCTGTTTCCAACCTGTCCAGTATGGCGTTGAGTTGGTCGGATATAGGCGTCAATGCGTCGAGCGCGGCGGTCGCCGCATCGCGCGCCGCCGTCACGTCGTCGGCAAGCGGGTGCAACGTTTCCGAAACCGAAGTTACACCGTCGTTTACCGCGGCGATAGCGTCGGTAACGGCAGTCAAGCCGTCGGTAAGCGCGGACATGCCGTCGTTAGCGGCGGCTACGCTGTCGGTCAATGCGACAACGTTATCCTTTGTGAACGACGTATCGTCGGCTATCGTAGCGAGCTGAGCGACGCGCGCCGAGATCTCGTCGAGATATGCGGTAAGCTTGTCGCCGTCCTGAACGTCGGTAGCCGTTTCGGAAATAGCCTCCTCTTCCTCGTCCGCGATAGCGAACTCCGCTTGCTCGCGCAAGTACGCTATGTCGTCGAGTATCTTTTGGCGCTCGGTAGTGGCAAGCTCGTGATCCGCAGAAGTGAGTTCGAGCAACGCCGCAACGTCGGCGCGGAGCTGTTCCACCGCGTCGTCGGTAATGCCGCCGTTTTGCATTTCGCCCAGTTGATCGGACAAAACGAGCAACGAATCCTTTATGCTTTGCGTGTCGGCGAGAATATCCGCCTTGGTCGCTTCGAGATTTTCGTTGAGCGGCAATGCGTAAATGGAATCCGTAACGGTGAGCAACGTGTCTTTGATGTTTTGCGTATCTGCGAGTATATCCGCTTTGGCGGCTTCGACCGCATCCGCAACGCCCTTACCGTCGCCGAGCTCGGCTATATGATTGAGAATATTCGCTTCCGATTCGATAAGCACGTTGGAGATATCCTCGTAAAGCTTATCGAACTGCGACGTGATATCGTTGAGAAGTCCGCTCAATTGCTCGGCAAGCGGCGCGGAAATATCTACGGTATCGTTGTTTAATTCGGCTATCTTCGCGCCGAGTTCGTCTATCTTGTTTATAAATCCCGCATATTCGTCGGCTTTGTCGCGAATGTACGCAAGATCGTCCAGCACACGCTCTTTCTCGTCGTCCGTCAATACGGGTTCGGCGGTCGCGACGCTTTCCGCTACCGTTCTTTCCTGCGGTTCCGCATTTTGCAACGAATCCGATATATCGACGAGTTTACCCGTTATATCCAAATAGTTGCCGCGAAGCTCCTCCAACGCCGACGAGAAGTCGGGCGTTTCGGTAGCGTTTTCCAGCTTGGCTTTAAGCTCGTCGATAGCCGACGCGAGTTCTTTGACCGCGCCGTCGGATACCGTCGTTTCGACGACACGAACGGGCTGTTGCGGCTGTTCGGCAACGACGGGCTGTTCGCGATCATGCGCCGACTGTTCCGCGGCGGCTTGACGCTCGGCTTGCTCGTGCTGAGCGGTAAGTATCGCCGCTTGACGCTCTTCCGCCTGTTTTGCGGCGTCGAGAACGACCGATTTAAGCTCTTCGAGCTTCGCGAATACGCTGACGGCGTCCTCGGCGGGCGCAACGGGCGTATAGCCTTCGGGGATATCCGCTTGCGGCAAGTCTATAACGTCGGACACTTTAAGCTCGATAAGCTCCGCAAGAAGCTCCTTGATCTCTTTTTCGTCGGGAGTTTCTTCGGAAACCGCGGCGACGAGCGCACCTACAATCTCGCCGTTTTCGGTCTGCTTGCGGTTGTTTTCGAGTACGTTTATCTGCGCGACGAGATCGGCAAGATATTCGCCGTAAGCTTCGGGCTTGGCGGTCGCGAGCTTATCGCAGATATTAAAGAATTTGTCGGCGCTGTCGCGCATAGCCGCAGTCACGGACATCATGCCGTTTTCCGCGCAGAATGCGGCTACGTCCGCAAATACAGAACGCGTGAGCGGTTGAGCGCACAATGCGGCTATGATCCCGTCGCAAGCGACGGTAAGATCGATAGCGTCGGGTTCGTTGCTCGCCGCGAGCTTTTGCAAGTATGCATAAGTGACAGTAAGCTTGTCCTTGAACGACGTGGCTTGCGAACGCACGTCGACAGAAACCTTTTTGAATTCGTTGACAAGCTCGGACAATACGCGCGTGCGCTCGACAGCCGCATCCGACGAATTGCCGAGTACGGTCTTTATGTCGTAAAGCTGACGCAACAACTCGCCCGCCGCAATGCCGTCCGACGCGCCGTCGGAATGCGCAACGGCAACCGCCGCAGGCGCGGGCATCGGCGCGACATCGCCCTTTTCCTCTATCGCTGTTTTGAGCGCGGCGATATCGGCGGACAATGCGGTCAACGCTTCTGGCTTGACGCCTTCGGCGTTTTCCAAAGCTTTTTGCACAGCCGAAACCGCATCGTTGAGTTCCTTCAACGACGGCATTTCGCCGAACTGCTTTTTGAGCTGAGCGATTTCGTTTTGTATACGCGCGTCGCTGTCCTTGGTGGTACGAAGTATGGCTTCGTTGATGGACAACAACTTATCGAGATTTAAAGCGTGGGGATTATTACTGCCCTCAACGTGCGGCGGTTCTTCCGATTCCGCCGGATCACCTTGAGGGCTTGACCCGTTTTTTAGTAAATCATCGATCTTGCTTTGCAGGCGTTGGATCTCCGCATTATACTGAGCTTCGGCAAACCTTTGATCGCGCGCCATATCTTCCTTGATACGGGTAAGCTCTTTTTGCATCTCCAAACTGCTTTGGTTGCGTGCAAGCTCGTCGCGCAACCGAGAGATCTCGTTGTACATTACGACTTCACTGCCCGCAGGCGGCGCAGTAGGCTGATAAATGTATTGCGGCGGCAATATCGACGGCGGCTGCTGTTGCTGTTGTTGAACGGTAGCCGGAACCATGCCGCGTTTTAACTCGGCAATCTCGTCGAGAACTTTATTCAGACGGTCGTCGTAATAATCGTCGCTGTAACCGTCGTCATACTCCTCGTCGCCGTAATCATCTTCATCGTACTCTTCGTCTTCGTATTCGCCGTCGTCCTCGTAGTCGTCGTAGTCATCGTCTTCGTACTCTTCGTCACGGTCGATGACTTCTTCTTCTACGATTTCTTCGTCGTCCAACGAAAAAGTCGTTTTGTCCTGATTATCCATACTTGTTCCTCACACTGGTATTTGTTGAAACTATATTCACCCGCCGAACATGCGGAATTGAATCGTTGTAGCGCTTATCTCGGTCGCGTGGGACGACTGCCGGGACGTGCGGGCGGACGTGCGCCCGCCGGTCTTGCGCCCGGTCGCGCAGGTCTTGCTCCGGGACGTGCGCCCGGTCTTGCAGCGGGTCTTGCGCCCGGTCTTGCGCCCGCTCTCGCCGCAGGTCTTGCACCAGGACGCGCAGGGCGTGCGCCCGGTCTGCGTTTTGCGATACGGTTTACGCGTTCCGTGACTTTGCGCACGACGCGTTGCGGCTTTTTGGCGTTTTCCGCTTTCAACCGCGCTATCTCGCCCGCGCTTTGTATATCGTCCATCGTCTTGTTGTAGAAGTCCATAAGCTCGGTAGAGCCGCGTTCTTCCTCGTCGTAAGCGAGCTGAATGTTGTACAGACGTTCGCGCAGGTTTTTGGCGTCATCGTCGCCTTTAAGCTCCTTCATCTCATTGCGAATGGCAATGATCTGCTCCTTGCGCATGGCGATCTTTTTGGCGAGCGCTTCGTCGCGTGCCTCTTCGGCTTTTTGACGCGCTTCTTCCTCTTTCTTTTTATTCTCTTCTTCCAAACGCTTGGCTTCGGCTTCTTCCTCGGCTTTACGGCGCATTTCTTCTATATCGCCCTGAGCCTGACGCTTGGCTTCTTCCGCTTCTTCAAGCGCTTTGCGCTTGGCTTCCTCGGCTTCTTCCATAGCGAGACGGCGCGCTTCCTCGGCTTCCGCCGCCATGGCTTCTTCCGCTTCTTTCTTGGCGCGTTCCGCGGCTTCGACTTCGGCGCGGGCTTTCTCTTCGGCTTCCAATCTTGCCTGTTCGGCGCGTTCTTCCGCTTCCTGCTTTGCGCGCTCGGCTTCCATGCGCGCTTCTTCCGCTACGCGTTCGGCCTCCAACCGCGCTTCCTCCGCGGCACGCTCGGCTTCCAACCGAGCCTCGGCGGCGGCGCGTTCGGCTTCCAAACGTACGCGTTCCGCTTCGTCCTGCGCCTGTTGCGCCGCAAGACGAGCCTGTTCGATCTCGTTCTTGGAACGTTCGAGCTGTTTTTTGAGATTTTCGGCTTCGATGATCTTTTGATCTTTGCTTATTATACCGCTGCCCGATACCACAAGATCGACGGGATTGGTATTTTGCACGAGATCGTCGTACGACGCGCACGCTTTGGCAAAGTCCGCATTGGCTTCGTTGAGCGCGGCGCGCGCCTCTTCGAGCTTGGCGTCGTAATCGGCTTGCGCCTCCATTTTGCGCTTAGTGCCGTCGACGTGCGCCTGTTCGAGCCGAGCTTTAAGCTCTTCGAGCTTGTCGGCTTTATCGCCCTGATCGACCATGAGCATGAGCCGTTCGTCCTCGCCCGCGCTTTCCATTTGCGCGTTGATCGCGTCAAGCTCCGCCTGCGCGGCGTTGATATCTTCCTCGATATCGCCTATCGAAGACGCTACGTCCATCGCGACGAGCGCGACGTCGCCCGCAGACGCGGACAGATCGTCGAATACCGCTTGCGCGTCCGCGACCGCTTTTTCGGCGTCGTCCTTATCCTTTTGCCGTACGGCTTTGAGTATTTCGAGTTCGATATTGCCTATAACGACGTCCTCGGCGTCGATAACTTCTTCGAGCGGGATCTCGTTGTCCTCGACAAACTCGTTGGCTTTGCGGCGCTGAGCGTTAAGCTCGATATTAAGCTCGGACTTGCGCTTTGTGGTTTTGGTATTTTCCTTTTCGATATCCGCCAAACGCGCATTCGCGTCCGATATCTGCATGTTGAGTTCGCTGATAACGCCGAAGTCGGTAGTACTCATGATCTGAGCTTTTGCGGCGGCGACGTTGCCTTTGAGCGATTCTCGCTCTTTCTCTTGCTCTTTTTCGGTCACTTGGAGCTTTCTCAATTCGTAATCGACTTCGTTGACCGCAATAAGCATAGGCGTGAGCGTCGCGACCTTGGCTTCGAGTTCCTGCTTTGCGCGGACCTTAGCCAAACGGTCTTGATACGCTTCGAATTCCGCGCGCGCCCGTTCGATCTCGGCGGCAAGGTCTTCGATAAGCTTGTTCTTTTCGGACTGAGTGTCTTCGAGCTTGGACGAAATGCCGTTGAGCCGTTCGCTGTTGCCGAGAAGCGCGTCGAGTTCCGCACGGAGCTTTTCGAGTTCGTCGAGATTGCGCTTTTTCTTTTCTTCCTTTATGCCGATATCGCGAGTGATGGTCGGCTTGTCTTTGTTCTTTGCCGACGCCAAACGGAATTCGAGATCTTCGATATCCTTGCCGTACTGTTCGTCGTCGGCTTCGGCTTTGGCGATCTTTTCGCGCAGTTCCGCTTCGAGCGAGTTTGCTTTTTCAAGCTCCGCGTTGACTTTTTGCATGCGCGACGCAAGCTCCGCAAGTTCTTTTTGCAATATTTCGTTGCGGTGTTCGGCGTCTTTGAGCCGTTGCTCTTCGGGCGAAGCGTCGAGATCGATCTTTTCCTCCGAGAACTCGTCGCGAGTGACTTCCGGCTCGACGTACAACGGCGAATCGGGATCGAAATCGAGTACGAACATTTCCTGCTCTTTCGGCTCGGACGTTTCCGCCGGCGCGGACATTGCGGGCGACGACGTTCTTTCCGAATTTTGTATCTCGTTTTCGCTCATTATCGCCTCGTCCATAGGCATAGGCGTTTTGTAGCGTTCGATTATGCGCTTTTTCTCTTTGTCGAGTTCGCGCGCTTGCAGATCCTTGGATTTGAAGAACGTACGGCGTACCATGCCCTTCGGCTCGTATTTTTCGGTAAAGATACGCTCCAACAGCTCGTCGTCGGTGATGTACTTGGCGATGAGTTCTTCGAGATTTTCGCCTTGATCGGGCGGAACGGTAGCCTGCGGCTCACTCATTGCGGGACCGCCGGGCATAGACATCGATCCGCCGGGCATAGATGTTGCGCCGCCTACGCCCGAAGCAAGCTGTAACGTGTCGGGCGGCGCGGGCGCGGCGCCGGTGAGTCCCGCGCCGAGCAACATTTGGCTCGCCTGCGACAACGCTTGGTTCTGCGCCATGCGTTGCTGAGCCTGCGTAGCCGCGATAGTGGAATTAAGCTTGACTATATACGACGAAACGGGCGCTTGCGTCGCCATTTCTTCTTGACGGCGCTTGGATATGGCGCGTATAAACAGCCATACGATAAGCAATATGATTATCAGACCGCCCAAGCAAATGGCGGCGATGATAAGACCCGCTTCCCAATCGTCGAACCGCGCGAACAGACTGCCCGCGTTGACGTCGATATTGATGGCGTCGGAATCGAAAACAATTTTTTGACGATAATAGTTGGTAAATTCGAGCGTCACCGCCACGTTGGCTTCGCCGCCTATGTTTTTGACCTGCGGCGAAAGCGTAAGCACGCTGTTGCGCAAGCTTACCGCGAGCTTATCTTCGTCCTTGGACTTGACGCCCGTCAACATGTAACCGAGATCGCGCATGCGCGCAAAAACGTCGTCCGTCAATACGTTGTACGTTACTTCGCGCTTGCCCTTTATGTTTTGGAACGTGATGGTATAGCCGCCGTACGTCGAAACTATCAGTTCGACGGTGACCGTTCTGAAATCGTTCACGCCCGCGCCGACATAATAGTCGATAGCGAACTCGATACGGTGACTGCTGTCTATTTTGTGCGATTCGTCCGCCGTTATGGCGTATGCCGTCGGATTACTGCTGTTTTCTTCGCCTTCCAAACGGCTGACTATAACGCCGCCGTTTTGCGACGTTGCGGTATCGCTTATTTTTTCGTCGTTGACTTTGGTTTCCAAATGATTGAAAGTCATCGACTGGTATGCGCCGGGGAAAGCGTAGTCGACGAGCGCTTCGGGACGGACTACGAGCGTTTTATGGTCGGATGCGCCGGACAATGCCGCGCCCGCGCCGTCCGTGTAAGTCCCGCTCGCGAGATTGAACGTGTTTTCGGACGAGAAATTGAGCATCAATTTATCTGACGCTATGCTCCTGGCTTGCGGGTTTGCGGGCGCAAACTTGAACGGCAAATACACCGTGCATTCTTTGTTTAAATCGTTGCCGCTGACAAGCTTTAAGCCTATCGAAAGCGTATGAACGGTATCCCAAAAATCGACGACGTTGCCGGGACGCTGATTGTACTGGTCTACGACCGCCGCGGATACTTCCACCGTGCCCGACACGGACGGCGAAATGCGTATAGGGGCGGTGCCGTTGGGCGAGTACGCGGTGGAACTGGTTTTTATTTGGTTCTGCAACGCGACCGAAGTCAAACCGAGAAACGATACGTCGGTAATTTCGAAGTTGGTGACAGAATTTATCGCCCAAAAGCTTTCGCCTACCTTTACAGCCTCGTGGTTGTTTTGGCGGTAGAGTCCTCTGCCCTGCAAGTACTCGCCGAGATCCACCTTTAATGTAGAAAAGTTGTTTACCGTGAGTATGGGCGCGTGCGTTTGCGTGTTGCCGTCGTACGAGCTTACTTCTTGATTGTTATCGCCGAAAATTTCCTTGCCTGCGGCGTTCAGCTTGTAACCGACGTAAAATACTCTGTTGCCGTCGGTGATCTGTGCAAACGTGTCGTCTACCTTTATCGAGAAGTATATGATATACTCCTCGGTGCGGTTGGTATCCGAGCCTACGTACATAACAATCGAGAAGTATGCGGGGATCTCCGCTTCCGTCAGTTTTTTGGCGGTAACTATAACGGCGTTATTGCTACCGCTTACTTCCACGTCGAAACACGTACTGCTTTTTATTATCGAAGTTTTATCGAAGGTGTAAGTCGCCGAATTGGGCAAGCCCTTGACCGACGCGACTACCGTGGTAGTCAGGTAACGCGACCTGTAATGCTTGGCATTGTTTTCGTTGATTGTCGTCGCAGTGTCGCGCTCGTTGGTTTCGGGATCTCTGCCGTTTACGTCGAGTACGAGCGATATGGGATCGTTAATGGCGGAGCTTCCCGCATTGTTGCCTTCCGCAAGCGCGGACACGGGCGCAAACAAGCCCGTGAACATGCCTACGAGCAACGCGACGACTGCCGACAAGGATACGGCGAATACGAATATTTTGCTTCTTTTGATTGTCTTATTCATTATTGTACGCCCTCCTTACATTCCGTCGCCGATGTCGGACGCATCGAATATTATTTCGCTGCCGTCGACGCTCTGCGCGCCGAAATCGTCGACGCCCGCATCGAACCCGCCGTCGGGCGAGCCGAAACCGCCGTCCTGCGACACGAAGTCGGCGTCGGGCGCGGCATATGCGCCGTCGTCCATAGACACGTCTTGCACGAAAGGATTGACGGGCTGAGCGTTTTGCGCCTGAGCCGCCGCAAACGCCGCCTTTTTGGCTTCCAGTTCGGCTTTAAGCTCTGCGACAGTCTTTTTGCCGCCTTTCTTTTTCTTCTTCTTTTTGGACTTGGCGTCGCTTGTCGCGGCAAGATCGGAATGTTCGAGTATCACGCCGCTTTCTTCTTCCTTGCTCTTACGCATTTCGTTGAACATTTTCGCGTATTTGGGATCGTCCATTTTGAGCTTGGTGCGAACGACTTGCTCGCGCGTAGCGGCGGTCGCCTTGTTATGCATACGGTCGCGCATGCGGATAAGCTCTTGATTGCGCTTGATGATGGCGCGCTGTTTGGCGCGTTTTTTCCAATACACTATAAGGCGAACTATAAAGATTATCGCAAGCACGCCGAAAACTATGACAAACGAATACAGCCAAATATTGCCGTAACCGATTATGCCGTTTTCCTGCATGACGGGCAACGTCGTGAGAATCCCGCTTACGGTGACCTCGAACGTGAGCATTTTATAGTCGCTGCCGTTGGACACCGATACCTGCACGACCATAGGCACTTGTCCCCCTTCGGTGGTGGGAGTATTTGCCTTAGGCGAAAGTATGATGTTTTTGCCGTTGGAATCGGCGGTATAGTCGAAGTAATCGGCGACCGCGCTGTCGGGCTGGATAATAACGACGCTGTACTGCGACGCGCCCTCTATGCCGACGCGGTTGAGCAATTGCTCGACCGATACCGACACGCTCGTATCCATGCCGCTACCCGTTATGCCGAGCGTAAGCCCGTCGGCAGACGAATTTTGATTGTCGCGGCAATCGATATTGACGGTGACGGGAATGCGCACCTTGCCCGATTCTACCGTATAAATTGCCTCTATGATAGAGCCGTCGGGGGCTTCGGCATACGTCTGCGCGTCGCCCAACACGAATTTTACGTGCATGTAATACTTAGCCGCATCGTTAGTGACGCTGTCGCCCGACACTATGCGGATATTGGGCTTGGACGACTCGACGCCCTCGAACACTACGTTCTTTATAAACGTAGGGCTTGCGACTTCCCCGCTCTCGTCGGTGAAGTATATCGCGTTGTAATGATATTCGAGCTTGCTCGACGCTTCGGGATTGGATATATCGTTGTACAGTATCCTGTAATCGTCGATGTCGTCGTTGAACTTGTTGGATTTTTCCAGCTCGCTCTTTACGGCGTCGACGTAAATATACTTGTCGTTATCAATGGTTATGGAATCGGCGACATACGTCACAGCCGACACGTTGACCGATATAGAGAACGTCAAGCTCTTGTTATAAAGCGTAGCCGTGAACGTCACGACGCCCGATCCCGATCTGTACGGAGTAATGGCAAACGCCGTACGCGTACCCGATACCGCCGCTACCGAAAACAGCTTGTCGCGTTGCGATTTTCTGTCTTCGGACGAAAGTATATTGGATATTTTGACTTGATTGTAAAGATTGTCTATTTGGCTGTCTATGCCGTTGCCGCCGATCGCGACGAACCGCTGAGTATTGAGCGAATTGTTGCGGGCGAGCGCGTCTATCGTTTGCGTTTTAGTGATAAGGAACGAGCTTTCCGCAGTCGCCGACGCGGTAAACGTAAAGTCGCGTATCTGATCGAAGATAAACGTCATTTCGATCTTTTCGTTGCCGCCGTCGAAATACGCCGTATAATCGTCGGTGCTTGCAAAGCGTTGGACCGTTACCGTCAGATTGATGGGTATGTCGGTAGACGGCGTGACGGTGAGCGTGGTGCCTTGCAAAACGACGGGCTTAATGCCGTTGCCCGTTTCGTCGACGAACAAATTATTGAACTGATTATACTTTTCGGTGGTTGCCTCGTTTTGATACGAGAATACTATCCTGTCCGATCTGCTCGTAAAGTAGTCGGCGATATTGACCGAAACGGACTCACCCACGACTATCGGCTTTGCGAACACTTCGGTGTACTTATTGTTGCCGCCTTCGCTTTTACCGGTGATCACACTGCCGTCAGGATGCGTCTTGTTCATGCGGAGCGTTGCGGCGGCAAATACCGACGCGATGTTGCGCGTTTCGGGAACTGCAATGCCCGATCCTATCGTTTCGAACCCGACGTTATAGCCCGCGGGACGGGTTACAGCCTGCAACGACGCGTTTACGCGCGGATTGCTCGACGTGGTTTGATAAGACGTAACGTCCTTGCTCGTATACCTTATATTGCCGGTAGACGCTTCCGCAGTAAAGGTCATTACGTCGTACGAAAAGCCCAACAATATATGATCGTTTTCTTCATTGACGGTAAGAACGATGTTATACAGACCGTAAACGTTATCGAAATCCGTGGCGAGCGCCGCACGCACTTCTTCTATCGTTTTGCCGCTCAATACGACGCCGGTATCGATATCAGCTACCGTCACCGTTTGCATTTTGCCCTTAACGGCGGACGTGGGGCTGTCTATGCCCTCCATCATGCCGTCTTCGAGCGCGGTGGCTATCACCCTGTCCGAATCGCGGTCGCTGAACAAATACTGATAAACGTCGTTATACTTTTTGGCGGCGTCAGCGCCGAGATAGTACGTAAGATCGCCGGAAACTATTTTGGACGATGCGGGGAAGCCAGCGTCCGCTTGCGTCATTTTTTCAAGCACGTTAGACTTAACGCCGCTTGCGTTCAAGTGTGCGAGCAATGCGTCCACGCCGCCCGATACGTTTTGCACGGCTATCGAATAATTCTTGTTATACTCGTTATTGGGATCGAGCAAAGGAACGTTCGATTTATTGTTGTTGTTCGCGTCGTAAGCGGAATAATTTTTTACGGTGGGCGTATCCGCCACGGTAAACGTTATTCTGCACGGTTTGAGATCGTAATACAGCGCGGTATCGGTAACAGCCCCGCTCGCGACCTTAAAGTTGCTTTCCGCATTGTAGCGCGCAACGTAAAAATCTACGGTCACGATATAGCCCTTGGACGATTGTTTGGGCTTGATCTTGATGCCGACGCCGTTTTCGTCGGTAACGAATTGCACCGCAAACATGTTTTCGCGTTGTTTGGGCGTCATTACCGTCAAGTGCTGTGCGTCCGTACCGTAGCTGTACACGGGCGCGAACGAAGTGACGGCAGAAAGGTCTTCGTCGAGCGGGCTGAGAAAATGCCCCGCTTTACCGTTGTCGCCGTTTATACCCAAAATGCGGTATACGTCGCCTATCGCATTGGAGCTTACGAGCGGGATATACTCACCCGCCGTGCCGCCCGTTACGTTGTACCTGACGGTGCCGAGCGACGACGTTTCTTCGTTTTCGGGCAAACGGCTTTCGTTTGTCGACTTCCATACGTAAAACGTCGCACTGCCGAGATCGGGCGCGGGCTGATTAACCGTCGGCTCGACCGACGGCGCGAAAGCTACCGTATTGGTGCTGTCCACCGCCCAGTTGGCGATAGGTTGACCGCCGACGCTTGCAAACGAGTCGTAACGCGTTTGCTTATATGCGCCGTCCTTGTACTCCAACCGTATAAGTTTACCGATAGCCGTGATCGCAAACAAATTATTGCCGTAGCCCGAATACACGGCGATGAATTTATCGGTATCGTTTACCGTACCCGTCACGTCGCCGTAAGTTACCGGTTTAGGTTCGGGATCGCCGTTGCTCCAAACGTAAAGCTTTCCGTCCGACGTGACCGCGCCCGAAATAAATTCGGCTTTGTTTTTAACTTTCGAATCAAATCCGTTGACGGTAGATCCCGTCATACTGAGCGTGGTTCTGGAATAAAACGCTTTATCGTCGGCGGAAAGCTGTTTTCCCGCCGCCACCGCGACAAACGAACTGCTTTCGGAAGCCAGTATGCCCGTAGGAGTTTGACTGCTGCCGCCCGCGGCTTTGCCGAGCTGTCCTTGCGCGTTATCGCCCCAGCCGTAAAGCCGACCCGCCGCTATGCCGTAGCCGACGTCGTTGCCGAGCGACACGCCGTAGCGTATAACGGAACGGTACAGATCGTTTTCGTCCACTTTATCGAGCGTTTGACCGCGCGAGTTTTTTATGCTCATCGACGTGTTTTGCGAAAAAGCGAGCGCGCCGCTGCCCGAACTCAAACGCCCGTAATATTTGTCTATATTAAATTCTTCGCCGTAAATCAATTGATTGTTGAGATTTCCGCCGCCACTGCCACCTATAATACCGCTGGTTACTTTAAGATCGGAACTACTACCTTGCGAATAAACTATGCCAGCGGAACTATCAGCCTGCGAAACGACGGAAACCGTATTTACGTAACCGTTGTTATACTGCGAAGTCAAGACGTTTCTTCCGCGCAACTGCAACGATGTGGCGTTGCCGGAAGCGGGAGCGGAAGCCCTGTTGATACCGACGTTGTAGCCGCCTGCTACGACGGCAACGGCATTGCCGAGTTCGTTTGAATTTACGCCTGCGCGAACGCGGTTGTTAACGCCGCCTAACAGATCCACATGCCCTGTATTTCTTGAAAGATAATCGTAATTCGTTTTAACGCCCGTTTGCACGGTGGAATACATCAACGATCCCCACACATAAGTGTACGTGCCGCCGCTTTTGGTATAAAGTAAGATATAATTGTATTCGCCCGCCGCTATATCCGTATTAGTTAATCCCGCGTCATTCGTAGGCTTAATATACCACATAGAATCGTGAGCGCCACTATTTTTATCTACATAATATTCGTAATCGATTATATACGGATCGAACCACGTAATTTCTTGTGTTGTGTTGCCGGACGTAGCGCGCAAAAGCAAATAATGTCTTGCCTCGTTGAGATCGGACATGAATACGTTTTCCGCGGTTTCTACACTTTTCTCATCATGCGAATAAACGTCCTTGCCCCATGTATAGATATATCCGTTTTCCGTAATAAATGCCGCGGTAGTGCGCGTAGCAACTATCTTTTTTATCTTATCTTCTTTGATCTCGGTGTGATAATCAATAGAGCCTTCGCCGCTCCAATTATAATCGCCGCCGCTACCGGGACCTTGTCTGAATTTTACGTTTATTTTTGTAGGCGTCGACGAGTAATAATCGCCGAGCGTGACGCCGAGTTCGTTTCCCTTTTCGCCGCCGACCGAGTCTTCGTTCAAGCTCCAACCGTAAAGGTCGCCGTCGAAAGTCAAGCCTATGGCAAAATCTTCGCCCGCCGCGACCTGGACGAACCGTATGCCGTCGACGGTCTTGGCAACGGGCGTCGATTCTTCGCCGTCCGCGGCAAATATATTTTTATCCAACAATGTCAAACCGATCGAAAGCACGGCGCACAGTATAAATACGGCGCATACGGCAATCGACACTACGCGTGTTTTAAAGCATTTTGATTGTTTAGTCGATCTCATGTCGATCATCAACCCTTCTTGTAAGTCGTTTTTACCGAGTAAAAATCGGCGATAATGACGAATATGTATACTATTCGACATTATTCATTTGATAATTATAATACATTTGTTTACAATTGTCAATATAAACCGCCCTAAAAATGAGCAAATTTTTGGACGATATTCATAGTTTATTCATAAATCGGCACTATTATAAAGGTAAAAACCGCGTTTTTTACCGTTTTTGATTTATACGGTCAAAAACACGCTGTTGCGATGCGGTACGGCGCGGCAATAAAAAACTTATTATTCGATAGTTCTTGTATAAAATATTTGATTTTGCGGTACGCGTGTGGTAAAATATAAATATATTGATAAAGCGAGGTTTTTCTATGAGAGTGTACAATTTTTCGGCAGGTCCGAGCATGCTCCCCTTAAAGGTGCTCGAACGCGTTCAAAAAGGCTTGATCGATCACGACGGCACAGGTATGTCGGTAATGGAAATGAGCCACCGCTCCAAACCGTACGAAAAAATAAACGATCGAACGGAAGCTTTGTTGCGCGAATTGATGAACGTACCCGATAATTACGATATCCTGTTCGTTCAAGGCGGCGCGACCAACCAGTTTTCGGCAGTACCGCTCAACATAGGCACGGTCAACCGCAAAGCCGATTACGTAGTGACGGGCAATTTTGCCAAGATCGCGCACAAGGAAGGTTCGGTACATCTCGACGCCGCCGTTGCCGCATCGTCCGAGGACAAGAACTTTACATATATACCCGATCTTTCCCCGTCGTCGTTCCGACCCGACGCCGACTACGTGCATATCTGCTATAACAATACCATATTCGGCACGCGCTACCAAGCCGCGCCCGATACGGCGGGCATTCCGCTCGTCGCCGATATGTCGTCCATGATACTCAGTCAATCGGTCGACGTATCTAAATTCGCCGTTATTTATGCGGGCGCGCAAAAAAATATCGGACCCGCGGGCGTGACCGTGGTCATAGTGCGTCACGACCTTACCGAACGCGCCGACCCCAAGTGTCCCGTAATGTTGCGCTACGACAATCAAGTCAAAAGCAAAAGCTTGTTCAACACCCCGCCCTGTTTCGCCACTTACGTGATAATGGAAGTGCTGAACTATCTTAAAGAAACGGGCGGCATAACCGAAATGCAAAAGATAAACGAACGCAAATCCGCCAAGCTGTACGATTATATCGACAGCTCGAATTACTACGTCAATTCGGTACAAAAACAGTTCCGCTCGTTGATGAACGTGCCGTTCGTTTCGCCGTCCAAGGAGCTTGACGCGCTGTTCGTCGCGCAAGCGGCGGAAGCGGGGCTTGTATCGCTCAAAGGTCACCGACTGGTCGGCGGCATGCGCGCGTCCATTTACAACGCAATGCCCGAAGAAGGCGTCGACGCGCTCATTTCGTTCATGGACAAATTCAAGAAAGAACATAAACTATGATCGACGCGGCGACGCCGCCGACGTTCGCAATCACGCTAAGTCAAACAAAACAAGGAAGTGCTTTATGAAAGAAATACTCAAACTCAACGCAATATCCCCGCTCGCCGACAAAGCGCTCGGCAACGGGTACAGATCGGTCGACAGCGCCGCAGAACCTGTTGCGGTAATGCTCAGATCGTTTTCCATGCACGACTATCAACTGCCTAAATCGGTACTTGCCGTGGCGCGCGCGGGCGCGGGAACCAATAATATTCCCGTTTCCGATTACGCCGAACGCGGCGTGGTGGTGTTCAACACGCCCGGCGCAAACGCAAACGCAGTCAAAGAGCTTTGTCTTACGGCGTTGCTGTTGTCGTCGCGCGGCATTATCGACGGCATGGAATGGACCAAAACTTTGAGCGGCGACGACGTTGCCAAACAGGTCGAAAAAGGCAAAAAGCAGTTTGCCGGTCACGAAATAATGGGCAAAACGCTCGGCGTGGTCGGGCTGGGCGCGATAGGCGTGCAGGTGGGCAACAATGCGGTACGGCTCGGCATGAACGTTTTGGGCTACGACCCGTACATCACCATCGACTCCGCTTGGAAGCTCAACCACAATATCACCAAGATAGACGGACTCGACGAGCTTTTTGCCGAATCGGACTATATCACACTGCATGTACCGCTCACCGACGGCACGCGCGGACTTGTCAACGCGCAAACGATAGCCAAAATGAAGGACGGCGTAAACATAGTCAATCTTTCGCGCGGCGAGCTTTGCGTCAACGCCGACATTATAGCCGCCGTCAAGTCGGGCAAAATTCACTCGTATATCACCGATTTCGCGTCGCCCGAGCTGTTGAACGTGCACGGGATAACCGTTCTTCCGCATCTCGGCGCGTCTACCGAAGAGGCGGAAGATAACTGCGCGGTCATGGCGGCGCAGGAGCTTGTCGACTTTTTGGACAACGGCAACATCAAAAATTCGGTCAACTTCCCCGCTTGCTCCGCTCCGCGCGCGGGCGTGTGCCGTATAACGGTGATACACCGCAACGTTAAGTTCGTTCTTAACTCCATTACGGATATAGTTTCGGGCGCAGGCATCAATATAGAGAACTTCGTCTCCCAGGCGCGCGGCGATTACGCTTATACCATACTCGACGTCGACGCGGATATTTCGGACAAAATATCCAAGCAAATATCCGCATGCGACAACGTTATACGCGTACGCAAAATCTAAATCGACATATGCCTATAAACTTAAAAGCGGCGATACGTTCGCCGCTTTTTAAATGCAAAAAATATTGTTTTGTCCTAAGTAGCAAGGCAAGCCTTATTACCCACAAAATAGAATGAGCGGATAAAAATCGTTCGAGTCGTCAGGATCCTGCGACCGATACGTAAAACAAAATCAAAAACAGTAGCCCGCTACGCGCCGATCGAATAGTGAAGTTTTAACCTGTCATTTCGAGCGGAGCGAAGCGCAGTCGAGAAATCTTTTCGTTGTTGCTTTTATCTTTCCGAACAATGCGAAATATCCGATCACTACCGTTATTCAATTGATGGCGTTTTCGGTGGGCGGCGTGAATACGGTGTTATCTATATAATAGCGTTTCCCTGCTTTATTGTAGTACTCGGTGATATTTAGATATCCAAGCTCGGCGATCATGAACGGCACTACGACTATCAAGCCAACGCCGAGCGTAAAGACTATAACGAACAGCGCGAACGCGAACATCAAAAGCAACGTCACGAAATACGTGGAAAAAATAGAACCGAACCGTTTAAAGCCTATTTTAAGCGAGCGGACAAACCCCTTTACTACTCCCATTCCGTCGGCTACGCACGGCGCCCAACATGCGAGCAACGCGTTTTTGAACGCCGAAAACACTACAAGTATCAGGATCACCGCAAACGGCAATATCATGCTCATGCCTATCAAAGCGCCCGCGCCGTAAAGCGCGGCGAACATAGCGGCGTCAAACAGCACCGTTATAGGCATTTTCATCAACGTATATCTTACGGACACCGACAGCGTGGAAAAGAATTTTCCGCCCAAGCCGTAAGCGGCGTTACACGACATGCGCCCGTCAAGCACGGTGGCAAGCGGGATCTCGTACAGCCCGAACAAAAACCGCCACGCAACGACTACTATCAGTATCAAAAATCCCATCGTGAGCGATACGACTCGACTGTTGTGTTGAAATACGCCCGCAACGGACATATACGCTTCATACAGCCCGTTCCATAATCCGTTCCAACCGCTCTCATTGAACAGCGACGAGAACGCAGCGCCTATCTGCTCGAAAACGCCCGCGTCGGCAAACGCATTGGCTACGGGCAATATGAACGGCAGGCTGAGCCCTACTATTATTGCCGTACAGATCGTTATATAAAGCAATATAGACCACACTATACCGAAATGCGCGATCAGATTTTTAAATGCGTTTTTAAACGACATTTTCGCCTCCGTCGCCGCTTGTCGGCTTGCGTCTGTCTTTTGTTACGCCGCGCTCGCGCTTTTGCGACGCGTCCTGTTGCTTTTGTTTTTGCCGTTGCTTCGGCTTTGGCTTTTGTTGTTTATCGCTTTCCTGCGGCTGAACGTCCGAATTCTCGACGGGAGCCGTCGCGTCCGGTTTTTCATCGCCGATGCGCTTTTGCGGCAACGGCAACGGCTCGCGGTACGGCTCGACGTCGCGACGGTCAAGTCCGCTTATGCCGTAAAACGCGATCATGGTATACACCGTCGCGTAAACGTTGGTGAATAGGAACACAACAAAGCCCACCGCGACGCATACCGCGTACGGAGCTTGCAAAAATCCGACCAATAGCTGTATTCCCGCGCATATCAAAGTCGGCAAAAACAAGCCGATAAATATCTTTTTCCCCGCCAACAGCTTGAACGACGCCGCCGCCGCGTCGCGGAACCTGTATCCGTAAATAAACATTATCGGCGCCCAAAACAGCATGGGCGATATTATCAATACGTGCAACAAGAACATTCCGACAGCAACCGCGGAAATTATAGCAAGCGCCACGCCCGACGGCATTGCCGCCGCACTGCCTATGACCTGCACCAGCGTTACCAAGCCGAACAGCACGAACCGCCACACTATTGACATAACGCTCATTATCGCCACGCCGATCGCTATGGGGAACACGGTATTGTTTATCAATCGGCTCGACGAACGCAACGACAGCCTGCCCGTGCGGAAATGTCTGTCTATCGCCGACATTGCGAGCGCCGCGCCGAGCACCTGCAAAACAGCCACGACAATGACGGGCCACACGTACTGCCACGAATCGCCGAACATTATACCGAACGTTTTGGACGCCGATAAATACGGCGCGTAATCGAACGCCGCAACAAACGACACTTCCCAATACGGCGTCGATAAAAAACACGCCGCGAGCGACGGACCGATCATGGCTACCGTCGGCAACCAAAAATTCTTTTTCAGGTATGAAAATGTCGGACCGAAATATTTCACGGGAACATTATATCACTTAAACGCGACAAATGCAAGCTTTTATAACGGCGACTTATATCCTATGCGCGGATGTACATTACCTGTTTTTTTGATACGTAGTAACCATAAACTTTTGCGAATAAGCGTAACGTTCTACTGTTTTTGCCCTACGTAGAAGGCGTAGCCTTATCATAAACAAGCATAGTGTACCACTGTTTTGTTTCCAAACGTAGCGCACCGCTGTTTTTTGTCCCAGTAGCAATGCGTAGCCTTATTCTGAATAAGCGTAGTGTACCGCCATCTTTTACTTTGTCATTTCCGAACAAGCGTAGCGCAGTGAAGAATCTCATCTTTTTAAATATGGTTGAGATCCTTCGGTGGGCAAAAAATGCTCAGGATAGCCTGCGGCTGCTTCGTAGGACAAAAGAATAAGCCCTGCCACTCGCCCCATCATCTCGACCGAAACGAGCATCAGCGAGTGTAGTGGAGAGATCTAGGCGTAGCCGCACATTACTCTCTCACCGCGTAGCGGTCATCAATTCCGCATTACACATTCTTGATCGACCATAATTCCGAATTCC
The DNA here is from genome assembly GCA_947066105.1 of uncultured Clostridia bacterium. GTDB lineage: Bacteria > Bacillota > Clostridia > Christensenellales > Pumilibacteraceae > Anaerocaecibacter. The sequence goes on from CAMSYM010000003.1 coordinate 97,672, forward strand.
GCATTCCTAATTCCGAATTCTCCATTTTACGTCGCGCCGGCTTTCGCCTTTTTCCTGTTGCCTGTTCTTTTTGTGCGCAAAAACATCAATTCACTGCTTTTATGACTGCGCCGAGCAACGCCGTTAAGTACGCCTATACTCGACATAAAGACTATAAGCCCAGAACTTCCGCTGCTTATAAACGGCAACGGCAGTCCCGTCGGCGGGATACTTCCCGTAACGACGGCGATATTGACCATGACCTGTATCGCTATTATCGCCGCAATGCCCGAACAGAGCAACGACCCGAACCTGTCGGGCGCGCCCATCGCGATCTTCAATGCGCGACGTATGATAAAAAGATACGCGCACATAACGACCGCACAACCCAAAAGCCCGAACTCCTCGCCTATTACGCTGAATATGAAATCGCTTTCGGCAAACGGCAAAAACAAAAACTTTTGCCGTGAATTGAACAGCCCCACGCCGAACAGTCCGCCCGCGCCCAGACCGTAGTACGACTGTATCAATTGATAGCCTTCTTCGAGCGGGCTTTGCCACGGATCGATAAACGCCATCAACCGCGCGAACCTGTACGGCTCGACGAGTATCAAAACCACCGCCGCCGCTATGAGCGGCAAAATTATCATCAACAAGTGTTTGATTTTCGCGCCGCCCAAAAACAGCATGACTATCATCAACAACGCCATGCAAATGGTGACCGACATATTGGGTTCGAGTATTATCAACAGGCAAATAACGCCGCCGACAAGCACGACGGGCAGTATGCCCTTGAACGTGGTTATCCTGTCGGTGTGCGAGCCTATATACGCCGATGCGAATACTATAAACCCGAACTTGCTTATTTCGCTCGCCTGTATTGTGAAGAACGGCAAATTTATCCACCGCCGCGCGCCGTAATTGGTTATGCCCACGCCCGGAATGAAAACTATCGCGAGCAATACCACCGACACGACGAGAATGACGTACCGCAGTTTGTACAGCACGTGATAATCTATACGCGAAAACAAAAACATCGCCGCAAAGCCGAGCGCCGCGCCCGTCAGTTGCTTGTAAACGTAATAAAACGCAGTGCCGTAAATGCGCTCCGCCGTGTACGCGCCTGCCGAATACACCATCAATACGCCGAATGCAACAAGCGCGCCGACAACGACCGTCATCGCGATATCGGACTTGCCTACGGTGTTTTTAACGCCGCCGACCGCTTCTTTTATTTTCGTGCCGAGTTTCAATGCCCGCATTTTTCACGCTCCGCGCCGCGATCGAGCGCACGAACAAGCTCTTGAAAACGCGCGCCGCGCGCCGCATATCCGTCGAACTCGTCGAACGACGCGCACGCCGGCGATAACAAAACGGTATGAGCATCCGACCGTTTAGCCGCGTTCACCGCATCGTCAAGCCCGTCGACGACCGTCACTTTCAGTCCGCGCGCGTATCTTACCGCGCTGTCGCGTATCTCTTGCGCGGTTTCGCCCATCGCTATCACTTCGGTAACGCGCTTGTCGAGCGCGACGAACAGCTCCGAAAAATCGGTCGCTTTACCGCGACCGCCCGCAATAAGGCATATCTCGCCCGCCGTTTGCGCGACCGCCGCACGGCATGCGGAAACGTTAGTGCCTTTGGAATCGTCTATCCACAGCTTGCCGCCGTACGTGCCGACGCATTCTATCCTGTGCGCGTCCGCCGCAACGGTGGAAAGCGCGCCGCGCACGGCATAAGCGTCCGCGCCCAAGCTCATAGCCGCCGCAATGGCGCACAGTGCGTTTTTGACGTTATGCTCGCCCTGCAACCGTAAATAATCGACGGCGCAAACGCGCTCGCCCATAAACACGAAATATCCGTCGGCGATATACGCGCCGTCGCATATCCCGTCGGTGCGGCAATGCAATATCCGCGCGCCCGTTTCGAGCGTTTCAAGCGAACGCAACCGTATATCTTCGCCGAGTACGAGAGTTCCGCCAGTCATGCGTCTTGCGACGTTGCATTTGCAACGACAGTATTCGCTATCCGACCCGTGCCAATCGATATGATCGGACGCTATATTTGTGATGACGGCTACGCTCGGCGAGATCTCGGCTGTATACAACTGAAAACTGGACAGCTCGACAACGAGCGGTCTTCCGTCGGTTTTGCATGCCGCGTCGGACACGGGATATCCTATATTCCCGCATGCAACGCCGCCGAGCATGGCGGCGATAAGCCGCGTGACGGTCGTCTTGCCGTTAGTACCCGTAACTCCTACCGTTTTGCGGTCGCCCGCGAGCGCGAACCCGATCTCCGTTTCGCTCATCGCGCGTATGCCGTTTTCCGCGCAATACGCGTACGCTTCGTGCGTCGGACGCACGCCCGGACTGATTATGCCGCCGTCGTAACGCTTGTCCGTCGGCGCAACGAACGATCCGTTTTCGTCCGAATATATGCGCGCTCTGCCGCCGTTGCGCTTGATAGCGCGGCGCGCCGCGCGACCGGACACGCCGTCGCCGTAGATAAAATAGTTTTTGCCGTTAAAAATTCCCATACCGTATTGTATGATTTCAGCCGCCGAATTAGACTTGCGCACATATACGTACAGCCGCAAAACGTCAGTCGCGCATTTCGAAATAGGATAATATTCGTCCCGTAAAAGCTTTGACAAGTCAAAATTTTTTTGATATAATCGGCTTAATATCGTACATACGCGCGAAAATAACCGCGCATTTTTTGTGCGGCTTGCAGTTTTCAGGTAGCTTTCTCTCCGAAAAAGACTCCGAAGGAGTTTTTTATGGATACGACGCAAAACGCGATCGCAACTACACGCAACGACGACAACGGTTTTCTCGGCACGGAGAAGATCGGTAAACTGATGTTGAAATTTTCCGTGCCGTGCGTGCTTTCGCTGTTGGTGAGCGCGCTGTATAATATAGTCGACCAAATATTCATCGGACACAGCGAACTCGGCACGCTCGGCAATGCCGCCACGGGCGCGGTATTTCCGGTATTTATAATCGCGCAGGCTTTCGCTTGGTGGTTCGGCGACGGTTGCGCCGCATTTTTGAGCATACGTCAAGGCAAAAACGACGCGCAGTCCGCGCACAAAGCGATCGGCAACGGCATATTATTCACGCTTGCGGTCAGTCTTGCGCTTATCGCCGTGTTTTTCCCGTTGCGTCGACCGATACTGACTTTTTTCGGCGCGTCGGAAAACAGCATCGATTACGCAGTGCAATATCTGAACATCATACTCGCCTTTTTCCCCGCGTTTTTGTTGATGAACATGATGAATTCGGTCGTGCGCGCCGACGGCAGTCCGCGCCGGGCTATGGCGTCCATGCTGACGGGCGCGATAATCAATATCGTACTCGACGCGGTGTTTATTCTCGTTCTGCATTGGGGCATGACGGGCGCGGCGTGGGCTACCGTTATAGGACAGACCGCGTCGTTTGTCATTTGCGCGTTTTATCTCGCGCGAAAGACCAAAACGTTCAAACTGACGTTGAACAGCTTTAAACCCGATCTCAAAGAATTCGCAAAAGCCGCAAAGCCGGGCATATCGTCGTTTATAGCGCAAATAACGATAGACGTAATAGCCGTTACGTGCAACGCCATGCTTGCCAAATACGGCGCGGCGTCGGTTTACGGCGCGGATATACCTATCGCGATAATAGCAGTCGAGAGCAAGGTATTTACGATAGTCATCAATATCGTGGTCGGCATAGTTCTCGGCTGTCAACCGATAATCGGCTATAATATCGGCGCGGGCAATACCGACCGCGTCAAAAAAACGTTCCTGTACATGCTGTTCTGCACGCTCGCGATCGGGCTTGTTTCGACGCTTGTTTTCGAGTGCGCGCCCAAAGCGGTGGTCGGCATTTTCGGCGAACCGAAAAACGTCGATCCCGACGCATACTGGGATTTCGGCGTAAAAACGTTTCGCATATTTCTCATGCTCGTAACTTTTACGTGCGTAATGAAAATGACTTCTATATTTTTCCAAGCGGCGGGAAAACCGATATTCGCGGTGATAGCGTCCACAGTTCGCGACATAGTTTGCTTTGTTCCGCTCGTATGCGTACTGCCGATGTTTTTAGGAATAGACGGCGTGCTGTGGGCGGCGCCCGTCGCCGATCTCGTCGCGGCGATAGTCACAGCGACTCTTACCGTCGTATATTTTAAAAGTTTAAGATCGCAACGTTGCGAAAACGAGCGTCCGACCGCAAAAGCCGTCGATACGGTATCAGTCGACGATCGGACGGTCGCGCGATAGCGCAAACACGCCAGGCAAACGCCCGTTCGCGTTTTGCACGGTGCGCCGCGTCAATACAGCGCGAGCATGAGCGCGACGGTCACCGCGCCGCAAACAAAAGTGATAAGCGTGTACACCACCGCTATCTTGCCTTCGAACACGCCTTTCCGCTCGAAATGGTGGTGTAACGGCGCCATTAAGAATACGCGTTTTTTTGTGAGCTTGAACACCGCGACTTGAATAATGACGGACAGACTGGTGGCAATATACATAACGCCGACGAGCAACATGCTGAGCGACATTTTGCCGAGTACGGCAACGCACGCCAAAAACCCGCCGAGCGCAAGACTGCCCGTATCGCCCATGAAAATTTTTGCCGGGTGCGTGTTATAACACAAGAACGCGCAAAGACTTCCGCCGAGCGCGGCGCAGAGAATTATCATATTAAGCGCGCCGTCGCCTACAAGCACGCCCGAAAAGAACGCTACGCCGAGCATGGCGGCGCAAAACAACGAGTTTGTAGTAGTGACCGACGCCGCAAGTCCGTCCAACCCGTCGGTCAGGTTCACCGAATTGGTGAATGCGAGAAAAATGAAAATATAGTATACGGGCGCGGCTCTGCCTAGCTCTATCGGCTTTGGCGCGAACGGCGCGTAAACGACCGACCCGACGTTTTGCGCGTAATAAGCGTAGACCGACACTATCGTTGCGAGCAAGACCTGAAATATTATTTTTTGCGCGGCGGAAAGTCCTTTATTGTTTTTGTATTTTACCTTGATAAAATCGTCGATAAACCCGATAAGCGCATATCCGACCGTGACCGTGATTATGATGTACGACGTTTTATCGCCGTGACGCGTGTATATGAGCGCGGTCAACAGCGCAAGCACTATCGATACTCCGCCCATAGTCGGAGTACCCTGTTTTTGCTTGTGGTTGTCCACATACGACAGTATGGGTTGTCCCGCTTTAAGGCGTTTTACGAGCCGAATATTGATGGGCAATAACAGCATCCCCACCGCGAACGCGGTCAAAAATCCGCAAATAACAGATATCAAAATCCGAATTCCCCCGCTATCTCCAATACGTATTGCTCGTCGTTATACGGCTGTTTTCTGCCCATGACGTCGTTGTAGCGTTCCGCGCCCTTGCCGGCGATAAGCACTATATCGTCCTTTTCGGCTTGATCTATCGCCGCCTTGATGGCGTCCTTTCTGTCGACTATCGGCGTATAGTTTGTTCCGCCTATTTCCTTTATTCCCGCCACTATTTGGTTGATTATATCCATAGGCGGCTCGAACCGCGGATTGTCGCTCGTGACGAAACACCAGTCGCTCATTTGCGATACTATCTTGCCCATGACCGCGCGCTTGCTGGTATCGCGATTGCCGCCGCAACCGAACACCGTGATAACGCGCGCCGGCGCGAATTCCCGCACGGCGCGCAATATATTTGCTATGCCGTCGTCGGTATGCGCGAAATCGATTATGACGCTGCATTTGGACGTGTTTATGATATTGAATCTGCCGTCGATCTTTTTGACGTTGCGAATGCCCACCGTAACGTTGCCGAGCGAAAAGCCGAGCGACGACGCGATAGCCGCCGCGCACAATGTGTTGTACATGTTGAACCTGCCGGTAAGATTGAACTTGACCGCGCCTACGCTGTCGAACATGTTGATAACGTATTCCAGCCCGTACGCGCTCATGACGGGATCTATTCCGAACACGTCGCACGGATCGTTCACACCGTAAGTTACGGTAGGTAGCGCCGTCGTTTTACATAACTGCGCGCCGAGCGAATCGTCGACGTTGACTACTGCGGACCTTGCGTGATCGGGCGTGAAAAAGCTTTGCTTGGCTTTGGCGTAAGACTGCATATCGCCGAAAAAATCCAAATGATCGCGCGAAAAATTGGTGAACGCCGCGACCTCGTACATTATGCCGGCAACCTTGTCGAGCGCGAGCGCGTGCGCCGATACTTCCATCACCACGTACTCCACGCCCGCATCCGCCATGTCGCGCAAAACGGCGTGAAGCTCTATGGGATCGGGCGTAGTGAGCCGCGCTTCCGTCTTGACTCCGTTGTATTCTACGGCATTGGTGCCTATAAGCCCGCACGAATGCCCCGCGCATTCGATTATGCTTTTTACTATATACGTAGTGGTCGTTTTCCCGTTAGTACCGGTGATGCCTATCATTTTGAGCCGCTTCGACGGGTATCCGAAAAACGCCGACGAACACAGCGCAAGCGCCCTGCGCGTGTTTTCCGTTTCTATCTGAATAACGTCGAGCGCCAGCCTGCGTTCGACTACGATAGCCGCCGCACCGCGCGCAACGGCGTCCGCCGCAAACGTGTGACCGTCGTTTTCCCTGCCGACCAAGCAAAAAAACAAGTCGCCCTTTTTGACCTTGGCGCTGTCTATCGCCAAACCCGTTATTTCGACGTCGTCTTCGCTATTTACGTTTAGTCCCAGTTCGTTAAGGCGCATACCGTCCTCCGTGCTATTAGTCTACGTATATTGTACCCGCTATTATCGTGCGCGCGTGCGCTTTTGCAAACCTTATCATTATTCGACAAGCCGAAGGCTATACGACGTTTTTTTATGTTTGCTGTCCAGCCGTTTTATTTTTATCCGCGTTATAGTGTGTTCCGAACAAGCGTAGTGCTTATTTTTATTCATTTTATAAGGTTGAGATCCTTCGCTTCGCTCAGGATGACAAAAAGAGCATAGCTTTTCGTATATCTCCCCCCATCATCTCGACCAAGCAAGTGAGAGTAGACAAACCACTCTTCCCATCATCTCGACCGAAACGAGCGTATGCGAGTGTAGCGGAGAGATCTAGGCGTAGCCGCACATTACTCTCTCACCTCGTAGCGGTCATTAATTCCGAATTCCGAATTCCGAATTTATTGCTCCGCTCTCACCAGCACGCTGTCGTTTACGGGGATCTCGGTGTCGGGTACGGGCGTTTGTCCGACCACGTTTGCGCCGTCGCCGACAAGCTCGACATGCAAACCCATTCCTTCGAGCAATGCGACAGCGTCTTTTACGGGCTTACCTATAACGTCGGGCATCGTAGTGTATCGGACGTCTACGAGCGACGGCGGAAGCGCGGTATAGTCGAATATCTTTTCGAACACTTCGCCGGCATACGGCGCGGCGACAAGGCTTCCGTAATACATATAGCCCTGCGGCTCGTCTACTATCATGAGAACGGCGTATTGGGGATCGTCTGCGGGAGCGAACCCGATAAACGACGAAATGTATTTGCCCTGAGCTATCGTTCCGCCCGAATACTTTTGCGCCGTACCCGTCTTTCCGCCTATCGCATAGCCCGCGACACCCGCTTTACTGCCGCCGCCGCTTTCCACGACGCCGCGCAAATATTCGCGCATTTTTTGCGACGTTTGCGGACTGACCGTAGTCCCGACGGGTTCGGGCAAACGCGTAGCGACGTTTTTCCCGTCGCACGAATCGACGCTCGAAACCAAGTACGGCTTGTACAGCGTGCCGCCGTTAACGACCGAGCATACCCCCGTTATTAGCTGTATCGGCGTGACTGCGACCGCCTGACCGAATCCGATACGCGCAAGATCGACGGTCTTGACGTTTTCGCGCTTCATAAGCATGCCGCTGCTTTCGCCCGCAAAATCCACGCCCGTCTTTTGTCCGAGACCGAAGTTGTCGAGCGCGGAATAGAACCGTTCCGTACCCAGACGCAACGCAAGATCCATGAACACGCAGTTGCACGAATTTTTAACGCCCTCGGCAAGGTGCTGACTGCCGTGACCGATCGAACGCCAACAGCGTATGCGCTGACCGTCGACGGTGCGCGAGCCTGCGCAAAAAAACGTGTCGTTATCGCCGACCACGCCCGCTTCGATAGCCGCCGCCGTGGTGAATATCTTGAACGTTGAACCCGGCTCGTACATGTCGACTATAAGCGTATTGCGCGACAGCTCGTTCAACAGATCAAGATCGTTGCGCGGCGGATCGTTGAGATCGAACGACGGATTTTTCGCCATCGCAAGTATCCCGCCCGTGTTTACGTCCATGACTATCATAGACGCAGATTTCGACTTGAACTCGGCAGCCGCCGCCGTGACCGCGCTTTCGGCAAAACTTTGGATATTCGCGTCGATCGACAGCGTAACGTCGCAACCTGGTATGCTCGGCAAATAGCGCGTCGCTCCTTCGATCTCGCGTCCCGCCATATCCGTTGATGTATAAGCAAACCCGTCCACGCCCGTCAAATACTTATCGTAATAGCTTTCAAGACCCGATTGACCGACATTGTCTATATTGGTAAATCCGAGAATTTGCGACAGCGCACTGCCGTACGGGTAATTGCGTTCGGTATCGAGCGTATAGTACAAGCCTTTTATATCCTTCTCGCGCAAAGCGAACGCCGTGTCGGCGTCGATCTTGCGCTTGATCGTAACTTCGCCGACAGTCGCGTTTAGCTTGTCGAGTACGGTCTGTTCGCTCATGCCGAGTTCGGTCGCAAGCGTTTGCGCCGCGCTCTCCTTGTCCGTAACGGCATTGGGACGCGCATACAGCGTAAACACGTCGCGATTATCGGCAAGCACGTCGCCGTTGCGGTCGAGTATCTTGCCGCGCGGCGCTTTGAGCGGCAGATCGCGATACCACTGTTCCGACGCCTTGGCGCGCAACCAGCCGCCGTCTATCACCTGCAAAAAGAACAGCCTGCCGAACAGCGCGAAAAACACGACCGCGAGCATGATAAACGCGACCAGTATCCTTTTCCGCATAAGCGATGCGCATGCTTTCATAAGTCACCTCTCATCCCGTATTATATGCCGACGTTTGGCGATTTAGGTTATGATGCGCACAAAAAACGGACAAGCAAAAAGCGACTTGACATCGATCGAGCCGCTTTGATCATAACGTATTTATAAAAATATCAACCTATAACTTTTGACAGCCAGTCCAAAAATTTATCGAACGCGTTGGTATGCGGTTCGGCGTCGGGATACCCTACGTCGCCGACGGCGGGAGCGTCGTACACCGAGTCGCCCGCTTGGACCATTCCGTTTGCCGTCGCTTTGTCGCGAATATTATCCGCGTCGCGGAGCGCGGCAAGCGTCGTTTCCTGTTCGGCTATAAGCGTTTGCTTTTGCGATATTTGAAGCGTAAGATCGTCGGACGCAACAGCCGCGCGCGAGATCGAAACGCCTGTCGCTATGACGGCTATCGCAAGCACGAGCGCGACAGCAACGTACACGCAAAGCAATATCTTGGCGCGCGCGTCCAAACCCTTGCGCGCGCGTTTTGCGGGCGCGGCGACCGTTTCTTCCTTTACTTCCGCCTGCTCGGTCGCGTAAGACCGTGTTTTGAGCGTAGGCAAAACGTCCTCGCGCGAGTGCGGAGTCTCTTTCTTTTTGGGACGCGGCGGGATATCCGCGGGCATCTCCGTTTTTGCTCCCGCGCTTTCGAGAGTGGTATACATGCGCTCGGTCTGCGCGCTTTGCGCATAGGACTCGTTTTTGATATCGATATCGGTATCGGACATGAGCAAGCTCGTACCCGCGCCGTATCTCGACGCGACCGACGCGTTGTCTATACGCTCGTATTCGGAAACCAACGGCGCGCCTATGCCGTCCATGCCGAAGCCGCCGTAGCGGTCGTCGTCTTTTCTTATTTGACGTTTGGTTGAGATCATATTGTTTGTCCGTCTCCTTACAGTTTTTCCGATATGCGGAGCGTCGCGCTGCTACTGCGCGGGTTTATCGAAAGTTCTTCGCTCGACGGCTTTTGTTTGCCGAGCGTTTTGCCTATCGCGCGGTGATCGCACGCGCACACGGGCAGACGCTTCGGACATATACAGTCCGTAGCGAATTCGTTGAACACGGCTTTGACTATCCTGTCTTCGAGCGAGTGAAAAGTGATCACGCACAATCGCCCGCCGCGCACTATCATACCGAAAATGCCGCAGATCGCGTCGTACAGCCCTTTTAGCTCGCCGTTGACTTCTATGCGGATAGCTTGGAACGTCTTTTTGGCGGGATGTCCGCTCTTTCTGTACGGCACGGACGCACGGATGATCTCGGCAAGCTCGCCCGTGCTTTCGACGGGCTTTATCTCCCTGCGTTTGACTATCGCGCGCGCTATGCGCGGAGCAAAGCTTTCCTCGCCGTATCGACGCATTATATCCACGAGCATTTCTTCCTTATACCCGTTGACTACGTCGTACGCCGTAAATTTTTGAGTAACGTCCATGCGCATGTCGAGCGCGCCGTCGTGCATGTACGAAAACCCGCGTTCGGGCGCGTCCAATTGATGACTGGAAACGCCGAGATCCATTACCGCGCCGTCGAGCGCCGTGATACCGCGTTCCGCAAGCAATTGCGTTGCATTCTCGTATTGACCTTTAATGTACGTGATGTCGCCCGTTACGCGGGCTTTGCAATATTCTATCGCGTCATCGTCGCGGTCGATCGCAAGCACGCGTCCGCCGCGATCGAGTATCGCCTGCGTGTGTCCGCCTCCGCCGAGCGTCGCGTCCAAATAAACGCCGTTCGGCTTGACTTCGAGCGCCTTGACGACGTTGTCGCGCATTATGGGAACGTGATACATTTTACCGATCGCTCTCTTTTTCTTCCGCGTCGACCTTGGGCTTGTCCGCGTTATCCGACTTTGCATCGCCGTCTTCGTCGACGAGTTCGCGGTCGTTGATGTACGCGTCGTACAGCTTTTCGTCCCATATCTCGACGTGATCGAGAACGCCTATCGAAATGACGTCCTTTTTCATTTGACAATCTTTGAGAAACGACGGATTGACCGAAACCCTGCCCTGCTTATCTTCGGCAACAGGCTGAACGGACGGGAATATCTTGCGCTTGCGCTTATTCATTTTCTCGTCGAAAACGTCGGCTGTATCGAATCGGCTTTTTATGCGCGTTTCAAAGTCTTCCGCAGTGTATATCTGCAAGCACTTCTCGTCACGGAAAATGACGGGATTATCTCCGAGCAGTTTGCGAAAAGCGGGCGGTATTCGCAACCGTCCCTTATCGTCCAACTGATGATGATATTGCCCGCAAAAGAACACCGATAAAATCCATCCTTGACAAAGTTTGTCTTGATAGATTTATTTTATCACACAGAGTGACCACTGTCAACCCTTTTTGACCCTTTTCCCGCTATTTTTTGCTTTGTTTTGTTCCGTATAAGTAATAAGTCGCCATAATGCGCTCGATTTCGCTATCGAATAACGTAATTCGGTCGCGAATCATGGCGTAAATATGTATTATCGCGCGTATATCGAAACTTGATCGGGCATACGCGTCGCAGTATCGTTACAAATCCACTTTGACTGCGGCATTGCCCACTTGATCACACGAAGTCAGGTAATACTTGACGCCGTTTTTTAACAGGAATTTTTTGGCGTAACAATTTTTGCCGTGCAAATGTCCGTAAACTACCGCATTTACGCCGTATTTTTCAAAAAGATCGGTAACGGGCGTGTTTTCGAACCTCACGTTGAACGGCGGATAGTGCAACATGAATACGACTTTATCTTTATCCGTTCGGATCTTTTGCATTGCGGCGAGCGACATTTCTATGCGGATAAGCTCGCGCGCGTACAGTTTTTTTCCGTCGTCCGATCTGTCGTCGACGCTCCACCCGCGGCTGCCGCAAACTATGACATCGTCAAACCGCATGCAGTCGTTTTGTATGGCGTACACATCGGGCGGCAAGGCGGCGCGCACTGCGGAAATGCTCTTCCACCAATAGTCGTGATTGCCGCGCGTTATCACCTTTTTACCGTTATACTTGCCTATGTATTCGAGATCGGCGACCGCGCCGTCAAGCGTCATAGCCCAGCTGAGATCGCCCGCGAGCAGTACGAGATCGTCGTTTCCCACGCAGTCGAGCGATCGTTCTATATCGTCGAGATAGTTATCCCACACCGCGCCGAAAATATCCATCGGCTTGGGGTTGTTTATAGATAAATGCAGGTCGGAAACAGCGTAGATATTCATACGCGCATTATAACATTTCGAGCGCGAAAAGTCAACCGCGTTGCGACCGCGAGCACGACATTATTCCGTCCGTTTATTCGTCGCCCGCAAACGACGGGAATATGCGCGAGCGGATCCCCGAACACACGCCGCACCCGGTACACGGCGGATACTTGCAATATCCGTACGTCGGCACGAGTATGTCGACGGGCGCGACCGCCTTTATCAACTGCAAAACACACCCTGTTACGGTCACCGAATTACCGCCTACTATCGCGCCGCTCGCGACCGCATTGTACGTTTTGATCTCTATCGAGTACGGCACAAGCGCGTTGTTATCGGGCAAGCGCAACAAAAAATCCTTATGCTCGCGGTAGTACGCCGCAACGGTGGTAAGCGCCCCGTTATCGGAATACGTAACGGCGAACCGCGTCACTATTTCGCCGCATATCCTGCTGCACCCGTCCGCGCCGCGCGTAACCGAATAGCTTTCCAGCTCGCTTCCGACCGCGCGCGCCGCCACAAACGTCGCCTGTTGCGGTATCTGTCTGTCGGTCGTCAACGCCAAAGTGACGTTTTCGTCGGTGAACGCGCAACCGTCGAACACACGCTTGGTCTCTATTACCATACGACAGCATAAGCCGTCCTCGAAATTGCCGCCGCACCCCGCTTTAACCGCCATACCGCCGCCTCCGTAAAATTTCGCTAAACAATATATATGCGGCGTGCATCCGAAATGTGCATAATAAAACGGTAAAATGCCTTTACCGTTTTTTACGCTTATGTATTCGAAAAATGTTTTAAACTACTCCGCGACGGTAAGAACGCTTTCCAACCGCGCAAGCAACGCGTCCTTACCCGACCCGTTCATGCCGCTCGTGACTATAAGGTTATCGCGCGCAAGTCCGAGCGCGGCGGCTATCCGCAACACGGCGTTACCCGTCTGCGCCTTACCGAGCTTGTCCGATTTGGTCAAAACGACGGTGAACGGCAAACCGAGATCGCGCAAATAATTGATAAGCACTTTATCGAGCTCGGACGGATCGCGGCGGATGTCCATCAAACACAAGACCTGCGCGATATCGTTGCCGCACTTGAAATATTTGTCGGTGCGGTCGCTCCATTCGTCCGCTTGGCTTTTTTGCGCTTTGTGATAACCGTATCCGGGCAGATCGACGAGATAAAACGGAGCGTCCGCCGTCACTTGAAAAACGTTTATCAACCGAGTGCGTCCCGGCGTTTGCGACGTTTTGCAAAGCCGCGCGCCCATCAACATATTCAGCAATGTGGACTTGCCGCAATTAGACCTGCCCGCAACGCATATCTGCGGCGCGTACTCGCCCGCCGCCGTCGGGTCGACGCAGCTTTTAACGAATTTTGCCGATCTTATTTTCATACGAGCGCGACCGAAAACACCTTATCGATCGTTTCGACGGGAATTATTTCCATGCCTTTTTTCACTTCTTCGGGAACGTCGACGAGATCCTTCTCGTTATCGCGCGGAATGATAAGCCGCTTATATCCCGCGCGGAACGCCGCGAGCGACTTTTCTTTAAGCCCGCCTATCGCCAGCACTTTTCCGCGCAACGTTACTTCGCCCGTCATGGCTACGTCGTGCGCGACCTTCTTTTTGGAAAATGCGGACATCAACGCCGTGGTTATGGTTATGCCCGCGCTCGGTCCGTCCTTGGGCGTCGCGCCTTCGGGGAAATGCAAATGCACGTCGTTTTCGGTGAACGCGCTGTCTGGTATACCGTATCCCGCCGCGCGCGAACGCACGAGCGACAACGACGCCAAGCACGATTCCTTCATGACGTCGCCCAAGCTTCCCGTCAGTTTGATATCGCCCTTGCCGCCCGAAATTATAGCCGCTTCTATAAGCAACGTAACGCCGCCGACGCTCGTCCAAGCAAGCCCCGTCGCCGCGCCGACTTCGTCGTCGGCGACCGCGGGTTTTTCGGTATATTTGACAGGACCGAGAAATTCCGCTACGTCCTTTTTGCCCACCTTGAACGTCGTCGGTCTGTCTTTTTGCTCGACGACGCGCAAAGCGATCTTGCGCATGACGGTGGATATCTCGCGTTCGAGATTGCGTACGCCGCTCTCGCGAGTGTACGACGAGATCACATGCATTATCACGGGATCGCTCATATCGATCTTTATCCCGTCCAAACCGTTCGCTTCTATCGCCTTGGGTTTGAGATAGCGCTTTGCTATCTGCAATTTTTCCTCGTAGGTATAGCCCGAAAGCTCTATGACTTCTAGCCTGTCCAAAAGCGCGGGCGGGAGCGGGTCGAGCGAGTTTGCCGTCGTAACGAACATGACCTTACTCAGATCGAACGGCATATCCAAATAATTGTCTTTAAAGTTGTAGTTCTGATTGGGATCGAGTACTTCCAAAAGCGCCGACGCGGGATCGCCGTGTATATCTGCGGTCATTTTATCTATCTCGTCGAGCAAGAACACAGGATTATTGACCTTGGCTTGACGTATCCCGCTTATAATGCGCCCCGGCATAGCGGCGACATACGTCCTGCGGTGTCCGCGTATCTCCGCCTCGTCGTGAATGCCGCCCAACGACATGGTGACGAGTTCCTTATTGACCGCTCGCGCTATCGAGCGCACGATGGACGTTTTGCCTACGCCGGGAGGTCCGACAAAACACAGCACCGGCGATTTGAGATTGCGCGTGAGCTTATACACCGCCAAATATTCGAGTATGCGGTCCTTGACCTTTTCCAAGCCGTAATGGTCCTCGGCAAGCACCTTGCGCGCACGGTCGAGCGAAATATTGTCCTCCGTCGATCTGCTCCACGGCATTTCGAGCAACAACTCTATATACGACCGCGCCACGCTCGCTTCGGGACTCGACGAGCTCATCTTCTCCAAACGGGAGATCTCTTTTTTGGCTTTTTCGTAGCCCGCTTCGGGCATGCTTTCCTTTATGCTTTCCAACCGCTCGCGAAACTCTTCTATTTCGCCGGTGTCCTCACCGAGCTCGTCTTTTAGCGCGCGTATCTGCTCGCGAACGTAGTATTCCTTTTGGTTCTTGTCTATGTTTTGCCGCACCTTTGCGGTTATGCGCTTTTCGATGGCGCGTATCTCCGTTTCTTTGGCAAGCGCCGCCAAAATAAGCTCGTACTGTTCGGACAGCTTTTTAGTCTGCAAAATATTCTGCTTATCGGCGTCCGACTGAAATATATAGCCCGCGATAGTCGACACAAACCGCTCGCCGTCGTCGACGGACAACGAGCTCAAAACATCGCCGGGCATGCGAGTATCTATGCGGCGGTATTCCTTGAACTGCTCGTCCAGTCTACGCTTTACCGCTTCGAAATACATCGGGTCGTCCGTTTCGTAGTCATAATCTTTGAGCGTGACCTCAAAGTACGGGTTGAGCGACACATAGCTTTCTATCTGCATGCGTCGTCCCGCAATGAACACGACGCGCATCGCGTCGCCCGGCAAGCGCTGTACTTGTTTTATGGTAGCCAAAACGCCCACGCGGTAGATGTCCTGCGGCGCGGGATTAACCATGCTCGCCCGCTTTTGCGCGACCAAGAACACGCTCTCGCCCGACTCCACGGCTTGACTGATCGCGGTGTACGACTTGTCGCGCACCAGATCGAAATGAACGGCTTGCCCCGGAAATACAACTTTTCCGCGGAAAGCGATCATTTTGTACGCCTTTACAGGCTGCATTATTTGGGTATCTTCGGTATCGTAAACTGCTTTATTTTCCATACTTTTCACCTTTCCGATAATAAGTATAGCACATTTCGGCTCAAATTACAACCGTTTGCACGATATACCGCAAGCCGCGGCAAATACATAAAATGTCGATATCCTTCGACAGACAGTAAGGATGAGATTTCTCGCTACGCTCGAAATAAGGCTACGCCTTGCTACGTAGGACAAAAGAGAGTATGAACGGTTGAGATCCTTCGGTGGGCAAAAAACGTTCAGAATGACAAGTAATACGCGATATCATTCTCAATCACCGCGTAGCGGTCATTCAATTCCGAATTCCACATTCCTAATTCCGAATTCTCACTGTCATCTCGACCGAAGTGCGCTTGCGCACGTAGCGGAGAGATCCGGGCGTTAGCCGCATTAATAATCTCGACCCTAATTCCTAATTCCGCATTGCTCGTTCACCATGCGGCAGATCGCCTTGATTTCTCGACTGCGCTTCGCTCCGCTCGAAATGATGGGGGTGTTTGTTGTTTGCTTTTCTATACGTATTACAATAATTGTCATCCTGAACAAGCGAAGCGCAGTGAAGGATCTCAACATTATTATTAATAATGATAAGATTCTTCGCTACGCTCAGAATGACAAGTAATTCATAGGACAAGCATAGCTTTTCCACTCTCCCCATCATCTCGACCGAAACGAGCAAAGCGAGTGTAGTGGAGAGATCTAGGCGTAGCCGCATAATAATTAATCAACAATAATTCCGAATTCCGAATTCCTAATTCCGAATTTATTCTCACCGCATAGCGGTCGAGCATTGAGCATTACGAACTCCTACTTATTATTAAGCTCTTTTATCAGCTCGTCGAACCCGCCGTGCGGGAATTCTTCCAAGCTCTTATCGGTCTTGTTTATCAAATATTCGTTAGTAAGTAAAAACACGTTCATACCGACGGCGCGCGCGGGCATGTCGTCGTCGACGTCGTTCCCTACCATTATGCAATCCTCGGCGGCGCAGTCTATCGTGCGCAGAATTTCCGCATAATACCCCGCTTGCGGCTTGCAAAAATGCGAATTCTCGTACGACGTGATATGATCGAAATCGTCGGGATCGACGCCCGCCCACCGCATGCGCGCACGTTGCGCGACCGCGGGAAACACGGGATTGGACGCAAGGACCAGTTTATACCCGTCGCGCTTTAATGCTTTTACCGTTTGCGCCGCGCGCTCGCTATGCCCGCAAAGGCTTTTTAAATTCTCGAAATCGCTCGTATAAAACTCGTCGAACATCGGTATATCGTCGTATGCGCGCTCGCCGAACACGCTCGCAAACGTCCGCCAAAAAACCTGTTCGTTGGTGCTTGCGCCGTCGTTTTGCAGCATGGCGACGGTGCCGCGCCAAACGGTCTTTATCAATTTTTCGGGATCGTACGCATGCGCGAGCTTTTTGGAAAGCGCGCCGAAATACGCCTTCGTAAACACGTCTTGATCCATTGCGAGCAATGTGCCGTCGAGATCGAATAATACAGCCTTCATGATTATAACGCCTTTATGATCGAGTTTTCCGCGGAGATCTCCACCGAATATATATATTTTAACCCAATGCCGTAAAAATGTCAACCGTCGCGACGCATGCCCATATTTCGGCACGGGGTTGACAACGCGCGCAAAAGGTGTTACAATAACGTAAACATATCGACAGAGGACAAACGCATGCAAAGGAAGTCGGCGCATTACAGAAATTCGGTGTTCATCGCTTATCACGGCACTTACGATAAAGGCGGCACCGCGCTCGAAGCCGAGCGCATCCGCGCCAAGATAAACAACTATCCCGTACCCGAAGCTTACAGCGGTCCTAACACCGACGAGCGCACGTTCGACAAGCACGCTACGCAGGTGATACCCAATTCGGCGCTGTTTCTTTTCGTGGTCAACGATTTTTGCCCGCAAGACGCCCGCGGCTGTTTGGACAAAAAAAAGTCGCGCTATCTCTACGGCGAGATCGCCGCTTTTTTCGAGCTGTACAAAACTAACGCGCGCAATAAAAAAGACTTTGCGGTCTACTATTGCGGCAACACGCGCGTAAAAAGATCGGACCAAGCGGCGTACGTAAAACGTTTGTTGGGCGACATCGATCCCGACGGAGAACTCGGCACGGGCAATCAGTATTACATAATCGACAATATCGAACTCGACAAATGGATCAACAACCGTCTCGTCGACCCGAAAATCTCGGTGCTTACCGACGAGCCGTACTACCCTTTCAGCATATTGCGCGAAAAAGTTACCGACGTTTTGAACCGCAAGCCCAAAGACACATTCGTGCTTCAAACGGAACGCGGCATGGGCAAGACCACGTTCGTTCGCGCGCTCGAAAACGACGCCGAGTTCGCCACAACCGCTACCGTAAAGGCGCTGTACGTCAGCCGCGACAAAAATTACGCGTCGCCCGAAAACTTTTTATGGGATTTTTCCGATCTGTTGCGCCGCGACGAAAACGGCAATATGCGCAGTGTGGACATAATGCCCGTCGATATTATAAATTCCGATCCCGTCAGATCGTTTTCGCGGTTTTTGACGGAATTCAAAACCAAATATTACGCCGACAAAAAACTGCTCGTAGTCATCGACGGTATCGACGATATGGGTACGGGCGGAAAAATGACGGTGACAGACTTTTTCGAAAAAGCCGAGTTTTGCGACGGGGTTTACGTCATGTTCACGTGTCGACTGTTCGACTCATGCGACGGACGGCGCAATTCCGCATACGGGTTTGTAAAGAGATTCGACGGCGAGCGTATAATTTTCGATTCGCAAAACTACGATTATCTCAAATTTTTGTACGATTATTTCAACGACAATATAATATCGCAATTCCCGCACGGCGACAACGGCGTCAACGTTCGCGAGATATTTACGTCGATCACGCCAAAAAACATCCTGTCGTTTTCCATACTGATGAAGATCAGCAGCATTTATCTCGATCGGACCGAGCCGAAAAACGTGGATTGGCGCGTGCTGTCGTCGCTCGAAAACGCGCTCGATTTTTACTACAACTACATGAAAACGGAGCTCAACCACGAAACGTTTTTACGTTATAAAAAATTGCTCGCGGTGTTCGCGCTGTCAGATTACGTACTCACGGCAAGCGATCTTAAAGAAGCTTTCGACATCGACTTTTCGGAAAGTCTGCTCGCAAGCAACGGATTTTTGCGCATTTTCATCCGCTTGCACGACGAAACGTCGCCCGTATCGTTCGGAATAATACACGACAGGATAAAACAGTTGATACTTTCGGACGACGCGCCGTTTACGCAAAACCTTATAGACGAGATACACGTCAAGCTGTCCGCCCTTGTAAACTCCGACATACCCGTAGACGAGCTTTGCGGCAAACGGTTCGCGCTGTTCAAGTTTGCGGGCGCGTTGCTGTCGAGCGAAAGGCTGTCGGACGACGACAAACAAAAGCTCGCCGAAAACATGCTGTCGTTGCCGTTCAAGCAAGACTGGACCAAACCGACTTCGATCGCCGAGAACGAACGCGCCTTGCTTAAATCGCTTTCCGATCACGTCGAGTCGACCGATATTTGCGAGCAACATCCCGTGCAAGCGGGCATAATGTATTCGGTATACGCGCACGACTGCTTTTTACTCAATTATTTTTACGAAGCGGGCGGACACTTCGAAGCCTGTAAAAACTATTTCGACAAGACCGACGTGCGCGCATTGTCTTACCCCGTTCAACGCCACTACGCCGAAATGCTCACTATGTACGCCACGCACTTACAGCTTTGTCACAAGTTCGACCGCTCGCTCGAATTGATGAAAGAATGCACCGCGTTGTGCGACGAGCTTTACGCGGTCAACGAGATCCCGCTTCGCGACTATACGCATTTTTACGTCGCAAAGAGCAATATTTACAATTCGTGCGGAGATCTCGTCAACCAAAAGAAAACTCTCGATAAAGCGATGAAGATAGGCGGCGATTGCCTGCGCGTGACCGATCCCGCGCGTTTTGCGTTCATGAACATCGCTTACGCCACCTACTACAAATGCAAACGCAAACCCAAAAAGGCGTTTGACCACATACTTACCGCCATGCGCCACTATAAGATACACTACGAACGCGATTGGCATTCCATGTTCATCGGCGATATGGTCGCATGCACGGTCAATTATATAAGCATGCTGTCCCGGATATATAAAGATCCGGAACAATGCATTGCGCTCGCGCAAACCGAGTTGACCGAGATAAACAAAGTGATAAAAGCGACCGACTTCGGCAATCCCAACATCGACATGGGCATGCCCGAAGCCTTGGCGCAAATGTATTTCGATCTCGGCATGAAGGTCGAATGTATCGTCGAATGCGATAAACTGATCGACCAAGCCGAGCGTTTGCTTTCGGGCAAAAACCGCGCGTTCGAATCGGTACAAGCGTTTAAACGCCGCGCAACCGAAATACGCGAAAAAGCGCAAAAACTGTAAACGCACCGTACCAAGATACATAAAAATGCCGCTACGCATGCTTGTAACGGCGTTTTATCGTATGCGCGTATCGACGCGCGTTATCCGTCGTACTCCGCGTTTTTTTCGATGTCGATATCGGCGCAACGCAACGTCAAGTACGCAAGACCGCTCTCGGTCGTATCGCTCGCAAACAGCATATGCGCTTCGATCCCGCCGTCGACTGAATACAGCTCGTCGTATAACCATGCGCAAAAATACCCGTCGTCATTGTCCGAAAACGCATCGACATCCTTTTCTATCGTTTCCGCATTGCGGAAAGTTACGCGGATAAACGGCGTTTCGCCGTCGAAACACGCAAAACATCCGCGCAACACGATAACGACGTCGCCGCCCCGCTCCGAGTATTCCAAAAGCTCGGCATCGTGGAATCCGAATCCGTCAACTATGCGTTGCGGCAGTTTTTCACTTTCCGCCGCCAACGCTTTGTGCGCCGCACGGTTTATCTTTTCAAACTCGCGTTTGTTGACTTTGCTTTCGGCTTTAAGCTTTTCATAAACGCTTGCCGGCAAATATCCCAACGCGGCGAGCCGCGCGTCCACGCTTTCGCTTACCCAATCGGGATAATTTTCTAGCTCGTATTTTATGCGGTTTTCGTACATCTCCTTAAACTCGGCGACGCTTTCACTGCGATCGAACGGCGGACGAGAATCGAATTGCTCTCGCGCCAGCCGCATTTCTTCGTTCAACCGAGCTTTTATCTCTTCCGCAGACGACGGTTTTTCGAGCTTGCCCGTGTTTTCATCGAAAAACGCAAATTCGTCGGGGTCTATATCTTCGAGATCGATCTCTACGAATTCGGGCGGCGTATCATGCTCACGCTCGGCGTCGGCGACGTATTTTTTTAAAGCGCGGTCATACAGCCGTCGTATCTGCTCGTCCGTCCGCGCTTTTTCATCGGCTATCGATTTCATGCACAAACAATAATCGAGCCGTTGCATAAGATCGTACCACTGTTTCGTATAAAATTTCATTATATCATCTCCTTTTCGTTAAAACGACTAACGTCTCGACGTTTGTGCTGTTATTCAAAAAGATTTCCCGTACTTCTTTCCCGTCTTTGTACACGGGAAAGTTGAATTTCATTGATTTTAAGGGCATTTCGCTCTCCCCTTCGGGATAAATTTGAATTTCTTTGATCAAAGTGGAAATCAACTCTTTCTTTTCCTCATCACTGATTATATCATATAATTCG
>CAMSYM010000004.1 GCA_947066105.1 uncultured Clostridia bacterium
TCCGTTTTCGGGCTTTATGTTGTAGGACAGTATTTTCGTCCTACAAAGATGGTACACCCGACAAGATTCGAACTTGCGACCCTCAGAATCGGAATCTGATACTCTATCCAGCTGAGCTACGGGTGCTTATGTCCTTGCTTTTACACAAGGACGTTTGCTTATATACTTTTGTTCTTTTTCTTTCCCCGTTCCATTCTCGTCATATGATACTGACAGCCGAGCTACGGGTGCTTATTCTCCTTGCTTTTTATCGCAAGGAGTTTTGCTTTTTTTAAGCTTAATCATTATAACATGTTAGTTTGCTTTTTCCAAACGATTTTGCGCCGTATCAACTTTTCTTTTTCGGTTTTTCGGGAAACTTGGTCTGTTTGGTGGATTTGAATATGACCGCCTGTTTATCGGCGACCTTGCCGACGAACGGTTTATACGTCATAAGATCGGTATAGTCGTCCTTGGGCAATTTGGGTTCGTACTCGCTTCCCGAATTATTGACGATTACGTAAACAGTTTCGTTTTCGAGCTTGCGCTTAAAGAACATTACGCCGTGTTCGGTATCCACGCCGCGGTACCTGCCGTGAGCGAAAACTTCGCGCTCGCTTGCGCGCACCGCGCCGAGCTTTTTATACCATTTGAGCAGATCTTTATCGATCTCTTCTCCGCCCCAAGGATAGCACTTCCTATTGAACGGATCTTCAAACCCTTCCATGCCGATCTCGTCGCCGTAATACAAACACGGCACGCCCGGCAAGGTATACTGCAAGGCGGACGCGAGCTTGACGAGTTTGACCGCTTCGTCTCTGTTTTTGACTTTTGCTTTCGCTTTTTGTTTTTTATCGGAAACTTCGCCGTTATCGCCGAGAACAGTCATGAGCCGCGCCGTATCGTGGTTGCCGAGTACGTTCATCAAGCAGTCTACCGTGTGCTTGGGATAATTATTGACGACAAACGCGACGGTATTGTCGAGCCGACTGCTGTCGCCGCACCGCACAAAATTGAGTATATCTTCCTTAAACGGATAATTGGTCACGCTGTCCAGCTTGCCGCCGCCCACAAAGCAACGGCGCTGTCCGTATACTATCATATTCGACGCATCGACGAACACTTCGCCGTAAACTACCGCGTCCGCATTCTCTTTTTTGACAGCCGTCGCGCAATGCTCTATAAACCCGTCGGACAACTGCTCGCAAACGTCGAGCTTCCACCCGCCCAAGCCGAGTCTCGTCCAGTATCTGACTACGCCCTCCTGACCGTTGACGAACTCGTCGTACAGCGTGTTGGCGTCGTCGACGCAAGGCATGATGTCTATATTGTCGCGGCATTCGTAATCGTTGTTCCACTGCTTGAATTTGTACCACGAATAATACGGGGATTTGACCGAACCGTACGCGCCGACGCTGTCGTAATTGCCGTGCTTATTGAAATAAATACTGTCGTCGCCCGTATGCGAAAACACGCCTTCCAAAATTATCTTGATCCCGCGCTTACCCGCTTTCTTGATCAAATCTTTAAGATCGTCGACCGTACCGAAATCGGGATCGACGCGCATATAGTTGCCGACGTCGTATTTATGATTGGAATGCGCTTCGAATATCGGGGTAAGATACAAGCACGTGACCCCCAAATTTTTAAGATATGTAAGCTTTTTGGTAATGCCCTTTATATTGCCGCCGAAAAAGTCGGTATTGCGTATCTTGCCGTCCTTATCGGGCGCGAATTCGGGTATGCCGCCCCAATCGTCGCGGTACGTCGCGTAGTCCTTGGTCTTATTGCGCTCGCCGCCGATAAAAAATCTGTCGGGAACTATCTCGTATATCACGCCGCCGTCGAGAACGGTAGGCTTATACTCGTCCGCCGTAACGGTGAGCTGCCACTCTCCGCCCTTGCCGAGCAAGGCGTGCAGATCGACGTCGCTGCCTACTCGGAAGGTCTCGTCTTCGTTTTGAATTTCGAAATGATAAAAATACAATCCCGCGCTGGTGACCTTGACGGCTATGGAATAGGTGAACTCGCCGTCATCGTCCTTGACTGCGTTCATCGCGTAACGCACTGCGTCCTCGCCGTCCTTGGTGAGTACCAAAAACACTTCGGACGGATTTTGCGGTCGCGTGAATCTGAGCGTTAGCTCGATTGGCTCGTTGACAGTCGCCGCGCCCATGGGCGTTTTGCACTTTTTGCAGTTGGGAAAGAACGTTACCGTTTTATTCATATTACCTCCCGTAGCCGAAGCTACATTATATTAACACATACGTTTTAAATCGATCGAGCGTTCGCGATCCGCGTTATTTTTTGACGCGTTTCAAATGCCAAATGCCCTTGGCATAGTCGTTGATCGATCTGTCCGACGAGAACACGCCCGACCGCGCCACGTTGACGAGCGCCATTCTGTTCCACTTTTGCGGATCGGCGTACGCCTTATCCAATTGGTCCGCCTTATCGAGATAATCGTCGAAGTCGAGCAAGCACATATACGGATCGGCGACGTTGTAATGTCCGGCTATCAAATAGTCGGCGATGTCCGAAAAGCTCTCGCCGTCAAAGCCCGAACGCAGTCTGTCGACTACGCGCTTGATCCTGTCGTTATGCGTGTATATGGTCGACGAATTGTAGCCGTTGCGCCACGCGCGTTCGACTTCCTCCGTTCTCAGTCCGAACACGAAGATATTGTCGTCGCCGACGTGTTCGCCTATCTCGACGTTCGCGCCGTCCCAGGTGCCGAGCGTCACCGCGCCGTTTATCATGAATTTCATGTTGGACGTGCCGGACGCTTCCTTGCCGGCAAGCGATATTTGCTCGCTGACTTCGGACGCGGGGATAAGATGCTCCGCCTGCGTAACGTTGTAATTTTCCACGAACATTACGTCGAGCTTGTTCTTTATTTTGGGATTTTTGCCTATCTCGCGCGACAGGCAGTTTATCAATTGGATGATGCGCTTGGCGTGCATGTAACTGCCCGCCGCCTTTGCGCCGAATATAAACGTTTGCGGCGTGACGTCCTTTTGCGGATCGTCGAGCAGGTCCAAATAGTAATGCACGATTTTGAGCACGTTCAACAACTGACGCTTATACTCGTGCAAACGCTTTATCTGCGTGTCGAACCGCGATTCGGGATTGAGTATGTGACCGCTCGTCTTTTTAACGTACTCGGCGTAATTCCTTTTATTGGCTTGCTTTATCTGCCCGATCTTTTCGAGCGCCGAGCTGTCCGATACGAACTTCATCAACCCGCTAAGCGTTTCGGGCTTGGTATAAAAGTCGCCG
The DNA here is from genome assembly GCA_947066105.1 of uncultured Clostridia bacterium. Classification (GTDB taxonomy): domain Bacteria; phylum Bacillota; class Clostridia; order Christensenellales; family Pumilibacteraceae; genus Anaerocaecibacter. The sequence goes on from CAMSYM010000004.1 coordinate 3,259, forward strand.
CCGATCAGCTCTTTTATCAACGCCGCAAGCTTGGGGTTGGACTGAATGAGCCATCGTCTGTGCGTGATGCCGTTCGTCACGTTGGTGAACTTATCGGGATATATCTCGTGGAACTCGCTGAAAATGGTATCCTTTATTATCTCGCTGTGCAAAGCCGACACGCCGTTGACCTTTTCCGAGCCTATGACGCAAAGATTAGCCATTTTTACTTGGTTATTATTTATTATGCGCATCGCGTCGATCTTGCGCCCGTCCGCGCGGCGTTCTTCCATGGCGGCGACAAACCTGCGGTTTATCTCGCACACTATCGAATATATGCGCGGCACTACGTTGCGGAACGTGTTTTCGTCCCATTTTTCGAGCGCCTCCGCCATGACCGTATGATTGGTGTAGTTGACGGTGCGCGTCGTTATGTCCCACGCTTCGTCCCACGACAGACCGTGTTCGTCCATCAAAAGCCGCATAAGCTCGGGGATAGCGAGCGCGGGGTGCGTATCGTTGGCGTGTATAGCCGCTTTGTCGGGCAGATTTTTGACGCTTTTGTAAAGCCGCAAATGATCTTTGAGAATGCTCTGCAACGACGCGGAAACAAGGAAGTATTCCTGTTGCAAACGTAATTGCTTACCCTGGCTGTGATCGTCCGACGGATACAGCACTTTGGAAATAAGCTCCGCTTCGTTTTCGCGTTGCATCGCTTTTTCGTAATCGCCCTGAGAGAACGAGCGCATATCGAACTGCATGGTGGACGTAGCCGACCACAAGCGCAAAACGCTCACGCCCGCATTGTCGCCGTAGCCCGATATCATGACGTCGTATGCGAGCGCGTCCACGGGATTGCCGTCCACATACCGCACCTGCATCTTGCCGTCGACCATTTGCTCTTCCACTCGCCCGCCGAGCTGAACGGTAAAACGTTTATCCGAGCGCGGCATCATCCATACCTCGCCGCTCGGCAACCACATATCGGGCAGTTCGACCTGCTGGTTTTCCACTATGCGTTGACGGAACAATCCGTACTGATACCGTATAGTAAAGCCCATCGCGGGATAATTGAGCGTCGCCAAACTGTCCATAAAGCAGGACGCGAGCCGACCGAGTCCGCCGTTGCCCAAGCCTGCGTCCGACTCATGCTCGAAAATATCGTCGAGCGAGAAATTCATATTTTTAAGGCACTTATCGAACTGCTCGATAAGACCGAGATTGTAAAGGTTGTTTTTTAAAGATCTGCCGATCAAAAACTCCATGCAAAGATAGTACACGCGTTTGTATTTGCCTTCGGCGATGCGCGCGTTGTTCTCTTGCTTTTTTTGCAATAGAATGTCGCGCACGACCAAAGCTACCGCTTTATACACCTGCTCCTCGCCAGCGCGGTCGGGCGTTATCGCAAAATACCGCGCGAGCTTATCGGTGATCAGCTCCTGTACTTCTTCCGCTGTTTTGTTCATAATGCAGTTTCCTCCGTTGCCTTGAATAATAAGTTACGCCGAGAGCTCGCGGTACAGCGCGTTGAATTCGAGCGCCGCTTTGCCCCAAGAAAAATCGCACGTCATGGCGCGCTTGCCGAGTTCGAGCCACGTCTTTTTGTGCTTGCGGTACATGGCGACAGCGCGCGCGACCGTTTTGTCCATTACGTCCGAATCGTATTCTTCAAACACAAACCCGTTGCCCGTTTCGCCGTCGCCGCAGTCGGTTATCGAATCGATAAGCCCGCCCGTAGCGCGCACGATCGGCACTGCGCCGAACCGACACGCATACATCTGCGTCAGTCCGCACGGCTCCATGCGCGACGGGATAAGACACATATCCGCCGCCGCAAGCACCTTTTGCGCAAGATCGCGGTTATACGTTATGAGCGCGCGCACCTTGCGGTTGTACATATTTTGAACGTGCGACAAGTATCCTTCGATATCGGGATCGCCCTGACCGAGTATCACGAGCTGTATGTCTTCCAGAATGTTGCCTTCGCCCTGTTTGTTTATGGACTTGCGCAACAGATCGTAGCCTTTAAACGGCACCATGTGCGCTATCATGCAAACAAGCGGAGCGTTTTTGTCCTCCGGCAACGACAACATGCGTTGCAACTCCGCTTTGTTTATCTTTTTCTTTTCGATCTCGTCCGCAGTGTAATTGACGAACAACGACTCGGACGACGACGGATCGAACTCGTCAACGTCTATACCGTTGAGTATTCCCGTTATCTTGGCGCGATTTTCGATAAGTATGCCGTCCAGCCCGCCCGAAAATTCGGGAAGCCTTATCTCGCGCGCGTACTGCGGCGACATGGTGGTTATCCTGTCGCAGGAAACTATCGCGCCCTTAGCAAGGTTTATCTTGCCGTTGAACTCCACCACGTTAAGCTCGCTCTCCGACAGACCGAAAACGTCGCCCGCGATGATGAGCGGATATATGCCTTGATAGTTTATGTTATGGATGGTGAATACGTTTTTGATATTCTCGTAACCGCGACGGTTTTGATAATGCAATCTGTAATACACGGGAACGAGCGCGGTCAAGTGGTCGTTGGACTGCAACACGTCGGGCGCAAAGTCGAGATACGGCAGCAGTTCGAGCGCGGCGCGCGATAAAAACGCGAACCGCTCGGCGTCGTCGTAATAGCCGTAAATATTGACGCGCTTGAAATAGTATTCGTTGTCGACGAAATAATAAACCACTCCGTCGTACTCCATGCGGAACAGTCCGCAATACTGGTTGCGCCACGCCAAACCGACGGTGATGTTGCACACAAACGTCATGCGATCCTTAAAGTGATACGCCACCTCTTCGTAAAGCGGGAGCATGACCCGCGCTTCCGTCTTTTTGGTCTTATTGAGCGCGCGCGGCAGATTGGAGCATATCTCGCCCATTCCGCCCGTGGACGCGAACGGCGCGGCCTCCGTCGTCACAAACAACACCTTTTGCATTTTTGTTTTCGCCATTATATTCTTTTTCTCCTTTCGGCTCTCCGAAATACATACTTTTTTACTTGCGCGTTCCGACTTTCGTCATACATCTATTGTAACACATGCCGTCCGCCGCGGTATCGCCGTTCGATTTTTCGCACGGCGCATCGTAGCGCATTTTGTCGATACGTTTATTTTACGGGCTTTGTGTTTTTCTTTGCCGTCGCAGACGTTGCGGCGGTCGACTTCGGTCTCGCCGTTGCCGAAGGCTTTTTCGCGGACGCACCCGCCGCCGTTTTTGCCGCGGGCTTTTTCGCCGGCGCGGGCTTCTTTGCGGGCGCGCTCGACGCGGACTTGACGACCGCGGTCTTTACGGCAGTCGCAGACGTTGCGGAAGCGTTCGCAGGCTCCGCGGGATTTTTTGCTTTGGCTTTTTTGCCGACGCTCGGACAGTACAGCAGTATGCCGCCCATCGGCGGAACGTCTATGCAAAGCGAAACGTCCTTGCCGTGGCTCGCTATCTCGTCGGTCTTGTACTTCTTGCCCGATTGATCCCATTTATAGATCTCGGTGCGCAACAGCTCGGTATACTCGCCCGCATGCGCGCCGAACCGATACCCGTTATGCGGCACGGGCGAGAAGTTTATCACCGCGACCATGCGGTTTTCGTTTTCGTCGCGCCGCTCGAACACGAGTATGTTTTGCAGATAATCGTCGGACACCAGCCATTCGAACCCGTGCCAATCGTAATCTATTTGGTGCATGGCGGGATAATTCTTATATATGCCGTTCAGCACCGAAACGAACTTTTTAAGATCGGCATGCGCGGGATAATCGAGTATGCTCCAATCCAGCTCTTTGGCGAAATTCCATTCGTTGAACTGACCGAGTTCCGCGCCCATGAACAGTAATTTTTTACCGGGGTGCGCAAACATATAGGTAAGGAAATTGCGCACGCCCGCAAACTTCATGTCGTAATCGCCGGGCATTTTGTTTATGAGCGAGCCTTTGCCGTACACGACCTCGTCGTGCGAAATGGGCAAAATAAAGTTTTCCGAATATGCGTACACCATCGAAAAAGTGAGCGTATTGTGGTGATACTTGCGGAAAACGGGATCGGTCTTGATATACGACAGCGTGTCGTTCATCCAGCCCATGTTCCACTTGAAGTTGAATCCCAAACCGCCCATATCGACGGGACGCGAAACGCCGCCCCACGCGGTCGACTCCTCCGCCACCATGAGCGCGTACGGATACTTTGCGAATATGGCGGTGTTGAGCTTGCGCAAAAACTCGACGGCTTCCAGATTCTCGTTGCCGCCGTACATATTGGGACGCCATTCGTATCTGCCGTAATCGAGATAGAGCATGCTCGCCACGGCGTCCACGCGCAGTCCGTCTACATGGAACTTGTCCATCCAGAAAAACGCGTTGGATATAAGGAAATTGCGCACCTCGTTGCGACCGTAGTCGAAGCAACGCGTTCCCCATTCCTTGTGTTCCATGCGCAACGGGTCGCTGTGTTCGTAAAGCGGACCGCCGTCGAACTCGTACAATCCGTCGCCGTTTTTGGGGAAATGTCCGGGTACCCAGTCGAGAATGACCGCTATACCGCAGGAATGCATTTTGTCTATCAGGTATGCAAAGTCTTCGGGCGTGCCGTATCTCGACGTCGGCGCGAAATAGCCCGTCACTTGATATCCCCAAGATCCGTCGAACGGGTATTCGGCTACGCCCATAAGCTCCAAATGCGTATAGCCCGTTTCTTTGAGATACTCGCTCATCTCGTCGGCAAACTTGCGATAATCGAATGTATTACCGTCGGCGTAACGCCGCCACGACCCGATATGCGCCTCGTACACGCTCATAGGCGCGGAATACGGATCTTTTTTGTTTGCGAGATATTCCGCGTCCGTCCACTTAAAGCGATCGATGTCGACCACCTTGGCGTTGGTGCCTTCGAAGGTCTCGCGGTGGAATGCGAACGGATCGCACTTGTATATCGGTTCGGAAAAACCGTTTTCTATATAGAATTTATAATTGTCGTACAGCTTTACGCCGTCGATCTTAGCTTCCCATATGCCCGCTTCGGTCAACTTTGTCATGGGGTTTGCATGCGTATCCCAGCCGTTGAAATCGCCTATGACCGAAATGTAATTCGCCCGAGTCGACCAAACGCGGAATGTTGCGTTTCCCGTCTTTTTGTCAAAATGACACCCCAAATACTTGTAGGCGTCATACATATCCCCGTGATGGTACGGATCGAGCAATTTGATATCCATTGTGATCTCCCTTTTTTATATTGCGACTGTCGGACGGCGGATAGATGTATTTCGCTCGGCTCGCGCCGCGCGTCGCCGATGTCCGCTCCCGACCTATTTGATTATACTACATTTCGCGTAAAATATCAAGGCTTTTGAAAATTTTTCACAAAATATAATAACGGACATAAACGGGTTTTTCCGCGATACGGTCGAAAAATGCGTAATTTCGTTGCGCTCGCTTTTACGCCCGCCGAGCAAAGCGTCGACGCATGTCCTAAGCGATACGAAAAGATCCGCATATGCGCGTCAAACCGTTGACAACCAAACGCCCGCGCGCTATAATATCAAGGAAAGTCATTCTTTGAGGCGGGGTGCAAGTCCCCACCGGCAGTCACAGTCTGCAAAGACGCGTCGAACACGGCGCGTCCCGAACGGGTGAAATTCCCGTACCGACGGTAAAGTCCGGATGTTAAAAGAATAACGTAATAGATTTACGTTGCGCCTCGGATATTTTTCGGGGCGTTTTTTGTTCGGAGAACGGCTTTAAAAAATCAATGCGGAGTCGTTATATGGAAAACTCTTCTTCGGTACGGTCACGGTATTTCAGTTCCACGCGCATAGCGTTTATAGCTATGTTCTCCACGTTCGCGGGCGTTTTGTACATACTTAACTTTGCATTGCCGTTCGCGTTCCCCAGCTTCCTCGAATTCAAGCTGTCCGACACGCCCATTCTGATCGGCGCGTTCACGCTCGGACCGGGCGCGGGCGCGATAATAACGGTAGTGCATATTTTGATAAAGCTCGTTGTCAAGGGCACGTCTACGATGTTCGTCGGCGAGCTGTCCGATCTTGTTACGTGCTGTGCGTTCGCGGTCACCGCAGGGCTGATCTATTCCAAAAACCGCACGTTCAAGGGCGCGCTCGTCGCCATGGCGGTAGGAACGCTGGCGCAAGTCTCGGTAGCGATTTTGTTCAACCGCTTCGTGCTTGTTCCGTTTTACGTAAGAGTGTTCTTTAACGGCAACTGGGACCCGCTCGTCGGCATGATGACGCCGCTTTTCGCAAACTGCACCAAGGAAACATTTTACAACTTTTATATTTGGGCGTCCGTCCTGCCGTTCAATCTGTTGCGCTGTATAGTTGCCGTCGCCGTCACCATGCTTGTGTACAAACGAATTTCGCGATTGATAAACGGCGTCAACCATAAGCTGTACGGCAAACAGGAACAAAACGGTCAAACCGTGGCGAAGATAAACATAGCCGTGACAGTAGTCGCCGTTTCGCTCGTCGTTCTGCTTGTCCTGTTCGCGCTGTTGCGCTACTTCGTATTTTAAAGTTTGACGCATACTAAACGAATACAAAAAGTCACTCAACGATTTTTATCTTTTAGATAATTAAATTTCATCGTGAAAGAAATTATACGGTATATCAAACCAATCCATGACTTCGTATTTGATCGTTTTGTGATTGTAAATTTTTCCTTTTGCTTCCTTAATCGCTTTCTTATTTTGTCTTTTATTATAAATATGAAAAAGTCTTGTCATAACGCATTCATTTATTCCGACAACATTATACAAAGGATTTTTATACGGTAATTGCGCAAAGTAATAATAGTTTTGCATATCTCTAAATATCAAATAGATTTCAGAATTGCCTATATCTGCGTATGTACATAATTCGTCTATGCTTTTATTTGTGATTTGCGAAAAATCTATACCGGTTTTGCCGGTTTTATATAAAAATTTTCTGTTAGGAAAAATCAGTTTATCCAAATAAATCCAAAACCCCGTGCGTTTGATATCGCGATATTCGAATTTATCGATTTTTCCGATGAATATACCGCTTAAAAAGCATTCGTTTTTCGATATATTTACAATAAATTTTCCGCTTTTGTTCTTATGTAATACGATTTCCGGCTTAATGCGCGAAGTTTCGGAGAACCTACTGCGCTGATTCGACATTGCAAACGAAAATTTTAAGCTTGCAAACGTTACGACAGTTAGCGCAATCGTAGACATTACCCCTACGGTAACGATATAATAATGCCCCTGTTCCGAAACAAACAAATGAAGCAACGCATTTTCTATTATAATAAAAACCGGCGTCGAAATAACAGGCAAACAATACATTCTGCAATCTTCTATAGCTCTATGTGAAGATAAATTAAATAAGGATATTCCTACATAAACTACAACCGTCAATAAAATGCATGCGATCGTTATAATATTTAATATTCTGTTAGTCTTTAATATTTCGCTCGGTTGTTGAACGCTCGCATCATTCAATGCTTTTAATAAATCTTTACAAGTTTGTATCAAGCCTAAAACATCGCAAACTATATATATTGAAATACATGCCATTGAAACAACTATGATTCCGAAAACCCATTTAATAAAGCGCGAACACTTCCATTTGTACATTGATCGATTATTCATTTGCACATCCTTAGTCCGATTTTTCAGTACTATATCATTGATTTTATGTTTTGTCAATCATTTTTGAATATATTTAACTTCATCGATCTTAATATTTTTTCAAAACAAAAAACCGCTCTCGCTTAACGCAAAAACGGTCCTTATTATTTGATCCGAATCATCGTTTGGCATTACACCAATTCGATGAGCGCTTCCTCTGCGCCGTCGCCGCGGCGCGGTCCGAGTTTGAGTACGCGCGTATAGCCGCCGCTGCTGTTATTGTCGCGGTTGCGTTGCAAATAACGTATGGCGTACACGTTGAAAATACGCTCGACCAACGGGTGACGAATGTCTTTGGTGCGCTCGCGGAATGCCGCGGCGGTTTCGTCTTTTTTGCGCGTTTCGGGCGGATCGTAGATAGCCGCCATTATCTTACGACGCGCGGCAAGCCGCTTTTCGCCGTCTGAAATAGTTTCGATCTCGATCTGCTTGCCCTTTTTGTCGACCGTCTTTTTAACGCCTTTTTTGACGTCGAGTACGGTATCGACGGCGAGCTGGATAAGCCCGTCGGCAATGCGCGATACTTCTTTCGCGCGCGCATAAGTCGTAGTTATCTTCTCGTTCCACAACAAAGCCGTTACCTGATTGCGCAAGAGCGCGTCGCGTCTGTCGGTCGGCAAGGAAAGTTTTCTCTGTTCCATAATTGTTAACTATTCTCCTATCACAGTTGTTTTGCGCGTGCGACAAGCCGTTGCCGTATTACGGCGCGTTGCCGCCGCTGCCGCGCGCAAAGTTTTAGTCGTCGGACGCTTTGAGATCGAGTCCGAACCCGCGCAGTTTGGCTATGACTTCGTCAAGCGACTTTCTGCCGAGATTGCGAACTTTGAGCATGTCCTCTTCGGTCTTGCGCGTGAGATCGGCTACGGTGTGTATACCCGCGCGTTTCAAGCAGTTGTAACTGCGCACGGACAAGTCCATTTCCTCGATGTTCATTTCGAGCACTTTTGCCTGACGGTCTTCCGAGCGCGACACCAATATGTCCAGCCCCGAAATCGTATCCGACAATGCGACGAACAGCTTTACGTGGTCTTCGAGCGCTTTTGCGGCAAGGCTGAGTACGTCCTTAGCCGAAAGCGATCCGTCGGTCTTGACGTTGAGCGTCAGTCTGTCGTAGTCCATCGACTGCCCGACGCGAGTCGGCTCGACCGAATACGAAGCAAACTTGACGGGCGTGAAGATCGCGTCGATGGGAATATATCCGATCGGACGGGACGAATCTTTAAGCTCGTCCGCTACCACATACCCTCTGCCCTTGCCCACATACAACGTTATGTCGAGCTTTGCGCCGTCGTCGAGCGTGCATAAGTACAGGTCGGGGTTGAGCACTTCGATCTCGGGATCGACGTCGATATCGGCGGCAGTCACCGCGCCCGACGCGCTTTTTTGGATATGCAGTTCCTTAACGAGATTTTTATCGCTGTAATTCGCCTTGAGATTGAGCGATTTAAGGTTGAGAATTATTTCCGTAACGTCTTCCTTAACGCCCTTGACTGTCGAGAACTCATGGTCGACGCCTTCGATCATAATACCTATGACCGCCGCGCCGGGAAGATTGGACAACAGTACACGACGTAATGCGTTTCCGAGCGTGTGTCCGTACCCGCGATCGAGCGGTTCGACTATAAACTTGCCTGTACGGTACCCGTCGGTTTCTTCCATTGTTATTCTCGGCATTTCGATTTCCATCATGGCTGCTTACTCCTTATTACTTGGAATACAACTCGACGATGAGCTGTTCGTTGATATTGAGATCGATGTCATCGCGCTTGGGATTGTCGACGATCTTGCCGACAAAGTTTTCGGTATCGAACATGACCCACTTGGGCATGACGATCTTCGCGCCGCGCAGTTCCTTGAACATCGCATTGTCGCGGCTCGTTTCTCTTATCGAGATCTCGTCGCCGAGCTTGACCTGGTACGACGGGATATCGACGCGTTTGCCGTTGACGAGTACGTGACCGTGATTGACTATTTGACGCGACATCTTACGCGACGCGCCTATGCCCATGCGGTATACCACGTTGTCCAAACGCTTTTCGAGCATGGCGAGCATGTTCTCGCCCGTAACGCCCTTTTGCGCTTCCGCTTTTTCGTAGTATTCGCGGAACTGCTTTTCCAAAACGCCGTATGCGCGCTTGACCTTTTGCTTTTCGCGCAACTGCATGTTGTATTCGCTGTTTTTGCGCCGTGCCATGGCGTGCGCGCCCGGGGGAACGGGACGGCGCTCCATAGCGCACTTTTTGGATACGCAACGCTCGCCTTTAAGGAACAGCTTTTGTCCTTCGCGGCGGCACTGTCTGCAATCTGCACATATATTTCTTGCCATAATCTACTCTCCTTACACGCGCCTACGCTTGGGCGGACGACATCCGTTGTGCGGAATAGGCGAAACGTCGTTGATCTCCGTGACCTGCAAACCCACTACTTCCATAGCGCGGATAGCCGATTCCCTGCCCGAACCCGGTCCTTTAACAAAGACCTTGACCGAACGCAGTCCGTGTTCCATCGCGCGACGCGCGGCTTCTTCCGCCGCCATCTGCGCGGCGTACGGCGTGGATTTACGCGAGCCGCGAAATTTGAGCGCGCCCGCCGAGCATGCCGCAAGCGCGTTGCCCTGCTCGTCCGTGAAAGTTACGATCGTGTTATTGAACGAGGCGTGAATATGCACACAGCCTTTATCGATGTTTTTTGTGACCTTTCTTTTGGTCGATGTCTTTTTGACTGCCATTAAAACCTATAACCTCCTGTCAATCGGCGGTTTCGGTGCGAGCCTGCGCACGGACAAAAGCTTCCGTCGATATTCTCCGACGACAAACGCTTACGCCGCATTGCGCGAAAAGCCGCAACGAACCTTACCTATCCTTCTTTTTGCTGCGCGAAACGGTGCGCTTGGGTCCCTTGCGGGTGCGCGCGTTCTGCTTGGTGTTTTGACCGCGAACGGGCAGGTTTTTACGGTGCCTGACGCCGCGATAGCAGCCTATGTCTTTAAGGCGCTTGATGTTGAGCTCGACCTCGCGGTGAAGATCGCCTTCCGTCTTGATATTCTTGTCGATATAAGTACGGAGCGCGTTCTCTTGCTCACCGGTCAGATCCTTTACACGGACGTCGGGGCTGATGCCCGTCGCTTCCAGAATTTTATTCGCCGTAGGACGACCGATACCGAAGATGTACGTCAAGCCGATCTCGATGCGTTTTTCCTTGGGCAAATCTATACCTGCAATTCTTGCCACTTTTAAAACTCCTTGATGGTTGGTTGTTTTGTTGTTGGTGATATTTGTTTTCGCCGCAGACTCGGCGTGTGGAATGTCGCGCCGCGCCTGTTGCGGTTATTTTCTTGTTAAAGCATACGGCGCGACCTGCATACCGTTATCTCGCTTATGCCGAAGCAACGCTAGCGCAGAATAACGCGCATTGCACTTTCCGATACGAAGCGAAAAGGTTGCTTACCGCTGTGTCGAAAAGAACGTATGTGAGAGTGCGGAGATGCGAGTTAGGCAAGGAAAGGTCGAATTTGCGACGGGGAGCGTACTTCACGTACGTGACCCGAGTAAATTCGACACTGACGCCGCTTAACGACGCATATACGCGCTCGAACAGGCTTAGCCGACGGAAAGCATTGAGCCGTAGATTGCGAGAAATTTTCGAGCGAGAACAAGGCGATCCGCCGAAGTCGTAGCAGCGCTACGTCGAGAAGGATCAACGCCGTTATCGCCGAAAATTGCCGCAAGATCGCGCGGTGACAACGCTTGACGGCGGCTATATTAACCCTGACGTTGCTTATGGCTGGGATTCTTACTGCAAATCACCATCACTTTGCCGTGACGGCGTATGACCTTGCATTTGTCGCACATGGGTTTTACGGAAGATCTTACTTTCATGATGACTCCTTGTTTAAATTCGGAATTCGGAATTAGTCGTTGGTTTTCGGTTTCTAACGGTCGATCTCTCTACCGTTAATCGAGATTTATATGCAATTGCTTCGAACTGATTTACGTACACAGCCGTTGCAGAACGTATGTGAGAGTGCGGAGATGCGAGTTAGGCAAGGAAAGGTCGAATTTGCGACGGGGAGCGTACTTCACGTACGTGACCCGAGTAAATTCGACACTGACGCCGCTTAACGACGCATATACGCGCTCGAACTCAGCTTTTACTGCGGAAAGTGATTATACCCTTGGTAATATCATACGGCGAGATCGCCACCTTGACGCGGTCGCCCAACAACACTTTGATGTAGTTGACGCGCATCTTGCCCGCGATCGTGCATAACACCGTTGCGCCGTTATCGAGCTTTACCTTGAACTTCGTACCCGGCAAGCACTCTTCTACGGTGCCTTCGGTTTCGATATTGTCACTTCTCGGCATACGTCCTCCTGTCCGAAATAAATTGTGTGATGCGCTTTTTGAGCGCCGCGTTTGTCGGGTCGGTTATGCCGCTTTGCGCGACGACCCGTAAATGCCGTATTCGTTTGAGCTTGGGACTGTCTACGCCCCGCGCCTTGCCGTCCGCTATCAGTGCAAAGTCCTTATTGACCAACGCCACCACCACGAACGGTTTGCCGGTATCGTGTCCGGCAAGACTGACAACTATGTCGCCGACTTCCATAACGGGAAGCTCTCCTTAAATGAAGATATCTGTTTGCCGCGTCGATCTCGCGTTACAGAGTCAAGATCTCGGGCGCGCCGTCGGTAATTATCACCGTGTTTTCGTAATGCGCCGCGCGGCTTTTATCGATCGTGCGCACCGTCCAGCCGTCGCGCTCGACGTATACGCGCCAATCGCCCGCCGTTATCATCGGCTCGACGCATATGCACAGTCCCGCTTTGAGCGGTGCGCCCGTGTTGCGTTTGCCGAAGTTAGGCACCTCGGGCGGTTCGTGCATTTTATGTCCTATGCCGTGACCCGTAAGCGCCCGAACGACGCCGTAGCCGTGAAGCTCGGTATAAAGCTGTACCGCGCTCGACACGTCGCCCAAGCGGTTGCCCGCCTTGGCGTATTCCATGCCGGCGAAGAACGCCGCTTGCGCCGCATCGATGAGCTTTTTGTCCGCGTCGCTCACGTTCCCCACCGGGAAAGTCCGCGCCGCGTCGCCCTGATATCCGTTTAAAAGTGCGGTAATGTCCACAGACACTATATCGCCGTCCTTGACCGTCTGTAACGACGGTATACCGTGGACGACCACGTCGTTGACCGAAATACACGATGAATTGGGATAGCCTTCGAACCCTTTGGTGGACGGCGTTGCGCCCATGCTCCGTATGGTCTGTTCGATGACCGCGTCTATCTCCGCCGTAGTTACGCCGACTTTGATAAACTTTTCCGCCGCGTCGAGCGCCGCCTTGACGACGCGGCTCGCCGCGCGCATGCCTTCACGCTCTTTGTCGGTCTTTACGATCATTTAAGCGCCGCCTCGATCGCCTTGTTGACGTCGTCGATAGCCTGCATGCCGTCGATGTTTTTGAGCAAGCCCGCCGCTTTGTAGTAATCGACCAACGGCGCGGTGTTTTCCGCATATACCTTTAAGCGGTTTTCCACGACCTCGCGCTTGTCGTCGTCGCGGATGATGAGCGCTTCGCCGCACTCCTTGCACTTGCCGTCGGGCGCCGCGCTCGCGCTTGTCGAATATCCGCACTTGGGACAAACTCTGCGGCTTGCCATGCGGTCGGCGAGCTTACCGAGATCGGTTTCGAGATTGAGCGCCACGTCGATGTTTACTATCTTGCCGAGCGCGTCCGCCTGCGCCTTGGTGCGCGGGAACCCGTCGAGAAGAAAACCGTTTTTGCAATCCGCCTGTTCGATCCTGTCCTTTAACAGCGCGACCACCAGTTCGTCGGGAACGAGCTTGCCCGCGTCCATGAACGCTTTGGCTTGCTTGCCGAGTTCGGTGCCGTCCGCAATGTTCTTGCGGAGTATGTCGCCCGTCGAAATGTGCGGAATGTTGTGAGCTTTGCATATGAGCGCCGCTTGCGTGCCTTTGCCGCTTCCCGGCGCGCCCATTATAATGAGATTCATGTTTAACTCCGTTACTTGGAATTCAGAATGCGGAATTCGTCTTACTTCTTTTGGCAAAGAAGTAAGCAAGAAAACTTTACTTCATTGCCCGGCAAGTTAATTCCGAAACGATTGGTTTTGTGGGAACAACGTATGTGAAAGTGCGGAGATGCGAGTTAGGCAAGGGGCGAATTTCCGACGGGGAGCGTACTTCGCGTACGCGACTCGAATAAATTCACACCGATGCCGCCTTAACGCCGCACATACGCGCTCGAACCTATTTCAGGAAGCCCTTGTACTGCTTCATCATCAACTGGCTCTGCAACTGCTTGTTGAATTCCAGCGCGACCGAAACCACGATGAGCATACCCGTTGCCGAGAAGGCGTTGACCAAAGACTGATCGCCGAGCACCGCCGCGAATATGACCGACGGCACGAGCGCGATGAACGCAAGGAATATTGCGCCGAACAGCGTCAAACGCTTGCTTATTCTCGCGAGATATTCGGTAGTGGGTTTGCCCGGACGTATGCCGTTTATGAACCCGCCGTACTGCTGGATGTTGCGCGAGATGTCTTCGGGATTGAACTCGATCTGCGCGTAGAAATACGAAAAGAACAGTATCAACAACGCGACGAGTATATAATAGAACGGATATTTACTGCCCGCGCCCAACCACGTCGACCACCAGATATAAAAACTGCTTTCGGGCGCGACGAGCTGCGCTATCATTTGCGGGAACGTTATGAGCGCCGTCGCGAAGATTATAGGCATGACGCCGCTCGCGTTGAGCTTGATGGGTATGACCGAGCTTTGCCCGCCGTACTGCTTTCTGCCTTTTATCTGCTTGGCGTACTGTACCGGCACGCGCCGTTCCGAAAGATCGACGAACACGATAAGCACGAATACCGCAACGACCAGTATAAGAAAGCCCAAAAGCTCCCATATCGCCGTCTGACTGCCGCCGAACGCTTCTTGGAACTTCGCGATGATCGCAAGCCCCGCCGACGCGATTATACCGACGAATATCAAAAGGCTTATGCCGTTGCCGATGCCGTAATCGGTGATACGCTCGCCTATCCACATGGTTAGCATAGAACCCATGACCATGAGTATGACGACGAATATCGAAATGACCCAAGTCTGCGTCATCGGTCCGAACACTTCGGTGGACAGCGCGCCCGCACGCGCGTAAGACACCGTAACGCCTATCGCCTGCGCAAGCGCGAGAACGATAGTGATTATGCGCGTTACCTGCGTGATCTTTTTCCTGCCGTCGTCGCCCTGCTTTTGCCATTCCTGCAAACGCGGGATCGCTACCGTCAACAACTGCAATATGATCGACGCATTGATATACGGCGTGATACCTATCGCGAACAGCGCGCCGTTTTGCAACGCGCTACCGGTGATACCGTTGAGCAGTCCCAAAAGCCCCTGCGTTTGATTGCCGGTAAACGCGTTCGGATTGATTCCCGGAATAGGTATCCAGCAACCGAGCCGATAAATAAAGAGCAGTGCGATCGTGATAAGTATCTTGATACGCACCTCTTTATTTTTGAAAGCATTTTTTAGCGTTTCAAACATCAGATAACCTCTGCCGTGCCGCCCGCTTTTTCGATCTTCTCTTTTGCGGACGCCGTGAACTTAGCCGCCTTAACGGTCAGTTTTTTGGTAAGCTCGCCGTCGCCGAGTACTTTAAGCCCGTACGCTTCGACCTTTTTGATAACGCCCGTTTCGAGCAACAGCGAAAGATCGACGACCGTACCGTCGTCGAAAGCGTTGAGCTTGTCGACATTGACGACCGAGAACACTTTTTGGAACTTATTGTTAAAGCCGCGCTTGGGAAGTCTGCGCATAAGCGTGATCTGTCCGCCTTCGAAGCCGGGACGAACGCCGCCGCCGCTACGCGCCCACTGACCTTTGTGACCCTTGCCGGACGTTTTGCCCAAGCCCGAACCGATACCGCGACCCAAGCGTTTCGCTTTGGTGCGCGCGCCGTCCGCCGGCATAAGTGCGTGCATTTTCATAGTGATCTTCTCCTTATTTGGTTTTTAACCGTGCAGTCGCGCCGCAGACATGGAAAGGGCGAATTTGCGACAAGACGCGTACTTCGGTACGTGACCCGAGCAAACTCGACGCCGACACAGTATACGGCGATAAATACGCGGTTAAGCCTCCGTTACGGCAACCAAGTGGCTGACCGTTCTTATCATGCCGCGCATTGCGGGGGTATCCTCGACAACGACCGATTGGCGGAGCTTTTTGAGCCCTAACGCCTCGACCGTGCGCTGCTGTTTTACCAAGCGTCCCGCCGTACTCTTGACGAGCGTGACGGTGAGCTTTTTGCTTTCTGCTTTTTCAGCTTTCTTTGCCATTTTGTATCTCCGATTTTACTTACTTCTTTAAGCAAAGAAGTAAACAAGAAACCTTTACTTCGTATGCCTAACAAGTTGTTTACGAATCGATTTTCAATTAAATGCGTATCATTAATGCGTAATTATCGACCGCTTCGCGGTGATTAATTTTTTGCATTTATATACGCGATCACGATAGTCGACGAGTGTTGCGTCGCGATATCGCATCTCGGTTGCCTTTAAGCGTATAGACGCGCGTAAGGCAAGGAAGTCCGAGCGTCGAGCGACGGGAGTGTAGACCCACCTACATGACCGAGCGCGACGCGACGGCTGACGCCGCATGACGCGATGTATATGCGCTTAAAGTATTTCGTCGACGGTCTTGCCGCGCAACGCCGCCACCTGATCGAGCGTTCTCAAACCTTCGAGCGCTTTCATGGTAGCTTTTACGACGTTGATGGGATTGCGCGAGCCGTAGCACTTGGTCGTTATGTTGTTGATGCCGCAAAGCTCCAACACCGCACGCACACTGCCGCCGGCGATAACGCCCTTACCTTCGGGAGCGGGACGGAGCAAAACCTTACTGCAAGCGAACTCGCCCACCGTTTCGTGGGGAATGGCAGTGCCGTTGAGCGCGATCTTTTTCATATCGCGACGCGCCGCCTGTTCGGCTTTTTTGATGGCTTCGGGAACTTCGGTCGCCTTGCCCATGCCGACACCGACTCTGCCCTTGCCGTCGCCGGCAACGACGAGCGCGGCGAAGCTGCTGTTTCTGCCGCCCTTAACGACCTTGCTTACGCGACGCGTAGTGACGAGCTTGGTCTTGATGCCGTCGTCAACGACGTCCTTTTCTCTCTTTTTTCTGAATTCTTCGCGTGCCATGATTCACTCCTAAAATTTAAGCCCCGCGGCGCGTGCCGCGTCCGCCAACGCTTTGACTCTGCCGGTATAAAGATATCCGCCGCGGTCGAAAACAACTTCGTTGATGCCGTTCGCTTTGGCTTTCGCCGCTACGTCGCCGCCTACGAACTCCGCCTGTTGCGTTTTGGTCTTGCCCGACAGATCCGCGCCTTTTACGAGCGTACTGCTGGAAACGAGCGTTACGCCCTTATCGTCGTCGATGACCTGAGCATAAATGTGGCTGGTCGAACGGTACACCGCAAGACGGGGACGCGCCGCCGTGCCTTTAAGGTCGTGACGCAAACGTGCATGACGCTTTTCGCGTATTTTGTTTTTGTCTATCTTCTTAATCATTAGCCACTCTCCTATTTCTTGCCTGCGGTCTTGGCCTCTTTACGGAGGACAACTTCGGTGCTGTAATGCAGACCGTAACCGTGATAGGGTTCGACGGGGCGCTTGGCTTTGATCTGAGCCGCGACTTCGCCTACGAATTCCTTGCTGATACCGCTGACGTTGATAGTCAACGCGTCGGGGCAGGCGATCGTTATCCCTTCCGGTATGGTGTATTCGACGGGCTTGCTGTAACCGATGTTCATGACAAGCTTGTTGCCGGTAACGGCTACTTTGTAACCGACGCCCGATACGATGAGCGTTTTGGTAAACGGCGTTTGCACGCCCGACACCATGTTGGCAATGAGCTGACGGTACAAACCGTGATACGCACGAGTTTGTTTGTCGTCGTTGGCGCGCTCGACGTTGACTACGCCTTCGCCCACTACGACGTTTATATCCTTGCACTTGACTTCCTGTTTGAGTTCGCCGAGCTTACCCTTGACGGTAACTACTCCGTCGGTGAAGCTGACGGTCACTCCCGCGGGAACGTCGATATGTTTTCTGCCTATACGTGACATACCGCCCTCCTACCATACATAGGCGAGTACTTCGCCGCCTATTTTGAGCGTACGCGCTTTCTTGTCGGTCATGACGCCGCGCGACGTGGATATTATCGCTATTCCGTAGCCGCCGAGTACCTTGGGCAAGTCTTCGCAACCGCAGTATACTCTGAGACCGGGCTTGGAAACGCGTTTGAGATTGGTAATGGCGTTGGTGTTACCGCTGTATTTGAGCACGACCTTGATGTTGTTGTGTCCCTTTTCTTCAACCAACTCGCCCGACGCGATAAAGCCTTCCTCGACGAGTATGTCGACAATGGACTTTTTCATTTTGGACGCAGGTATCGATACGGTTTCGTGGCGCGCTGTGATAGCGTTGCGAATTCTCGTGAGCAAATCCGCGATAGGATCTGTTGTAACCATAACTTATACCTCCCTTACCAGCTCGACTTCTTTACGCCGGGGATCTCTCCCTTGTACGCAAGCTCTCGAAAGCAAATCCTGCAAATGCCGTACTTTTTGAGTACGGAATGCGGACGACCGCAAATACTGCAACGCGTATACGCGCGAGTGCTGTACTTGGGCGTTTTTTGCTGTTTGTTTATCATCGCTTTTTTAGCCATAATTATCTCCTATTAATTCCTAAACGGCATGCCGAGCTTAGTCAAAAGAAGCTTGGCTTCTTCGTCCGTTTCGGCGGTCGTTACGATATCCACGTCGAACCCGCGTATCTTTTCGATAAGCTCGTACGAGATTTCGGGGAATATCGTTTGATCCTTTATGCCGAGCGCATAGTTGCCGCGACCGTCGAACGACTTGCCCGAAATACCGCGGAAGTCGCGAACGCGCGGAAGCGCTATGGAAACCAGCCTGTCGAAGAACTCATAAGCCATTTCGCCGCGCAACGTGACTTTTATGGCTATGGACTGACCTTCGCGCAGTTTGAAGTTACTGACCGATTTTTTGGCTTTAACGAGTACGCTCTTTTGCCCTGCGATCGCGTCAAGCTCGCCTTGCGCAAGCTGAATGCTTTTGGAATTGTCCTTTATATCGCCCAAACGCATATTCAAGACTATCTTGACGAGCTTGGGGACTTGATTGACGTTTTTATAGCCGCGCTCTTTCATGAGCTGAGGCACTATTTCCGCCTTGAACCGTTTGTGGAGTCTGTAACGCTCCGAATTGGTCGTTTTGGCGGGGGCTTCCGCCTTTGCCTTGGCTTTGGTCGCTTTTTCTGCCATTACCGTTTACTCCTTACTCTGTTTTACCGTCCGAAGCTTGTTCGACGGGAACGTTGCTTTCTTCCGCTTTTTCGGCGGCGGGCTTTTTTGCCGCAGGCTTTTTGGCGGGAGTTTTCTTTACCGGCTTTTCGGACGGCTCGGCGGGCGTCGCATCTTCTGCGGGCGCGGATTCGGCTTTGTCCTTAGTCGGTTTTTTGGCTTTTTTGTCAGCCTTCTTCTTGGCTTTATCGGCTTTTGCCGCTACGTCCAAGCTCGCGCCGCATTTGGCGCAAACGCGCACGTTTTTACCGTCTGCTTTTTGATGACGGACGCGAACATGCTCGTTGCACGACGGGCAGATTATCTGCACGTTGCTGACGTCGATAGGCGCCTCTATCGTCTTTTTGCCGCCCTGCTCGGTCGCCGAACGCGGTTTGACGTGATGCGTAGCCATATTTATGCCTTCGACAAGTACTTTGGCGGTCTTGGGGTCGGTCGCGAGTACTTTACCCGTCTTGCCCTTGTCCTTGCCCGCCAAAACTTTTACGTTGTCGCCTTTTCTTACATTAAGACTTTTCATGCCGATCCTCCGTTAAAGTACTTCGGGCGCCAAAGATATTATCTTTGTGAAGTCGCGGTCGCGCAGTTCGCGCGCTATCGGTCCGAAGATACGCGTGCCGCGCGGTTGCTTTTGGTTGTCAATTATTACGGCGGCGTTGTCGTCGAAACGAATGTGCGAGCCGTCGGGACGGTTGACGCCCTGATGCGTGCGCACGATAACGGCTTTTACCACGTCGCCTTTTTTAACGGTACCGCCGGGCTGAGCGGACTTGACCGACGCGGTTATTATGTCGCCGATATTGCCGCTCCTGCGGAACGAACCGCCCATGACCTGTATACACATTAACTCTTTCGCGCCGGTGTTGTCGGCGACTTTGAGATACGATTGAGGTTGTATCATGATTTACTCCTTGACGGCGCTTATCCCTAATTCGGGAAGTACGCCGTTTGTCCTTCTTATTTCGCCTTTTCGACGATCTTGCTTACGCGCCAGCACTTGTCTTTGGAAATGGGTCGGGTCTCCGTTATTTCCACTCTGTCGCCCACGCCGCACTCGTTGTTTTCGTCGTGCGCTTTGATGCGCTTGGTGCGCGTGACCGTCTTTTTGTAAAGCGGGTGCTTGTACTTTTCGATGATGGATACGACTACCGTCTTGTCCATTTTGTCGGACACGACCAAGCCCTCGCGGGTCTTTCTGTCATTGCGTTCTTCGGCAACCATTATTTTGCCTCCTTATTCGCACGGAGCTCGCGCTCTCTTATCACCGTCTTGACGCGCGCTATGTCGCGGCGGACGTTTTGTATTTGCATGGGGTTGGCAAGTTGTCCGGTCGCATGCGAGAATCTGAGATTGAACAGTTCCGTTTTAAGCGCCGCGAGCTTTTCCTGCAATTCCTCGTCTCTTAATTCATGAACTTTCTCTTTCATTATTCAACCTCCTTTTCCGTAGCGGCGGGAACGGTCTGTTCCTCGTCGGTGTAGCCCGGTTCGCCTTTCTTGGCGATCTTGCAACGCACGGGAAGCTTGTACGACGCAAGTCTGAGCGCTTCGCGCGCGATAGGCTCGGCAACGCCCGCCATTTCGAACATAACGGTGCCCGGCTTGACTACCGCCGCCCAGTATTCGGGCGCGCCCTTACCGCTACCCATACGGGTGTCGGCGGGCTTTTTGGAATACGGCTTGTGCGGGAATATGCATATCCATACTTTACCGCCGCGCTTGGTGTATCGCGTCATCGCGACACGCGCCGCCTCTATCTGATTGGACGTTATCCGACCCGGATCCTCGCTGACGAGAGCAAACTCGCCGTACGATATCTTATTGCCGCGAGTGGCTTTGCCCTTCATGCGTCCGCGTTGGACTCTGCGGTGCTTGACCTTGTTGGGACTTAACATTATTCGCCCTCCTTAAAATCGCCGGCGGGCGCGGCTTTCTGCTCGCCCAACACGTCGCCTTTGTATATCCACACCTTTACGCCGAGTACGCCGAAAGTGGTACGCGCGATGGTGTAGCCGTAATCGATGTCCGCACGCAACGTTTGCAGGGGGATGGAGCCTTCCTGATAATGCTCGGCACGCGCGATCTCCGCGCCGTCGAGTCTGCCGCCGACCATGACCTTTACGCCCTTCGCGCCCGCGTGCATCGCCTTGCTCATCGCCTGTTTCATGGTGCGACGGAAGAACGCGCGCTTTTCGAGCTGAGCCGCTATGCTTTCGGCAAGCAGTTTGGCGTTAAGATCGGGGTGCTTGACCTCGATGATGTTGACATATATCTTTTTGCCGCCGACAAGCTTTTCGAGACATTTTTTGAGTTCGTCGATGCCGACGTGCTTTTGACCTATGATCTTGCCGGGGAACTGTGCGTGTATGGAAACCTGCACCTTGCCCTGAGGTCGCTCTATAACGACCTTGGAAATGCCGCAGGATTTATACTTGTTCTCGATAAGCTCGCGGATCTTGCGGTCCTCGATAAGGAACGCCGCAAACTCCTGCTTACTCGCATACCACTGAGAATTCCATTTTTCGATGATGCCGACGCGCAAACCGTGGGGATTGACTTTCTGACCCATGATTATTTGTCCTCCTTGGTGTCGAGAATAACGGTGATGTGGCTGGTGCGCTTCAAAATGTGATGCGCTCTGCCCTTGCTCACGGGTTGGAAACGTTTGAGCGTAGGACCTACGTCCGCAAAAGCTTCCGCGACGTAAAGATCGTCTACGGACAAGCCCTTGTTATGCTCGGCGTTTGCCGCCGCCGAATTGAGCACTTTGAACACCTGCTCGCATGCCGCTTTGGGCGTGGCTTGAAGCACAGCCATAGCTTCCGCTACCGAGCGTCCGCGAATAAGCGCAAGCACTATACGGACTTTATCGGGAGAAATGCGAACGTGCTTTGCCGTCGCAAACGGACGCTTTTCGCGCCGCTCTTCCACTCTCGCGGTCTTTTCTTTCATTCTTGTAGCCATAACTAACTCCTCGCTTATCTGCCCTTAGTGGTCTTTTCGCCCGCATGACCGAGAAACGTGCGCGTAGGCGCGAACTCGCCCAGCTTGTGACCGACCATATCGGTCGTCACGTATACGGGAACGAACTTTTTGCCGTTGTGTACGGCAAAGGTAAGCCCGATAAACTGCGGGAATATTGTCGACGCGCGCGACCACGTCTTGATGGGACGTTTGTCGGCGACCTCCGCCATGGCTTCCGCTTTTTTCAAAAGCTTGGCGTCAACGAAATAACCTTTTTTAGTCGATCTTGACATATCTCAATAAGCTCCTTAATTAATGCGTTTGACAATGAACTTGTCGGACGCCTTGTGCTTGGATCTGGTCTTTTTACCGAGCGTCGGCTTGCCCCAAGGCGATACCGGACTCGGTCTGCCTATCGGGCTCTTGCCTTCGCCGCCTCCGTGAGGGTGGTCGCAAGGGTTCATGACGACGCCGCGAACGGTCGGTTTTACGCCCATGTGGCGTTTGCGACCGGCTTTGCCCAAGGATACGAGCTCGTGGTCGAGATTTCCCACTTGACCGACGGTCGCTTTGCAACGTTGAAGCACCATGCGCATTTCGCCGGACGGCAAACGCAACGTAGCGTACTTGCCTTCCTTAGCCATGAGCTGTGCCGCCGCGCCAGCGGTGCGGACCATTTGACCGCCCCTGCCCGGCAACATTTCGATGTTGTGAACGAGCGTACCCACGGGGATATTGGCAAGCGGCAAGCAGTTGCCCGCTTTGATGTCCGCGCCTTCGCCCGAAACGACGGTATCGCCCTTTTGCAATCCGAGCGGAGCGAGTATATAACGCTTTTCGCCGTCGGCGTAGTGCAGGAGCGCTATGAACGCCGTGCGGTTGGGGTCGTACTCGACGGTGGCGACCTTGGCGGGAACGTTGTCCTTATCGCGCTTGAAGTCTATCACGCGGTACTTTTGACGGTTGCCGCCGCCGATGTGACGAACGGTTATCTTGCCCGAAAAGTTACGACCGCCGTGACGGCTTTGCTCTCTCAACAGGGGCTTATACGGCTTGTCGCCCGTAAGCTCCGGCGCCGCTATCACGGTTTTGAACCGCGTGCCCGGCGTGATCGGTTTATATCTCTTGATAGCCATTAGAATAATCTCCTATTAGGACAACGTCTCGAAGAACGGTATCGCTTTCGACGAAGGATCGAGAGTGACGTACGCCTTTTTGCCCTTGGACGTGTAGCCGCCCGTTCTGCCCTGACGCTTGAATTTGCCGCGAACGTTTACTACGTTGACCGATTCGACCTTTACGTCGAACACCGTTTCAACCGCGGCTTTGATCTGTACTTTGTCGGCACGGGTATCTACCATGAACGCATAGCGCTTTTTAGCAACGCCGTCGTTCGATTTTTCGGTGAGTACCGGACTTTTGATGATGTCGTGTGCGTTCATTATTGCGCGGCGACCTCCTTAGCCGTATATTTTTGCTCCAACGCTTTGATCGCGTCGACGGTCGTAAGCATGACCGAGTTGGCGACCACGTCGTAAACGCTGAGCTGTTCGCTCGCCGCCGTGCGTACGTTGGGGATATTGCGCGATGCGCGGAGCGCGTTGTCGCTGCCGTTGGGCAGAACGAGCAATACGCGGCTTTCCACTTTGAGCGCTTTAAGGACCGCCGCCATGTTCTTGGTCTTGGGTTCTACGTCCAGCTTATCCAATACTATGAGATTGCCGTCCGAAAGCTTGGCGGAGAGCGCGCTCGTTATAGCCGTCATGCGCACGAGCTTGTTGATCTTTTTGCGGAAGCAACGCGGCTTCGGTGCAAACACTACGCCGCCGCCCTTCCACTGCGGTGCGCGGATAGAGCCTTGACGCGCGTTGCCCGTGCCTTTTTGCCGCCACGGCTTTTTGCCGCCGCCGGTCACTTCGGTACGAGTGAGCGTGCTTTTGGTGCCTTGACGCGCGTTTGCCATTTGAGCTACTACCGCTTGATGGATGACCGCCTCGTTGTACTCTACGCCGAATACGCTTTCGTCCAGCTCCATCGTTCCCGCGGAACTGCCGTCTTGTTTATATATCTTTATAGTAGGCATTTCTTAATATCTCCTCGAACCTTATTTGACCGTTTCTTTGACGGTGACTAATCCGCCCTTCGGTCCGGGCACAGCGCCGCGGATCAACAACACGCCGCGCGCCTTGTCTACCTTGACGACTCTGAGATTTTGAATAGTGACCTTTTCGTGTCCGTACTGACCGGGCATTTTAAGGTTTTTGATACGGCGCGACGGATTGGAGTTTGCACCCGTCGAACCTACGCTACGGTGAACGGGACCCGTGCCGTGCGTCATTTTGAGACGGTGGTGATTCCAACGCTTGATAACGCCGGTGAAACCGCGACCTTTCGTCATGCCCGATACGTCGACCATATCGCCTTCGTCGAACATGGTGCAATCGATGACTTTGCCGATCTCGTAAGAATCCGCATCTTCGTAACGGAACTCACGCAAATAACGGGCGGGTTTGACTTTGCTCTTTTTGTAAAGTCCCGCCTCCGGCTTGTTGAGCTTGCCTTCTCTTATTTCCTCGAACGCGCAAACGACCGCACTGTATCCGTTGCGATCCTGCGTGCGCTTGTCCACGACCGTCATAGGTCCGCACAAAACGACCGTAACGGGTATCGCTACGTCGTTTTCGCCGAATATTTGCGTCATGCCGAGTTTTTTGCCTAATATAGCTTTCTTCATGATAGGCTCCTTTGCATTACAGCTTGATCTTGATGTCGACGCCTGCGGGCAGGTCGAGCCGCATGAGCGAATCGACCGTCTTGCCGGACGGGCTGTATATGTCGATAAGACGCGAATAAGTACGAAGTTCGAACTGTTCGCGCGAATCTTTATGTTTGTGTACCGAACGCAAGATCGTGACCACTTCCTTCTGCGTAGGCAGAGGAATAGGTCCGCAAACCTTGGAACCCGTCTGCTTTGCGGCGTCGACTATGCGTTGCGCCGAGCTGTCTACGAGTTCGTGATCGTACGCTCTCAACTTGATCCTGATCTTTTGGCTAGACATATCTTTCTCCTTGTGTCCACCCGCTCGCGGACCCCAACATATTGTGGGGCTTTCACGCGTTCGGGCGTGCCGTTTTGTGCGAATTTTTTTCGGGGCGTTTCGGCCCCGTTTTCCGTCACAAAAATCACCACGCATTTAGCGCAGCCTAAATATTGTACCCCTTTACAAATCGTTTGTCAACTGTTTTTACGGTGTATTTTAATAAAATTTTCATAACGTAATATCTATTTTTATTGCGCCTACGCGACGATATATTTTGTCGCTCTATATATAATAAGGAAAAGCGTTCGTATCGAATTTAACTATATAAGGGACGACTGTTTTTCCGAAATTTTTCGAGCGCGCGCTTTACCTTATCGAGATCGGGATCGCAGAGCAACGGCAAGATCTCCGCCAAGCGGCTCGGCTCGAAGTCCCACCATTTGATTTCGAGCAACAGCTCGGTCAAGCGGTCGTCCGAAAAGCGCTTTTTTATAAAACCCGCGGGATTGCCGCCGACCACCGTATACGGCGCGACGTTTTTCGATACTACCGAGTACGCGGCGATTATCGCGCCATCGCCTATTTTAACGCCGGGCATTATAACGCTTTCCCGACCTATCCAAACGTCGTTGCCTATAACTGTATCGCCCTTAAACGGCAGTTGCGACATATGCGGCGGCGTTTTTTCGCTCCACTCGCCGCCGAACACGTTAAAAGGATACGTCGTCACGCTCGAAAGCCTGTGATTCGCCGCGCCCATTATAAACTTCACGCCCTGCGCTATCTGACAAAACTTGCCTATCACAAGCTTGTCGCCGAATTCGGGATAATTGAACAGCACGTTGTTCTTTTCAAAATCGACGGCGGCGAGCGCGTCGTCGTAATACGTGTACTCGCCTATCGAAATGTTGGGCGCTTTGACAACGTTCTTTATAAAACACGACGTTTTGTATTCGTTGGGATATATCGCGTCGGGATCGGGATATTTTTTCATGATACTATCTTATTGTTATCGATCGATGGATCTTGACAAAAACAACTCCGTCGGGCGGTCGTGCAAATCGAGCGTTCCGCTATCCGCGTACCCGAGCGCACGGTAAAAATGTTGCGCGGTCTCGTCCGAACGCGTCGAAGTGAGCGCAATATCGTGACCGCTTTCCGCCATGTCTTTTTCCCACGCGCGGAGCAATATCGCGCCGTAGCCGCGGCGGCGGTAGTTTGCGTCTATATACAGCAACGCGCAAAACGGTATTTCGTCCCACAGCATGTCGTAGCGCAATATGCCGACCGATATCCCGTCGACGGAAAGAACGTAACATCGCCCGTCGCGCAGTTTGTTTGCGAATGCGTCGCGCGGCAAATGCTTGTCGAGCGAAAACCAAAATTTTTTGTCGGCGACAGTCGCTTTGCGCACCGATGTATTTCCGATATTTTCCGTAATGACCATAACGATATTATAAAGTTAACGGCTCGCAAAAGCTTTGTTTTTGTGTTGCTTGCAACTTTGCCCGCTAAACGCGAACAATAGCCGTTATTTGAAATGCGGCGCGAAAAGCCATCGCAAGCAAGTTCACTTATATTATATAGTTCAAACGCATAAAAAGCAAGCGTTAACCCGCCGTCGAACCGCAACGCGATAAGATCGCACGAAAAAAGCGTTACGACCGATCGCAACGCTTTTCGTAGATCCGTAAATCACTATGTAATCAACCGATGTGTTTTTTTCTTTTTATCGAACGACCGACGACAAACATTTGCGCGACCGCGCCGACTATTGCGAAGATCATGGACAGCACCAGATCGAGATAGAACATGCGCGAAAATTCTTCGTCTTCCATGCACAGCGCGAACACTTCGAACACGTTCATATCGACGCCGACTTCGTTGATGGCAATGCCCGCCGCTATCAGATACGCGATAACTACCGCCAAGACCATGCAAACGAGCGTCGTTGCGCCGACGATGACTATCATCATCTTATTGGGCTTGCCGCCGAGCTTGCGGTAAAGGAACGCGCCCACCGCTACCGCCGCGATCGCCGCGATCGCGGATATAAACCCGACGAGCGCGAGAACTACCGCTATCACAATGCCCACGGCGCCGCCCACGAGCGCGCCCATAAAGCCTCTTAAATAATTGTTGGGCGCATTCTCGAAATCTTTGTTTTCCTGATCGATAACTGCGTTCATCTTGTCTACGCAACCGTTGTCGAGCGTCACCTTCAAACCGTTGATATCGGTCTTTTTGGACGTCGACGGGTCGAGCGGTTCGCCGCAGAACGGGCAATATCCGTCGCCCTTACCGCCGTTGCTTTCGATTATGCCGTAAACGGTATCGAAAACGGACGGCAAACGGTCGACGAGCCTGCCGACCGTAAAATCGGTCATGCTCAGTATCAAGCCGCAATCCGTCATAGTAAACTTAAAGTTTTTGATCGCCGCACTGCGCAGCCCCGCTTCCATTTGTGCCTTTTGATCGGTCGTCGCAAAAAACGAAATAAACCATTTATACGGGAATTCCACGCTGTTCACAGTCGTCGCGATATTAGCATTTGTTTCGTAACCCTTGACGACGCCGTACGCCTTGTTCCCGCTGACAGTCATTCCGTTGCTTTCAAAATACGACTGAAATTTTTTGTTCATTGACTTCCTCCGAAATTTTTCGCCGTCGCTATATTGTATTAATGAAAGCTGTCGGTTTATACATACAACGTCGGCAAAGAGCACCGAACAATTTTTTGCTCTTTGAGTAAATAATAGCATATTGCCCCCCCCCCGTCAAGCGCTTTGCATATTTATACACTTTTTCCACAAAATTTGAACATTTTTGACGGATATTGTAATTTTCTGTATTGCGTTATGCACACGCTTTTTCGGCATAAATTTTTGCGCTTGTAAACGTTTGTCATGTTATCGAATGTTTTGCTCATAGTCGATCATTGATATGCTTGCGCGCGATACAGACGTCGATCGACGTAATTTACGACATATTCGGCGAAAAACGATCGGCGCGACCAACGTTTGTATTATCTGACTTTATAGATAAAGCGCGTGCAAAAAAATCACCGAAAACTCGTTATATTTGAATTTGCGCGAGCTAATCGCATAAATACAGTTATTTTCGATTTGTTGATTTTTATCATATCAAACGTAAAAATATGCACGCGAAAATGTATAAAGCGCGCCAAACCGCAAATACTAACCTTGCGTAAAAAACAAAGGAGGAATAAAATGGCTACTACGAAAAAGACCGAAACGAAGCGTAGCGGCGCTCGTTGCTGCAGCTCCAAGAATTCGGACAACGTACAGGCGAGCAAGTCGACCAAATCGACTCGCACGCAAAGCAAGAAGAACGGCGCTACGAAATAATTGGGACATTGCCGGCGGATTTATTCCGCACAAGCTTGCGATCGTTCGCCAATACGGCGGATAGTCGCTCCCGGTTTATCTGCGACGCAAGTTTAGATACGAATAACAACTACGACGCACGTAACACCGTCCTACATCATTTACGCAACCGAAAAAGTCGAGAGAATATGCTCGGCTTTTTCGGCATTTATGCGATTTTTACGGCTAAGGTCTTAATTGATTTTTGTTACGATAAACAATATCTTGGAATTTTGAATCTCGTTTGTATTAATTGTGCTTTATCGCTTATTCCGCTCGAAATGATGGGTGTGTTGGTTGTTGTTCGTTTTTCTATATAAAACTGCAATGCATTTTTGCACTCTATTTTCTCAATATAAAAAGTATAGCAAAGCTGTTCCACTCACCCCCATCATCTCGACCGAAACGAGCAAAGCGAGTGGAGTGGAGAGATCTAGGCGTCAGCCGCATTAATACTCAATCAACCATAATTCCGAATTCAGCATTCCTAATTCCGAATTCTCTTTGCGGCGGATCGCCTTGATTTCTCGGTAGCCGAAGGCTACGCGGAGCTTTTGTTTTCTATAATTACAGTTTATCGTTCTTACGAACAAATTAATAATACTGCTTTTACTCTCGCTCCGCTCGAAATGATGGGGGTGTTTGTTGTTGTTTGCTTTTCTATACGTATTACAATAATTGTCATCCTGAACAAGCGAAGCGCAGTGAAGGATCTCAACATTATTATTAATAATGATAAGATTATTCGCTTCGCTCAGAATGACAAGTATTCATAGGACAAGCAAAACTTTTCCACTCACCCCATCATCTCGACCGAAACGAGCAAAGCGAGTGGAGTGGAGAGATCTAGGCGTCAGCCGCATACCACTCAATCTACATCATTTCCGCATTTCGATTTTGTCCTACGTAGCAGGGCGTAGCCTTATTCTGAACAAGCGTAGCGCAGTAAAGAATCTCTACTTTATTTATTTTTTAAGGTTGAGATTCTTCGCTTCGCTCAGAATGACAAGTAAATTATTGCACTCACCCCATCATCTCGACCGAAACGAGCAAAGCGAGTGGAGTGGAGAGATCTAGGCGTTAGCCGCACCAATACTTCATCTATCATAATTCCGAATTCTGAATTTCTCTCACCGCGTAACGGTCATCAATTACACATTACGAATTAATCTTTACACATTCTTAATTGCGTTTAATTCCTAATGCAATCCGCACGGCAAAAATGCGCGCTATATATTTGTTTAAAAATCTTGATTTACTAAACCGTCGGTTTAGTCATACGGTAGGGTATCCGAACTTTCGCGAACATCATGTATCATTTCGTTTGAGAGAGCCGCTTTTACGATGCGTTCGCTATGAACTTAGTTTTGCTCGGATTTTTTCGCAAAATAAAACTCACTCCGTTATCCGAAAGTGAGTTGATATTATATAGTGATTTTCTTCTTTACAGTTAATTATTCCGATTTTTCGATTTTTTCTTGCGCTCCCGAATTCGTCGAAACGTCGGTCAAAGTTTCGCCGTCCTTTACTTCGTCGTTTTTCTCGTTGTCGGCAGGTTGCAACATTTCGACCGCTTCGCCGCCGTTCTTATCCGCTTTCCTTTTGGACAAAAACAAGTAAAGCGCAAGCGCGCCGAATACCAAAAGCAAAAACAGCACTCCTATAACATAGTACCACGGATCGTTTGGGTCGTTAAACGCATTACAAATAAACATCGACATAATTCTTACCTCATTCTCATTATACTAAACGTCGAACGCTTTGTCAAGTCCCGACCGCCCACGATCGACGACGCTCACGAAAAACACCCCGCGTATAATAACGTCGCCGAATTTGCGGCGTCAAGCTTTTTGCGGAAAATCTTGATTTACTAAACCGTCGGTTTACCGATACGGTAGGGTATCCGAAAAAACTCTTTTTCCATGTAAATTTCGTCTCAGACCGCCGTAACAATCGCGCATATATACACGATATTTATTGTAGTATAATTTGTATTGGCGATCGCTTTATTTCTATTATCGGCATGTTTCGTTGCGTGAAAAACTTACGATACCGGACGATCGTGATCGATCGTGCGACCGTTTTCGTTTTTCCCATTTGTTTATCTATAATGAGCATTGCCGAAATAAACACACCGACGAGCCGATCGCGTAGCGTGCCGAGTTTCAAAAACTTCGCAAAACAAAAAACCGCATCTTTGTTTTTTCGACACGGTGATTTTCGACGTATAAAAACTATGCTATGATCGAGCTGTTTTGTTCCGATGTCTACGCGCGATCAAATCAAACATCTGACAATGCCAAGCGCGCGGTATAGTCCGTACAATATACGTTTGGACATGGGAACGTCGTGCGCAAGAACGGTTTCGGACGGCAAATATTCGTTGTTTTTGCCCACTTGCAGGCTGTTATTTATAAAAGTTTGCTCGATATATCGATCGACCGTCGCCGTGAACGCGGGGGAATCGATGATAACAACGCTTTCCGTATCGATATGAGCGCTACGCTCGTCGAGATTAAACGACCCGATCATGCTGTAACGCCCGTCAAATGTGAACATTTTCGCATGCAATTGATCGTCAGCTTGGAATTCGAGCAAGCGGATATTATCGTCGATATAAGCTTTACGCGTATAATAGTAATCGGCAAAGGCGACGTTGCGCGTATTGTATAGCGAATTTGTTATCAACGTAAAGTCGCCGCAGCTCGCCGCAAGCCGTTTGAGCTTGCGCTTTTTATCGTTTTCCAGCAATGTGTACGGCGTAACGACGGTCGTTTTTTGCGAATTTTCGGTCAAATTATACACAGCTTGCAATATTATAGGCGTTTTTTTTCCGTCGTTTATTTCGTTTGTCAAAAATGTGACCTTGTCGACCGCCACGCCCTGCGTTTTGTAATCGATATCGGCTGTCGCGAACTCGCTTTGTCCGTAAAACTCCTTATACGCGTCTATATACCGCGTTTTAGCCGCCAAATCGACGAAATCCGACACGATTCGCGTCGTCAAGGGATCTTCCGCGAGAGCATTGAAATACCGCGCTATCGCGCCGCCACAGCCTTGTACGCCGCTGTTGCTTATCATAACTTCCATATCGTAATTGCCGAGAAACGCGCCCGTTCCCATATTCACGCCGCCGACAATAGCTATCTGCCCGTCCACGAGCATCACCTTATCGTGCAAAAGCACAAAAAGCCCCGCCGGATCCAACAAGTTTACGGCGTTGAAATAGTAAAATTCCACACTATTATGATTTTGTAATAATTTTCCGAGCGTGTCGAGAGTTCCGCTCAACCGTCCGAGCTTGCCGTCTACGATGATACGCACTTTAACGCCGCGATCGGCGGCGTCGAGCAATGCGGCGTAAAAATAATAGGAATAATCTTGTTCATAGCTGTCGTATATCATGTAATCGATAGAACATTGCGCGTCGGCTACCGCTCGCAGTCGACGACAAAACGATAGCTCGCTCGACGGCATGAGCAACGCACGTTCTTTTGTTTGCTCGTCAGCCGCGATCTGCTCCGCGGTGGCGGATAACGCGTCGCGCGTGACGCGCGCATTGTCGCTCGCGCCGACCGTCTTTACCGCCGTATACGGTGCGACAGCCGCTACCGCATACCATAATATCGCGGCGATCACGTAGCAAACGACGGTCGCGACTATATAGCCGCAACTTATACGAGTTTCGTACAGCGTGACCGCGCGTTTTTTGTTCAGCGGTTTCATGCTTTTATTGTAACGCAACGAAATATAAAAAGCAACCGTTTTGTATCTGTTTAAACTTATCGCAAAAGGTCTATACTTACCGTCAAATACCGTCGTCGTAAAATTTTATGCTTTACAAAAATTACCGACGACGGCATGCAAGGAGGTTTAGATATTGAATCCGTTTAACGAAAAACCGTGTAAGATCGAGAAATGCGTAGCCGATTGGCGTAAGCTGTATCCGACCGCATACGACAAGCACGACGCCGACGCTTACACCAAGGTGCGCACCATTCTTCTGAACGGTGCGGAATTTGAAGAAGCATGGTTCATGCACCAGCTCGCACGCCACACCACCGACAATAACTTGCGCCGCGACGTTGGCTTTTTGCGCAAACTCGAACAGCAACAGCAAAAACGCATTTCGTACTTCAAGCCCAAGGACGAAACCGCGCTCGAAACGACCATTTCGTATGAACAGCTCGCCGTCGACCTTACCGCCGTACTCGCTCAAACCGAAAAAAACAAATATGTAAAAGCCGCGCTCGATTTCGCATTGCTCGAAGACTTTGACCATTTATACCGATTCAGCGATCTTTTGGAAATGGAGCAGGGAATTTCCGGCGAAAAACTCGTGGGCAGTTATACCGAGATCATGCCCGGTCGCCCCACCATCTCCGAACACCGCCACCCGTTTGACGACGTTCGTCGCCCGATAACCTGCGACGCTCCGCTCGCGACAAAGCTCCACACCATGATAATCACCGCCGCAGAACAGCAGACCATGAACTTCTATATGAATCTCGGCACGTTCTATCAAACTTCCGATCTCGGTCGCAAGCTGTTCCTTGAAATCGGCATGGTAGAAGAACAGCACGTTACGCAATACGAATCGCTTATGGACGCGTCCGCAACGTGGCTGGAATGCTTGCTCATGCACGAATACTGCGAGTGCTATCTGTACTACTCCGCTATGAGTGAGGAAACCAACGACGTCGCAAAAAAAATATGGACGTCGCACTACGAACAAGAGCTTGCGCATTTGCATTATGCCGCAGAACTGCTCAAAAAATACGAGGGCAAGGAATGGGCGCAAGTTATTCCCAACGCGGAATTCCCGACGTTGCTCACGTTTAACGACAATTGCGAAAAGAACAAGCATTACGTCCGCAATATCCTTAAAAACACGGTGAACAATACCGCAGTACTCGAAGAATACACCGACCTTTCCAACGTTCCGGACGATTACGAGTATTTCCGTTATAATTCCGCCGTCAACAAAAACCCCGCTTCGGTTGCGAGCCACAAAGTAATCGACAACTATATCAACGAATTCGGCGAAGACTACCGCTTTACGGTAGCCGAACATCCCGTTAAAGCTCTGCGAAACCGCAAGCAAGACAACACGGATCTTGCACGAAAGAAAGAAAATTGATCCAAAACGCAAATATCCGACCGTTCATCGCCGACGGTCGGATATTTACATATGTTCCACGTGGAACATTTTTGCTTATTTGCTGCCGTATTGTTCCACGTGGAACATCTTTTGTCCCTTCGATATTTGTTTCACGTGGAACCTCACACCTTATAATTGGCTTCCAAATACGCCAACATGCTCTCCAAGCGGTTAAGATCGTCGGGAGTATAATAGTCTATAAAGATCCGACCTTTATTATCGTTGCCGAGCAAAGATACTTTTGTGCCGAATGTGCGTTGCATGCGCACCACCATATCCTTTAATTCAAGGCTTTGTTTTACGGGTTCGACTTTCTTTTTGGGGCTGATAGCATTTTTAACGAGTTTTTCGAACTCGCGAACGCTCATCTTGTCGTCCATTCCTTTTTCGGCAAGCTCCGACTGTAAATCGGGGTCGCTCACCACCACCAAGCATCTGGCGTGTCCTGCCGACAGTCTTCCGCTCTCTACAAGCTTTTGTACCGATTCTTCAAGCTCCATAAGGCGCAACAGGTTTGCCACCGTAGGGCGGGCTTTGCCTATGCGCTCGGCGGCGTTTTCCTGCGTGTAGCCGTAATCGTCCATCAATTTTTTGATGGCGCGCGCAACTTCCATTGGATTAAGATCTTCGCGCTGTATATTCTCTATGAGCGACAGCTCGTCTATTTGCACGGGAGTACACTCGCGCACGCATACGGGAACGGACACAAGTCCTGCGGCGGTAGCGGCGCGGTAGCGGCGTTCGCCCGCGATTATCATATATTTGCCGTCGGGTTTGGGCGTAACGATAAGCGGCGTTATAACACCGTGCTTTTTTATGCTCTGCACGAGCGCGGCAAGCGCGTCGTCGTCGAACTGCTTACGCGGTTGATCGACGTTAGGCTCGATGTTGGACAACAGCATTTCCGACGTGTCTACCGAGTTTATTACCGATTCTTCTTCGATATCGCTGAGCAACGCGCCCAAGCCGCGACCCAAGCCGCCTTTTCTGATAGGTGTCATATTGATCTCCCGTTTTTCTTTTTTATCAATTATAAACGCCGATGCAAAAATTGTCAAGCAAAACAGGTATCGCCGAGCAAGCGCATGCCGATTTTAGTCGAAAACTCTTGTTTTAAGTAAAATATCGCCGCTTATCATCGAATTTTGACCGAAAGGTCGAGATTAACCGAATAAGCTAATGCTTGACAAATTGCACGCCATGGTATATAATGTTCTAAAATCACGCGACGGGAGTTTCGTATATTGGATATTACAAGTCCGATAACTTTATGGAAGGATTACGACGTTGCTACGCTTCCGCTAAATACGTCGGAGCTTTCCCAAAAAACCGAAAACGGCATTTGCGTTAAGGAATTTTACTTCGACGGTTACACTACTGTGGACGGTCGTGTTCGCGCATTCGTCAAAATCGCCGAGCATCCGCAAGCTAAGGGCGTGATTTTGTATTTAAAGGACGGGCGTCAAGCCGTTTCGGAAGAGATAGGCTCTGTAATGTACGACCGCGGTTATACGGTGGCGACGCTCGATTATACGGGCAAAACCGATAACGCCGTCAGATATACGCTTTATCCGCACTCGCTCGAAGATTGTAACAGTTTCGACTTAAACAAATTCGACGTTGTCGCAGAAGAAAAATACAGCCGTTGGTATATTTGGACTTGCATAGCTCGACGCGCGCACTTGTTTTTAAAACGGTCATACGCGAGTCTGCCCGTTTTCGCTTTGGGCGTAGGGCTGGGCGGAAGCACGGTATACAAGCTTGCGGCGTTTGACGACGGTCCGATCGCCTGCGCAACGCTGTTAAACATTATTCCCGACGTTATCGGCGAAGGAAACGCCATTATAAACTATCATGCCTCGCTCGATAATTACGCATACGCGTCGATAAGCAAGATCCCTTTGTTCATGGCGGTAGCAACAAACGATGACGACGGATCGCTCGACGATATGTCCGACCTTGCGGAAAATACTCAATCGTTAAAGCGATTCCGTATACTCGAACGCGCGTTTGCGGCGGGAATAAGCGCCGTTTGCCCGGACGTCGATAAGTTTTTCACCGACACGGCTAATAATATCGAAATTGCTCCGCGCCCGCATATCGAAGCGTCTAATTCGGACGGAAGTCTTTATTTAAACATAAGTACAAACGACGACGAAGCTTCCGAAAGCGTAAAATCAAAACTGTTTTTATCGTTTTGCGTGGAAGACACTCCTTTTCGTAATTGGATGAACATACCGACGATAGGCTTGGGCGACGGCAAATTTATGGCGCAGGTAAATGTTTGCAAAGACGATAAACCGCTGTATGCTTTTGCCAACATGATAAGCGAAAACGGCGACGTTCAATCGACGGCTATGATAACGGTTTTACCCAAACAACTCAGGATAACCGCGCGCGGCGGCGTGGCGCACCGCAAAATTTATGACGGTAGCATGGGAAAAGATTGCTGGACGAGCCGTATAGGCGGTAATATAAGCCTTATACAAGGTCCTTACGGCATAGACGGCGTTACAAGCGACAAAAACTCCATGCTCACTTTCAAACCGGGCGATCCGCTCTTTAAAGTTCCCGCCGATACTATTCTCCAAATCATGGCGGCGGGAAAACCGCAGTCGTTGACCGTCAAAGTAAGCGACAAGTCGAACGTATATACGTGCCAAGCCGAAATAACAAATTCCGACGACTGGCATAAATTCTCGCTGTCGCACGACAATTTCAAAAGCGTAAACGGCACGTTGCCCGACTGGTCGCAAATAGTAGCGCTGGAATTCGAATCGGACGAGCAATTTATCATCGGCTCGGCATTGTGGATCTGATATGAAAAACGACATCAATTCCGGCGATCGCCTGTTTTCACCAAAAAATACAGCTCTCACGGTATCTTTGTGCATTGCATGCACGGTATTGATAGCTTTTATTTCGTTCTTTTTTTGGTTTTACTTTATTCCCGTCAAGGGCGACAGCATGGAAAATACGGTGTTCGACGGGCATTATTGCCTTGTTCAACGCCGATCCTTCGACGTCGACCGCGGCGATATCCTTATTATCGATACCGCATCCGCGGATAAAGAAGAGCACATAGTAATCAAGCGCGTGATCGGCATGCAAGGCGATAAAATAGTCTATATGCGTTCCGCCGACAATAAAACCGTCGATCTGTTCGTTTGCCGCAACGGCGAAACAAGCTTTAAAAAAGAAGACGAGCCGTATATAAAAGAACAAATGATCCCCGACGACAAAAATCCCAACCACAATGTGTTTATAAACAGTGACGGCTCGATCATCAAACTGTTGAATCACATTCCCAATTTCGAAACTTTGACCGTTTTGAACGATCCTGTATACAAAAACTTTATTATAACCGTTCCCGACAACTGTATATACTTTTTGGGCGATAACCGCAACGTGTCGCGCGACAGCCGATATTACGGCGCGCTCCCGCTCGAAAAAGTACAAGCAAAAGTACTTTTAATACTTTAATAATATATTTTTATAAGGATAAATTATGAAAAACAACGTTTGCATAACTACCGACAGCGCGTCGGATCTCAACGATCTGTTCAAAGCGCGTGACATCGGCGAATTTCCGTTATACGTTATGCTCGGAAACGAGCAATATTTAGACGACGTGGATATAGATCCGCTCAAAATTTTCGATTATTACGACAAAACTCAAACATTACCCAAAACGGCGGCGCGTTCGACGGAAGATTTTTACGAATATTTCAAGTCTTTTACCGATAACGGGAACTCGGTCGTGCATATCGCTATCTCGTCGCAGATATCGGCTACATACGAGTACGCGTCGCTCGCGGCGAAACGGTTTGAAAACGTTTTTGTCGTGGACGGACGCTCGCTTTCGTCCGGAACGGGCTTGCTCGCGCTTGCCGCCGCCGACCTTCGCGACAGCGGTCTCGACGCGGAGCATATAGTCGCAACGCTCGAAGCGCGCAAAAAAGAAGTTCAAGCGTCGTTCATGATAAATACGCTCGAATTTTTGTACAAAGGAGGCAGATGCAGCGGTCTGTCGGCGTTTTTCGGTAAAGCATTTTCAATAAAACCGACTTTACAGCTGATCGACGGAAAAATAACCGTTGCGCGCAAGTTTTTGGGTAACTTCAATAAAAATATCGTCAAATACGTCGATCACACGCTCGAAAAATACGATCGCCCGGACATGACGCGCGTTTTCATCACTCATACCCATGCCGATCGCGCCGCAGTCGACGCCGTTCGCGACAGGCTTATCGCTTTCGGATTCAAGCCCGAAAATATAATCGAAACGATCGCCGGCTCGACGATAACGAGTCATTGCGGAAAAAGCACGCTCGGCATACTTTACATAAACGACGGCGCTAAAAAATAATGGATCAATCACAGCGCAAACAGCTCGAACTATCGTTCGGTCGCTCGGTGTTTCGCCGCTTTTTATCTGAAAACGGGTTCACAAACGAACTTTCCGATATTTTCGACTCATTGACCGAGCTGTATTTAAAAGTCAATTCGGTAATAAACATCTCGGCGCTCAAAACATTCGAAGACATCTATATAAAGCACTATCTGGACAGCGTTTTTCCTTACTACCTGTTCGACGGCTCGTGCTGTGACGTGGGATGCGGCGGCGGCTTTCCGTGTTTGCCGCTCGCGATCGTTACAAAACTCGATTTTACAGGTATCGACGGCGTCGGCAAAAAACTCTCTCTTATCAAGCTTTGCAATACCGAACTCGGCATACAAAATATAAAAGGCGTGCATGCCAGAGCGGAAGAAATCGCAAAAACTCAAACTTTCTTCGATACGGTGTGCGCTCGCGCCGTCGCCGATACCGACAAAGTTCTCAAATATTGCGCGCCGCTCGCAAAAAAGAACGGAAAAATAATTCTTTACAAAACTCCAAACGACGAAAAAGCAACAACCGTTGCATTAAAAAAGACAAAAACGGAATTGTCGGACGTAAAAGATTATGTGCTGAACGGCACGGATATAAAACGCAGAGTTTTCGTTTACCGCAAGCTTGTGTAGTGTTGTGTTTAATATATTTATTTTAGATAATATATAAGTTGATAAAGTGTGTGTAAATGTGCATAACATATAAAACAAACAATATGTGGTGTCAGAGAGAAAAATATATACAATAACGCGGAACCGATATAGAATAATGTATGTACACAACCACGGCGATCGCTGAACAATCGCGTGTTCATAAACAAAAAGTTGTAAACAAGCGAAAAAAAGTAAAGAAGAAAGCAAGTAAAAGATCCTACAAAAAACCGACGGTTGTAAACACAAAGTAGAAAATCGATGAACAATATGAACAAAAAAAACGACATAATAGCGGCTTTGTCGAGTCCGTACGGAAAATCGGCAGTCGCGGTGATAAGAATAAGCGGCGAAGGCTGCAAAGAGTTAGCGGAAAGACATCTTTCGAGGGAGCTGAAAAACGGCGAATTGCGGTACAACACGTTCAAAGCGTCGGGTTTTACCGAACATTTGATGGCTGTATACTTCGAAAACCCGCATTCGTACACCGGCGAGGACACCGTGGAATTGTATCCGCACGGCAATACGGCGATCTGCGACGGGATAATAAAGACGTTGACGGACGACGGTGCGCGATTGGCAGAACGCGGCGAATTCACCAAACGCGCGTTTTTGAACGGAAAACTCGATTTGATGAAGTGTGAAGCGCTCGCGGATATCATAGACGCGCAAACAACGGAACAGCTCGTTTACGGCAACGCTCGTTTCGACGGGCAGTTTAAATCGCTCGAAACGACCGAAAAACAGTTGAATAAAGCGCTGAGCACCGTGGAAGCGATATTGCATTACGGCGACGAGCTTGAAGGCGAAGATATAGATTCGGCGATCGTTGACGACGTTTTTAGTTCGATCGACGTGGCGGCGGAAAAGCTCGAAGCGGAAATAAACGCGTTTGACGGCGGTAAAATAATCAACGACGGCTTTAAAATAGCGGTGATCGGCGAACCGAACGTAGGCAAATCGACGCTTTTGAACGCTTTGACGGACAGCGACAGAGCGATAGTTACCGATATTGCAGGAACGACGCGCGATATCATAGACGGCGAATACGTTTATAACGGCAGAAAATTCGTGATAATCGATACCGCGGGCATAAAGGATTACACTGCCGACGAAGTGGAAAAAATAGGAATAGAACGGGCAAAAACAGCGGCAAAAACGGCGGATGCGGTGTTATACGTCGTTACGGACGATAGATCGATAAGCCGATTGCCCGAAATAGACGGAAAAAGTGCGATAATAATCAATAAATGCGACGACATAAACGACGCGGGAACAGATTTTATGACTGCGGAAAGCGACGGAATGTTGAAAATCAGCGCCAAATTCGGGAAAAACGTGACCGCGCTCAAACAAAAACTGTACGAAATGTGTCCGAAGGATCACGGCGCGCTGTGCAATCACAGGCAGTTCGCCTGTGCGGTCAAGTGTCTCGACAGTCTTAAAGCGGCTCAGGCGGAACGCGAAAAATCCGAAAGCTTGGAGATCGTGGCGGCATTGCTGTACGACGCGTATTCTGCGATCACCGCACTGCACGGCGAAAACGCCGACGAAAACGTAATATCGTCGGTATTCGAACGCTTTTGCGTAGGTAAATAGACAATGAAAAGTAAAGTTGAAAGAAAAACCAAAAAGGCGGCGACGACACGGACCGAAAAAACGGTCGCCGTTAATAAAAAAGCGAGCTTCGATTATTTTTTTGTGGAAACGTTCGAAGCGGGGATTTCTTTGGAAGGTTCGGAAGTAAAATCCGTAAAAATGGGTGACGTATCGTTGCGCGACAGCTTTTGTCATCTCGAAAACGGCAATCTCGAACTCAAAAACTGCCGAATTTCCCCATATGGCAAAGTCGGGGCTTTTCCGCCCGATCCGACGCGCTCGCGGCGATTACTGTTGCATAAGGCGCAGATCGCTCGGCTCGCCGCAAAAGCGGCGGAAAAGGGATATACGATAGTTCCCGTTAAAATGTATATGAAAGGCAGGTTTGTCAAAGTCGAGATCGCTTTGGCAAAAGGAAAAAAGAATTACGAAAAGAAACAGGTAATAAAGGAACGCGACATATCGCGAACTGCCGAGCGCGAGATCGGCGCGTACAGATAAACGAAACGATTTAATTTGAAAAGACAGACATTGCGCAAGGCAGTGTCTTTTTTGTTGCCGATAAGTTGCGATAATATGTTTAGAGTAATATAAAATAATAAATACACGCGTTTTTATACGAAATTTAACATGTAAAAAGAAAAGTTTTGTATACCCTACCGTACGACTAAACCGTCGGTTTAGCAAATCGTGATTTTTGTAAATATGTTCGAGCGCGATATTTTTCATGCGACGCGAAAAAAAACATAGGCATCGAATAAAAATTCGAAGCGATCGTGTTTGGATCCGATCGACACAAAATCACGAGCTAAATATCAGGCGAATAAAAATCCAATGAAAAAATGCTATCGTACCTGCGTGCGAGCGCAGTAAATCAAAACGCGCGTCGGATCGCAATTTAAACAAAAATTAAAACTCAGTGAGCAAAAATTTTTATTTACCGTCGTTATTCACAAAACGCAAATAGTCGGTTTATTAATATTGTAATAATCGCGAGCAAGCATTATCCATTATATAAAAATGCAGATCATGATCCGAACGAACGTCGCGAAGTCATAAATATGATCGAAGTGTGTGCGCGTCGAGCGTCGCATAAAAAAGCGATTTTTTCGGACGGCGTCAGACAAAAAATAAAAGAGCGAAAAATTATTTCCGATACCCTACCGTATGACTAAACGACGGTTTAGAAAATCATGATTTTTTAACATGCGGTACAGCGTACATAAATTTTGATACGCGAATAAAATTCGGGTTTTTGGTATGCCGAATCGAAAAGGCTTTTCCGGACAACGTAAAAATTAAAAATCGAAAATTTCGGCGACAACAGTAATTTGAGCGAGCGACATTAGTAATAAAGCGAGAAAAGCAATCGATCGCAAACAACACAGCGCGCGCAATAAGATTGACATTCGTAGTCGTCGCGGTTATAATAGTGTTCGGTACAAACTATTGCGATCGCGATTCGCAAATTATTCGACAGGAGATCGATTTGGACAAATACATAAAGATAAGCGGAATACAAAAGCTGACGTTATTGGACTATCCCGAACACATGGCGTGTACGCTGTTCGTTCCCGGTTGCAATTTTCGTTGCCCGTTTTGTCACAACAGCGAACTGTTGCGCGGCGACGTCGAGTTTTACGACGAACGCGAGATATTGGATTTTTTGAAAAAGCGTGCGGGAGTACTCGAAGGCGTGTGCGTCACGGGCGGCGAGCCAACGATGTATTGCGATCTCGACAGGCTGTTGCGCGAAATAAAAGCGCTCGGATATTTGGTTAAGCTCGACACCAACGGTTTTTTGCCGGAACGATTGCGCGCCTTGATTGACGAAGGGTTATTGGACTACATAGCGATGGACGTCAAAAATGCGCCCGACCGCTATGCGGAAACAGCGGGATTGGATCCGTTTAAATTCGATATCGCGCCCGTTCGCGAAAGCATTTCCCTGATCATGGGATCGGGGATCGATTACGAATTTCGCACGACCGTCGCTACCGAGTTGTTTGACGAGTCGAGCATAGCGGGCGCGGCGCGAATGATAGTCGGCGCGAAAAAGTATTTTTTACAGGCTTTCGTAATGCGCGACACCGTTCCGTCCAAAACGCTTACGCCGCCCGCGCGCATCGTACTCTCGCGCTATCTCGATATCGCGCGCGAATATGTGCCAAACGCGCAAATTCGCGGAGCATAGGTTTTGTGTTTTCGCATACTCGGTTTGCATCAACGATAAAAATTTAAAATCTAGTCGAGCCGTAAAAGCGGAGCGACGTATCGGCAAAAAATGGATCATTTGTTTTTCGATATAGAATGCGCCGACGGGAGCAATATATGTTCGTTCGGTTATATAATAGTCGACGAAAAGTTTAATGTTCTCGATAAAAAGGATATACTGATCGACCCCGAATGTGCGTTCAAGCTCGGCAGAGCGGGGTTCGACGGTCGCATACATTTGGCGTACACGCCGGACGAGTTTCGCGAACATCCGCCGTATAGCGAAATGTTCGATGGAATATCGGCATTGTTGACAGCGCCCGACCGCGTGTTGTGGGGGCATGCGATTTCGTCGGATATAGAATATTTGGATATCGCAAACGCTCGATACGGCAAAAAACGGTTCGATATAGCCGTATACGACACGCAAAAAATATACGCGGATATCAAAGGCGCAACGCAAAAAAGCAAGCTGGAAAAAATCATGGAAGAGTGCGAGATCGACGTTTCGCATTTGACTGCGCACAAAAGCAGCGACGACGCCGAAATGTCCATGCTCACGGTCAAAAAGATTTGCGAGCAAAAAAATTGCGCAATTGCGGAGCTTATTGCGCAAAGC
This sequence comes from uncultured Clostridia bacterium, assembly GCA_947066105.1. Taxonomy (GTDB): domain Bacteria; phylum Bacillota; class Clostridia; order Christensenellales; family Pumilibacteraceae; genus Anaerocaecibacter. Next base: position 46,340 of record CAMSYM010000004.1, read on the forward strand.
GCCGCCGCGCGCGTGGACAGAGCGACGATGGATAAAGCGTACCGTTACAGACAGCTCAAAAAGGCGATCGAGCATAATAAAACCAAATACCGACGCGAATACAGGGATTGGGAATCGATATACTTTCCCGATATCGTCGATAAATTCGAAATCGCGGTAGCCGAAAAAATCATCGATGCGGTTTTCGATAACTGCTACGAATTGACTTTGAGATCGGATAAGTGCGATTATTGCGTTACGGACGACGTTCGCGGAGAGATCGGATCGTCGCGACCCGAATGCAAGATCGTTACATATGCCGAGCTGTCCGAAATGCTCAACGTCGATATCGACCGCAACGGCAACATAAGCAAGCGTTTACAAAACGCAGGGTCATCGTTCGGCGAGCTGCTCGAAAAAGCGTTGAACGGAAAAAGATCGGCGCGGAAAATAATAGAATAACCGTCGATCGGCAAAGCGCATATCACAAAAGAACAAATCAATATAAATGAAGACAGCTTAGTTTTACTTGACGACCGACACGCGGATAATGCTAACGGTCGGCGACGGAAAATAGACGTTGTACTATAATACAGGAAAATCGACGTACGGTTTATTTGATCGCGCTTAGCATAACAAACGATTAAGCGTGATATTTCGTGTAATATAAAAAACGATAAAAACCGCAGGAGAAAACAGTAAACCGAAAACGTCCCGATAAATATGATACGTATTGTCGCGTGTCGAAAAACAAGCGCGCGGTCGACGGTCGTCGATCTAACGGACAAAAATAAAATTTGATTTTTGCACGAAAAAACCACGGATATACCCGTGGCTTAATATTTCAAACATTAAAACGCAAACGGCAAAAGATCAAAACATCGAAAAGCGAAAGTTAATACTTTGCCGATAGATATTATTATTCGTTTATCTGCCCGTGGGTCTGCGACCGGGCGCGCCGGGACGGCGACGCGGCGGCGGCATGCCCGGACGACGGCGGTGCATGACGGGACGTTTTTTGGCGACCGGTCGAGCGTGCCGTTGCGGTGCGGCGGGACGTGCGGGCGCGGCTTGCGGTTTGGGCGGTTCGATAGTGGGCGATGACGCCGCCGCATTGGACGCGGGGGTCATGACGTATACCTGCTTGTCTTTTATCGAGTAAAACACGCCGTTGGCGAGCGGGATAAACTCGCTACCGAACGGAGTTTGTCCGCCGAGCGGCGCAACGTCGCGCGAATCGGACATTTGTATCATTTCGGGGCGGATATCCTTGACGTTGTTTTCCGCTTCCTTTTGTCGGCGTTCGAGTTCTTTTTCGCGGTCGCGCAGATCTTTTTCGATGATCTCGCGGCGCATGCCTTCGAGTTCCGATTGGAGCTTGCGGTACTGCTCTTGATCGCCGCCGTTATACGCATAGTGCGGCGGCATTTGCGCTACCTGTTGCGCGCCGCCCGGCATTTGCGCGAGAGTGAAAGTCAGTTTGTTTACAAGCTCGCGCATACCGTCAAGCTCGTTTTTGAGCCTGTCGACTTCCTTTGCGGCATACGGATCGGGCGTTACGACGGGCGGGGGAGTTGCGGTGCGCGTGGTAGCTTGCACTACCTGCGCTTGCATTTGCGCCGCCTGCGCCGCTTGTTGCGCCTGCAACTGCGCTTGCTGTGCCTGTTGCAACATCATTTGCGCTTGCTGGATGATGGATTGCGCCGCATTGTCCGTCGCGCCGTACTGCGGTTGAGCAGGTTGGGGCGGCGGTGGCGGCGTTTGTTGCTGTTGCGAGCTTTGAGTTGCGGCTTGCTGTGCGCTTTGCGCCGCCTGTTGCGCGGCTTGCTGAGCGAGCTGAGCCTGTTCCATTATCAAACGCGCCTGTTCGAGCATTTCGCGCGCGGCGTCGCTTTCCCGACTTTGCGCTTTTTCTTCGGTCGGGTCTTTTTCCGCTTGTTTATCGGGCTGTTGCGCCTCTTCCGCCGACGGCTGTTCGACTTGCGGCGGCGGCGCGATTATTATCGGCCGATCGTCCGACGGCTCGATCATCGTTTGTTCGGTCACGGTCGTATCGACCGTTTCGGTTTCGGTTTCCGTATGAGTATGTTCGGTAGTTTCGGACTCGACCGTTTCGATCATGGGTTCGGGGTCGGGCACCGTCGAATTGAGTATCGCGTCTATTTGCGCGTTTATCGCGTCGAGAGTTGCGGGTTGCGGTTGTTGTTGGGCTTGGTCGTCGGGTTCTGCCATGAGCGCCGCGAGTTGAGCGTCGAGATCTTGGGATTCGTCGGTCACGGGCGGCGTCGGCTCGTCCGCAGACGGCATAACAATGACAGGCGGCTCGTCCTGCGCCGCGTCGGGCGCGTCCGCCATCAACGCTTCGAGCTGAGCGTCCAGCTCCGCCGCCGTGGGAATGGGGCGCGTAGAACCGTCGGGCATGACAATTTCCGCATCGAGTGCGATAGGCGGTTCCGTGCCTTCTATTGTCTGACTGCCGAGATCGGCATTGTTATCCTTAAAGTTAGCCATTGTAAATTCCCACAACTATATTTTAGTTCATTATATAATACAATATTCTGCGCGATTTGTCAATAGCTTTGCCGCGTTTTATGCGGGAATATCGGCGCGGCGCGGAGCAAAACCGATAAAATCTATTGACAGCGCAACGTCGATATGCTAATATATGAGATATCAACGACTATGCGACGGGCGGAGGTTACAATTGCGCACACCGAAGATACTATCTTTTAAAAACGGCGTGATTGAATGGACAGCCGCCGACGGCGCGGATAAATTTATATTGCGCGTCAACGGCGAAAATATTTCCGACGGCGACGGATATTTTCGCGCGCAAAAATACGACGTCGGGCAATTGCCGCACGGCGCGGCGATAGAACTGTCGGCGGTCTGCGCGGACGGAACGAACACGCTTGCGGTCGTGTATAACGCGAAAACGCATGCGCTCGAACTGCCGCGTCCGACCGAGTTTACGGTGGACGGCGAAACGCTTAAATGGAAAAAAACGGCGGGCGCGCGAGCATATAAGGTTTACGATACCGACTATAACGCTACGACGGTGACCGACGCTTATTACGACATGTCGGAAAAAAATACGGTCGTTTGCGTTTGTCCCGTACCCGAAAGCGGGGCTGTGCGCATACCCGAACCCGAAATATGCGATATCCCGTATTTGTCGGGTCGCGGCGTTGCCGACGATCCGTACGTAATAAAAACACCGTTCGATCTGCGTGCCGTCGATTATTACGAAAGCGTGTTCGCGGCGCGCGGCGGACAGCCCAACCATTACGTTTTGGGCGACGATATAGACTACGGAACGGTGGACGCGCTCGATAACGACTCAAACGTTTTTGCGCTGAAAAAGCCGTTTTTCGGCGTTTTGGACGGAAAAAACAGGAAATTATGTGATTTTCGCGTCGAAAACGATTGCGGACATTGGGCTTTGTTCGATTACGTCGCGCGCGGCGGAGTAGTCAAAAATTTGATAATAGAAAACGCCGAAATAGTGTGCAGAGCGCGCGATGCGGCGCACCCGGTAAATTCTTCGGTGGCGACGATAGCATACGTAAACAACGGTGAGATAACCGCCGTGAAACTGCGCGCGGTGCGCTTGACGGCAGTCGGCGGCGGCGCGGCGGGGATAGTCGTGCATAACTACGGACGGGTAACGGGTTGTTCCGTCGCGGGCGAGCTTGTTCAGGAAAACACGTCCGAGATAGGCGCGGCGAGCTACGAGATGGCGGGGGCGGTGTTGGAAAATTGCGACGGCGGGGTCGTGGATAACAACCGCATATTGTCGCTGGTCGTGCGCGGAACGGGCGATAACGTGCGTTCGGTCGCGGGGATTGTTTCGGTCAACCGCGAGGGCGGCAGGGCTATGTGCAACGGATACGACGCCGTGGTCGTCGTCAATCCCGCGCCCGATTCCGAATACGGCGGCGCTGTCGCGTACAACGCGGGCATAGTGCATAATTGCGGCGCAACGCTGGGCACGTTCGTAGTTGGCGGCGTTTCTGTAACGCGCGACGAAAACTTCCGCGGAAAGCTCGTAGGCAAAAACGACGGCGAAGCGAGTTATTGAAAAACAAGGCATCGACAGTGCGGAACATCGAATACAAGGAGCAGAAATGACGGTCGACAGAGTGACGGTCGCAAGATTTTTAAAGCTTGACGAAACAGCCGTCACCGTACAAATGGAAACGTCGACGCCCTTGACGGGCGGACGCAGGGCGACACTGTACCGCGACAGCGAAGAGATATCGGTCGCGGAAATATCGGTCGACGAACAAAACGCGTGTATTAGTACCGCGCGATTTTCCGTGCGTTCGTTTGTTTTCGCGTCTAAGTATGCGGTCAGGATAGAAGGGATACATTGCGCGGCGCAGGTCGTTATGTCCGAGCTTGTCGACGAGCGCGGGTTTATATCGACTTTCGAGAATGCGGATACGCAGAGCTGTAAGCTCGGCGCTGTCTATTCGTCCGAAAGAACGGTATTTCGCCTGTGGGCGCCTTTCGCGTCGACGGCGACGGTCAAGCTTTACGCCGACGGGGCGACGGGCGGCGCGTTCGCGTCGCACGCCATGAAAAAGCGCGTATCGCTTCGCGGCGAGTGGGGCGGCGTGTGGGAGCTTGCGCTCGACGGCGACTTGAACGGCGTTTATTACACTTACACGGTGACTAATTACGGCGCGGAAACAACGACCGTCGATCCGTACGCGAGAGCGTGCGGCGTTAACGGCGCGCGATCGATGGTGATAGATCTCGCGTCGACCGACCCCGACGGCTGGGAAAACGACAAACGCTTGTATGCGCGGTCGCCGCTTGCGGCTGACACTCCGATAATCTGGGAAACGACTGTCGGCGATTTTTCGGCGTCGCCCGATTCGGGCATGAAGTACAAAGGCAAATATCTCGCGTTTACAGAGCGCGGCACGACCGTGCCGACGACCGACGTAAAGACGGGCGTCGATCATCTTAAAGAGCTTGGCGTTACGTACGTGCATTTGAATCCCGTATACGACTTTGCGACCGTGGACGAGGGCGATCTCGGCAGAGCGGACGGCGATCCGTATAACTGGGGCTACGACCCGCAAAACTACAACGTACCCGAAGGCTCGTACAGCACCGACCCCGCCGACGGCGCGACGCGCATACGCGAATTCAAGCGCATGGTGGCGGCGTTGCACGACGCGGGCATAGGCGTGATCACGGACGTGGTGTACAACCACACTTACGCGACGGGCGGACAGGCGTTGCACGATACCGCGCCGTACTATTATCACCGAACGGACGGAAACGGCGCGTTCACCAACGATTCGGGTTGCGGCAACGGTACCGCGTCCGAGCGTACGATGATGCGCAAGTATATAGTCGAGTCAGTTTTGTACTGGGCGACCGAATATCATTTGGACGGATTTCGGTTCGATCTGATGGGCGTTCACGACGTAGTTACGCTTAATCTTATCCGCGCCGAGCTGGACAAGCTGGACGGCGGAGGCGGTCGTAAAATACTGATGTACGGCGAGCCGTGGTCGGCGGACGGAATGTATACGCCGCCGTCGTACGAGCGGCGGGTCGCGGCTACGCAAAAAGTCGACAAAGATCTCAAATTTACGTCAAACGCCGACAACAAATTGATGAAGCACGTGTTTGCGGACGCGTTTGTAAACGAGCGCGCGTTCGACGCGCTCGATCCGCGCATAGCGGTGTTCAACGGCAGCGGGCGCGACGGACTGCGAGGCGCGTGCAACGACAGATCGCCGCGAAAAGGTTGGGTCAACGGCGCGCCTTGCGAGATAGGCAAGGTCAAAAAAATGATAGAGGGCGGCATTTGCGGATATGCCGACGGGCTTTCCACGGGCTTGGGTTCGCGCAACGTCGCTTACGCGTCGGCGCACGATAATTACACGCTTTGGGATCATATCCGCGGCGCGGCGCACGGCAACGAGTCCGCGCTGTTCTACGATAATGCGCAACGCGACGACGTAAAACGCAATAAGCTGGTCGCGGCGGCGTATTTTATAAGCACCGGCATTTGCTTCATGCTCGCGGGCGAGGAAACGGGCAGGACGAAGTACGGCAACGAAGACTCGTACAATTCGCCGCAAAAGCTCAACGCGATATGTTGGTCGCGCCGTCGCGAGTTCGGCGAGTTGTTCGAGTTTTACAAACGTTTGATCGCTTTGCGCAAGCGGTACGGCAGACAGTTGTTTTCGTATTCGGGCGCGACGGACGCGCAGTATGCGTACGGCGTGTTCGACGTCGCCGACGTCGAAACGGGACGGCTGGTGTTCAAGCGCGAGCGGGGCGGCGCGACGCTGATAGCGGAGCTTGACCCGTCCGCGCTTTCGGGTTATATCGAAGTCGACGGAAGGCGCATAGAAATTTAGCATACGGGGCGAATAACTCAATAGGCACATTTTTACGGGCAAAACCGTGGACTATACGCCCGAAGCTAACGATTGCAAAAATCAATCCGTGGTTGACGAAATCGCCCGCTGTCGGATGTATCTACGGGGTTATTCGTCTCGTACGAGTCGAATATCGGCGGCGGACGGCTTTTATGCGTTCGCCGTTTTTCGCGTTGAAAATTGCGTAAACATTCGCCGTCAGCCTTACAAAACAGAGCAAAATGCGAAATTTCCGCATAAAAGGTTGCAAAAGCAACGGTGTTGTGGTAAACTAAAAAGAATGACAAATTGCGGAGGCGTTTGTGGATAAAGCGGCAGAACCCACGGTGTTGTTCGGCAAGTCCAAATGGATATGGACGGCGGACGCCGATAAAAAAAATTCCAATATCATACTGCGCCGTACTTTTTCGTTCGGGCAGGGCAAACCGCCCGCGCGCGCGGTGTGTCGCATTGCGTGCAACACTCACTACTGCATGTATGTAAACGGTAACGCAGTGGTTTGGTACGGCGGACTCGACCGCAGCGGCGAACGCGCGTTTTACGACGAGATCGATATCGCCAAACACCTTGTCAAAGGCGATAACGTGATAGTTTTTTATTGCAAGTATTACGGCAATTCCGGGCGCGACTTTGTGGACGCGCCGCATGCCGGGTTTATTTTCGAGTGTCACGATCTGGAAATTTACAGCGATAAAAGCTTTACGGCTTACGAGAACGTCGCGTATAAAGCGCCGCAATCGACCAATTGCTGTTATGCGGGGTGGGGCGTCAATTACGACGCCGCGCTCGAAGGGCAGATCCAAAACGTTCTCGACCCGCTTTTCAGCTCGTCGCAGTTTACGCCCGCTTTCGAACACGGCTGTTATCCCGACGAGCGCTACGGCACGCTCGAACCGCGCCCGCTCCCGCTCGAAAGATTTTCGACGCAACGCGTTTACGGCAAGTACAAAAAGATCACCGATCAATTCGAGGGCGATAAGTACGTGATGCAGCTGCCGCGCGAAATGCGTGTAACGCCGTACATGGAAATAGCCGGCAACGGGCAGGAGACCGTTACCATAACGACCGACCGCACGGAATGTCAGGGCGGGTTCGGCGAGGAAAACTGTATTTACAAAGCGCACTCGGTCACTTATACGACAAAACCGACGCTCAACGTATACGAGGGCATGCTCCCAATGGTCGGCAACGCGCTTATTTTCACCATGCCGCGATCGGTCAAGGTGATAAAGCTCGGTTACAGAGAACTCGGCTACGGTACGGCGCGCACGTGCGAGTTCGATTCCGACGACGATAAGCTCGTCTCGCTTTACGAAAAGGCGGTCAACACGCTTTACTGTTGCATGGGTCCTACGCTGGCGGACACGCCCGAACGCGAACGCACCATGTGGTTGGGCGACGCGTCGATAATGTCGCGCGCGCTGTTTTTGACGCATTACGACGCCGCGCCGCTGGTAAAAAAAGTTATCGACGACGTGCTTAAAAATTCGGACGGCGACGTGTTGTTTTCGGGCGTGCCGGGCGGCATCCCCGCGGATATCCCGTCGCACGGCTTGCTCGCGCTCGGCGAATACGGGCTGTTTGCCAATTATCTCGATCACGTAGGCGACATAGATCTGTTCCGCGCCGAATACGAACGGCTTTGCTCGTATTTGTATCTTTGGGATATGACCGAACACGGCGTAGCCTTGCGCGACGGCATGCGGCGCTGGTACGACAATCTTTACAATACCGACGACGCGCTCATAGAAAACGCGCTGTATTATTCGGCGTGTAAGTTCCTTAAACGCGTCGGCAAGCTCGTCGGCAATTACGATTACGACGAGATGTTCGACGATCGCGCGGATAACATAGCGGAGTATATCGGGACGTGCTGGGACGGCATGGGCTACGCGTCGCGCGACGGCGGTTACGACGACAGAGCCAACGCGCTCATCGCGCTTGCGGGGCTTGTGCCGGACGACCGCAAAGAAGCCGTAGCTCGGCTGTTGTCGGCTACCGTTTGCGCGTCGCCGTATATGGAATGGGCGGTCGTAGAGGCGCTCGTAAAGCTCGGTCGCGGCGATCTTGCGCGCAAGCGGTTCGACTCACGGTACGCTTTGGCGGCGGAAAACGAATACACTACGCTCGGCGAGGACTTTAACGGGTACGGATCGGGCTGTCAGGGCTATCAGTCGGCGGTCGCGACGGAGATAATCGCGCTTTTCGGCGGGATAACCGTCCGCGACGGCGCAACGAAAATAACGGTCGCGCCCGATTTCAGAGCGATCAAGGACATGCGTCTTTCGCTCAAAACGGCGAGCGGCGAGCTGGAAGTCAGATACAAATATTCGCCCGCGCGCATCGACATCGCGATAGAAAACCGCACTTCGGCAAAGGTCGAGCTTGACATATTGCCCGAAAATATAGGGAGATCGGTCGAACGTCGGACCATAACGCTCAATAAAGGAAAGAACAAGTTTACCGTTTGACCCTATCGGCAACAATCGAAAGTGATATGAAACAAAAAATTCTTTTGACATACGTCGAATCGGGATTCGGTCACATTTCCTCGATGGACAGCATATACGACGCGCTGTGCGAAAAATACGGCGACGTTTACGATATACAAAAAAGCTTTATTCTCACCGAGGACGGGTTTCCCAACCTGACGAGAATGAACGGTTTTTTGATAAAGCAGGTGCAAAACACCAATAAGATACCGTATTTCGGACGGTTTATTTTTCCGATAATAAAATTGCTCGGCGGGCATAAGCTGTTGCGGTTTTTCCATAGGCAAATGGCTGTCAAATCGTTCAAACAGGGACTCGAAGCGCTCAAACGCAGACAGCCCAACGTAATAATAACCAATCATTATTTTACCGACCTTTTGGCGGTGGAATACAAACGCCGTATCGATCCCGACGTCGCGATCGTCAATTATAATCCCGATCCGACGTTGCACACGTTTTGGGATAACCGCGACGGATTGTTTATAGTCAATAATCCGCTCGCTTACGAAAAAGCGTTGAAATACAGATTCAAGCCCGAAAACCTGCGTCAGGTCACGCCGTGCGTGCGCGGTTGCGTAGAATGCAATTCGTTGTCGAGATCGGAGCTGCGCGAAAAATTCGGTTTGCCGCAGGACAAGTTCACCGTGGTCATAGCGGACGGGGGATACATGCTCGGACGCGGACCCAAGTTTGCCAAAAAATTGATAAAAAGCGGATTGCCGATCACGTTATGCGTGATCGCGGGCAGTAACAAAAAGCGTTACGAATATTTCAAAGCGATAGAGGACGGCAGGTCCGATAAGTACAAGATCGCAAGCGGCATGACGTTTAAAACATACGAATTTTTGCCCAACGCCTACGAACTGTACGGCGCGGCTGACGTGTTTTTGACCAAGGGCGGACCGAATGCGGTGTTGGACAGCCTGTATATGCACACGCCCGTTATGATCAACTATTGCCCGCACGTCATAGAAGCGGGAACGGTAAAGGTGTTTATCGACAGGCACGGTTGCGGCGAAACGGTGTTCGGAAAGAACCGCGCCATACGTCGGATAGGGCTGTTTATGCAAGACAGATCGGCGCTGACCGGCTACGAGCGCAATATCGACATGCTCATCGCCGACGGCAACGGCGCGGCGGCGGTCGCCGAGATCATAGGCGACGAAGCGCGAAAACAGCGCGAAAAAGCGGTCGCTCTCGGCGCGGCGTTCGACGGCGACGATGCTATCGAGACCGACGCGCCGTCGATAACGATACAGGAAGGAGACGGAATAGTAGGCATTGCGGACGGCGGGATACCGCTCGACGCAGAAGAACTCGCGGCGGACGTCGTTACCGTGCAATGAACGCCAAAAAGTATCTGCACATGTTCGGCGAGCTTGCCGAGCGAAACGAGATCCCGCGCGATCTGTACGATATGCTCGTCGCGAAGATCGCCGAAAACGGCGGGCGCATGAACCGGCGCGTATACGATCTTTATCTTTCGGAGCTTGAAAAGCGCGGACTGTTCGATGCGGAAGGCGCGCCGTACGTCACGAAAAACAGCGCCGCGACCGACGGAACTTACAAATATCTGCACCCGAAAAACCCGTTTCGATATATCGCCCGCGCGTTTTGCGCGACGGTGTTGAAGATAATAGGCTATGCGGCGGGCGCGTTGCTGTTCGGCGTGTGGCGGGTAAAGGACAAAAAAAAGCTCAAAGGCTTGGGCGCGTACATAACCGTTTCCAATCACATAGGCTATCTCGACGTCGTTCTCACTCGGCGCGCGACGGGCGGCAAAAAGCTGTACGTAGCAGTAGCGCCGCACAATTGCAAACGCAATCTCGGCGGAGCGATACTCGCCGCCTCGGCGGCAATACCGTTGCCTAACGGATTTCGCGGCGTAAAACCGTTTTCGGACATGATGCGTTACGCAGCGGATCACGGCGCGGCGGTGCATTTTTACCCCGAAAAGAGCATGTGGATAGGCTACAAAAAGCCGCGTCCGTACAAGGACGGCGCGTTCCATTACGCGGACAAGCTCGACGTACCCGTAGTTCCCGTGTTTTATTGTTTCGGCAAGCCCAAAGGTTTACGCAAACTGTTGCGCATGCCCAAGATGTCGATAGAGATAGCCGACCCGATATATGCGGACAAAAGCTTGCCGCCGCGCGAGCGCAGGCTCGACCTTGCCGCCCGTGCGACCGAAGCGACGGCGGCGCTGTACGAAGGGTTTTACGGGATCCCGCTCGTATACGAAACGTCGGACGGCGAAATTGCGGAAGCGTGCGCGTCGGACGACGCTCCACAGGAAATAAACGTATAAAGGACGAAAGAAGATATGGCAAAAACAATAGCGATAGCCAACCAAAAAGGCGGAGTAGGAAAAACCACGACATGCGTCAATCTGGCGGCGTATTTTGCCGCGTTCGGCAAGCGCGTGCTTGTAATAGACAACGATCCGCAGGGCAACGCGTCGAGCGGACTGGGCGTGGAAAAGCATAAGCTCAAATATTCGGTTTACAGTCTGCTCATAGGCGATTGCACCGCGGAGCAAGCGGTGCTCGCAACGGGCGTCGACGGACTGGACATTATTCCGTCCAATATAGATCTCGCGGGCGCGGAAGCGGAGCTTGTCAGCCTTGACAAGCGCGAAAGCTCGCTCAAACGCGCGATCGCGCCCATCAAGGACAATTACGACTATATATTTATCGACTGTCCGCCGTTTATCGGACTGTTGACGCTCAACGCGCTCACCGCGGCGGATTCCATACTTATCCCCATGCAGGGCGAGTACTTCGCGCTCGAAGGATTGAGCCAATTGATGAACACCATCAAGCTGGCTAAAAAAATACTTAACCCGTCGCTCGAAATAGAGGGCGTGGTAGTCACCATGTTCAGCGCGCGGACCAATCTCGTCAATTCGGTCGCGGAGGAAATCACGCACTACTTCGGAAAAAAAGCGTTCGGCACGCGCATACCGCGCAGCGTAAGACTGGCGGAAGCGCCGTCGTTCGGCATGCCTATCAGTCAGTTCGACCCTACGTCGGCGGGCGGCATAGCGTATAAAAATCTCGCGGAGGAAGTGCTCAACCGCAATCGCGACCCGTTTACGCCCATAAAGAACCTGTCGGCGCTCAAAAAGAAAATATAAAACGGATCGCCGACGATCCCATATTTGCAGAAGAGGCGATATATGAAGTTATTGCATTGTGCGGACATCCATCTCGGTTCGAAGATGGAAGCCAAGTTACCCAAGGATAAAGCGGACGAACGCAAGCTCGAAGTGCGCGCCGCGTTCGACCGTATGATAGACTATGCCGTTAAAAACGGGATATCGGTCGTATTGCTGGCGGGCGACGTGTTCGACGGCGACCGTCCGTTAAAACGCGACAAGGACTATTTTTACGGCGCGGTGCGCAGTCATCCCGACATCGATTTTTTGTATCTGCGCGGGAATCACGACGTTTTGCAGTCCTATACCGAACAAGGGCTTGACAATCTTAAAACTTTTTCGGACGAGTGGACGGTATACGAATACGGCGACGTCGCGGTTTGGGGCATAGAAAGCGTAAAAAGCAACGCGACGGCGATGTATGCCGCGCTCAAACCCGATAAGACCAAAAAGAATATAGTAATGTTGCACGGGCAGATCGGCGACGCCAACGGCGTGTATAAGATCAATCTCGCCAAACTGCGCAACAAGCATATAGACTATCTCGCGCTCGGACATCTACATACTTTTTCGGACGGCGCGATCGACGAGCGAGGAAAATACGTTTATTCGGGGTGCTTGGAAGGACGCGGCTTCGACGAACTCGGCGTAAAGGGGTTCGTCGAACTCGATATCACCGAAAACGGCGCGGAGTATGTGTTCAAGGAAAATTCCCAACGCGTTATAAACGAGATCGAAGTGGATATAAGCGATACCGACGATATTTACGCGGCATGCAAAAAAGCCAAATCAAAGATCGCCTGCGGCAAAAAGGACATGCTCCGCATAACGCTCGTCGGCGACGTGGGGTTCGAGCTTGACGGCATCGAGCGCGAGCTTGAAAAAATGACGGCGCGCGACTGCTTTTTCGTGACCGTCAAAAACAACGCCGTAAGAAAATTCGATATAAACGCCGTCAAAGGCGATATATCGTTGCGCGGCGAATATATCCGCACGGTACTCGAAAACGACGGATACACCGACGAACAAAAACAGCGGATAATTTCCGTCGGGCTTAAAGCGCTCGGCGGACGGGAGGTGGAATAATGCGGCTTATCGGTTGTCATATAGAAGGGTACGGCAAACTGACCGATACCGAGTACGATTTCGGCGAAGGCATTACCGAGTTTTGCGAGCATAATGGGTTCGGAAAAACGACGCTCGCATCGTTCATAAAAGCAATGTTCTACGGCTTGCCCGCCGTTCGAAACAACACAGCGGAGTTCAACGACCGCATGCATTTTTATCCGTTCGGCGGCGGAAAATTCGGCGGAAACATCACGTTCGAAAAAGACGGCAAGCAATACCGCATAGAACGGTTTTTCGACCGAAAAAGCGAAAAGGGCGATACCGTCGCCGTGTACGAGAACGGTAAAAAGACAAACAAGTTCGGCAAGGATATAGGCAGGGGCGTGTTCGGCTTGGACAAGGAATCGTTCGAGCGCACGACGTTTGTGACAGCCGACGCGATAGATATTTGCGCGACGAGCGGAATAAGCGCCAAGCTCAATAATTTCGTGGACAATACCGACGCCGAAAACTCGTTCGATACGGCAAAAAAACGACTGGAAAGCGCAAAAAAGAAATTGCGCGCCGAACGCGGCGACAACGATCTTATCACAAAAAAGCGAGCGGAGATAGTCGAACTCAAAGGCGAGATAGACAATCTGGAAACGATGGAGCGCACGCTCGAAGGCTATTACGTAGAGCTTACCGATCTCAACGGGCAGATCCGCGCGCTCGAAGCCAAGCTCGAAAGCGCGAACGCGGTCAATCTGTCGGTCGAGCGGTGGGCGCGCTACGAATACTTGCTCGCGCGCAAAGCGGAATGCGAAAAACAGCTCGACGCGTTCGATATCAAATATCCGTACGGCTTGCCGACGGCGGACGAGCTGGGCGACATAAAGTCGCGCAATCAAAAAACGATAAAGCTCGGCGGACAAAAAACGGCGACCGCCGACGACGGCAACCGCGGCAAGCTGGACGAGCTTGCCCGAACGTTCGGTTCGGGCGTGCCCGATTTTGAAACCATGCGCGCCGTGCAAAACGACATCGACGAGATAAAACGACTGGATACCGAAATGTCGGCGACGTCCCGCGCGCCGCGGTCGCGGTTCGACGAGCTATCGCAAAAGTTCGCCGACGGTTCGCCGTCCGCATCGGATATATCGGACGGTGCGGAAAAGGCGGAACGCTTGCGCACGCTGGACGATCAGCTTAAATTGCGCATGAACCTCGTTCCCGCCGAAGTCAAGCCCGAACGCAAGAGCGCGAAACCGTTTTTGATATTCGCGGCGGTCGCGGCGGTGATCGCGCTCGTCGGCATAGGCGTGCTGTTCGTAAGCGCCGTCGCGGGCGGGATCTTGCTCGGACTGGGCGTTGTCGCGCTCGGCGCGGACGGGTTTGTGTACTTTAAAAAGAACAGCGCGGCGGCGCACCCGTTCATCATGAGCGACGATATAGTAAAATTGCAAGAGGAACGGCAATCGCTCGAAAAGCAATTGCGCGAGCTTGTCGCCGAATATTCCTGCGCGAGCGAAAACGGCGTGCTTTTCGACTTTGCAACGCTCAAAAAGGACTGCGCCGAATATGCCAAGCTGACCGCCGCCGCGGACGAAACGACGGAACGCGTCAAGCAAATGCAAGCCGCCTCGGACGCGCTTACCCAAAAGACCAAAGCGTTTTTCGCGGGATACGGACTGGACGGCGACGACCTGCAAGACATGCACATTCGTTTGCTTAACGGCGTTACCGAATATATGACCGTTCACAATGCGGTCGCAAGCTCCGACCGCGAATCGGAAAGCATTCAAAACGAAATTAAAGCGCAGTGTGCCGCGGTCGCGGAGATCCTTGCGGCATACAAGATCCCGCTGTGGGACGATCTGAGCGAACAGATAGAAACGCTCGACAAGGCGGCGACCGAGATCGCGCGGTTAAAAACCGAAAAAGACGAAGTCGGCGCGGAAGCGGACGCGTTCAAGACCGAACACGGCTTGACGGAAAAGCCGACCGAAGAACGCATCGATACCGCCGCGCTCACCGAAAAGCTGTCCGAATTAAGGCGCGATGCGGCGGTGATCGACACGCGTATAGCCGATACCGAAAACCAAGTCGACCTGCTCGACGTCAAGCGTGCCGCGCTGGCGACAGCCGAACAAACGCTCGAAACGTATATTTCCGAACACGCCGTTTTGACGGCGGCGGTCGAATCGATGATCCAAGCCGAACAGAATTTAAAGGACGCGTATATCGCGCCCGTGCGCGACAACTTTCTTGTTTACGCCAAAGCCATCGAAAACGCGCTCGGCGAAAAGGTCAGCATGGATCAGGATTTCCGCATACTGTTCGAGCGCAACGGCGAATACAGGAGCGACCGCCATCTCGGCGCGGGACAGCGCAGTATTTGCGCGCTGTGTTTCAGGCTTGCGCTGGTCGACAACATGTACAAGGACGAAAAGCCGTTTATCATCATGGACGACCCGTTTGTGCATTTGGACGCGGACCACATGGAAAAAACCATGCAGACCGTCAAGGAGCTGGCGCGCGACAAACAGATAGTATACTTCTGTTGCCACGACAGTCGACGCATAGAGCGCGCGTCGAATTAGCGTAACGGAAAAACCGTACGTCGCGGCTTTTCGACAACGGTAAATATGATCGCGACGGTGTAACGATCGAGATCGCCGTATTTGTTTATTTCCATCAAATCGATTGACAAACTTCGCGCATCGGTGTACAATAGCTACGGATGCAGGGGCGCAACCGTTAGTTGCTGAGATGTTGCATTTACATGCACGGTCCCTTTGAACCTGTTGAGTTAGCACTCGCGTAGGGAGCCGTCGTATATTTCGGGTTTTTTACATGCGTTCGGATCGACAGGTTCGGGCGCATTATATTTTGCGCGCATGTTCGACGTATCTTTTCACATCGGAGGACGTGTGTATGTTAAACGACATCAAAAACTATTTTGCCAACTTCGACGGCACGGTAAACTCTTGCCGTACCGTCGCGCTGTGGATAACCGTCGCATTGCTCGTTGCGTTCGTCGCGACAAAAGCGTACGTTTTCGCGCTCGGCAAACGCGCCGAAAAATACGACGGGCAAACGCTCGTCGAGGTGGGGTGCGTCGTCAACGGCGCGTGGATAGTCGTTGCGCTCGTAGTCGCCGTTTGTTTTATCGCGGCGTTTACGAGCTGTTATTTTGCGGACGTGGCTCGCGGCGACGACGTGCTTGTGCCTATACTGTTTTATCCGTTGCTTGCGCTTGTGCTTGCCGTTGTAGGGAGCGCGGTAACGCTGTTCGTCAAGCCGAACAAGCTTGCCAAAACAGTATGCGCGGCGGTTTGCGGTTGCGCGCTCGTCGCCGTCATAGCTTGCATGGCGGTATACAATGCGAGCGGCGAGGCGGGCGACGCGTTGAGCGACGTCGGGTTGTACATAAGCGCGGGCGCGCTGATAGTCGCGCTCGTCGCATTGGCGTTTTTCGCCGACAGGAGCGACCGCCCGTTCGACACGCGAACGATCACGTTTGCCGCCGTTTGCGTGGCGTTGAGCTTTGCGCTGTCATACGTGCGGCTGTTCAAAATGCCGATGGGCGGAAGCATAACCTTTGCGTCAATGTTGCCGCTCATGCTGTTCGCGTTTATGTTCGGCAGCAGAAAGGGCGTGCTTGTCGGAGCGATCTACGGCGTATTGCAGGCTATACAAGACCCTTGGATAATCCACCCCGCACAGTTCGTACTCGATTATTTGGCGGCGTTTGCTGGGATAGGGCTGGCAGGCTGTATCCGCGATCTCGGCTTGTTTAAGACCAACATCCGCGCGCAGTTCGCGCTGGGCGCGGCGGTGGCTTGTCTGTTCCGTATGTTGGGACATTATTTCGCGGGCGTGTATGCGTTCGGCATGTACGGCGAAGGCTTTGCGACCGAGTACGGTATGCCGCTCCTTGCCAACGAGTACTTCTATTCGTTCGTCTATCAGTGCATGTACCTTATACCCGAACTCGCGATAGTCGTTGCGGTAGGGATGTTCGTGTTTGCGTCGGCTAACTTCCGCAAGCAGATCCAAACGTACGCGCAACGCAACGCGGCGCGCAACGGATCGACGGAAGCTCCGATCGCCGAGCGCGCGGCGACTGCGGAAAGCGTCGACGCAAGCGCCGCGACCGACGATACGCCGACCGACGTTTCGTGCTGACGCATACCGCTCGTCGCGCATATATATAATATAGGATAGAGATGACGCCGTTACGAGCAATTCGGGCGGCGTTTTTCCGTTGCGCCGATGCGAGAACGCGCGAACGCGCGAACGCGAGAGCGGGATACGCGTCGATAAGTCTTGACAGCGCGTGTGTTGTATGATATAATTCGAAAAAGCGTGGTATTTTTCGGCAAGCGCGCGACGGGCAAAGCGCACGCTTGCCCGATCACGGAAGCGTTGTGTGGCATATCGGATCGATCGAGAACAGCCTTTGATGTCGCCGTTTATAGAGCGCGTGAAATAAACCGAACAAAGGAGAATATGATGATACTCAATACAGGCGCGCGGACGGACACCGTGCAATATTTTACGGAATGGCTGTTAAGACGGTTCGATGAAGGGTTCGTATATACGCGCAACCCGTTGTTTCCCAATACGGTCACGCGCTACGAGATTTCGCCCGACAAGATAGACGCGGTGCTGTTCTGCTCGAAAAATTACGCGCCGATATTGCCGCGCTTGCACGAAATAACCGATAAGTACCGCACGTACTTTTATTATACGATCACCGCTTACGGAACGGACGTCGAGCCGGGCGTGCCTTCGGTCGACGAGAGCATAGCCACGCTTATCGAGTTATCCGAAAAAGTGGGCAAGCGCCGCGTCGCGTGGCGTTACGACCCCGTATTGCTTACGAAAAAGTACACTATGGAAGCGCATGAACAAACGTTCGAGTACATGGCGGAAAAACTCGCGCCGCACGTCGACCGTTGTATTTTCAGTTTTGTGGAGATGTATACCAAGCTCCAACGCAACATGCCGGAGCTTATCCCGTTGACCGTCGCTCAAAAGCAAGCGATAGCGCAAAGCTTGGGCGCGACGGCGGGCAAGTACGGTATGCCGATACAAACCTGCGGAACGAGCGGTGACTTTACCCGATACGGCATACAGAGATCGGGTTGCGCCACGCTCGAAATTTTGGGCAGGGCGAACAACTGCGAGTTTCGCAAGTTAAAGCACAACGGCATGCGCGCGGGCTGTAATTGTATAGAAAGCCGCGACGTCGGCGCGTACGACACGTGCTTGAACGGCTGTAAGTATTGCTATGCCAACAAAAGCCCGCAAAAAGCAAAAGAAAATTTCAAACGTCACGACCCGCGTTCGCCTATATTATTGGGCGACATAAGCTCCGACGACAAGATAATAAAGGGCGCGCAGGATTCGTTTTTGAAAACGGCGGACAAGCAAATGTCCTTTTTCGATATTTAGTAGGTGCGGGGCATGGCGATGACGGAAAGCGAAAGCTTCGGATGGGCGTTTATCGGCGCGGGCGGGATCGCGGCGTCGGTAGCCAAGCGCATATTCGGTGTCGGCAGGCACAGGCTTGTCGCGGTGCATAGCAGAACGCGCGAAAAAGCGGAACGGCTCGCCGCGCGGTACGGCGGCAAGGCGTACGACGGTTTGGAAAGCGCCGTCGCGGCGGACGGCGTAGACGGCGTTTATATCTGCGCGACCAACGACGCGCATTACGAGCTGTGCAAGCGCGCGCTCCTGTGCGGCAAGCCGACGCTCGTCGAAAAGCCGTTCACGACCGACGCCATGCAAGCCGAGGATCTGTTCGCGCTCGCCGCGAGCAAAGATCTGTATTTATGCGAAGCCATGTGGACGTGGTTTTCGGCGCAGGCGAACGAAATAAAAAAACGCATAGACGAGGGCGCGATAGGCGATATCGTCGGCGGGCGGATATCGTTCTGTATGCCGATAGCGTTCAAAAAAAGCGGACGGTTGTTGCATCCCGCATCGGGCGGCGGCGCGCTTTTGGATCTCGGCGTATACCCGATAGCGTATGCGTACAGGCTGTTCGGCATGCCGCGCGACGTGCGGTGTTCGGCGAAGTTCGCGTGCGGCGTGGACGTAAGCGATAAAATAACTTTCGCGTACGACGGGTTCGATATCGGGTTGGACGCGTCGGTAAAAAGCTTTATGGGCGTCGGCGAACGGCTCGTCATAAAAGGCAGTAACGGCAAGATAACTTCGGGCGCGTTCCACAGCGGCGGTGCGTTCAAGATCGAGTCGGGCGGCAAAACGTTCGGGTATCCGCCCGATAAAAACGCAATGCTCACTCAGTTCGACGCCGTAGCGGACGAAATACGTTCGGGCAAAACGCAGAGCGGATTCGTTCCGCCGCAAGCGACGAAAGACGTTTTGAAGTTGCTCGACGCGATACGGCGCGATATCGGATTGAAATTCCCGTTCGAAAATTAGGCGTATATGCAAAGATACGATAAATTGTGCGTAAAATTTCCGCCCGATCCGATAAAAATGCTTGACAAGCTTGGTTTATGTGTGGTATTCTTTTTACAGCACCGTTTCGGCGGTGCTTTTATCAACGACGGAAAATATTTTCGTTAAAGAAATTCGGAGGGTCTTATGGAACCTAAAAACGTAAGGATTACGCTCGAATGCACCGAGTGCAAACAGCGCAATTACGATACGACGAAAAACAAAAAGAACGATCCCGACAGGATTGAGCTTAAAAAGTACTGCCGTTTTTGCAAAAAACGCACCGTTCATAAGGAAACGAAATAATGGCGGGCGAAAAAGTCAAAGACAGCAAGGAAAAAAAGAACAAGGAGCCGGGCAAGGTACGCCGTTGGTTCAAAGACTTTTTTTCCGAGCTTAAAAAGGTCACTTGGCCGAAGTTTACCGAGGTACTCAAACAAACGGGTATCGTGCTGTTGGTCACGGTATGCTTTTTGCTTGTCATGATGCTTTTCGATACGCTGTTCGGCTTTTTGTACAGATATCTTATTAGCGGGCTTGCCGATCCCGAAACCGCGACGCAAGCGGTAATGTCGGCGCTTAGGCTCGGCGGAGGAGGACTGCTGTGACAGATCAGGAATTGCCCGAAGCGCAGTGGTTTATTCTTCACACGTATTCCGGTTACGAGAATTTGGTCAAGGTCAATCTCGAAACGGCGTTCCAAAAAAACAACATCGAGGACAGGCTCGTCGATATACGTATCCCCATGGAGGACGTGGTCGAGGAGAAAAACGGCAAGCGCAAGATAGTCCAGCGTCGGATGTTCCCGTCGTACGTGCTTGTTAAAATGATATACACCCGCGACATGTGGCATTTGATCACGGGCACTCGCGGCGTAACGGGTTTTGTCGGACCGCAGGGTAAACCGACCCCGCTCACCGACGACGAGATACGTCGCATGCAACTCGAAAAAGTGACGGTCAAGACCGACTTTGCGGTCGGCGACACCATACGCGTGGTAAACGGTCCGCTCACCGATATGACGGGCGAGATAAAGAGCATAAACGCCGCTACCGGCAAGTGCTCGGTGGATATCAACATTTTCGGGCGCATGACGCCGGCGGAGTTGGATACTTATCAGATCGAAAAGATCGATATTTGAGCGCGTATCCATCGCCGGATACGGGCTACGTGCAGCTCACCGTCTCGGTCATGTAGGTGGTTCTACACTCCCTTCGACGGTTCACCGCCTGTTGCCCGTCTGCGGCGCGGCTACGCACTCAAATCACGGAAAATCATGATTAGACACCGCAAAGCGGTCGATCACCGAATTCCGCTTTCCGAATTCATTACTCATTATCAAGTCACTTTCCGGGAGAGATCGATATCTCGATAGCACCGCGATTGTAATAAATTTTACAAGGAGAAACAAAAATGGCTAAAAAACTGCAAGCTGTCGTTAAGTTACAGCTTCCTGCCGGCAAAGCCACGCCGGGACCGCCTGTCGGTTCGAGCTTGGGTCCGCACGGTATCAACATTGCCGGATTCGTTAAGGAATTCAACGAGCGCACGCGCGATAAAGAGGGACTTATTATCCCCGCGGTGCTCAGCATTTATTCCGATCGTTCCTTCACGTTCGTGTTAAAATCGCCGCCTGCGGCTGTCCTTATCAAAAAGGCGGCGGGTATCGAATCGGCGTCGGCTAAACCCAACCGCGACAAGGTAGCAAAGATAACCAAGGCGCAGGTGGAAGAGATCGCCAAACTCAAAATGGCGGATCTCAATGCGGGCTCTATGGAAACCGCCATGTCCATGGTCATGGGCACGGCGCGCTCGATGGGCGTAACGGTGGAGGACTGATATGAAGCACGGAAAGAGATATACAGCCGCCGCCGCAGTTATCGAGCGCGGCAAGAGCTATGACGTTGCGGAAGCGTTTGCCAAGATAGAAGAGATCGCTACCGCCAAGTTCGACGAAACCATCGAAGCGCATATCAAGTTGGGCGTAGACCCCCGCCAAGCCGATCAGCAGGTCCGCGGCACGGTCGTTCTTCCCAACGGCACCGGCAAAAAGGTGCGCGTGCTCGTTATCGCCAAGGGCGAAAAGGCGGATATAGCCGAAAAAGCGGGCGCGGATATCGTCGGCGCGGAAGACATAATCGCAAAGATCCAAAACGAGAACTATCTCGATTTCGACGTAGTGATCACGTCGCCGGACATGATGGGTCAGCTCGGTCGCGTAGCGCGAATACTCGGTCCGCGCGGACTCATGCCTAACCCCAAGTCGGGCACGATCACGCAGGACATCGCAAAAGCGATCGCCGATACCAAAGCGGGTAAAGTCGAATACCGTGTGGACAAAACGTCCATCGTGCATTGCGTAGTAGGCAAAAAGAGCTTCGGCGCGCAAAAGCTCCAAGAGAACTTTGAAACGCTCATGGACGCAGTCGTAAAAGCCAAGCCCGCCGCCGCGAAGGGCACGTATCTTAAAAGCGTATACGTGACTCCCGCGATGGGGCCCGGCGTAAAAGTCAACGTCAAAATGTAGCTTGATATTGCGGTCGCGTACCGCTGTCGCTCATAAATATGCAACAACGATCAACGGAATAAGCCCCGAGCGGGCTTGCCCAAGACAACAAGCGGTAACTTAATCGACTTCGGTCGGCTTGTCGAGGCGAAACAAAACACCGACGTATTTTACGTGGAATTTTGCGACGCTTGCGATGAGCAATGCGTCGCTTTTGTTTAGTGTTAATAACCCCGTACTAACGGGAACCAATCTTTAAGGAGGTAAACATGTCGGTACACAATATAGATCAGCGCAAAGAGTATGTAGCGGGCGTTGTGGAAAAAATGAACAATGCTTCGTCGGTCGTGCTCGTCGACTATCGCGGTATCAACGTCGAACAGGACACCGCTATGCGTAAAGCGCTTCGCGAAGCGGGCGTCGAGTACAAGGTCATAAAGAACAGCGCGCTCGCGCGTGCGTTCGAGCAAACGGGCAACACCGGTTACGACGAGTACTTTTTCGGTCCTACCGCCGCGGCGTTCGGTCCGAATGACGATCCCATCGCGCCTTGCCGCATACTCAGCGAGTTTGCGGGTAAGACCCCGATGACCATCAAGTGCGGCGTCGTAGAAGGCAAAAAGTTCGACGAGAACGGTATCAAATCGCTCGCGAGCATACCCGAAAAACCCGTGCTTTTGGCACAGCTCTTGGGACTTCTCACCAACCCGATGCGTTCGTTGGCGGTCGCGCTCAGCGAAGTCGCCAAAAAAAGCGCGTAAATGCGTATGTTTCGCGTGACGCTTGTCGGCGAAACACACAAGTCTACGCGGATCGATAGCGATATAGCTATACCTATTACTCAAAAACAACGCCGAAACGGCGTCTTACAATTTAATAATACCGCAAGGCGGTGTAAATTTCGGCGGAAGCCGACGTGCGGCGACGTAATCGCCAAAAAAATCGGGGCGGCAAGGAAAACGCCCAAACACAAAAAGGAGTTAAAATCATGGCAGATTTGGATAAGATGATCGAAGAGATCGAAAAAATGACCGTTATGGAACTCAACGACCTTGTTAAAAAGATCGAAGAGAAGTTCGGCGTATCGGCGGCGGCTATGGCTGTTGCCGCGCCTGCGGCGGGTGCGGCGGCGCCTGCGGCGGAAGAGCAGACCGAATTCACGGTAGTGCTCAAAGATATCGGTCCCAACAAGATCCCCGTTATCAAGGTCGTTCGCGAGCTTACCTCGCTCGGTCTTTCGGAAGCGAAAGCTCTCGTCGACGGCGCGCCTTCGACGGTCAAAGAGAATGTTTCCAAAGCGGAAGCGGAAGAGATCGCCAACAAGTTCAAAGAAGTCGGCGCAACCGTCGAACTCAAATAATAACGGTTTACGTCAACATTTTACCGTCGCGATTTTTTTGGTCGCGGCGGTTTTTTGTTGCGTTGTTTTCGCATAATAAAAAGCTTGGCGTAATAACGAAATATATACATTGATATTCGTCACATATGCGAGTTATATATTTTTAAGAAAATTGTGGAAAATTGTTGACAAAATATGAATAGTATGTTATAGTATCGATAACGACAAAGGCGTCGCAAGGTTTTGCGTCGCTTTTTTGTTTTAATGTTTTCTCGAATACTCTGACAGGGAGATAAGATCATGCGAATAAAAAGAGCGGTAAGTTTTGTTTTATCTGTTTTCACATTACTGTTTGTAACGGTGGCGCTGTGCGCATGTTCGCCGAAAGAATTTAAGCTATATCATATTAAAGATGCTTATGATGAGAATATAATCACTAGTGAGGACGTATTGAAAATAGGAGAATACTATTCTGCAATTTTTAAAAACAGCGTAAGCATTCAAAATTATAATGATAACGGGGCAACGGAAAATGATCCTATCGATATTGATGATGATATTATACTACCGACAATAAACAAAGAATTAGAGTTAGAGATAAAGGATGCTTATTTTCAAGAGAGAAGATCGTTAGAAACATATATAGAGAACGGATGGGGAAAAGATAAAGAAGATTTGTTGGATCGTTGTGTTCATTTAACTTATTTGGGCGCATACGGGTCTAAACAAGCGGTTTTAATTAAAGCGGACATGTGGACGGCACAGGAAGGCGAAAATACGATCGTTCTTGGAAATGTCGTATTTGCTTTACGTCAAAACGGTATCATATTTATTTATGCGTAGTTATTAGGTGAAATTATGAAAAAAACTTTTAAAATAATTTTTATCTTTCTGTTACCGATTTTAGTATTCATATTGAATGCTTGTAGTCAAAAAACAAGTGAGATTTACGAAATCAATCTTGCTGTCGATCAAGGAATAATTACGCAAAGCGATTTAGAAAACATACATTTACTTGTTCAGAATAATAAAGAATGCGAAATCAGTGATGATCAAGCTTATGCAATTGCGGAAAAGTTCTTCGAATCAAGACCCGGGAGCTATGACCAAATTTTAGAGAGAAATCCGATATTATCTAAAAATACGATTATTAGAGAATACATAGAAATAGTCTCGGCATATGAGTATCAAAATTTTTATATAGTTAAGATAAACGAACGGCTATTTGACGGTCCGCCCATGGTGACCGATGGGGGAGACTTGTATATTTATAAATATTAAAGGAGCGATCATGAAAACAAAAAGAATAGTATGCATAATAATATCCGCAATAATGGTGTTATCTGTAATGATGGCGTTGTGTGCGTGTTCTCCGAGAGAGAAAGGGTTTTATTATTTATCCGATGAGTACGATAATGGAAATATAACGTTTAAAGAAGCGAAACAAATAGCGATATATTATTCGATGCAAACAGGTTCTCCTATTCAGGAAAAAGTTGAGCCGTATTATGAATATGGAAACAAAATAGAGTGGCGAACAATAGAGTATGACAAGAACGGTAAGTTGCCGCAAGTAAGCGCAAAAGAGATGACAGAAATCAAAGATGCGATATATACGAATTGGGAATATTGTTTTGTCAGCGCAAGCGAACAAGATAATAACGAAGGCGCGAGTAAGGAAGAGCAATTAGAAAAATACTTGAATTTTGAGTATTGCGGGAAATATCATGGAAAATATGCATTTACAATTTTCATAGAAAGGAGTTGGGGATTTAGTGTAGAAGCGGTAGGCGCTATTATACCCGATAAATTAAGATTTAATGATGTTCATTCTGTCAGAAAATTTTATTTATATTATTAAATAATCTCACAATTAAGTTATTAGTTAAAAATAATCAAGGAGACTGAGATATGTGCATAAAAAAGCTGATAAGCATAATAATATCCGCAATAATGATGCTGTTAGTAATGATGGCGGTGTGTGCATGTTCTCCGAAAGATCATATCATTCTAACTTATAAAGAAGCATATGATAATGGCTATATTAATTTAGATGATTGGAAAAATATTGTAGATTATTGTTCGATAAATATAAAAATGCTGTATCATAAAGATTCGTATATTTCGGATGCCGATTATAGAGATGATCATGAAAAGTTGCCCAAGATAAAGGAAGATGAATTACAGATTATACGAAAAGTAGTCAGTAATGAATATAAAGATTATTTTGACTATGTTTCCGAACGAGATAAAGTAGAAAAGAAAGAGATATTCGATTCGTATTTAACGTTTGGTTATTGTGGGGAATACAACGGTAATTTTGCATTTTTATTGAAAATAAATGAACAATATGGAAATACAAGTAATAATCCTTTAAATATAGAAGGCATATCTATTGATATGTGGCATTATGGAATGATCTATATTTGTTGTTCTAAATGATTTAATAATATTAGATAACGGCAAAAGCTTAAAAAACATAAAACTCAATAATGCCACAAAATGTTATATAAAGCAACACAAAAAGTTGAAAAAAGTTTTAACAAAGGTATTTACAATCGAATAAATATATGATATAGTATAACTAAGTTGTTAGTTAATAATAATCAAGGAGACGGAGATATGCGAATAAAAAAGCTGATAAGCATAATAATATCCGCAATAATGGTGTTGTCTGTAATAATGGCGATGAGCGCATGTTCTCCGAGAGAGAAAGGGTTTTATTATTTATCCGATGAATATGATAATGGAAATATAACGTATAAAGAAGCAAAACAAATTGCGATATATTATTCGATGCAAACTAATTCTCCCATTCAGGAAAAAGTTGAGCCTTATTATGAATATGGAAACAAAATAGAGTGGCGAACAATAGAATATGACAAGAATGGCAAGCTACCGCGATTAAGCGAAAAAGAGATGACAGAAATCAAAGATGCGATATATACGAATTGGGAAGTGGATTTTATAAATGCAAGTATATCAGATAACAACGAAGGAGCGAGTAAGGATGAACAATTAGAAAAATATTTGGAATTTGAATATTGCGGGAAATATCGTGGAAAACACGCATTTACAATTTTCATAAAAAAGAGTTGGGGGTTTGTTCCAATGGGTGCATGGGGAGCGATTATACCCGATAAATTAAGATTTAATGATGTGCAATCTGCCAGAAAGTTTTGTTTATATTATTAACAATTTAAAGAGGTGAACATGAGAAGAACAAAAGTAGAACAGAATAATATTACAGTATTAATAATTGGTATAATAATTGTAATATGTATTATCGGTTATTTTTATTTTAATATTAAATTATCCGAGAATATATATAGTGTATTTGCCGAATCTGCGGATAAAACAACAATTAAAGAAAATACAATACCGAATGACCCGTATTTTTATAAGCAATGGGCGTTATCGGAAGAAGAAAATGGTATTTGTATGCAAGAAGCGTGGAAAATATCTGCCGAAGCAGGTCGAGTCACGGTAGGCGTAATGGATAGCGGTATTGCAATACATGACGATTTGGAATCAAATATTGATAGAGAGCATGGGTACAACGCGATAAGAAGGACAAATTTTCCTAATGATACAATAGATCATTATGGACATGGAACAGCGGTTTCGGGTGTCATAGGTGCGGTTACCGATAATGGTTTGGGAATGTCAGGCATAGTTAATGATGTTGATATTATACCTTTGGTAGTTGTGGATAATTTCGGGTATTATAATAGTGATGCTGTTGTGAGAGCCATTGAATATGCGATTGATCAGGATATTAAAATATTAAATTTTTCTGCCGAAAGATTTGGCGACGATTTGACTGTATTAAATGCTATAAAAAAATACAAAGGTTTGTTTATATGGAGTGCAGGTAATTTCGGTAAAAACGTTGATGATTTTGAAAACATAGAAGAGTTTAATTTACCCAATTTAATTTCGGTCGGCGCAAGAGATAAAAATAATCAACGTTCTTATTGGGGTACCGATAAAGGTGTGGGAAGTTCGTCATACGGAAAGGCAGTCGATATTTTTGCCCCCGGCGGAAGAGTCACGAAATCGACGGATAATTCGGGAATGATATTGACAACAAATAAAGATAAAGGATACAGTGAAGATTTTGGAGGAACGTCCGCTGCTGCGCCGCATGTTGCGGGTGTAGCGGCATTATTGTTATCGGCAAACCCCACTATGACGAGCGCGCAATTAAAGCAGGCGATTATCGACGGGTCGGATATGATCGAGATCGATACGCCTGTCGGTAAGCAAAAGGTACGCAATCTCAATGCATACGGCGCTTTGCATAGCGTAGGTGTTTTTAGTACAAAGGCTATTTCCGATACGGAAGTGGCTATCACGGGATTATATAATGTAAAATCGGATTATTTGATGATCCCCGCTACATATCAAGGAAAAAAGGTTACCGCGATCGCTGATAAAGCTTTTAAAAATAATACTATGCTTAAAAGCGTGATCATCAGCGAAAGCGTTACTTCTATAGGTAACGAAGCGTTTGCGGGCAGTTCCGTAGAAAAGGTAACGTTTTTTAGGGGTGAAGACGCACTCAAAATATACGATCGGGCATTCGCCGATTGTGATGAATTATATGAACTCGACGTGCCCGAACGCGTAACTTCGATAGGCGTAGAAGCGTTTGCCGATTGCTATAATTTACAAAAAGTTGAGATTGCGGACAGTCTTTATAACAGACGTGCATTAACATTGGGCGACGAAGTGTTTATCGGTTGCAGTAATTTAACCGGTATGGATTTTCCCAGTCGAGTCACGCAGATAGGCAAGTCATGTTTCCAAGGATGTACCCGATTTAAGCATGTATTTTTTTACAGAGGTTTGAATTTTACGTTAGATATAGGTGAAACCGCGTTTTGTAACACGGGGTTGCTGAGTATAGAGATGCCTTATCGGTTGCGAAGTATAGGTAATAGAGCATTTGCGGAATGTTCGGAATTGACAGAAGTAAAATTTGTAGACGGTATAAATAAAATAAATATAGGCAGTAACGCCTTCTATAATTGTAAAAAGTTAGTCTCTGTTTTTATTCCGAATACTGTCGGTTCTATCGGCGTCGGAGCGTTCCGCAATTGTTCCGCTTTGTCCGAAATCACTTTATGGGCGGACTTTACCGAAATAAGCGACGATTTGTTTAACGGTTGTAGCGCTCTCGAAAAGGTTGCGATATACGGGAAGATAACCAAGATCGGAAACTATGCATTTTCGCAATGCACGAGCTTAACGAATATCGATTTGGGCGACTACACCGAACTGCAAACGATCGGCAATTACGCTTTTAACGGAACGGCTATCAAAACAGCAAATATCCCGAACACAGTAAATTACATAGGATCGGGAGCTTTCGGCAATTGCTTGGGTTTGACGAGTATCGTATTGCCGTCGGGTGTTACCGAAATTAGCGATGAATTATTTAACGGGTGCTCAAATCTCGGGCAAGTCACGATAAACGGCAAAATCACTCGAATCGGCAATCACGCATTTTCGCAATGTACAAGCTTATCAACAGTCCAATTTGGCGATATGGGTGGATTGCAAACGATCGGCAATCACGCATTTGACAGTACTTTGATCTCGGCAATAGATATTCCTAACAGTGTGACGACAATAGGAAATTACGCTTTTGCTTGGTGTACGAGATTGACGAGCGTAGGTATCTCGAAAGACAGTGGATTGATATCGATAGGAAATTATGCGTTCGATAATACGACTATTTCCGAAATATATTTGCCTGATACCTTGACTTCTATCGGTCAAGGCGCATTCATGAACTGCGAATTTTTGACTTCCGTTACATTGCCTAAAAACATAGAAAGTATTGGAAACGGCGTGTTTTACGGTTGTGTAAATCTTAGGGAAGCGGTCATGCCGTCGGGCGTAAAAAGTATAGGCGAGTATGCGTTTTATCGGTGTAAAAAATTGGATAATATTGTGTTGCCGTCGACATTGAAAAATATAGGCGTCAGCGCTTTCGAGAAATGTTACGATTTGAGTAATATAGTTGTCCCGAATGGTGTGGAAAAAATAGAGGAATTTGCGTTTTCAGGTTGCAGTAGCTTTACGGAAATGATCATACCTAATACGATTATACAGCTCGGCAGTTATGTGTTTAAGGATTGTTTTAGTTTAGTAAGCCTGAGTTTTGAATGGGGAGCGAGATTATCGGATATACCGGGAGGATTATGTGAAGGCTGTTTCAGTCTTAAAACGGTTAATATGCCGTTAGGGGTAAACGGAATTGGCGTTTGCGCTTTCAAAAATTGCAGTATGTTGGAATACGTTCCGTTTAGTGTTAATGACATGATAGAAGATATAGGTCAGGAAGCGTTTTATAACTGTGCTATTTCGGAAGTTTGGTTGCCGCAAACATTGCGTGTGTTTCATTGCAATACTTTTGGATCCTGCTTGCAATTGCAAAAAATTCATATTACCAATACAACAAACTTGATGCAATTAGGTGGATGTATGGATGATGATCCTATGCCGTTTGCCGATTGCCCCGCGCTTGACGGATTATACGTTTATGACGTTTATTTGGCAATGGATTATAAGTATGAATATAAAAGATTGGCAGATCGAATAGTCACGGTCGGATTCGATTGGGCGCTCGTCACTGATATTACATATAATCGCGAGCGATTTGCGTTTTATAGCGTTTATGAGCTGAATAATATCGAGGAACTTAAGACCGACGTAGCGAATAATTTGGTAAACGGCGTGTTATTTTATTTGTCGGCGAACGAAACATATGATTTGTCATGCTATACGGATATATTCTGCTACGATCTGCCCGTAATAGTTATGACTTCGGGAAGCGTTACGGAAGATATGCCGTATACCGTTATAAGATCGGACGCATACAGTCTCGGGTACGGTATCGCCAAATCGTATATAGACGGGCTTTACGATTATGCGGGGGTCGATATACATGAAATTTTGATAGATCAAGCATATTTCCCCGTGATAACCCCGCAATTATATACATATAATTTGAGCTTTTTGATGGGTATGTCGCATGTGTTCGGAGTGCCCGTTAAGGCGGTGGAAAGATACGACGAGCTTTACGATTGGAAAAACGAAAACGATATTTGTTTTGAAAATTGGTTGTGCTTTATAGACGGCACCAATGCGGAGATCGTTAAATTGACGTTTAACAATAATATTGGGGAGTACTATGTCAGTTGCGGGTTTTCGTACAGTCGTCAATATTTGTCCGAATTCGAATATAAATTCGTTATAAAGAACACTTCGGTGATAACCGATATAGCCGAAAAACGTATTCTCGGCGAGTCGTATGATTTTATTGATTATACTTTTGACGTTGATACCGCGTGGATCGAAAGTAATATAAGTAACGATTATGATCATGTTATTATCGATTGGTATGAAAACGAATGGATAAACGACGACTATAATGTATTGACGGAACAAGAGATAGAAGCCGAAAAGGAAAGATATTCTAAGATCTTGGAGTTTTATGCCGATAAATCTGCTTATATTACCGATAACGGTTTATGTTATGTAGAGCAGAAGGTATCAAGTATAGAGCCGTATATTGAATGACGGGTTTTGAGTACCTATAAAAACCGGCAAATTAAATATCGGCATAACGTTTACTCGCGTTATGCCGATATTATGCTAAAACATCAGAGTATCGCGCAATTCGCCGAGATACCAGCTCGGACCGTCGAGCGAAATGCGGTCGAATTTGGCTTTTAAAGTATCGGTCATTTTCAGCACGTAGCAGTACGGCAAAATATCGAAAAAGTAGTTGGGGTTTTCTTCGACGAGCGTTTCCAAACGGGCTATTTCGGCGTCGCGCAAAAACGCTTTAAAAGCGCAAATCCTGCCGTAAATATCCGCGCTCTTTTCGGTGCGTATATCTATGCGCGGCGCGGTGACGGAGATCGTTATAAAGCTCGACAGCAGGGCGCACGCTAAAAGTATCGAGGCGGTTGTCGGAAATATTGCAAACGCCACCCCTGCGGGCGCGCCGCCCCATACCGCGAAAAACGGATACTTAATAAATGCAAATATGCCGTCGTCGACGGGTATGGTATTGAACGCTATAATGCCGACGATGGGAAATATCATCAACAAAAACTCCGGTCCGCCGTAGTTGAGCGCCGTTATCAGCGTTACGAGCGCCATTGCAAGCCCTGCGGATATCATGCTTATAACAGTGCATTTTCGGGAAAGGCGCGAACGCGATTCTTTGGCGCTCGATTTGCAGTCGCGAACGAACTGCGACACCGTTTTATTATGCGAGCTTTGTGCGGCGAGCGTATAGAACTCTTTGTTTTGCGCGAATAACGCATTGAACAGCGTCGTTTCCGCATCGAAGTTGCGTTTTTGCGATTTTGTCAGGCGCACGGCGTTGTCGGGCGGCTCGACGTCTTTCAGCTTGGTGAGTTTAAGCCCGCGCTTGCAGTCTTCTTCTATGGTGATGAACCCGCGTTCCGCCCAGTACAGCATGATCGGGTTAAGCAAAGCGTGCGTGTTTGCGCGGTGTCCGTAATACTTGATAAGCACGTCGATGGGCGAGCTTCCGCGCGGCGGGTAGTATTCCACGGGGCGTGTCGCGCGGCGTTTGATCGTTATGCCGTATATGAGCGCGCCCGTCGAAAAGCTTATCGGCACGCATATTATCAGGGCGCAAACTATTATCCAGGCTATGTTCATAACAGCGCCCCCGTTTGTTCGTTGTCGCCGTCGTACATTTCGGGCGGGAGCGTGCGTATAAACTTGCGCTTAACGAGCGGTTTTATATGAAAAGCGTACAAAAACGGCAGGACTTCCGCATAGTCGAGCTTGTTGAGCTCGGATGCGGGCGCGCGCAGTAAAAACTTGCGGTAGTTGACGAGATCGGAGTAATCGGAAAGATTATGCTTTTCGCGGTAATCGACGAACCGAATAAGTACGAGCGAGCCGCCGAACAGTATAGCGACCGCGGCGTAGATAATGCCGAACGGGTCGTATACGCCGGTGAAAAACCCGATCATGCTTCCCACCGATATTCCCAGCCACATGCCGCACCAAATGATCTTGAACACGATCGGCATATCGCGAACGAACATGAATACAAACAAGCCGATTATCGCCGTACCTACCAATACCAAGCTAAAATACATGCCCGTGTATACTCCGATCCACACCGCGCAAAACGCGAACGGAAGTACGGACAGAACTAGCGTGAGTATTTTGAGCGAGTAGTGTTTTTTGGAATATACACCGTCGTCCTCGCGCACGGCATACTTATCGCGCATATAATCGATGCTGCTCTTTTTGAACATAGAAAACCGTAAGTCGATAGGGTCGCCGCGTTTGACGTAGTTGGAGCGCATAAGGCTTTCAAACAGCGTGCGTTCGCGCACATACGATCCGCGGTCGTAAAACACGGCTTTGCCGGATGTGTGCATGGGCATGCTTTTGAGCCTTGTCACGCGGACCTTGTATTTGCTTACGTATTTTATCCGAATGTATCCGCATTTCGCCCAGTATGCGAGCAACGCGCGGGTAAGGCGTTGCGGAAACGTTTTGCCTATGAAAATGCGTTGAACGTCGAGCGGAGAAAGTCCGTCGGGTAAGCGCGTCACCCGTTCTTTTTTGACGTTTCGCCGCGCGCGCAGTCCGTAATATAAGGCAAGCGAACAGATCGCCGCAATGCATCCGTAAACGAATGCGGCGAATACATAGTATATATTCGATATTACGACAGTCGATAACAGCAAAAGCAAACTCCTTTGATACGACGGATATATTTTAGCATAAATTTTATGCGCATGTCAATTGTCGTATGATGTATGACCGCAAGTTTTTGTCGACATACTATATATATGTTATTCATAGACAAACAAGGCGAAGCGGCGAGTGCGGCGCTCTGCGCGCTCAACGTCGACGATAACGTGTCGAGATTGGAAAGCGCGTTGAAGCGTCGGACGGGCAAGAGCGCCGTCGCGGTATGCTCGGTCGATGCGGCGTTGCATACGGCGTTGCATCTTTGCGGGGCGGGGCGCGGCGATTACGTGTTTGTGCCGACGTTCACATTTTATTCGTACATAGCGACCGTGGATCACATGGGGTGCGTTCCCGTGTTTTTGGACTGCGATCCGCATACGCGGTGCGTATCGGCGGCGGCGCTCGAAACGGCGTTTCTGTGGTGCGATCTGCAAAACAAACCGCCCAAAGCGGTGGTGGTCGACAATGCGTTCGGCGCGGTCGCGGACTACGACGTTTTGGGCGCGCAATGCAAGGCGCGCGACGTGCCGCTCGTCGAGCTTGCCGTCGACGCGTTTTGCGGCGAGTATAAAGGCACTCAATGCGGCGCGAACGGGGACTACGGCGTCATCGGGTTCGATAAGCGGTTGCCGGGCGGCGGAGGTGCGCTTTTATGCTGCGCGGAGGACGCGCCCGCGGCTAAGCGTTTTACTCGCGCAGAGTTTTCCGACGACGAAAACCATGACTATCGTATGCACAATATGATAGCGGCGCTCGATATCGCGCAGTTCGACGTTGCGGTCAAGCTCATAAAACGCGCGCGAAAAAACGTCGACGCGTTGTGCGCGGCTTGCGACGCGGTTTTGCATCCGGTCGACGGCGAAACCTGCGCTTACGCGCTTGTTAAAGCGGCGCATAAACTGTACGATCTGCGCGCCGCGGGGTTCGACGTTAAAAAGCCGCCGCTCGTTCACACCCTGCCGCAGTATTCCGATTGCGCTTACTTCGAGCACGAACAGGACTATTCGGTGTGCCGCTCGTTTAACGAGTATTGCTTGGTCGGCATGGATATAAACGGACTGCAAAGATTGCGTTTGGCAAGAGCGATAGGGAAGCAGGCTCGATAGGAAATTGATAATAGGGAGTAATGCGAATTTGATGATCGTTATACGGTGATGGAGCGATATTGCGCCATTGCACCTACACAATTTTTGCTTTCTGTGCGATTCGATATAGTTGCAATATATTATGTGTCCGAAAATATCGGTCCGAAAACCCGACACGCAAAACCGTCCCGCGAGCGCGATCTCGCAAGAATACTCGAAAAGAACAAGACCGCGGGGATCGGCGTGCCGACTGCTAATGCTCCGTAAAGCAGCGTTCAAACCGAAAAGCGCGAAAAAGTCAATCGGGAGAGTTAAGGAAAGCGTTACGGCGGATAAGCTTGGCGAAAACGGCGATAACAAAGCCGTTATGGATATCAGTGCGCGGAATATGCGCGCCGGTAAGCTCGGATAATTTCGAATGCAAACCGTCAGCTTTGTTGATAGCGTAGGAAATATCGCGTGAAACGGAATGCGCGGAAATGCCGTGAGTGGCTCCGACTAAGGAATATAATCGAGCGTCGGAAAGGGGCTTGTCAGCGTAGATAAGCGCGCAATCGACAAGGAAGTCGAAGCCTTTGAGATGAGCGGGGATGTTACAGGAAAGAGCGAGTTGTTCGGCGAAGCAGCGTTGGGTGTTATCGGCGCTTTCATAAGTAAAGAAAATCTCCATACTATATATACATGAAAATCAACCGGTTTTTCCAACGTTTTATTAAATTTTTTAGAATTTTTTCGTTTTTTTGCAAAAATAAAAAAATCAGTCAAGCATTTTCGTTATTTCGTTAAATATGCTTGACAAAAATAAGCGAACATGATAGAATAATATTCCATTGTGGCCCCATGGTCAAGCGGTTAAGACATCACCCTTTCACGGTGAAATCATGGGTTCGAGTCCCGTTGGGGTCACCAAACAAGTTAAAGGCGAACCCGTTTCCATTAGGAGACGGATTCGCCTTTATCGTATATTTTAGGTGATTTAGATTGGGCAGATGATTATTCATCTGCTTTTTTACTATATATAACCACCATTCATCTTGCAGTTTTCGATAAAATATGCTAAAATAATACTAAGGAGAAAAATCATGCAGTATTCACGCGGTTCAGAATGGAATAGATGGGATTTACATATCCATACTCCCGGCACATTAAAAAACGATCAATTTGAAGGCAACACATTAGATGAACAATGGGAAAAGTTTTATTCTGATATTGCAAAGTATATAGGCGATGGAACTAATACGCAGCACAAGATAGTCGCTATGGGAGTTACAGATTATCTTTCTATAAATAACTATCTCAAAATAAAAGCTGACGGCATTTTGGACAAGCTAATTCCTTTTATCTTTCCAAATGTCGAACTACGAATAACGCCAATCGCACAACAAAGTCCTATAAATATTCATTGTTTGTTTAATCCCAAAATTGCCAATCAATTAGAGGGACGATTTTTCAGTAAACTTAAATTCGCAAAAGGCTCTACCTCTTTTAGCGCTTCTGATACCGAGTTGATTCGATTTGGAAAATCTATAGATTCTTCATTAAGTGATACTGCTGCGAAAAAAATTGCATCCGAACAATTCGTAATTCCTCACACTCAGTTAAAAGAACTTTTTGCACAAGACGAAGACTTGCGTAAAAACACTTTAATCGCTATATCCAACAAAACAACAGATGGTGCTTCAGGAATAGCAAATCACACTACCGATAATTTTGATTCTCAGCTTTATGAAACAAGAGCTGAGTTGTATCGTATGTCTGATTTTATTTTTTCAGCCAATGAAAGTGATATCAGATATTTTTTAGGAGAAAAATTTGACACTGCCGAAATCATATATAAAAAATATGGTAAATTATTACCTTGTGTAACCGGAAGTGATGCACATACAAATATCAATATATTTGAACCAGCACAGAAGAAGTATTGTTGGATTAAAGCCATTCCCTCTTTTGAAGGTATGAAAGAAATTACCTTTGAACCCAAATCGCGCGTGTGTATTCAAGAGCTAAAACCAGAAAATAAAGCTGACTATTATGTTATTGATAAAGTTATAATAAATAACGATGATTTTTCATCAGAGCCAATCCCTTTTAATGACCAGCTTACGTGCATTATAGGCGGTAAATCCACAGGTAAGTCTTTGCTGTTGCATAATATGGCTGAAGCGATTTCTCCGCAACAAGTTGCTGAGAAATTAAAAATTACCAATTCTTCATATTATAAACTTGATAATATTCGAGTTATATGGCGCGACGGTGTTGTGTCAAAAAAAGACTTAACTGATGTCGAAAAGAAAATAGTATATTTACCTCAAACTTATTTAAACAAATTAAGTGACGCTTCTGAAGAAAAAACGGAAATAGATGACATTATTCAAGAAATACTTTTGCAAAACGCTGAAATAGAGACATTATATAAAACGCACACTTCAGCAATAACCGCTTTAAAAATTAAAATAGATAAGAAGATATATGATTTACTATCCGTATATCAAAATATCAATGATGTTAAGTCTACGAAACTAGAAAAAGGTGATACCGCATCAGTAGAAAAAGAGATACTAAAACTTAAAAAACAAAAAGAAAAACTAATACAAGAAAATAGCTTGTCGGAAGAGGATATATTCGCATATGATAGTTTGTTGAAAACACTATCAAGTGATAAGTCCGCCCTGTCGCTACTTGAAAATGATAAAATTCAAATACAATCTATCGAAAGCTTGATAGCCGAAAAAGAGCTAAATGAGGATATTAGTGTTTCATACATAGAAATTTTAAAAGACGCCCAAAAGCAAATTTTAAGTAGTGCGCAAGAACAATGGCAAAAATCCAAGATTAGCATTATTGCAAAAATCGATAAGGAAATTATAGCATTGCAAAAATCAATTAGCGATAATGAAAAGAAAGTTGCTATACTAAAACCAAAAATTGAGGGCAATGAAGCTATAACACAGCTATCCAAAGAAATAGTTTTGGAAGAGCAAAAATTAGATTCTTTACGCGCATTAGATGCTCAAATTGAAAAATATCAAACATCATTCAATACAATTTTAGATGAAATATCGCATTTTACTCTAAGCTTTCTATATATTCACAACGAATATGTGAGTGCAGTTAATTCTAGATCGGACATAAATAGTGAAGACTTGGAGTTTATAGTTACCTCACCTTTTAGAACAGAAGTATTTTTACAGAAATTTTCGGGGTTTATTGATAACCGTAGGATTGGGCAAATTTTTAAACGAAACGCTAATGGAGATATTGACTTTTTTGCTAACGATTTTGATGAAGCATTTGTAAAAGAATGTATTATTAAAATTTTGGATGTTAAAAACGGACTACTAAGAAAGAATATTCAATTTGAAGATGTATTAAGATGCATTGCTAGTGATTGGTACAACATAACCTACACTATTAAACTCGATGGCGATGAGATTAAAAATATGTCTCCGGGTAAAAAAGCATTAGTACTTCTTAAACTACTAATTAATTTAGCTGAATCTAAATGCCCTATTTTAATTGATCAACCCGAAGATGATTTAGATAATCGTTCGGTTTTTGTTGAGTTAGTAGATTTTATCCGCAACAAAAAAATTCAAAGACAAATAATTGTAGTTACTCATAATGCCAATATTGTTGTCGGCTGTGATGCAGAAGAAGTCATAGTTGCAAATCAGGATGGAAACAATTCGCCTAAATTAGAAAAGCGTTTTGAATATCGTACAGGCGCAATAGAGGACATATACCCTTTATTTGATGATTCTGGGAAAATTCTAAACGGTATTCTATATAGAACAGGGATTCAGCAACAAATTTGCGAAATATTAGAGGGTGGCAAAGAAGCATTTGCTGTTAGAAGAAATAAATATACCATTAATGAATAAGATGCCATTAAATCTTTTTTAATTTCGCTTAACGGTTAATTTTCTCTATTAGTGTATGCAAAAAGTTTTTGTCTTTAAGTTTACACTCCCATACCACTATAACATTCCAACCGAACGATTGAAGTTTTTCTACATTCTCTTTATCTCGTTGCTTATTTCTTTCTAACTTAGGCAACCAATACTCAAGATTAGATTTCGGTAAGACGAACTCTTTGCAATCGTGCATATGCCAAAAACAGCCGTTCACAAAAATTACGGTTTTATATTTAGGTAAAACGATATCCGGATGCCCAGGATATCGTTTGTCATTTTTTCTGTAACGAAAGCCGTTAGCAAATAAAAACTTTCTTACTATTTCTTCCGGCTTTGTGTTCTTGCTGTTTATTCGCGACATATTGTAATGCCGCTGTTCTATTGAATGATTATCCATTATTTCACACTGTAATAAACCTTATTGCTCGGTAATTTGATGTTCGGTATCCATATTTGTTTACCGTTCCAACCTTTGCGCCCGGTAACTTTGTACATTGTGAGTACGGTAATATCTGTAAAGCTATCACCGAGTTTTCTATCCGTTTCAGATAACAATGTACCCGTGCCTTTTGAAATATCGCGTCCGCGACGGACAATAAGTTGCGCTTGCGATAAAGGATTTTCCGCCACAATGGAATTGAGAAATCCAATAAATGCTTGCGACGACCAATCGTCCTCGTCATTCTCTATCTGTTCTAAAACATTAATAACTAATTTGAGGCTGACCGTATTACTGCCTTCGTCGCCGAATTTATCAAGCATAGTATCAAGCACAGTTATATCTATATTACTTGGTGCGAACGGGAAATAATTAACTCCTCCGCAAAATATTGCAAGCGCAGAATTGTCTAAGACGTTCTTGCGTGTCGGACGTAGAGTCGGCGCATACGATATTTTTATATCTTCAAAACCCCGACGTTTTTGTATTTGTGCGATAA
The DNA here is from genome assembly GCA_947066105.1 of uncultured Clostridia bacterium. GTDB lineage: Bacteria > Bacillota > Clostridia > Christensenellales > Pumilibacteraceae > Anaerocaecibacter. The sequence continues at coordinate 85,452 of CAMSYM010000004.1, forward strand.
TGCTGTTATTTGTCGCGTTTATATCAACGAATAGTTTATATAACTTAGGTGGCATAAATATGCGCATCATATCTTTATCGCGGTCATAGCCGAACATTCTTGCGTGCTGCCACATTGTATCGGCTTGAGGGTTTTTTGAAACACGGCAATAATAAATTGTTTGCAGACAAGGGAACGTAACGCCGCGCCCCAAGCTGTTTCCGCCTACTATGACGTTTATTCCGCTTTCATATTGAGCATTGTCTTCAAAAGAAACTTTGGAATTGAGCGTCAATATTTTAATGTCGTCGTCACTTTGTATCCTTGCCTTAATAAGTTTGTAAAGCGTATCGAACGGCAGCAAATCATTTTTCGTGGAAAGCAAATCGTCAAAAGCAATTTTAAATGCTTCTTTCGTAATATCTTCATCAATGGATTGAGATAATTCGTTAAGATACAAACCGACCTTTTCCGCAAACGATTTATGGTCGGCAACTTTCATACTCGGATGAATGAGAAAGTTGCATACATTGCCGCCCTGCAAAAATATTTGTGCAGAAGTAAGTAAATGAACTAATAAAGCGGAAACAAGACCGTTTTCGGGAAATTCATCATCGGCAACTAATTCTTTAGCTTCCTCATTGTCCGTAAAGCGTACAATTTTATTATCGTCGGTAAAAATAGTGTTGCCACCTATATAACCATTGCCTGGCTTGAAATAATAAATGAAATACGGTTTCCAACCGCTTTGCTGTGCTTGCAAAAGGTTGGCTTGCGGAGTACCCGTTACTTCGAGATAAATACTGCTTGCGGACGTATGCTTAATACTTTCGAGATTTTTATTTATCGCGCTTTGCCGCTTTTTATTGATTAACGTATTCAGGCTTGCCGCATCCGCCTCGTCGTCTATAATAAACAGCGGGTTTCCGATACAAAACTGCGTTGATGCAAGGTTGTTTTTCCATTGCTTTAAGACATTTGTATTTTTCTTTAATACGATAACGGTTGGAGTACGCAAATTGTTTTGAACGAATTTGGTGTATTCCATTTCATCGCAAATACAAAAATCGCATAAATCTTTTTGCGCCCGCTTAAAAGTTTGCTGTTGCAACAATATGTTATCCGTTGTCAAGAGTATAAATATCGGAAATCCTTCGTCCGCGGCGGCACACATAAGACCGAACATATGACTTGTTTTCCCACTCTGCACATCTCCGACCAATAAACTGACAACGTGTTCTTTATATGAGAAATTGCTTATGTACTGCGGTACAATGTCGTCAGCAGTTTGTTTTACGGCATCGGCAAGAGATACATTTTTTTGCGCAATGCGACTTAAATATGACTGTAAATACTTCATTTTGTAACTCCGAAATCAAGATACCATAAATTCGGTATGCTTGTTTTTGTCAAAGAAAAGGTATTTCTACCGTATTCTCTAAGGACTGTTTCGGAAACCAATTCTCCGACAGAAAGAACGCCTGCATTTTCCAAGCGACCTTTAATCCATTTCCCTAAAATTCTCAAATCGCCGTCGGAACGGAAGTTCTTACTATAATCGCCGCTGACTTTACATTTGAATTTCCACCCGTCGTCTGTAATAACGTCAAAAGTTGCGGTATCGGTTTGCGCTTTCGGATAACCAATTTGTGAAGTGATTTTTTTGGAAACTATTATTTCCGCTTCATACCAATGGCGCGGTTTTATTACGCCAGTACTTTTGGTTTCTCGCCCTTTCCCGAAAAAAACGTTTAGATTGCTTTGCGGGGTATCTTTTATCGGTATATTAAAAACCATATCCGTTCTTGCCGATAAACAGCTTGCGAGTTCTTCTGGTGTGGCGCGGCACACATAATCCTGTCCTTCCAATAAAGAGTTATTCTGTTTGAACGAACTAATATGTAAATCCGAAATTCTATCCGTTGCTTTATCGCGTAGCTCTCCGATGAATTTATCTAACTGCTGTAATGTTCCGCTTTCTCTTACAAGCATAGAAGATTCATAAATTCCGTTTCTGCTATCGACTATACTGCTTAAATTGTTAGAACCGATTATACCTGCAATCGGTCTATTATTTTTATGAAAAGTATACAACTTGCCGTGAAATCTAAACGGCGTAACAAGACGAACTTCGCCCAAATTGTTTTCAGTTAAAAACTCGTTGAGCTTAACCGCCGTTTTATATTCGGTAGGCGTGAACAAATCAAAGTAATGCATACCGATTATTAAATTCAGTTTATTTACGTTATTTAATTCAACGGCTTTCCGCAGCTCTATCAGAGAATCCGACGTTACATAGCCAACAGCAATATCTAATTGTTCTGTTTGCGGAAGTAAATCGTAAAACGTATCCGCGAAAGTCGGGAATGACGTTTTTACGGGTGGGTAGTTAGATAATACAAAAACCATAGTATCACTCCATTTCTTTTGTAACTAAATCAAGCCGTTCTTTTACGGATAAAGTTTTCAAATACTCGTACTGCTTTTGTAAATCAACAGAAGTATATTCACCCGTGAATAGCGGCATTAAGCGTTTTGCTACTGCACGTACACCAACAGGCGGAACAGCATTTCCGATTTGCCTGCGCACTTCGGTAATATTGCCCATAAACTTGAAATCATCGGGGAATGACTGAAGTCTTGCACGTTCTCTATTAGTCAACGGACGCGGTTCGGGATAATGATAACCCCACGTTCCGCCGCCACCTGCGGCAATAATCGTTTTTGCAGGGGCGTTTCTATCAATTCGTCTATAAACGTGAGAAATCATTCCTTTGACATATAAAGGATTATCTTTCGGTATGTCAGTAAAATTTCCGCCTTCGGGAATAAGTGCCAACATCTGCTGAGTTTTTTCTTTGCAATTTATGCGTTCATTATTATATGGAACGTCTAATGCACCTTGCAATGCCTGTCCCGCTGTAACATACGGCAATTCTCCGTTTGGTCCGTGCGTAGGCTTGGGATGCTTAAAGTCAAATCCCGTATCGATGCGAATACCGACGATCAAAAGCCTTTCTCTGAACTGTGGTACTCCGTACTCGGCAAAATTATAAAGGTGCGGTTTTATAATGTAGCCGGGAGCAATATTTTCAAAGTCATGAATAATCGTTTCAATTGCCTTATGTTTGTTGGCAGTAAGTAAGCCTTTCACGTTTTCGGCTACAAATGCTTTCGGCTTTTTAGCATCTACAAATTCAAGGAAATGGCGATACAGCCCGCCGCGCTTTCCGTTTAATCCCGGTTGTTTCCAAATAACCGAAAAATCTTGACAAGGGAAACCGCCTAAAATCAAATCGCAGTCGGGAATAGTCTTATCTGTATAAGGATTGATTTTTGTTATATCGCCATAATGGATAACATCGCCTAAATTTTCACGAAAAGAAGCTACTGCCCATTCGGCAAAATCATTTGCCCATACCGTCCGGAATCCTTCCATATGGAATCCCAAGTCCAATCCGCCACAGCCCGAAAATATTGATATAATGGTCGGATGTAGCTTACTTTCTAAATTAGCCATACAAAACCTCTATACAGTTAGGTGTTATTCGATATGCAACTGCATATCTATTATACTGCATTTGCATAATAAAGTCAATGCGTTTGCACGCTAATGGATAATGCAAATGCGTAGTATAATATAATTATGGATGTACTGACCAAAATACGAAGTTTACAAGGCGAGCGCGATTGGACGGATTACAAACTCGCACAGGAAGCCGATATACCGCTTCCGACGCTTTCTTCTGTGTTTGCCCGAAATACAACACCTAAATTAGAAACATTGCAATGTATTTGCAATGCGTTTGGACTGACGCTTGCCCAATTCTTTCTTGAGGATGAAAAGATAGAAGTATTAAGTGAACCCGAAAAAGAAATGCTACATTGTTTCCGTAAACTTTCTCACAAACAACAAAAGGCACTAATCGATGTATTTACCGAATAGCATATAAAAACAGCGGTTGCAAATTAACGCAACCGCTGTTTTGCCGTTCTACACGAATTTATATCGGCAGTCCCTGATTCGGGTAAATTTCATTTATATACCGCTCTACTTCGGCGGTTTTCCTTATTCCGTCTTAAAGGCGGCTATCCCTATACGATTTAACGAGATTCTTTATTATTAAGTTTTTTATTCAGTTGTCTTTGTTGCCTTTCGGCTTGCCACGCCGCAAACTCTCTTTGACCTTCTTCGGTTGCAAAGTAGGCTTGAATGGCTGGCAATAATGCTCTTGCAAAGGAATCGATCTCGAAATCGGGTATCCCCGTAGTGTTCTTTTTCCGTCTTGACATTAACTCTTTGTGCTTTCCTCCTTATAAGCGGTTATTCGGTTTTTATAATGCCGTGATAATAATGGCGATAGTCTGCGCAAGCAAGAGTATGGGGGTTGCCCAAAACAAGAACTTACGGAAGCCGTGTTGAAACTTCATATCGTCGCGTTGCCGCTCGATTTCCTTTTGCGTTTCTTTCAATTCCCGTTTAACTTCCGATACCGTTTCGTCAACTTGATTTAACGCCTTTTCTCTAACCTCACTTGCCGAAGTAGTTATCGCTCTTTTTATTGCTTCGCCGATTTCCGTTTTGAACTTCCGTTCGCTCTCCAACGTTTCCTGCATTTGGCTCGTCGTTCCCGTTACTATGTAGTGTAGGTTGAGCCGCAAGCTCTCGTTGCTTTTCTTCAAGTCTTTGACTGTCGTAGTCAAGTCCTCGATGAGCGTATTCTGTCTTTCTATCAAGGCGTTGCATTTCTTGTCCGATTTGGTCAATATCTCTTTCAACAGTTGGTTGTCCGTCATTTGGTGCAATTTCTCGCTCCGTTTCTCGAACTCCCGTTCTTCCCAGTCCTTCAACGGCTTCGCCGTTTCTCCTGTGTCTATTCTCGGTATAGGCATTTTCAATCTCCTTTTTCGTATAATTGTTTCCGAGTTTCAGCCCTCGAATAGCTTTCTTCTTTTGCGGATGCAAGTAGGAATATTCCGTCTTGCTTCGAGTAACCGTTACGCCGTATAACGCAAGGTGCGATATAAATTCTTCCTGCGTGGATGAACTGCGTTTCGCTTCCTCTATGACTTCCCGTAAATCTTCCTTCCACGACGTGCCGCCTTTCATAATGATATGGCTTTCTTCCGTCGTTCTTTTGTTTTGTGCTTTCTTGCGGAAGTCGGTAGTGGAATACCCGAACTCACTTCCCAAACGGTTGGTTTCGTCTTTCATTTTCGTATAATCGCTTTCCGAAATTCTTAACTTTTTGCCCGTGATAGGGTTTACGGCGTTTACAATGATATGACTGTGAACCGTCTTTGTGTCGGTGTGAGTGGCTATAACGCACTCGTCGTCGGGGAACAGAATAGCTGCTAACTCTTGCGCGTACAAATGCGCTTGTTCGGGGCTTACGTTGTCTTTCCGTGCGCACGACAATTTGAAGTGATAATACTTACGCTCGTCAAACTTTTTGCCTTTTCCGAACCGCCGCATAGTGTCCGCAAACTGCTCTGCATAATCTTCGTCCACGAATAAATTGCGAACAGATACAAACGCCGCTTTATCTTCGCGGGTTATGTAGTCTATTGCTTTTCTCGGCGTACTCTTGCTTGACAGTCCTTTGAATAACGGCATACTAACTTCCCCCGATAGCGGAAGATAACTTACGATAAACGGTCTTGCAATCGTCCACAACGGATAACAATTCTCGCTCGGTTACGTCCCCGAAGTAGTTGTTTTTCACGGCTTGATTTAGGTTGTTTCCTTGCCGTTTCAGTTCTGCCAAAATTTCATTTCCGCTATCTATACTAATGATAGATTTATTCGACAATGCCCGTATAAGGTAGTCCGTTCTATTCAATCCGCTTGCCGTTACTCTCTCATCTAACAGCCGTTTTTCGTCTGCCGATACTCTGAAAGAATAGGCGTAAGGTTTTGCTCTGTTTACTTTCTTTTCGATAGTTTTTACCTCCAAAATTTTAATGATAGTTGCTGTTCGTCCGCAGACAAACAAAGGGTATTAGGGGAAAGAATTTCCCCTAACGAGGCAAGCGCAAGCGCGGCAAGTGGCTTGCCATACCGTAAAACGGAACTAAGGTGGTCTTATAGTCATAATGATTTTCTCCGTGATTTTATATTTATCTCGTCCACGCGAAAGGTGGTAGATAGCGTAAAAAGACACAAAAAAGCCGCTGAACGCTTAACGTATCACCGACTTCTAACCGTATTTAGCAATGCTTAATTGCTCTATGATGGTTGGTCATTCTATTAAGTTAGATAGTTGATTTTAGTGCCGTTTCCCGAAAAAATTGCACACTTATAAAAGCCTATCACGGCTCACGAATTTTGCGCACACTTAAAAAACTTACGCTCTATCCGTAAGCTAAGGCACGGGCGATTATACTGCCCAAAACCTTCCGCATTCTATGAGCTTTCGCTCATCGCGGAACTTCTACCCCGAAGGGTACTCCACCACAAACTATATTGTGGTAGTATGCATTATATCACAAACTTTTGTTCGTGGCAAGACTTTCACCGCCCATAAACGGGCAGTGAAAAACTTTTTATTGCAAGTTTTTTTTGAACAATAAAAATGAAAACTTTTTAATATAAGCAAAAACTTTTCATTTTGCTGTTGACATTAATGGCTATTTAGGTTATAATTATTGAGAGGTGATTTTATGAAGTTAATTGAAAGAAACGAATATGTCGCTTGGTTAAAAAGTTACAAAGATAAACCGTTGATAAAAGTCGTTACAGGGCTTCGGCGCGTCGGCAAGTCTACCATTTTTGATTTGTATATTCAAGAGCTTAAAAAAGAAGGCATTAGCGACGAGCAAATATTGAAAATCAATTTTGAGGATCTTGATAATGAGCCACTCCGCGATAAACGTACACTATACTCGCACATTATATCATCTGCAGTAGATGATAAAACGCTCTATGTCTTTCTCGACGAGATTCAGCGCGTCGACGGTTTTGAGGAAGTCGTCGACAGCTTATTTATAAAAGAAAATATCGATGTTTATATAACAGGATCCAATGCAAAATTTTTATCTTCCGAGATAGCCACATTGCTGACAGGGCGTTATGTGGAAATCAACGTGCTTCCTCTCTCTTTTAAGGAATATTATGACCATTTCAATGGCAACGGGAAAAGCAAGCGCGATCTTTTTACCGATTACATTACCTATGGAGCGCTTCCCGGAATCTTTATGTTTGATACAGGTACGACGCAACAGCGAGAGTATATCGAAAGCGTTTATAAATCCATTCTTGAAAAGGACGTGTTAAAACGCAATTCGGCAGCAAGCAGGCAGCTTGTAGAAAATATTTTAAGCTACCTCGTCTACAATATAGGTTGTTTGACCACAACTAAACGCATTACCGATACGCTCAATTCCAACGGAACAAAAGTATCTTACAATACCGTTGACAGTTATTTTGAAACACTGCAAGATTGCTTCTTCGTCTATAAAGCGGACAGATATGACGTTGTTGGTAAAGAATACTTGAAGCTCATTAACAAATATTACATTACGGATTTCGGATTTAAGTATTACATCTTAAACAACAAAACAATTGAACTGCCCCAGATTTTAGAAAACCTTATTTTCTTGGAATTGAAGCGCAGACGGTTCAAAGTTGCAACGGGCAAAGTCGCCGAAAAAGAAGTTGATTTCATTATCAAAGATAATTCCGACAGAGTGCAGTATATACAAGTTGCAGTGACGGTTATGGATGAAGATAAATTAAAGCAAGAGCTTCGTCCGTTCTATGAAATAAACGACAATTATCCGAAATACATTATTACGCTTGACGATTATTTCATAAAGGATCACGACGGCGTTATTACAATTAACGCGCTTGATTTCCTTTTGGGTCAAGCGATTTGAGGAGTATGAGATGACAGATTCGGTACAAAAGACGATGCAACCAAACTATTCTTATGGTTATGCAAAAGCCACATACGATAAATTAGAACAATATGAAGTATCTATGCAAGTTCCTTCCGTTAAGGCTGATGAAAGTATTATCGTGCGATTGGATGGCAAGGGATTAACAGCAAGATTCAAGAGTGATACGGAATTATTTTTGCCCGATTTCCATTTAGCAATGAAACGAGTGATGGAAAACATTAAAAAGTATTTTCCTTATGTTACATTCGCTTATTCGTTCAAAGATGAGATTTCATTGCTATTAAACAAAGAGCAAATAGCACATAGCAAAGACTTCCAAAATCGTATTGAAAAAGTGTTGCCGCTTTTGAGTGGTTACATATCGGCTATGTTTTCTCAATATATACCAAAGAAATTAAAATCTTCTTCGTGTGAGGCTTTTACGTTTGATGCAAGAATAATTATTTTACCAACTTCGCAATTAAAAGATTATTTTCATTCACGTCAAGCATTTGCAATGAGCGGTTTTATAGATAGAATCTGTTCGTTTAAGCATATTACACCCGTAAGCCGTACTTTTAGTAATGTCAAAAAGGCACTAAAAGATATTGGTGACGATTGGTTCAACTATCCTCAATATGTATGTAGTGGCTATGTTGGACGTTATGAGAATGAGAAATGGTTAGTCGATACGGCAAGCGACATTATGCAAAAATGGTTTAAATATGAACCCAATTTAGGAGTCTAATATGAAAGCTGTGATTTACGCACGATTCAGTTCGGAAAAACAGAATGAAGCGAGTATCGAAGGTCAGCTCCGCGAGTGTATGGAGTATGCCGAGTTCAACAATATTCAAGTCGTCGGCAATTACATAGACAGAGCGCAGTCGGCAAAGACAGACCACCGCCCCTAATTTCAACATATGATTAAAGACAGTTATAAAAACCTGTTCGACACTGTGCTTGTTTGGAAGTTGGATCGCTTTGCTCGTAACCGCTACGACAGCGCATATTACAAAAACGTACTCAAAAAGAACGGCGTTAGAGTCATCTCCGCAAAGGGAACCATTTCGCAAGGCGCAGAAGGTATCTTGTTGGAATCGCTCCTTGAAGGCTATGCAGAGTTCTATTCGGCAGAGCTTTCCGAAAAAGTCAAACGCGGTATGACGGAAAATGCGCTCAAAGCAAAATCTAACGGCGTCCGCGCTCCGTTCGGTTACTATGTGGACGAGCAAGACCATTATCAAATAGACGAAGCGGCTGCCCCTATCGTGAAAGAGATTTACTCCCTTTATCTCGGCGGCACGAGAGTAAACGACATAGCAAAACTTCTCACTTCGCGCGGCGTTAAAAATCGCGGATACTCTATGAACTACAACGCCGTGTTCCGTATCCTTACCAACCGCAAGTACATAGGCGAATACAAGTTCGGCGACGTGGTAATTCCTAATGCTATTCCTGCGCTTATTAGTGAAGAAGATTTTAACGCGGTGCAAGCAAAAATGAAAATTAACAAAAAAGCTCCCGCTATGCACAGAAGCGAGGACGACTATCTATTGACAACACGTTTGTTTTGCGGCAAATGCGGCGCAATGATGACGGGCGAAATAGGCACAAGCCATACCGATAAAAAATACCGCTATTACCGTTGCAATCAATCCAAACAACACAAGTGCGATAAGAAAACCGTTAAGAAAGATTGGATAGAAGAACTTGTTATCAACGAAATTCTTTCCCTTATTTCAAACGACGAAGTTTTGGAAGAACTTGTTGACCGCGTTTACGAAATGCAATCGCAAGAAAGCAACACGGCTACGGTTATACAAAACCAACTTGACGAAATAAACAAAAAGCTACGGAATTTAGCGGAAGCAATCGCGCAAGGAACATTCTCGTCCACGACGAAGAAAATGCTCGACGAACTCGAAGAACAAAAAAGCAATCTCGAATCCGAGCTGTTCCAAGCAAAAGTTACAAACCCGATACTTACAAAGGAACAACTATTGTTTGCTTTTTCTAACCTGCGGAAGATAGATATTACCACGCAAGAAGGTAAGCAACGGCTTATAGATACCTTTGTAAACAGCATTTATCTCTACGACGACTGCTTTATAATCACTTTCAACTACAAGGGACAAGCAAAGACGGTAACTTTTGAACAACTTAATAGTTCGTCTTTAACTTCAAAGGGGTCACCAAACCGAAGCAATTCGAACTTTTTTCGAGTTGCTTCGTTTTTTTACAAAAATAAACCACTTGCTATGCAAGTGGTCACCAACAAGCCTAAGGCGATCCATAGAGACAAAAAAGACCTCCTATGTTATAATAGAGCTGGTTCCGACACCGAGCAAATAAAACATAGGAGGTCAATCCAAAATGGACAAAGATAGTTTATCACATACGACATGGGATTGCAAGTACCACATAGTATTTGCGCCGAAATACAGACGAAAAGCGATATACGGGAAGTATAGAGCAGATATAGGGAAAATATTAAGAGAACTGTGCGCGTGGAAAGAAGTAGAAATAATAGAAGCACACGCATGCATAGATCATGTGCACATGTACGTAAAGATACCGCCGAAAATGAGTGTAAGTAGTTTCATGGGATATCTGAAAGGAAAGAGTACGTTGCTAATATTCGAGCGACACGCCGAATTAAAGTATAAATACGGTAGCAGACATTTTTGGTGTCGCGGTTATTATGTAAGCACGGTAGGAAAGAACGAAAAAGCGGTACAAGAATATGTGAAGAACCAAGAAAAAGAAGATATGCTGTATGAGCAGATAAGTATAAAAGAGTATATGGATCCGTTCAATCCAGATAAAAATAACAACAACAAGCCCAAGAAATAATGGGCGCTGCAAGTGTCGGAATCACCAAAAACAGTCGACCACTTTAGTGGTGGCAGGTAATATTAGGGCTTTGCCCGCATATGAGAAACCCCCGGCTTCGCCGGGGGAGTTTCATTTGACTTTCTATTTATCCTATTGGCTGTAAGAGCGTTCGGGAGCATTCGTCCATAGCGTCCGAAGAAGGCAGATGTCCCGAATTATTTATTATTTTTACGGCGACGTTTTTATTGTTACAATTATCAACGGTTTTTAAGATTTCGGCGGTCGAAGTAATGATATCCGTTTCGCCCTGTAAAATCATATACTTTGTTTGGACTTTGCCGAGCAGCGGCGTCAAATCAATATTTAATAGCTCTTTCCACAGCGTTGTATTGTGCGCGTAGCCGTTTTTCATAACGGCTTGAAAATCCTTAAACGAGTAGTCGGGGCTTGTCAAAAGTCCGAAAACGATTTTTCCTATCGGCGCGCGCTTTGCGTTTTTGTTGTAATATGCGTTCGTGTATTTTGTCAAAAGCTTATAAAGCTGTTTGAGATTTTTATCTAATATCTCGTACTCGCAGTTCGATCCGCGATCGAGTATGTTTTTTACCGTTTGTTTAGCTTTCGACGGAGCGTTATCGAACGCGCGAGCGACTTCGTCGTTGAAGAAAAGATTTTTCAATACCTGTCCGTAGGCGAGTGCGCCGTCGAGTTTTTCGGGCAAGCGCACCGCCGCGCCGAGCGCGAGCACGCTGCCCCAGCTTATACCGAACAGATACAGCTTATTTTCCGGGAATCTTAGTTTGATATATTCTATGAGTTCGCAAGTCATTTCGACGAAGTTTTCTATATGAAATCCGTCGTCGAGCTTATGATTGTTTATTCCGCAACCGAGTTGATCCCAACAGACCGTTATAGCCTTGTCGGTCCATTCCGGGAAAAGCCCGCGTCCGCCCACCGAGAACGGCACCGGCGAACCTGGACCGCCGTGAAGCATCAAAACGACAGGCAAATTTTTTCGTTTTCCTTCTATTAGGATCTTCTGTTCAAAACCGCCGAGTCGTACCGTAACGACTTCGGAAATTTCACAGCTTTTAATATAGTTTTTACGTTTAGACATGACGGGCTTCCTTTTTTGTGATAGTTGCTCGAACTTGTGCGCAAATTCAAAAATTCGAGTATATTGTCTTTATATTATATTACGATCCGAAAAATTTTTCAAGTATTAATATTCCTACGAAAATAAAATCACTGCGGTCACCGTCAACGGCGCGGCGTTCGAGCTGCTCGAAAACGTCGTCGAGCATATAGTTCCGTCGTTGTATTTCTACGGCGGCGCGCTTCACGCGATAGTGGGCAATTTGAGCGATCGTGATCGGATGTAGAACCTCCACGATTATACGCTCTGTTGCGATCTATCGGTATTTTGGTAACGCGTTATAAAATTTCGACCAGTGCGGAAGCGGCTGTTCAGTATACCGGGCAGTCGCTTTTTCGTATCGCGGGTGCGAAATTTTCGTTTTGAGCCGTTAAATCGGTTTTGCGTATATATTGCAAAACATGTATTGCGTGGCAAATAGGGGCGTTTATCGGCGTTTGACGCCATATGCCGAAAAAATAATCGATGTTACGGGCGTTTTTATGTCGCAAAACGCTTTGAAATGGGCGGGTTTTGTGGTATAGTATAGGGGAAGCTGATTTCTACGTTTTGACGGGAGGTTTTCATGGCGAGAAAGACTGATAACGGCAATTACACCGCGAGTTCCATACAGGTGCTCGAAGGACTCGAACCGGTGCGCAAGCGTCCCGGTATGTACATCGGGTCTACCGACGAGCACGGCTTGCACCATCTTATCACGGAGGTCGTGGATAACTCCGTCGACGAAGCGCTTGCGGGCTATTGCGACCGCATAACGGTAGAGATAACGCGCGACGGCGCCGTGTCCGTTTTGGATAACGGGCGCGGTATCCCCGTAGATATCCATCCCAAAGAAAAGGTGTCGACCGTAGAGGTCGTTCTTACCAAATTGCACGCCGGCGGCAAGTTCGGCGGCGGCGGATACAAGGTATCGGGCGGTTTGCACGGCGTCGGCGTTTCGTGCGTCAACGCGCTTTCGGAATGGTTGGACGTCGAAGTCTATAAAAACGGTAAGATCTACCGTCAGCGGTTCAACCGCGGCGTGCCTATGAAGCCGCTTGCCGAGGTGGGCAAGACGGACAAGACGGGCACGCGCATAACATTCTTCCCCGATAACGAGATATTTGAAACGATAGACTTTACGTACGACACCGTAAAGACGAGATTGCGCGAGGTCGCATATCTCAATAAGGGGCTCGAAATCGAGCTTATCGACAGCCGCAAGGGCAGGGAAGCGCGCGACGTATTTCGTTTCGACGGCGGAATACGGGATTATGTGGAATATCTCAACCGCAACAAGCAGACGATGTTCTCCGATGTCATTTACGGAGAAAAGGTGTTTAAGGACAGCGAGGTCGAGTACGCCATTCAGTACAACGACGGGTACAGCGAGCTTATTTATACCTATGCCAACAATATAAATACCGAAGAAGGCGGCACGCACCTTGTCGGATTCAAAAACGCGCTCACCAAGGTTCTCAACGATTACGCGCATAAGCAAAACCTTATAAAAGAGGACGAAAAGCTTGCGGGCGAGGACGTGCGCGAGGGCATAACCGCCATAGTTTCGGTCAAGCTTACCGATCCGCAGTTCGAGGGTCAGACCAAGACCAAGCTCGGTAATTCGTCCATGCGCTTGCAGGTCGAAAAAACGGTCACCGACGCGCTCGGCACGTACTTGGAGGAAAATCCCAAGGAAGCCAAGGATCTCGTAGTCAAGACTATAACCGCGCAACGCGCGCGCGACGCGGCTCGCAACGCGCGCGATCTGACCCGCCGTAAAGGCGTTTTCGAAACGGCGTCGCTACCCGGCAAGCTCGCCGACTGTACTAACCGCGATCCCGCCAACTGCGAGATATTCATCGTCGAGGGTGACAGCGCGGGCGGCACGGCAAAGCAAGGGCGCGACCGCAGATTCCAAGCTATACTTCCGCTCCGCGGCAAGATACTCAACGTAGAAAAGGCTCGGCTCAATCACGTTTTGGAAAACGCCGAGATAAAGGCTATGATAACCGCATTCGGTTGCGGTATCGGCGACGAGTTCGACGAGAGCAAACTGCGTTACGACAAAATTATTTGTATGACCGATGCCGACGTAGACGGCAGTCACATACGAATATTGCTTTTGACGTTTTTCTTCCGCTTTATGCGTCCGCTCATCGAGCGCGGACACGTGTACGCGGCAATGCCGCCGCTGTACAAAGTGGCAAAGGGCAAGCGCGAGATATACTGTTACGACGAGAAGGAGCGCGACGACGCGCTCGACCAGCTGGGCAGAAAAGGTTGCGACCTGCAACGCTACAAAGGCTTGGGCGAAATGAACGCCGAACAATTGTGGCAAACGACGATGAGTCCCGAATACCGCACGCTCAAACGCATTACCATGGAGGACGCGTTCGAAGCCGACGAGATATTCGGAGTGCTTATGGGCGATATGCCGGAGCTTCGCAGACAGTTTATAGAAGAAAACGCCAAGCTTGTCACCGAGCTGGATATTTAAGGGCAATAGGAGAGAAACATGGCAAAACGTGGAATTCGCAGTATCGGCAAGGGCAACGATACAAGCGGGAAGGATTACGTCGACAACACCAAGATATTGGAAACTCACGTCGTCGACGAGATGAAAAAATGTTTTATCGCGTACGCGATGGCGGTCAACGTATCGCGTGCCATACCGGACGTTCGCGACGGACTTAAACCGGTCCACCGCCGTATACTTTACGCCATGGGCGAGCTTTCGCTGTGGCACGACAAGCCGTACCGCAAGTGCGCGCGCGTAGTCGGCGACGTTTTGGGTAAATATCACCCGCACGGCGACAGCTCGGTTTACGACGCGTTGGTGCGGTTCGCGCAAGACTTTTCCATGCGTTATCCGTTGGTGGACGGACACGGCAACTTCGGCTCGGTCGACGGCGATCCGCCCGCGGCTATGCGTTATACCGAGGCTCGACTCGCCAAGATCTCGTCCGAGATGTTGCGCGATATAGATAAAGAGACCGTCGACTGGACGAACAACTTCGACGACTCGTTGCAGGAACCGACGGTGTTGCCGTCGCGCTTCCCCAACTTGCTCGTCAACGGGTCGGACGGTATAGCCGTCGGTATGGCGACCGCCATTCCGCCACACAATCTCGGCGAAGTCATAAGCGCTATCGACGCGCTCATAGATAATCCGGAGATCACCGTCGACGAGCTGTGCAAGTACGTGCCTGCGCCCGATTATCCCACGGGCGGTCTTATCATGGGCAGGGCAAACATCAAGCGCGCCTACAAGACGGGCAAGGGCGGCGTCGTTATTCGTGCAAAGACGGAGATCGAAGAATATCCCGTGCGCGAAGGCAGCGATCTTATGCGTCAGCGCATAATCGTTACCGAGTTGCCGTATCAGGTAAACAAAGAAAAACTCATTATCCAAATAGCCGATCTCGTAAAAGACAAGCGTATCGAAGGCATCGCCGACATCAAGGAAGAATCCGACCGTAGTGGCATGCGCATAGTCATCGAAGTCAAACGCGACGCGCAAGCGCAGGTCGTTTTGAACATGCTGTACAAGCATACCAACTTGCAGGTTTCGCAGGGCATCACGTTCCTTGCGCTCGCGAACGGCGAACCCAAGATCCTTAATCTCAAAGAGATGCTTCGGTACTATTTGGAGCATCAGGAAGAGATCGTCGTGCGCCGTACCAAGCACGATCTTGCGGCGGCGCAGGAAAGGGAGCATATAGTTGAAGGGCTTGTCAAAGCGCAGGCGAACATCGACAGAGTTATCAAAATAATCAAGCAAAGCCGCGACAACGTCGAGGCGGCGGAGCGGTTGATGGCGGAGTTTTATCTGTCCGACAAACAGGCTAACGCCATACTCGAAATGAAATTGCGTCGTTTGACGAGCTTGGAAATCGACGCGTTGCAAGCGGAACTGGTCTCTTTGCAGGAGAAAATAGCCGATTTCAAGAGCATACTCGCAAGCCCCAAACGCGTCACGGATATAGTTCGCGACGAGTTGCAGGAGATAAAGGACGCATACGACAATCCGCGCCGCAGCGAGCTTGTCATCGATTACGACGAGATCGATATAGGCGACCTTATCGATAAGGAAGACGTCGTTATTTCCATGACCCACTACGGGTATATCAAGCGTTTGCCGACTACCGAATACAAGGCTCAGCACCGTGGCGGCAAGGGCATCACGGCGCACCGTCCCAAGGAAGAGGACTTCGTCGAAAAGATGTTCGTAACGTGTACGCACGACACGCTGCTGTATTTTACCAATTTCGGCAGAGTGTATGCGGCTAAGGCGTACGAAGTGCCGGAAGCCGAACGCACCGCGCGCGGCAGGGCGATAGTCAATTTGTTACAGCTCAACGACGGCGAAAAGGTCAGCGCGGTCATTCCTATCAAGGAAGACGAGTATCGCGGCAACCTTGTAATGGCGACCAAGCGCGGCATGATCAAAAAGACGGCGCTTACGGAGTTTAAGCTCATTCGCAAGGTCGGCAAAGTGGCTATCAAGCTCAACGAAGGCGACGAGCTTATTTCCGTACAGCAGTCGGGCGGCATCGACGAGATACTTATAGCGTCGCAGAGCGGCAAGTGCATAAGATTCTCCGAAGAAAACGTCAGACTCATGGGCAGAGATACCCAGGGCGTGCGCGCCATGCGCTTGGACGAAAACGACAACGTGGTGGACATGACTATCGTCAAAGACGGATTCGACGTGCTCACGGTCAGCGAAAACGGCTTCGGCAAACGCACCGATATCGACGAGTTCAGATTGCAGTCGCGTGCGGGCAAGGGTATCAAGGCAGGCACGTTCAATCAAAAGACGGGCAGATTGGTCAATCTAAAACTCGTCAATCCCGAAGACGACGTAATGGTCATTTCGGATAACGGCACGATAATAAGAATGCTCGTCAAGGAAATTTCCAAGATAGGCAGAGGCTCGCAGGGCGTAAGAATGATGCGCGTCAAGAATCAAGGCACTGTCGTTTGCGTCGCCACCGCGCCGCACCAGGAAGTTATCGAGGACAACGGCGCGCCTGCCGACGGCGAGCAGTGATCCGCAGAATAATGTTGCTATGCAAAGAACCGTTGCGCGTGCGACGGTTCTTTTGTATAGATAGCGTTAAACGAAAATATTAAGGCTTGGCGACAAAAGTCGTGCGAAATAAATCGCAAGCGGGTCAATGAAAAAAACAGATTTGCGTGAAAACGGATAAAAGCACGAATATCGCTTGCAATTATACGAGAATGTAGTATAATATATAAAGTCCTTGATAAAGCCGACAAACGCGAGTTTCGCTCGGTATAGCGGGAGTTATATTGGGAGGCGTATCGAAGCGGTCATAACGAGGCGGTCTTGAAATGCGATTGAATTACGGCGGTCTATAAGACAAAATCTTTCTACAAATATTTTGGGACTACTCGCAAGCACCGCTGAAATACTTGCTTTCGGTATCGAAAACGTTATAAAATAGCCATATTAAAAGGCGCGTTCAAGCGGTCAAGTTTTTCTACAAAACACACGTGCGAACATAAACTTCTACAAATATTTCTACAAAATGTTTTTTGCGGAAATCATATCAAAAATGTAAGGAGGCATACCGAAGTGGTCATAACGGGGCGGTCTTGAAAACCGTTTGTCTGAAAGGGCGCGGGGGTTCGAATCCCTCTGCCTCCGCCAGTAAGAACCTAAAGCGAACCGAGTTTTAGGTTCTTTTGCTTGAAATAATGTGGAGCGTGGGCATTTTATCTCTCATAATAAATGTCAATCAAAATATGTTTTTAGTATTTTTATTTCTCGCTTGAATTTTTATCTGTGATATGATATAATTTTGAAAATAACAAAGGAAACATACACTAATGTATAGAAATTTTATATGTTATAGAGGAAGTTCTTCGGCTGGATTGCAAGTTGCGAACGAGTTGTTTGGCTATCTATCGTCTAAAACAAGTGATACTGGGCAAACTTATTTTTCTCCAATTAATAATACGGGAGAAAAACGCAATTTTTTACTTGACTCATATAAGTATCTTGGGAATGTTGAAAATTTTATACTTCTTTTAACAAAGGACTTCTTTTCGGGTTTTATTGATGAATTTGGAAATATAAATACTAATTCTGTGACAATGATAGAGCTTGATTGTGTTCTTAAAAATACAAATGTTAAATTTATACCCGTAATATTCCCAGATTTCTCATGGGAAGGTCAAATTAATGGAAGAAAAAATCGAGATATTATTGAATACATATGGGGTGATGATAAAATGCAATTAATCGTTGGTGCAATGCCTGTTCCTTATGTATTTCAATATCGAAAGCAAGTGTACGAGCTAATTTTTTCCGAAATATCAAATATAAGTTTTAACAGAAAAATTGTAATTTTTGATTTTGATGGAACTCTAACAAAACCCCATTCTGGGTATAACACATGGGAGACTTTATGGGTCGAACTGGGTTATCCGGTTGAATACTGTGAGAAATATCATAAATTATATAGCAACAATGAAATTTCTCATGATGAATGGTGTGAAATTACTGAAAAATTTTTTAAGGAAAAAGGGTTGACAAGAAAAGAACTCATTAGCGCATCAAAAAACGCTGAATTGCTGGCAGATGTTAAAGAAGTAATAACGTATCTAAAATCGAAAGGCATTATGCTTTATATTCTTTCTGGTTCTATCAAGCAATATATTGAGATTGTATTGGGCGCAGAACTTTCTCACTGTTTTACAGAAATAAAAGCTAATAGATTTGTTTTTAATGCTCAGGGACAACTAGAGGGAATAATTGGCACGCCATATGATTTTGAAGGGAAAGCTAGATTTGTCCAAAAAATAATCCAAGAGAAAAAGGTCAGTCCACAAGATATAATTTACATAGGCAATTCATTTAACGATGAATTTGTCTATACTTCTGGAGTAGAAACGCTATGTATAAATCCAAGTAATACGGATTATTATAACAGTAAAGTTTGGCATAACTATTTAAGGAACGTTAAAAGTCTTAAAGAAGTTTTACCGTTTATTGAAAAGTAACATTCGTTATTCGCTTTGCGCTACCGCTGCTTCCACCAAATTTCAAAGTCCAAACCGATTTAGGGACATTAAGCCTAATTGGTGTGATTTTTAGATTTAGTATCATAAAATCAATCAAACGCTCTATCAAAAATGATGTTTATGCATTTTTTTTGCACAAACATCATTTTTAGTTGACAAACCGCAAAACGATATGCTATTATATGCAATAAGGAGAGCAAAACGATGTTAATTAACTATTCTTGCACTAATTATAAGTCATATCGCTACAAAAATGCATTTTCTTTTTCTGCATCAAAAATCAAACAGTTTGATGAAGACAATATATCACTCATAGACAACACATTATCAAGTAAAAATAGAATTCTTAATAGTTTGATGCTTGTCGGCCCGAATGCCGCTGGTAAATCCAATATGTTGAAATCTATTTCATATGCTCGTTATCTCATTCTCAATTCCGCAAACGCCATGCAAAATAAAGAGAATATCTTTGAAGATCCAGATATCTTTATGTTTGACGAAAGCGCGGAAACTGAGCCGACCGAATTCTATTTCGAATTTTCCATAGACGATAATCCATCCGCTTTGTACTACTATTCTTTCTCTTTTTGCCAAAAAGAGATATTGTATGAAATATTTGCAAAACGTGAAGCCAATGAAAAAGGCCGCTTGTCCACAAAAAAAATTCTGTTTGAGCGACAAGGAACACAACTTACTAAAACATCAGAACAATTTTCAAAATTGTATCAAGTTTTTGATTTGAATCCGGCAGTACTCTTTTTGTCTAATTGTGGCGGCAATATTAAAGATGA
Organism: uncultured Clostridia bacterium; assembly: GCA_947066105.1. GTDB lineage: Bacteria > Bacillota > Clostridia > Christensenellales > Pumilibacteraceae > Anaerocaecibacter. Next base: position 105,132 of record CAMSYM010000004.1, read on the forward strand.
TTTGTGCCCAGACGGAAAAGTGGCTATTGATTGGTTTCACAATATTAAATTTGCCAATCGGAACAACAACAGCTTAGATATATATGATGATAATCCCGAGTATTTAGACATTGCTCGTCAAATCCTTGCTTCAGCGGACACCTGTATAAAGGGGTTACGATTGGAGAAGCGCAAGTTGGATTTAGGCGTACTTGACTATAAAAATCCCGATGCTGTTTTACAAGCATTGAACAAAAGCAATGTTCACAATGTTGGTGGCGGACTTCGCCTATCGGATGACGGTTTATTTATTTTTGACATCAAGATGGCTTTCGAAAAAAAGAAAGTCGATGGAGTCACTGAAGAACTTGAACTTTCAATATTCGACGACTTATATAACATCTCAAGTGGTGAACAAAAACTTATACTTTATCTTGCGCCTATAATCAAGACTCTTAAAGAAGGCGGCTTGCTTTTAATTGACGAGGTAGAAACCGCATTGCACTACTACTACTCACAACTCTTAATAAAGTTGTTTAATGACAAAGATATTAACCGCAATCATTCTCAAGCAATCTTTACAACACACAATACAAGATTGCTTGATGAGAATTTGAGAGTAGACCAAATATTCACAGTATCAAAAAACGATTCAGGCGTAAGCGCGTTATCTCCCCTTGAAGAAAGCGACAATAAATCGCCGCGAAAAGTGCACAAGCTGTCAGAACGTTATCTCGATGGACTTTACGGCGGCGTGCCCGATATCAAGTTTGAAGAAATCAAAAAAATATTTATGTGATGAGGATAAAAAATGGAAAATACACAACAGACTATCTCAATAGAAAATATCTTAGACTCTTGTTCTAAAATAAGAATCTATTTTATTGAAAAACAACCACGCAATGCAGGTTATAAAGTTTACCTTTTCCCTAACGACGCTACCAATGATGCTCTAGCGGACTATAAAACTAATTTCAAAAATTATGTATCCAATAGGGATATCGTTGACTATTCACAAACAGAAGTAAAAAAGGAAACGATACAAAAATTGCCTATTGTAGACTTACCTCAATGGGCAGAAATAAAAACGGCAATTGATAATATGCCTATAACGAGCGCTCCTATTTTGAAGCCATCCGATGTAAGCAAAAAAATTATAATGACTGTAGTGGAATGCTTAGATGATGAAGACAACTCCTACGCATACTTAATCACTAAGTTTGCCTATAATTCTACGTATAAGAACAAAGTTCGTTTTTGCTTTGTTATGGGCACATATGAGAAAATCAAAGCGCCGGTATTAACATTAGGCGATTGCATAGATTGCTTCATTTACAATGATGATGTGTATATTTTGCTAGAATCGCGTTTTGACTCCTTGTTCGACTTCCACAAACGCATTAAAGACGAAGTAAGTAGTAAAATAGATGAGATAAACGAATGGGACTTTTTCGATAATAATGACATTTCTGAAGAGATAATAAACAAGCCCCGCAAAAGTAGACAATTTCTAAAAGTAATCGACTCAGCAAGCTTGTCAAAGTGGAAAACAATGACAGCAGTTGAACGCAAAGAACTTATTCAAGGTGATGAAAAGCTGAAAGACAAATTCCAATTTGATGATGAAAATAGAATAATCCGTACCAAAGAGTCTATTTCAGAACTATTTAAGCTTTTGACGAGCGACTACTATATGAATATACTTACAGGAAAAACTGAAGAACGATGAAATCTTTTATACGTAAACTTTCCTTATTTCTAAATGCTTTCCTACTAATGAACATACTATTTTTAGGCAAAGAAATATATCTTTACTATACAGGGGACACATGTAAAAATAAATTGATTCTTATAGGCATAATCGCAATTAGCGTGTTCATCCTGGGTGGGCTATTAGGTTTGATTCCTATTTGTTCTAAGCCAAAGACGACTAGCATTCAATGCAAAGTCATACATAAAGAGAACGCTACCGGAACCTACTATTTTGGATATTTTTCTTTGTTTGTGTTACTGTTCTTTAGCTTTGATTTAAGTGATATAATCAGTCTAATATTATTTTTCGTTCTATTTGTTGCATTAGCATTTGTATATTGTAGAAATGATTTGGTTTATATTAATCCCACCATACTTTTATTAGGAAAAAGAATTTATAATATCAAGGTGGAACGCAATGACAAAACTGAAACCGTGCTTGCGTTGACAAATACAACAATAGACATTGGCAAAAAATACAAATTCTATTTTAGTTCATACGAGTTTACAATTTGTGAAGAAGTTATAGAGGATACAAGTCATATCACTCCATCGGTTTAATCATAGTCTCGATAAAAGAAATTTCGTCGGGACTTAATTTATACTTTGCATAAAGCTGTTTGTCAATTTCAGCAACGCTTACACTCCAATCAATGTCAGAGTGTTCGGTAAAATCTTGCATTGGCACAAAATCCCACGTATCTTTTGGATTGTGTTGAGTTACTTTTTTTATGCCTAACAATGCACGAACAAATTTTGATTTAATGTACTGCAATGCATTTGTCGCTTCAACCTTATTAGTAAATATTCCTATACTTATAAATGTATCTGTTACACCCGTTTTAGGCGGTGTAATTAAAGGCGAACTAAATGCCTCAAATGACCCTACGCCATTTGATTCAGGAAGCGATACATTATAAGTATCAATATAATCATTGTATTGTAAATAATCCCTACGAATATATCTATAAATTCGCTCGCTCTTTCCTTTCGCAAGCATTTTGATGCAATCAAAATTATCATGTGGTTGTTGTGTAAAAATATTCGGCAGCAGTTCTACAGTCTTTGACACTATTTTTGCTCCTGTCCCTTCGCCGGATGCCGCTACCGCTTCCGGATGTTCTTCAAACAATTTGTCTGAAAACCTATATAGTCCTTGCGAAGAAATAATATTTTTAATGGAACTAAAATTTGAATAAGTCGTAACTGCGTATAAAATACTGTTCAACTGTTCATAAGCAGTAAAAACATTTATACTGCCATATTCAACATTTTGGTTTCGAATAATTATGGCAACACCACCTTTAATATCGACGGTACTAAAAACATCTTGGGGATTCGCAAAGTACTTTACAACTCGCAAATGTTTATCGCTCAACATTCGACGATTCCATTCTTGTGGTGTTTGTCCGGCATTAAATAAAAATCTTGCTGGAGTAATCAAGCTAACAATTTTAGATAAAGCAAAGGCGCAATCATAAAATAAATGATAGACAGGCGGCTTGCGTGAATTGCCGTTTTCTTCTTGATACGGCGGATTGCCGACTATTGCATCGAATTTCATAGAAACACCTTCCTTGCCCCAAACAGCGGGATTGTTCAACTTCTTTACCACCCAATTCATATCGTCTTTCATACGTTCCAACAGATGCGGTCGGTAATGCGTGTTTATCTTTGCCTTAGTAAATCCTGCAAGCGTGCGCCGAGTAATATCCTGTGCCATTTTCGTTTTGCAAAGCACGAAGATATTATTTTCAAGCACCTTATTCCAAACGGCGTATTGTTCGCTTACAGTCATATCTTCTTCACGTTTAGGCAAAATATGGCGATATATTGAGTAAGCTACATACAGCGGATACAACCCCGATTTAGAATTGATTTCAAGCACCTTTGCGTTATCCGCTTTAAACAAATCGACAGTAACTTGTCCGCGATCTACAAATCTCGGTTCATCGAGCGGCTCGCGGTTGTCAAACTGTTCGTTCATAAAGCAATAGCCGCCGATACAATCGCTCAAATGCATATTGACTACGCGCCACGGCGTAAGCACGGTTTCTTTATCGGGATTGCGGAAATGGTTAAATAATTCGGTAATACGGCGTATGCGCTCGGTGGGCGGATATTCGTCGGCTTGTTTTACAAGTCGTCTGATACGCAAGCCTGCGCCTATAAGCACGTCCTCGTCAAAGTATTTAATACTACGACGGAACAAATCTTTGGTAACGTCGGAAGGCAAAAACTCTTTCCAAGATTCGTCATCCACGATATTCACAAAGTCTTCCATCGTAATATTTTCGGTAAGCGGAACGTCCGCGCCGAAAATGAGTAGCGGTAAACGAATAGAGATATTACGCAAAAGCGCTAAAAAAGTTTGGCGTTGTTTGCGCTGTTCTTTTAGTTTTTCTAACGCCTCTTTTTCTTCGAGCGTTAGTTCTTTTTTAGGTTTACGCTCCGCCGCCTTTGCTTTTTCATATTCGGCTTGCGTCATTCCGTTATCGGCAATGGTAACAACTTTACCTTCGTTAGATTTCTTGTGTCCCGAAAGGCGGCTTTTGAGCGCTTCAAAGAATTCTCGGTCGCGTTCGTCCATAACCATACCGGCATCTATTTTATAAATAGAATCATCTTCAAATCCCGATTTTATCGCGCTATCCAAACTTATACGCTTGATTTGCCGCATAAGCGTATTGACGTTGTACTCGCGCATTTGCACGCCTTCGACTGCATATATCGGGCAATAGTTTAGGAACTTGCCCAAAATCTCTTTGTACCTATCGTCTGAACTTTTACTTTTGCGTGATAAGCGGTGCGCTTCGGAAACTACGCGCAATGATCTGTCGGGAGCAAAATCGAACACATAGCAATTCTCTTTTTGCTTGCCGTCAATAGTGCCCGCCGATTGAACGCGGAATATAGTTTGCATATAGCCTTTGGCATCGGTAGTGGATGAGCCTGTCAGCATCATTACCGCAGTCCATTCTCTAACCGTTACGCCCGTGGTAAGCTTGCCGCAAGAAAGCGTTATCGTGTACGGATTTTCGGCGATTGCTTGATGAACCGCATTATAAGCATCATCGTAAGGCATTTCAATATCGCCTTCGCCTGCAACGTTGACTACCTTATAGTGTGAGAATACCGGGTGCTTTTGTAAAAGCGACGAAAGTGCGCGTGCCGCCGCCACGCCGGGAACAATCCAAAACGTATGCTTAAATTCCTTGCGGTATGCATCGGTAGCAAACGGATACTTTGTATCCGGGCTGTCGGTAGAAATAATATTCAAGAATGCCTTTACGTCAGCTTCGTGAACAAAATCACCAATACTCTTGCCTTGCGGAATTTGCCCGTAATCTCGTTCGGGATTACCCGTATAAATGCGGAAAAATTCTCTGAAATTGAATGCCGTAGTTTCACTTTCAAACCGATAAGAGGTAGAAAGCGCTTTACTCATATCGAAAGTAAAGATATTCATTTTCGGCATATCTTCATATGGATTAGGCTCGCAAGGATGTTTGTACGCCCACTCTTGTTTTGCCTCTTGCTCCATAACGTAGTCCCAAACGAATACGTTATCCTCGTACTTATCCAATATGTTATACGGAGTACCGGACAGTTCCAATACTTTGGGCGTTTTGCCGTTTTTAGGGCTTTCCAAAAGCTCTTGCACTGTTTGGCCGAGTTCGGTCTGTGTGCCTTCGTGCGCTTCGTCATATATGATTAAATCCCAATCCATATCGAACACGGCATTATTCTTATTGAACTTGCCGCCGGCACGCTTTGAGCCGCGAAGGTCTTGCATAGAAGCAAAATATGTAAAATAATCGCCACGCGCACTTGCATTGCGCAAAGCGGTATCGTTTTTAACGTCCGATGACGCATCGAAATAATCTTCGGTATAGACAAGATTTTGCTTCTTCATAAAAACGTGATTGCTGTCTTTGCCGAACAATTTGCCGTGGTCATCCTCCCAGCCGTGTTCCACGATAGGACGATGCGTTACTACTATCGTCTTTTGGTATTTACCTGCGCGCACAAGTTCGTAAGCAGTAAGAGTTTTGCCGAAACGCATTTTAGCGTTCCAAAGCATCTTATCGAACTTACGATATGCGGTAAGAGTTCTATCAACCGCGTCTTGTTGTTCGTCACGAAGTGTGATTTTCTTTTCGAGAGCAGGACTGCTTTTTTCGCCTTCGCTTAAAAATTCGCGGTGGTCGATAACCGCTTGAATAGCGTTCTTTGCCGTTTGCAAATCACATTCAAACCATTCGCGATTTTTTATGCCGTTAGGACAAGAGCTTTTAATTCCGCTGTTTTTGAGTATGTTATGCACATCGTGATCGCGGAAGCCCTCAAACGTTGTAACTCTATTGCCTTTATATGAATTTTCTTTGACGATAACAGCAAGCTGTACCCACAACAAATCCACTTTGATTCCTGCGGTGAAGGTGTAGTCCTTGATTCTGCCTTTATCGGCAGCAGCTAACAAATCGGGACAGTTCGGAGGCAAGTCGTCATAAGTTTTAGAGGTATGGATAGTAGCATCGCCGATTTTCAACAATCCGCGATGCGCTTCATCAGGTATAGAAAATATGTATATTAGTTTGTAGGAAGACGTGTTATATATCATTTGCTTTTCCTCCCGATTTGCGAAATAAACGTTTCGGTATGTTGCCTTGTCCAATTCATTATCTTGCAATAAATCCCGGTGTGCTTTGTGTTATCTTTCTTTGCACACCCGGGGCAATCTTCGTGTATTGTTTCCTCGTCAAACAGCGACACTTGCCGACTTATCTTCGGTTTGCAGCTGTATGGAATTACATATTTCAAACCATCCATTTGCCAAATATTCCAAGCAAGGATTTTTGCGATTTGTTTGAGGTATTCTTTGATGGGGGGAATGTCGAATTTAGCTATGTACGAATCGATAAACGTAAACAATAAGTTCTCTCTTGCAATAAGCACGTTATCGCCTTGAAAATCGAAACCGTAAATAGCCTTGTATGCAATGTAAGCCCATTTGATCCATTCCGCCTCAATGTCAACGTTTTCGCTCACGATGCGCAATTTGCGGTCAAGCAGTCCTATGCGATTATGTAGCTCGATAAACTCTCCTGACACAGTATCGTAACGACTGGTGAGGTAAGGAGCTTCGCCGCACGTAATTTCCAAACGATTTGCTTTTACGTAATCTTGCCAAGTCTTACCTTCGGAATCGGGGAAGATTACTTTATCCGCATTTGTCGTCCATCCGTTTTCGGTTTCAACGTTGAATACATTTTCTCGCCCAAACCAAGCGTTATCGATAAGATTGTTTTGTCGGTTGCACACCCACGAAGGAGTAAACACTTCGGCTTTATTCTTAATGCGTTGTCTTTGCTCCTTTTGGGATTTTTCGGTGCGCGGCTTTATAACGTTACCGCGCAATCCCGTGATGGATTTGACGGTAATATAATCTTGCGGATCGAATCCAATGCCGCGCCAAGCATACGCGTCCGTTGCCCAAATAAGATTTTTGCCGGAGCTTTTATCTTTTAAGAGAATAGATAAAAGAGCATCGTCAAGCTGACGAATAGCGTTTTCTTTTATATCGATGTTATAAAGCTCTTTTACCTTATCCATAAATTTTTGATGTCCAAAAGATTTTGTAAAAGTGCATCATATATTTTGATTGATGTATTTTTGCGCAATAAAAACGGAAAGCCGTGCATCAAAAATAATTAATGCGCACGACTTTCCGTTAGTAAATGCGTTAATGTTGACTTGAAGTAGGCTTTTTGCTATAATAACTATACGATAGTGTGCATCAATCAAAATAATTGACGCACCTTTTTTGTTACAGTAATTTGCCGAGTTTATTCATCATTTCGCTTTTATGTTCCCAAAGAGAATGAGCATAGCGATTGAGCGTAATCGTTGCGTTTTTGTGTCCAAGTATCTCAGACAGAGTTTTTATGTCCATTCCGCATTCAAGCGCACGGGTAGCAAATGTATGGCGCAAAGCGTGAAAGCCTTTATGCGGAATATCAAGCCGTTTAAGCAGAAGTTCAAAAGTCCGTTGGTAACTTCGCACAAATATGGGAGCATCTTTGTCTGAAACGACAAAGACGCTTTTGCTTTCCTTTTTCAAATCTTTTAGAATTGAAAGCAACGGTTTTGAAAGCGGTATATTTCGGCGTGAAGTTTCCGTTTTAGGCGTATCTACGATAATACAATGCTTGCCGTTCGCATTACCGTCGTGGCAAGTCTTTGTTACCGAAAGCATACCTTTTGAAAAATCTATATCTTTCCAAGTAAGCGCGAGCAGTTCGCCGATACGCAAGCCAGTATAAAGGCACAATATAATACCTTTCAATTTCGGCTTATTACTTTCTAAAATGCATTGCTCGATTTTCTTCTGCTCAGTGATTGAAAAGCACTCAACTTGTTTTTCAATAATCTTCGGGCGCTTTATGCGGTCAGCGGTATATTCAGGTATTAACTCTAATATATGCGCCGTTTTCAATGAGTTTTGCAAAACCGAAATAACCGATTTTACGAAGTTAGGCGAAAGGCATTTACCGGTGCGCTTATTGCCGTTTGCAAGCAACTCCGAAATAAACCGTTGCAATATAATGGGCTGTAATTCGTCTAACTCATACTCGCCGAGATGGGGAATAATATGTACTTTTGCGGTTTGACAATATCGCTCATAGGTTCTTTGTTTATTGGACGTCTTGACGTAATGATTAAGCCATTCGTCAAGCCAATTTTGGTATTTCATAAATTTGTAGCTCCTTAAAGTAAATAATAATATTTTATCATTTTGCCGATTTACGGTAAAAACGGTAAAAGAAAAAACCGAAACCGTTTTTCGGTCTCAGCCTTAAAAAGATACCGGACAGCCATTATCACGACTGCCCGGTTTTATATGTTGTTAAGTATTAAGTTGTAGCGTAACTTCGTTTTGCCTTGACTTTCATAAATTCTACGTAATCAAAGTATTCGTCCAAAGTTTCGAATCCAAGTTGCGCCATTTCCGCTTTTGCCTTTTTGTATTCGGCTACTGAATCGCTTTCGTGCGATACTTCTTGAGCAATCACTTGCGATTCTTGTTCTATGCTATTGTCGGATTGTATAGACTCGTCAACTTGTATAGATACGGTTTGAGTCGCTTGTTCATGTTCTGCTCCCCTGAAAAGGGTGGACAGCAGTGTTTGTGCTTCGCTTGTGTTTTGCGCCTTTACGTCTAACGTGCCGCCGCCGAATATGTTAGTGAGTGTACTTGCCACGTTCAGCTTCGACGAGTAATTCAAGTGACTGTAAATATCTGCCGTGGTGGAAACCCGAAAAGGACACAAGATTTCGGTATTCCGTTATTTGTCGTGGG
>CAMSYM010000005.1 GCA_947066105.1 uncultured Clostridia bacterium
GGGAGCATAGCTCAGCTGGGAGAGCATCTGCCTTACAAGCAGAGGGTCATAGGTTCGAGTCCTATTGTTCCCACCACTTGCATATAATATATTGTGCGGCACCATAGCCAAGCGGTAAGGCAGGGGCCTGCAAAGCCCTAACCCCCGGTTCAAATCCGGGTGGTGCCTCCAAAAAACGTATTGACTATGCGTCGATGCGTTTTTTTGTTAGCTTAACTACCCCGTTATTCATCACAAATATCCGCCGGTGTGGTGGAATAGGCAGACGCAAGGGACTTAAAATCCCTCGAGTGAAAGCTCGTACCGGTTCGAGTCCGGTCACCGGCACCAATAACGACGTAAGTCGAACCGAGTTCGGCTTACGTTGTTTTTACATTAAAAATGCCGAAATATTTTAAAACGCATCGGCATATATATCATTTAATACAAGTAATGCAGACTGCATATTTTCAAGCGGCATATTGACATTATTGTACTTTTGTGATAATACGTAAAAAACGGCGCGTAATGTAAACCGGTATGATAAAAAGAGATATTCAAAATCGAAATTGCCGCAACGGAAAATTTTTCGATTATAAACTAAATCGGAATATAATAAAACGACGAATGATTTCTATTTCCCCGCTTTCCCGCATACAAAAAGATCCCTGCGTTATAAATTAAGCGCGGGGATCTTTTTGTATTTGTGTTTTTGCCTTATATCACGGCATTTTTAGCTATAAAGTACGGGTGTGTTTCGTGACCCGACAAAGTACGCCCGTCGAGAATATTTACGAGCTTATCGGCGATCACGCAATTAAGACTGCTGTTGCGTCCTATAACGACGTCTTGGAAAACGATGGAATTGGTGATCTTTGCGCCTTTTGCTATTTTTACGCCGCGGAACAATATGGAATTGCTCACTTCGCCGTCGATGACGCAACCGTCCGCGACCAACGAATTGGACACCGTGCCCGAACTCATGATCTTGCACGGCGCGCTGTCGCGAACTTTCGTATATATATTCGCGCCGTCGCGGTAAAAAAGCTCATCACGTATCGTCTTATTGAGCAGTTCGAGCGAGTGCTTGAAATAATTGCTCAAACTGTCGATATTGGCGAAATACCCTTCGATCATGTACGAGAATATTCTGTATTCCTTTGCGCCGCGAACAAGCACGTCGCGCGAAAAACTGTTGTAATGCAGATCGTTGGAGTTTTCCAATAAATTGAGCAAAAACTTACGGTTCATCACGAAAATATTGGCAAACACGATACGGTCGCCCGTTTCCTTGTCGGAATTGATGACCTTTATCACTCTGCCCGTTCCGTCCGTTTCCACTATCGTGCGCGGTTTTTTGTTTACGAGCTGTTTTTTGCGCGTAACTATCGTGATATCGGCGTGATTATCTATGTGTGCCTGCACGACCGCGGCGAGATCGATATTACACACATTGTCGCAATCGCTCATAACGACGTATTCTTCGTCGGAATGTCTGATAAACGGCATTATATTCTTTATCGCGCCCATACGCGATTGATACAAATTGTTGTCGCCCGCGCCGTACGGCGGAAGCATTATAAGCCCGCCGTTCTTGCGCGAAAGATCCCAATGCTTGCCGTTACCTACGTGGTCCATAAGCGATTGATAGTTGGTTTTGGTTATTACTCCGACCTTGGTTATGCCGCTGTTGACCATGTTGGAAAGCGCGAAGTCTATCAATCTGTATCTGCCGCCGAACGGCACCGACGCCATAGAGCGCACTGCCGTCAACTCGCCTACGTCTTTATCGTGGAGATTACTGAATACTATACCCAATGTTTTCATGCTTTTGCGCCCCCGTTATTTTCGACTATTTCGCCCGATTTAAGCTTTGTGCCCTTCGGAATGACCGTATTACGCCCGATAAGCGTTATATGGTGTTTATCCGATTGATTGTCGCCGATAACAACGTTGTCGCCGATAGTGACGTCCTCGTCGACCATACCGTAGTTCATTTTGACGTTTTTGCCTATTACGGAGCCGCGCATAATAACGCTGTTTTCTACGACCGCGCCCGCCGAAACGGTAACGCCCTCGCCTATGACCGAATTTATGACCGTGCCGTATATCTCGCAACCGGTAGTCATCACCGAATTGATAAACTGTCCGCCGTCGCCTATGTATGACGGCGGCAACGGCTCGTTGCGCGAATAAACTTTAAACGACATGTCGTCAAGCTCGAACGCGGGTTTATCTCCGAGCAAGTCCATGTTAGCTTCCCAAAGACTGGTTATCGTACCGACGTCTTTCCAATACCCGTTAAACGAATATGCGTACATTCCGCAACCCGCTTTGAGCATTTTCGGGATTATGTTTTTGCCGAAATCGTTAGCGGACGACTTGTCGGATTCGTCTGCGATAAGCTCGCGTTTGAGTATGTCCTTTTTGAATATATAAACGCCCATGCTCGCATGATTGCTCTTAGGCGTTTTGGGCTTTTCCTCGAACGACGTGATTCGCATGTCCGCACCGAAGTCCATTATGCCGAATCGGCTCGCCTCGTCGACAGGCACGTCGAACACGGCAATGGTACAATCTGCGTTATGCGCTATATGCTCGGCGAGCATTTTTGAATAATCCATTTTGTAGATATGATCGCCTGACAGTATAAGTACGTGTTCGGAATCGTATTGATCCAAGAAATGAATATTTTGGTAAATGGCGTTCGCAGTGCCTTTATACCACTCGCCGCCCGCTTTCGCTTGATAAGGCGACAATGTGTGTACGCCGCCGTAGCTCCTGTCGAGATCCCACGGCTCGCCGTTGCCCAAATATTCGTTGAGAATGAGCGGTTGATACTGTGTGAGTACGCCGACCGTATCTATGCCGGAATTCGTACAGTTGCTCAACGTAAAGTCGATTATCCTGTACTTTGCCCCGAACGATACGGCGGGTTTTGCCACGCTGTTTGTCAATGCGAAAAGTCTTGTGCCTTGTCCGCCGGCAAGCAACATAGCTATGCACTTTTTCTTTTTCATTTTTACTCCTTTATCATATATCGATTTCGGAACAAGGTTCCCGCCCCTTTATTCCGATTTATTGACTATATAATAGATTATACCACAAGATTTCGTATAATGCAATACTAATTTAAAAATTTATTGTTAAATATTTATCGAATAAAACGCTTTTTCGCCGCAAAGATTTGTGCTATACTGTTGATATCGGGTAACGCCATCGCAAATACCCGATAAAGGACGACTTATGTTGTGGAATCCGTGGCACGGCTGTATTAAATGCAGTCCGGGCTGTAAAAATTGTTACGTATACTATTTGGACGCAAAACGCGACAAGAATGCCGAGCTGATCGCCAAATCGAAAACGAACTTCGACGCGCCGCTGAAAAAAGACCGCAACGGCAATTATAAAATGCCGTCGGGACGCGAAGTCGCCACATGCTTTACATCGGACTTTTTTATAGAACAAGCCGACGACTGGCGCGCCGACGCGTGGAAAATGATAAAAGCCCGACCGGACGTTACATTTTTGATCTGCACCAAACGCATACACCGTTTTTGCGAATGCGTTCCGCCCGATTGGAGCGACGGTTACGACAATGTTGTCATCGCGGTCTCATGCGAGAATCAGCAAAAAGCGGACGAGCGCTTACCGTTTTTGCTATCCGCGCCGATAAAACGCCGTTATATATTCGTCGCGCCTATTTTGGAATACGTCAAGCTCGACGATTATCTTACAACGGGAAAGATCGATCAAGTATCCGTCGGCGGCGAATCGTACGCCAATGCGCGCGTTTGCGATTTCGAATGGGTCAAACAAATCAAAAACGATTGCGACCGTTACGGCGTAAAGTTCGACTTTCACCAAACAGGCTCTAACTTCGTAATGAACGGCAAACATTACAGGATAAGACACCGCGACGAATACTCGCAAGCAAAAAAAGGTATGCTGTATCTCGACCGCATAGACAACGGATCCAACGATAAATGAGCGGCAACGAAATATCCGTTACCGCTCATTTATAGACTTATAAAACAGTATTTACTTTTACACCTTTATATCGGGATCGAACGGCGTATACTTTTCTTTCGCGAACAACGGATCGATATACTCGCCTATAAAATCGTCCACCTGTTGCGGCGCTCTGCCGACAAAGTTTTCGGGGCGCATTATGCCGTCGATCACGTCTTTTACGACGGCGAACTTAGGATCGGCTTTGATACGGTAGATAAGATCGTTGCGCTCGCCGCGCTCTTTGACCGCTCTCGCGCTCTCCATGGAGTGTTGTCTGATAGCTTCGTGCAATTCCTGTCTGTTGCCGCCCGCCTTGACGCATTCCATCAAAATTTCCTCGGTCGCCATAAACGGCAATTCTTCGCCGATACGCTTTTTGATAACGTTGGGATAAACTACCATATTGTCGGCAACGTTGATATAAATATTAAGCACGCCGTCGAGCGCGAGAAACGCTTGCGGGATAGTCAAACGCTTGTTTGCGCTGTCGTCGAGCGTGCGCTCGAACCACTGCGTAGACGACGTTACCGCTTCGTTGAACGGCATAGACTGAACAAATCTCGCAAGCGCGCAAATGCGCTCGCTACGCATGGGATTGCGTTTGTACGCCATAGCGGACGAGCCTATTTGTGATTTTTCAAACGGTTCTTCCACTTCTTTGAAAGACTGCATTATGCGCATGTCGTTGGCAAACTTATACGCGCTTTGCGCGATCTGCGACAACAACGACACCACCGAATAATCGAACTTGCGCGTATACGTTTGACCGCTGACCGCGAACACGTGCTTGAAGCCCATTTTTCGCACTACTTTTTCGTTGAGCTGTTTGACCTTTTCGTGATCGCCGTCGAACAGCGACAAAAAGCTCGCTTGCGTACCGGTCGTGCCTTTTACGCCGCGCAATTTGTAATTATCCATCAAATGGATAAGATCGTTGTAATCGAGATACAGATCGTATAACCACAGCGTGGCGCGCTTGCCGAGAGTTGTCAACTGCGCGGGCTGTAAATGCGTATAACCGAGTACGGGCAGAGCCTTGTATTTCAAGGCGAACACGCGCAGCTTGTCCATTACCGTAAGCATCTTTTGCCGCACGATTTTAAGCGCGTCGTAAATTTGGATAAGCTCGGCGTTATCTGTGACATAACAACTCGTCGCGCCCAAATGGATTATCGCGTTCGCCTTTTTGGCTTGCTCGCCGTAAGCGTGAACGTGCGCCATGACGTCGTGCCGGACCGCCTTTTCTTCCTTTTCGGCAAAATCGTAATTAATATCGTCGGCGTATTTCTTTAACTCCGCGATCTGCTCGTCGGTGATATTAAGCCCCAATTCCTTTTCGCTTTCCGCGAGCGCTATCCACAGCTTGCGCCATAGCTTGAACTTACGATCGTCCGAAAATACTTCGGCGGTTTTTCTGTCTGCGTAGCGCGTGATAAGCGGATTTTCGTAAATGTCTTTCATTGCAATGACCTCTTGTAAAAATAATCGTTCGCGTTGGAGAATAAAATGCCGTCGACGTCCGCATCCGAATATCCGTACGCGCGCAAACCGCATCTTACGCTCGTTTCGAGCCTGTCGTAATCGTCGGCTATACTTTCGGGGATATCTTTCGATCCGTAAAAGTCTGTGCCGAACGCAAGGTGACGCGCGCCGTATTTTTGCACGAACCCGTCGATAACGGCGCACAGTCCGTCCGCGTCGACCGCATCGGTAAAAGTCGTTACGGTACACAAACCGATCAAACCGTTACGCGCGATAAGCTCTCGGATCTGCCCGTCGTCGAGCGAGCGTTTATGCCCGTTGAAGCCCGTATGCGAGCATACGACGCGTTCCGCGCGGTCGAGCGCGGCATAAAAGCTTTTCTTGTTCAAATGCGCAAGATCGAGCGCGCACCGACTGTCGTTTATTCGCTCAATGACCAGCGCGCCTGTTTTTGTCAACGTTCCGTCGTCGAGCGCGCCGCCCGCAAAAGCGTTATCGTGATTCCACGTGAGCGAGCAGTAAAGATATTTGTCGAACTCGAATCGTTCGTACGCGTCGTCGTCCGCCAAAAAACCTATATCTTCGACGGCTATACGCAAACCGCGCGTATCGCTATCGGCAATATCGAGCAACAAAGAATTTGTAATACGCCGCACGTTATCTAGCGCGCGCTCGCCCATTTCGCTCGTCCAAATAGCGGCGGTAACGACAGCATTGCGGTCACGCATGACGTAATCGCGCATATCGCTTTCGCAGATCGCCGTCGGAAAATCGTTATGCAGATCGAATATCATATTAACTTATATGACATTCCGCAACAAACGGTTATTGCTCTTCTTCCTCGTCCAAAAGCGCGTTGGATATCTGCGTGATCGGGCGGTAAACATTCGACTGTTCGATAGCGTCTATCTTCATGCCGCCGAACAACAAAAAGTCCTCCGATACCGTTTTGCATACCTTAACGAGCTTTTCGCGCGTTTTGTCGCGACCCGTCGAAAAATCCACGTACTTTTTAAGCGCGGGAGCGCAACAGCAAGCGGCGTCGAACAGGAATTTTTGGCATAAGTTATTCTCTTCGCCGACGGTACCTTTGAGCCAACCGAGCATTTTCACCGTTTTGTCTATTTCCGGCACGATATACATGTCGACTATATCGTACAAGTCTTCGTAAAATTTATGGAGCATTTCCGCAACATAATCGCTTAGTCCGTACGAGTCGACCAAAAACCGCGTCAAGATATCGCACCAATCGACTATATCGACGAACTTACCCATACGAAGTTCGGGCTTTTTCTTATCGTTTATAACGACGCGCGGCAACAACAGTCTGAACACCATTTTGATCCCGTCGATAAACAAATGCGCGTGTTGCTCGTTTTGCCTGCTGCACATCGATCTGTAACAATTGAGATAAGTGAATTTGAGCGCTTTTTCGCACTCCGCGAGAATGCTGTCGTACTCCGCGATATCGCCGACGATATGCTTTTTGGCATACGGCTTGTTAATCTCGTCGAATTTTTGAAAACGGTCGAACACCCTGTCGATAAACATGTTGTTCTGCGTAAAATCGGGCGAATAATTTTTCGCGTCGAATTTGGGATCGAGCGAATGCGCGAAAAAGCAATAATCGTTGCTGAGCTTCAACAGTTTTTTATAATCGTCCTCGCTCGGCGCGTGCAATTCTTCGCCGACGACGACCGTTTGTACTGCTTTATACGACGTTTTGAGCGCGCAGTCGATTATTTCCATGAGCGACGCTCTTACGTCGGGCGAGAACGACATTATAAGCTCGCCGTCCAGCTTGAAAAGCTCCGTCAACTCGGTAAGATCGGCTATCGAGCGTTTGCGGAATTCCGCTATGTCGGCGTCGAACAGATCGCCGCGCTCGCTGAGCGTGCGCGTAATGATTATCTTTGTTTCGTTGAGCATTGCCGATACAAACAACAGCTTGTCCGCAACGGCGGCGTTGTTGCGCGCGATAGCGTTGAGCGCCGTGCGTATCATATCCACTACGGCGGTCATAACGTCGAAATCCTTATCCGTTTCGTGCAAATATATATCGCACAGCGAAACGAAATACTGCGCCGAATACGAATTTTTGTTTGCGTCGAGAGCTTTTTGAAAATGTTCGTAGGCGTTTAAAAACTCGGCGTTTTTAAAACTCGTACGCGCAAGCTCCAATTCTCGCGCTTCCGCGCGACGGTCGATGAACAACCGCTGTTTTTGCAGTTCGGCAAAGCCTATTTGCGAACCGCATTCCGAACATACTACTTTCGGAGTGCGTTCGATAGTTATCGTCTTGTTACAAAACGGACATATCGCAAGTACAGACATTAAATCCTCCCAAAAAAATCGCGCGTCGAACGAATGCCGACACGCGAATTTAAAACCGATTGATTATTCGCCTTTTTTGTCTTCGCCCGCACCGCCGTCGACGTTCTTCAACAAGCTTGCGAAAACATTGTCGTCGTGGTCCTGCTCGTCGCGGTAAACGTCGCTCTCTTCCACCTGCTTTTTGGCGGGTTTGGCGGACTTGGCAACGGGCTTCTCTTCCTCGACGCATGCGCGAATGCTGAGCGTCGTTTTGCGCTGAGCTTCGTCGTACGCCATTATCTTGACGTCGACTTCGTCGCCCGCATGCAACACTTCGTTTATATCCTTGACGTATGCCGCCGCGGCTTCCGATACATGAACGAGTCCTTCCACACCAGGCTCGATCTCAACGAACGCGCCGTAAGGCAATACGCTTATGACCTTGCCTTTTACGACCGATCCGACGGGATGATTTTCCATGCACTTGTCGAACGGATGCGGTTGAAGCTCTCTGTAACCGAGCGAAACGCGTTGCTTTTCGCGGTCGGTCTTTAACACCAAAAACTCGTATGTCTTGCCTATCTCCAAAACTTCGTCGGGAGAATCGATATGCGAGTACGAAAGATGGTCTATGTGCGCCAAGCAGTCTATACCGTCGACGCTGACAAATGCGCCGTACGAGCTGATGCGCTTGACTTCGCCGGCAACTACTACGTCGGGCTTGACGTTTTCCCAGAATATTTCCGCTTTCTTGTCGCGCTCTTCCTTTTCTTCCTGCAATATTACGCGTTGCGACGCAACTATCTTGCGGTTGGCGTCGTCTATATCGAGCGCGCGCAAGCGCAGTGTTTTACCGACGAATTTTTTAAGGTCGGGTACGAATTTAAGTCTTATCTGCGACGCGGGAACGAACACGCGATACGTGCCGAGCGAGCCGATTAGTCCGCCCTTTATGTCCTTTTTGATGACGATCTCGAAGATCTCGTTATTGCGGATCTGATCGACTTCCTCGTCGCTCTTGCGCATAAGATCGGCACGACGCTTGGAAAGCAATACGCAACCGGAAACGTCGTCGCGCTTTTTGGTGACGATAGCTACCACTTCCGCGCCGACGGGAAAATCTTCGGGCTTGTATTCGCCTTCGTCGCAAGCCTCCGTCTTATCGATAAAGCCGTCTATCTTACCGCCGACATTGACGTGAATACCGTCCGCGTCCGCAGAGATGACCGTGCCGGTGATAGTTTTGCCTTCGCGTATGGCTACCGTACCTTGGTTGACAGCATTGAGAAATTCCTCGTTGCTCGCTTTGCCGAATTCCTGACTCATGTAAGTCTTTACCTCCATAATCGACTGCTTCGGAGTCGATGCCCCGGCGACGATACCTATCACACCGCTACGGGGAAATTTGATTTTATTGAGCTGACCTATCGAATTCACAAAGTATGTGTCGGCGTTTTTCGCTACGCACAGGTCGTACAGCTTGTTGGTGTTGGAACTTTTTTTGTCCCCGACGACCAGCACGACGTCGCAACCGACGGCAAGATCCACCGCTTCCTTTTGGCGCTCATAAGTAGTATAGCAAATCGTGTCGAAAATTTCAACCGTTTTGCATTTGATTTTGTGTATTTTTTTAGAAAGTTCTTTAAATTTTTTTCCGTCGTAAGTGGTTTGACAGACAAAACACAGCTTTTCGCACCCGTCGAATCGCGAAAGATCGGCGTCTGCGTCGATAACGGTCGCCGTGTTGTCGCACCAACCGTCGGTCGCCATTACTTCGGCATGGCTCGCTTCGCCTATTATCACTATATGATAACCCGCTTCGTAATGTTTACGGACTATTTCATGGATCTTTTTAACGAACGGACACGTAGCGTCCACCACGTCGTAGCCCTTGCTTTTTACGGCGGCATAAGTGGCTTTATCCGCGCCGTGCGAACGTATGATCACCTTGCCGCGTTCGCCGTCGGCAAGCGCCGGCAGCTCGTCTACGGAGTCGACCTTGCGCAGACCGCTCGCCGCAAGCTCGTCCACGACCGACCGATTGTGGATTATATCGCCGAGCAAGTAGCAATTGCCGTCCTTAGCATGCTCCGACGCGGTACGCACGGCGTTTTCCACGCCGAAACAGAACCCCGCTTTATTTGCTACGATCACTTTTAACATATTGTTTTTTCGCGGCTTTGTACTGCCGTTGCAACTCGCGTTTTTCACGCTTTTTATCGCGCTTTTCGCGCTTATACCCCTTGTTTGCCACCCACTCGTCGAGCTTGTCGAGCGTTTTTTGCATGCCGATACGAAAACGCTCCGTAGCTTCCTTCAACAGCGATTCGTCGACGCGTTTTCCGTAAAGATCGCCGAGATCTACGGGATCGCCCACCGCCGCGTAATTACGACGGAACAGTTTGCCTTTATGGTGTATCACGTACGGCAATACCGACGCCGCGCCTTTGAGAGCGAACAACGCCGCACCCGAATGAAAAGTTTGCAATTCCCTGTTCACCCTGTTTCTCGTGCCTTCGGGACAAATATACAGCGTTTCGCCGTTTTTGAGCGAGTTCAAGCACTCGCGCATGGACGAAAGTTCGGGTTTTTCGCGGTCTACGAATATCACGCCTACGCTTCGCAAAAACGCGCGTTGAAATCCGTTGCCGGAGTTTTCCTTTTTCGATAACGGACGCGCATATCCGGGCAGACCGAAATACACGTAAGTAACGTCCATCCACGATAAATGATTGGACACCAGTATGCGCCCGCGGTCGTACCGCTTATATTTGTCCTTATCCATGACTTTGCACGGAAACAAGAGCTTGCCGAGCGGATACAGTATGAATTTTAAAAAGCCGAACCATCTGTTCATTGCACGTCACCCGACACGCGCGCTACTATAAACGCGGCGACCTGTTCGGCGGTCATATCGTCCGAATCGACAAGCTCCGCATCGAACGCTTGCTTCAACGGCGCGACTGCGCGCGTGCTGTCGTTTTTGTCGCGTTGCACTACGTCGTTATATACATCGTCGTAAACGACGCTTTGCCCTTTTGCGGTAAGCTCGTCGAAACGACGTTTTGCACGCACTTCGGCGGACGCTGTCAAAAAGAACTTGAATTCCGCATTGGGCAAAACAACGGTGCCTATATCGCGCCCGTCGAGTATGACCGAGCTGTTTGTCGCGATCTCGCGCTGAATGCCGAGAAGCTTGGCTCTGACATACGGCATTGCCGACGTGACCGACGCTGCCATAGACACTTCGGGCGTGCGGATCTTGCCCGATACGTCGTCGCCGTCGAGCATTACGCGTTGCGCGCCGTTCACGTATTCGATATCGACCTTCGCGTCCTTCAAGCAATTTTCCACCGCCTGCGCGTTTGTCGTGTCGACTTTTTCGTTTAAGCATTTAAGACCGAGCGCACGGTAAAGCGCGCCCGTGTCGAGATACGTGATTTTAAGCGCATCGGCAACGAGCTTGGCGACGGTGCTTTTGCCCGCGCCGCTCGGTCCGTCGAGCGCGATCGCATAATTGCCCGCGATATCGCCGCGCAAAGCCCGCGCGCCGTTAAGATATACATGCCGCGCCGGATTATCCGAATATGCCGTGATCATCATGCGTATGCAACCCTTCAATCCGCCGTCGACGACAGGCTCTACGCCCGACATGAACGGAACGTTATGCCCGCTCTCGCGCACGGCGCGCGCCGCCGAATATGCGGTAAGATCGGGCGTAACGGTAAAATAAACGCTTACAACGTCGTTGTCGGTTATGCCGTTTTTAAAATACAGCCTGTCCGCGAGCCGTACCGCCGCGTTCGTTATGCTCTGTTTATTGTCGGACGCCGTTACGGCTCCGCGTATAGATACCAGCTTACTCATATGTTTTAAGTTACTCCTTTGCGGCGAACATGCCCGCCGCATGCCCCGTAGCAAGCGCTATATGGAAATTATATCCGCCCGTCAGCGCGTCTACGTCGAGCGCTTCGCCCGCAAAATACAGCCCGCGCACGAGCCTCGATCCCATAGTTTTGGGATCGATCTGCTTAACGTCGACTCCGCCGTTCGTTACCACGGCGCGGTCGAAGCCAGCGTTGCCGACTACCGTGAGCGGCATCGCCTTTAACAGTTCGACGAGCGCGCGACGCTCCTTTTTGGTGACCGAATTGACCTGCCGCGACGGTCCGACGCCCCATTTGTCTATTACGAACGGAACGAGCGCCTTGGGCAACAAAGCGTCGAGCGCGTTTTTAACCTGTTTATTCGGAGCTTGTCCGAACTCGCGCAACAGTCTGTCGTCCAATTCTTCGACGGCGACTGCGGGTTTAAGGTCGACAAATACGTTATACGGATACTCTCGCCGCGCGGCATACGCGGAAAGCGTGAGCGCGATAGGTCCGGATATTCCGTCTGCCGTGATCATCATATCGCCGAATATCGGCTTAACGCCGTCGGCGCGCAAGGTAACGTTTTTCAGCGTAAGTCCTTCCGCCGCCGACAGATCTTCTTCGGTATACAGCTCGACAAGCGACGGCACGGGCGCGACGATCGCATGACCGAGCTTTCGCATGAGCTCGAAAGCACTGCCGTCCGAGCCTGTTACGGGATAGCTCATGCCGCCCGTACACATTATAACGCGGTCGAAGCTTTCCGCGCCGCCGACAAACTCGACGGTAAATCCGCCGTTATCTGGAACAATGTTTTTAACGTCGCAATGCAGTCTTATCTCAGCGCCGTTGTTCTCCGCGTAACGTTGCAAAGCCTTGGTAACGTCGCTCGCTTTATCGGATTGCGGAAACGCGCGCCTGCCGCGTTCCACTTTCGTTTTGCAACCGTTGGCATTCAAAAGCGCAACGGCGTCATCTGGCGAAAACCCCGCAAGCGCCGAACGCAAAAACGGCGCGTTCGTGACTACGTTTTGCAAAAACGTTTGACTGTCGCACACGTTGGTAAAATTACATCTGCCTTTGCCGGTGATGTATATCTTTTTGCCGATCTTATCGGTGTGTTCGAATATTATCGGTTTTGCGCCTATTGCACTGCCCGCCGCGGTAAGTCCAGCCGCGCCGCCGCCTATAACGGCTATTTTCATACTGTTTTACCCTTTGCCGTCGCCCGCGCTCGGCGCGGCTACAAGCAAACGACGGCATGCAAATATATCGCCGCCGTCGCGTGTTTATTATATCGGTTGGACCAAATTATCTCCGTCGCAGATCGTTTTGTCTACGCCGTGGAGCTTGGCTTCGCGCTTTTTGAAGAACGGTATCGCGAGTTGCGGGAACAACGCGTAAGTAAGCACGTCCTCTTCCTGTATCGCGTATTCTTCGATCTCTTTCCTGTACGTATCGAGTTCGGGCGATATATTATCCGCGGGACGGCAAGTGATGCGCGGCGCCTCGCCGATTATCTTTTTGATTATCTTGGCGTCTGGTTCGACGGGAAGCTTGCCGTACTCGCCCGCTACGACGCCCTTGGTTTCTTTCGTGACCGTTTTATAGCGTTCGCCGTTAAGCACGTTAAGCACCGCTTGCGTGCCTACGATCTGCGAGCTGGGCGTAACGAGCGGCGGGAAACCGAGATCGGCGCGCACTCTCGGCACTTCCTCCAAAACCTCGGTCAAGCGGTCGGACGCGTTTTGCTGTTTCAACTGGCTTATGAGATTGCTGAGCATGCCGCCCGGAACTTGGTAAATAAGCGCGTTTACGTCGACTTTGAGTACTTTGGGATTGAGTATACCTTCGGTCGTCAAGCGCTCCGCCACATTGCGGAAATAGACCGTACACTTATTGAGCTTTTCGAGACTGAGTCCCGTATCGTATTCCGTACCCATGAGCGACGCGACGAGCGATTCCGTTGCGGGCTGGCTCGTGCCGTTGCCGAGCGGCGACAACGCCGTATCGACTATATCGCAACCCGCCTCTATGGCTTTGAGATTTACCATATCGCCCGTACCCGCCGTGTTATGAGTGTGCAGGTGTACGGGCAGTTTTACTTTGTCCTTGATACGCGAAACAAGCTCGTACACGGTATACGGCAACAACAAGTTCGCCATATCTTTGATACAAATTATATCCGCGCCCATTTGTTCGAGCTTGACCGCCAGATCGACGAAATAATCGATAGTATGCACCTTGCTCGTCGTATAACAGAGCGCCGCCTCGACGGTGCCGCCGTACTTTTTGGTGCTGTCGATAGCCTGTTTCATGTTGCGGATATCGTTGAGCGCGTCGAATATGCGTATGATATCGATACCGTTCTTTACGGAAAGACGGCAAAATTCGTCGACAACGTCGTCGGCGTAATGCTTGTAACCGAGTATGTTTTGACCGCGGAACAGCATTTGCAGTTTTGTATTGGGTATCGCCTTTCTAAGCGTGCGCAAACGCTCCCACGGATCCTCGTCGAGAAAACGCAAGCACGAATCGAACGTCGCGCCGCCCCACGCTTCAAGCGCGTAAAACCCGACGTCGTCGAGCATTTTAGCCGCGGGCAACATCTCGTCGGTACGCATGCGCGTAGCCGCTTGCGATTGATGCGCGTCGCGCAGTATTGTTTCCATGATCTTTACTTTTGCCATGATCGAACTCCGTTTATTATGACATTTATATGGAGAGAATGATTGATCTGTCGTAGGCGTAGTCGCGCGTCAATCGGGCAACAGTCGATAAGGCGGCAACGTGAATATACACAGACGTACACGACCGAGCCGCCGCATCGAACGCAACGCAACATCACGCCGAATACACGCAGTTAAATATTATCCGCCGAATATCGACAGCAACACACCCGCCGCCACAGCCGAGCCTATAACGCCCGCGACGTTGGGTCCCATAGCGTGCATGAGCAGGTAGTTGTTGGGATCTTCCTTTTGCGCTACGGTTTGCGATACGCGCGCCGCCATAGGCACGGCGGAAACGCCCGCACTGCCTATCAACGGGTTTATCTTGCCGTGCGAAATAACGTTCAACAGCTTAGCCATGAGCAAGCCGCCCATAGTCCCCATCATGAACGCAACCAGACCGAGCGCGATGATCGCAAGCGTCTTTACGTCCAGGAACGTCGTGCCGAACGCTTTTGCACCGACGCAAATGCCCAAGAAAATAGTGATGACGTTCATCAATCCGTTGCTCGCCGTTTGAGCGAGTCGATCGGTCACCATGCACTCTTTAAGCAGATTGCCGAGCATGAGCATACCCAAAAGCGGCAAGCTGTCCGGCAATATAAGTCCGCAAACAAGCGTGATGACTATCGGGAAAACTATCTTTTCGCGCTTGGATACGGGACGGAGCTGTTCCATCTTAATGGCGCGTTCTTTCTTGGTAGTAAGCAATTTCATGAGCGGCGGCTGTATTATGGGTATCAACGCCATGTACGAATACGCCGCCACCGTTATCGCGGGCAACAGGTCGAACTGATTGAGCATAGTAGTCACGTATATGGACGTAGGGCCGTCCGCGCCGCCTATAATAGCGCTCGCCGCCGCCGCCGCGCCGTCGAACCCGATAACGATCGCGCCGAACAGCGTTATAAAAATACCCAACTGCGCTGCCGCGCCGATAAGAAAGCTTTTGGGATTGGCGATAAGCGGACCGAAATCGGTCATCGCGCCTATACCCATAAACACTAGCGGCGGGAAAATAACCCACTCGACGCCCTTTTCCATATAATACAAAAGTCCGCCGGGGCTTGCCACGCCGTCGGTAACGGTAGGCTCTTTCATAAGTATGGCATACGCGCCCGGTATATTGACGAACAACATACCGAATCCTATGGGTACGAGCAACAACGGTTCTTTTTTAAGCCCTATCCCGACAAACAGCAAAACGCACGCAATTACGAGCATCACGTAGTTTTGCCATTCCGATTGAGCCACGCCCGTGCTTTCCCACAGGTTTTTGAGCATATCGACAAAATTCATCGTTACACCCTACTTTATATACGCGAGAACCGCGCCCGTTTCGACGTTATCGCCCTTTTTGACCGCATACGTAATAACGCCGTCCGCAGGCGCGTTGATATCGTTCTCCATCTTCATCGCTTCGAGAACGATTATTTTATCGTTCTTTTTGACCGCGTCGCCGTCCTTATGCGCCAACCCCAAAATAAGTCCGGGCATAGGCGCCTTAACGGGCGTGCCTTCGCCGACTACCGGCTTTGCCGCAGGCGCGGACGCTACGGTCGTCACTACGGGCGTAACGGACGCGCCGTCCGAAACTTCTTCCACGTCGACTACATACGATTTACCGTTGACGGTCACATTGAATTTACGCATAAATTCCTCCAAAAAAAATGGTTTTACCTGTTTATTTTTTCCGCGTTACGCGGCGTATAACGAAGTCGGGACGCGCGTCGCCGTCGCTCTCGCTGTCGTAAACGGCGGTTATCGCGGCGGTTATTACAGCCATAAGCTGTTCGTCTTCGCCGTCGTCCGCGGACAGCTCGACCGCGTTTTGTCCCTTTTGCTTTTCGGGCTTGTTCATAAGCTTGGATCTAAACAGCAAGCCCGAAAGATAAAATATCAAAACAAGTAGCGCAAGCACCGCTATGACTATAACAAGTCCGACGAGCGCATACAGAGCGGCGTCGCCTATCGCAACGTCCGATTTGCCGAAACCGAGATCGCCCAGTCCGCCGCCCGCCGATAAAAACGTGATCAAACTCATGATTTACTCCACATGCGCGAGAAGCGCGGCGATAAGATACGAGCGGGTCAGATTTGGCTCGATAACGTTATCGAAATAGCCCGAACGCGCGAGCGCGAGCGCCGAACAGTTTTCGCCGCCGTACGCAGTCGCGAGCGTCGCCGCCGTTTTGTCCTTGTTTTTTGCCGATTTGATCTCGTCTGCGTACAAAAGACGCGCGGCGGCTTCCGATTCGAGCGCGCCGATCTCTGCGGTCTCCCACGCTATTTTGTACGCGCACGGCGCGACGAGCGCGGTATAAGCCCCGCCTATCGCTTTGCCGTAAACGACGGAGAACATATCGACGTCAATGGTATTGACGCTGTATAAAAGATTGGACATTTCGCGGATGAGCGCCGCGTCCGCAACTGTTTGCTCGGTACCGATGCAATCGGTAAGGAACACGACGGGACATTCGGCGTTTTCGCAAACGTTCAAAAACTCGCTTATCTTGACGCACGCATCGGCTGTCAAACGCCCGTCGGACTGCTTTATATCGGTAGCCACTACGCCGACGGGTATATTGCCGAGCGTAGCGAAGCCCGTGACCGCAACGGGCGCAAAATCCGCGCGCACGGCGAAAAAGCTGTTTTTATCGAATACTTCTTTTATGAGCGCGTCCGCCGCAACGCCCGCTTTAAGACCTTTGCACACGCGGTTGGGATCGTCGGTCGATTTGCCCGTACCCGAAAACGCAGTCAAAATATCGGCAAGCGTTTGGCGTAATTCTTTATCGTTTTTGACGGTATTGGTAACTATACCGTTTTGCGCCGACGTTTTGACGGAGCCTACCGCTTTGGTATCTACGCCCGCTTTCGCCGATATCACGAGCGGCGAAGCCGACGCGATAACGCTGTCGGGATAAGCTATCACAAAATCGCTTATCCCCGCTACGTATGCGGACAAACCAAGATTATTGCCTTTTATAACGGATATGACTGGTACTTCGCCGTATGCGACGGTGTACGCGCGCAGAATGGAACCGTAGCCTTCGAGCGCGCCTATACCTTCCGCAAACCGCGCGCCGGACGTATCCCATACCGCGATAAGCGGTTTATCCATGCGCACGGCATTGTTTATCGCACGCACTATCTTTTTCGCGTTAAGCTCGCCGATAGCGCCTTTGAGTACTTTGGAATTGACCGCGAACAAGCAAACGCCGTTATCGTCTACCGACGCGAACCCGCTGACTACGCCTTCGCCCGGCGCATCGGCAAGCTCGGTTTGCGAACATACAAACGCGTCCGTTTCGACGAATGACTTGTCGTCGACGAACGCGTTGATAAACCCGATTATGTCCTTGTTAGCCGCATTGAGCGCGCTTTTGACGTTTTTCAACGTTTCCATTAGAACCTCCGCGCCGCGATGTCGTCGATCTTACGTTACATATCCGACCGAAAACCGCAGCATGCAAATTTTACCGTTTATATTATACCATTCGATCGAAAAAATTTCAACAAAAAATCACAATGTTTTTCGGCAATTTTAAATATCGTCACAGCGACTTCAACATATCCAGCTCGCGCGCCGACAAATACCGCCACTCGCCGCGCGACAGCCCGCCGAGTTTGAGTCCGCCCAATCCCGTGCGCTTTAAAAACAGCACTCTGCGTCCGAGCGATTCTATCATGTTTTTGATCTCGTGATTTTTGCCTTCTGTGACTGTTATTTCGAGCCTGGCGTTTCCGTCGTCAACGCCGACGACGCTCACCTGCGCCGCGCCGTACTTTTCGCCGTTATACTCGACCCCGCCGCGCAAGCGTTTAAGCTCCGCGTCGGTAGGCTCGCCTTCGACTCTGACGGAATACACTTTTTTGACCATATTTTTCGGGTGCGTCAGTTTATTGGAAAGCTCGCCGTCGTTAGTCAACAGCAATAACCCTTCGGTATCGTAATCGAGCCTGCCCACGGGAAATATACGGTCCTTGATCTTAACGTAATCGAGAACCGTTTTTCTGCCCTTTTCGTCGCTGACAGTACACACGCAACCCTTGGGTTTATTGAGCATGACGTACACTTTTCTGTGCGAAAGCCCGACATAACGTCCGTCTACTTCCACCGAATCGTCGTCTTTTACGTCGGTGGAAAGCTCCGTCACCTTTTTTCCGTTGACTCGGACGCGTCCGTCAAGCACAAGTTGTTCGCATTTACGCCTGCTGTCGATACCGCAACCGCTTAAATATTTATTTATACGCATAATAAATTACCGTTAATATGATAACCTATCGCGTGTAAAAAATCAAGCGTTTTTAACGAAGTGCGGTCATTCGCGCGTTAACGCCTAATAACGATCGATTTCGATCGCGAAAATTCATTCGCGATCTGCGATCGAAACTAATTGCTTTTTCTCGTAAAAGCCTTGTCCAAAAGCCGCATGCTTTCTTCCCACATATCGTAGCAATCGAGAACCGTGCATATATAAGTTTTACCGTTACGGGTCGCGGATGACACCAAGCACCTGCCCGATTTTTTGGTATAGCCCGTTTTTATGCCGTTGCCGCCCTCGTAATTGTAAAGGATCTTGTTCTTGTTGGGAAAATTGCGGTCGTAGTCGTGACCGTGATAAGGCGTGCGGTGCTGTTTCGTGGCAACTATTTCGCGGAACAATTCGTTTTGCATCGCGTAATACGATATTTTGCAAAGATCGTACGCCGTAGTGTAGTGTTCGTCGTGATGAAGTCCGTGCGGATTGACGAAATTGGTGTTTGTCGCGCCCGCTTTTTGCGCGGTTTCGTTCATCATCGCCACAAATCCGTCTACGCTCCCGCCGACAATGACGGCAAGCGCGACGGCGCAATCGTTGCCCGACTGCAACATCAATCCGTATAAAAGATCGCGCACGGTGAGCATTTCGCCTTTTTGCAGATATAACGACGAACCCTCTACTCCGACAGCTTCGTCGGGTATAGGCATCGGCAGATCGAGCAATGTTTGATTTTCAAGCACCGTGATAGCCGTACAAATTTTAGTCGTACTTGCAGGCTCCATTCTCTTATCGCAATTTTTGCAATACAACAGCTCGCCCGTATCGCCGTCCACCAACGCCATCGCGCGCGCCGAACAGGCTACGTCTGCCGGTCGGGCAAGCTCGGCGTTTACCGGCGCGAACCCGCAAAACAATGCCGCGCACATAATACATAATATTCCCGCAATAAACTTTTTCATTTTTTCCTACCGAACACCGCGCCGACCACATTGGGGACTGCGTCGACTATTTTATCTGTCAGGCTCTCGCTTCCGACATTGAGCATGCGCACCGACTTTCCGTCGCTCACCAAAAAACACACGGGCGAAACGCTCATTCCCGCGCCGCTCGCACCCGCAAACGGATACTCGTCCTGTTGTTTTTGGCTGTACTCGCCGCCGCCCGTGACTATGCCTATGCTTATCTTGCTGATAGGCACTACGGTCGTCCCGTCGGGCATGTCGATGGGATTGCCGACTATCACATCCGCATCGGTCAAAAGCCGCATTTTTCCGAACGCGCTGTCCATTATGCGCTCTATCGGATGTTCTGTTTTTTCGCTCGGTAACAATGGTGTACGCATGTGTTTTTCTCCTGTAAACGACCGTCGGCACGATCGGTCACGTCGTCGACGCTACCGATCTCTTGGTTTTTTCGCCCGCAATATCGCGCAACGCGCCGCAAGCCGCATATATAATATCCGCAATACACAGCGAAAATATGCCCGAAAACAGTATCCGTATCATCTCCGCGCCGTAATCGGGCTCGATCTCCGCGTCGCCGACATAGCCCAGCACGGTGCAAGCCCTGTTAAACGCCACGCGCAACGCGCCCACCGTCATCGCGCTCGCCGCCGCATTGCCCGTGCCGATACGGACGTTTACGGTAAGCTCGCGCACGCGCAATCGCAAAAGCGCGCGTTTAGCCGACGCAAAAGCATAAGCTTTAAGTTTGGATCGTTTGCCGTCCGTCGCGTCATCGTTCGACCGCTTTTCGTCGTCCGCTTGACTTCCGCCGAACAATGAATTTTTCAGCGCGTCGACGTCGAGCGATCTTTTGAATACCGTAATAAAAAACAGCTTGACCGAAACCGTGCCGAAGCCTTTATCGCTGTCCGCATCGACGCGCACCGAAAATACTATCGGCAACGAAATAATATGCAAAAAAATAACGGCTGTCACTGTGTATATCACAATTACAGTGTTTGCCGTTGATTACGGTAATATTTATTTAAACGCCGTGCGGCTTACAAAAACTTTGTTTTTGCGTTGCCGTCCTGATATCATTCGCCAATAACCGATCGTACCGTACATTGAAATACGGCATTTACGGATCTGTTAATCTTGCGCTTTTTCGCCGTCCGCCTGCGAAGTTTCGGGCGTTTCGCCATCGCCGTCAAGCTCGATCTTGACAACCTCCTCGCCCTGTAAGAATTCGGGATCCTCCTCCTGCTTGGCAAAATTGTACAACTGCTCCTCGGTCGGTTCGGGCGACGCTTCTTCTATCTCGCGGATACGCTCTTTTACGGTGTCGCGTTCGGGCAGATCTTCTATCGCTTCTATGCCGAACCGCTTTAAAAAGCTTTCCGACGTACCGAAAAGCAACGGCTTGCCTATCGCGTCCTTGCGCCCGACTATCTCTATAAGATTGTTTTTCAATAACGCCTGCAACGCATAATCGCAGTTTACCCCGCGTATGCTCTCGATTTCCAAACGCGTTACGGGCTGACGGTATGCTATTATGGACAAAGTTTCCATGGCGGGATTGGACAACGCTTTTTCCTTGATCGGGTTGAGAACGGTCGCCAATACTTCGGCATAATCGGGATTGGACGCAAGCTGGATCTTGCCGTTGTACGAGATCAAATGTATGCCCGACTTGCCGCCGAAACGTTTTTGCAAACGCTTGACGGCGGACGTCACTTCGCTTTTTTGCAGTTCCAATATTTCGCAAATGTCCGACACTTTGAGTCCGTCGCCCGAAACGAACAACAGCGCTTCCAAAACGTCGTCTATCTTTTCAATTTCCAGCATCTTCCTGCTCGGATCTCCTTTTGGTAATAGTTATCGTATCGAATATCGCTTCCTGTTTTACACCCACTTCTTGATCCTTGACCAGATCCAAAAGCGCCGAAAACGTGGTGACGACTTCGCCTATCGTAAAATCTTCGTCAAACAGCTCGTCGAAAGTACATTGCTCCACAAGCTTGAATCTGTCGCGTATAAACGTCTTTTTCTGTTCGACGGTAAACGGATCGCGCTCGATCTTTTTGACTTTGATAAGCTGTTGCCTTGCGCCTATCTTGTCGAACATTTTTCTCAGGGCGTTCATCAACCCCGTCGTAGTCATATCTTTAAGCACGAGCCGCGGCTGTCCGACCGAATCGTCGGGCGCGCGGAAGTGCATGTTTATGACTTCCTGCTCGCGCATGCGCTCAGCCGCTTCCTTGTAAACCTTATACTCTTCCAAACGGTTGATCAATTCTTTTTCGGGATCGTCCTCCGGCGTTTCGGTAACTTCGGGCTTGGGCAGGAATTTACGGGATTTGATCTCCAAAAGCGTCGCCGCAACGACTATAAAATCCGCCGCCTGCTCCATATCCAACTCGCCTATCTGCTCCATCGCCTGCAAATACTGCTCGGTGATATTGGAAATGAAAATATCCTCGATGTTTATTTTTTCGCGTTTTACGAGTTCCAACAACAGATCGAGCGGTCCGTCGTAGTTTGAAAGAACAACGTGATAGCTTTTGGCATACCGCTCTTCTTCGGGCGTTTGCTCTTGTTCTTGCCGAGTGTCTTTTTGCATGGTCCACCTAAAACATCAACGACCAAAATTGTACGAACGCCCAATTCAGATGCCCGACGAAGAAATTGAGATACGTACCCAAAACGTCGATATACTCGAACCAGTACGGCAACGACGGCACGTAATCGCGCGCGACCGACACTATGAAGCTGAGTCCCACCAAGCCCCACAAAATATACCTGCCGTTGGTACGCATAAACGCGCAAAATTTATTGCCGCGTTTTGTGAGCGCCTCGATCAGCCTGAACCCGTCGAGCGGATATATTGGCAGTATATTGAAAAACACGAGCGCAAGATTGATAGTTCCCAACAGCTCGAAAAAATTAGCCAAGTACATGCACGTGTTTATGCCTGCCGCGCTCGCGCCGTTGCTTACGGCGTGAACGAACGCAAAATACATCAAGCAGTAAAGCAACGCCGCAATAAAGCCGAGTATGAGATTGGTCACCACGCCCGCTATCGAAACAAGCACCTGCCCGCGCGTGCGATGCTTGAAGTTATACGGGTTTACGGGTACGGGCTTGGCGTATCCGAAGCCTATAAGCATCATCATCACGAACCCGATAGGATCGAAGTGCTTTAACGGGTTGAGCGTAAGCCGCCCTTCGTACTTGGCGGTATAATCGCCGTTCCACTTGGCTACAAGCCCGTGCGCCACTTCGTGCAATACAAGCGACACGGTCACCGCCAACAGCGTGAATATCAAGTATATCAGATAGTCGACGGGGTCTTTGATGTATCTAAAAGCGAAAATCATTGTATATCAGTCCTCCGAAAACTTCGGTATAACGTCGTTGCGCGTAATGTCCTCGTAAGTTTGCGGCTTGACCATATACGCCGATCTGCCGTTTTTGACCGCCACTACCGGCGGGATAACGTTTCGGTTGTAATTGGACGCCATCGAATAATGGTAAGCTCCCGTCGACAAAACGGCTATAACGTCGCCCGTGCGAAGCTCGGGAAGCTTTACGGAACGTATCAACACGTCGCCGCTTTCGCAACACTTGCCCGCTATCGCATACTCGAAGTCGCCGTCTATATCCGCTTTATCGGCGATCACCGCGGTATAATCGGCGTCGTACAACGCTACGCGCGGGTTATCGAACATTCCTCCGTCCACGGCGGCATACGTTTTAACGTCCTTTATCGTCTTTATCGCGCCGACGGTGTACAACGTAACGCCGGCTTCGCCGACTATCGAACGCCCCGGCTCCACAATCAAGTGCGGCGGCTTTATACCGCGCTTTTCCACCGCCGCACGCAAATACCGCGCCGAATTGGTCATATAACCTTCGGGCGTGAGCGGCAGATCTTGATCGATATAATGTATGCCGAACCCGCCGCCGAGATCGAGCCTTTCCACCGCTATACCGCGCTTTTCGAGCCGCAAAATAAAATCGGTCATTTTGTCTATCGCGACTTCAAACGACTGTTTTTCGAATATTTGCGAGCCTATGTGACACGCAAGCCCGACGAATTTGACGTTTTTGCGCACACCGAGCGCGGCGATAAAGCTTTCCGCCGTACCGTCGGCTATCGAAAATCCGAACTTGCTGTCTACCGTGGTGGTCTGTATAAACCTGTGCGTGTGCGCTTCCACTCCCGGATTGACGCGCACCAAAACGTTTTGCGGCTTTACGGCGTGCTTTTCCAACAGCTCGACTTCGAGCGCGGAATCCACGACAAAACACTCCACGCCCGCATCGAGCGCGTATTTTATTTCGCTTTCCGTCTTGTTATTGCCGTGAAAATATATCTTGGACGGACTCATACCGCCCTTTAACGCCGTATAAAGCTCGCCGCCGGAAACGACGTCCGCGCCCAATCCGAGCGGAGCAAGCAACGAGTATATGCCCGTACAGCAAAACGCCTTGGACGCATAGCATACCGTGGAATGGGGATATTCGCGTTTCAAAACGTCGACATACGCTTTCGCCGTCTTGACCGCGCGGTCGACGTCGAACACGTATAACGGCGTGCCGTACTCATGCGCAAGCTCGCTCGCGACGCACCCGCCGACGGTAAGCCTGTGTTTATCGACGGAAATATCGCCGAACAAGCCGCGCGCAACGCCGCTATTCTTCATCGTCGTCGTCCGCAAGGTTTGCGTTGTGGTACACGTTTTGAACGTCGTCGTCCTCGTCGAACATATCGAGCATGCGCTTTATCTTGACTTCGGTCGCTTCGTCGACATCCACAGTCGACGCGGGGACTTGTTGCACTTCCGCCGATATCACGACTCTGCCCGCCTTTTCCAAGCCGTCGCGAACGACCGAGATCGAACTCGGCGTCGCCGTGATGTAATATTCCGTTTCCGAGCTGTCGAAGTCGTCCGCGCCGCATTCCAGCGCGAGCATCATTACTTCCTCTTCGTCGTCGTTCGCCGCTTTTTCCACCGTGATTATGCCTTTTGCTTCGAACATATACGAAACGCAATTGGTAGTGCCGAGCGAGCCGCCGCACTTATCGAAAATATGCCTTACCGACGCCGCGGTGCGGTTTTTGTTATCGGTAAGCGTTTCCACGATGACCGCAACGCCGCCCGAACCGTACCCCTCGTAAGTAATGGCGTCGTAAACCACGTTGCTTTCCTCGCCGCTCGCCTTTTTTATCGAACGCATGATATTGTCGTTGGGCATGTTCGCCGAACGCGCTTTGGCTATAACGTCGCGAAGCCGCGGATTGTTATTGGGATCGGGTCCGCCCGCCTTGACCGCAACGGCAAGCTCTCTGCCTATCTTGGTAAATACATTGGCGCGCGCGGCGTCCGTTTTGCCTTTTTGACGTTTGATGGTAGCCCATTTGCTGTGACCGGACATAAAATTCTCCGAAAATAATTTTTTTATATTGTACTATATTAACAACGCGCTTGTCAATTAATCGCGTATTAAAATTACGTTAAGGAACCGATGAATAACCGATGAATAAGTGACGCAAGCGAAATTGCGTCGGCGATTTACTCGTGTTTTCTATTATGCGAGAACGTTATCTTTGCTTCGTGCAACATTTTTTTGCCCGCATGAACTAAATCGGAATTTCCATAAGACATTATTCGCCGTTCTGTTTGCAAGCGTATTTCAAAGCGAACATCATAATGCCCGCCGCAACGCTCGCATTGAGCGATTCTATATCGTTTTGCGGCACAGCCAAAAGCCTGTCCGCCGCCGCGACGATCTCAGCGCTCACGCCCTGACCTTCGTTGCCGATAACGACGCAATACTTTTTGCCGTGCGCCGCGCCGAAAACGTTATCTCCGCGCATATCCGCGACTATAAGCTCGTAGCCGGCGGCTTTTATATCCGCAACCGATATATCCGCGCCGACGCGGCATTTAGTCAACGCCGACATAGCGCTGCGCGCCACCTTGGGCGAATAAATATCCGCGCAATCGTTTACTATCACGTCGTAGCCGCACGCGACGGCAGTACGCAATATAGTACCGACGTTTCCGGGATCGCGTACCCTGTCCAAAAGCACGCATCGGTCCGCCGACGGAAATTGCGACGGACCGATCGAGTTTACCGAAATTATGCCTTGACTGTTTTGCGTTTCGGATATTTTTTCGAATATCGCGTCGGCGACCGCAACGGTGTCGAATGCGGTGAACTTTTCACCGAACTCGGCATACGCGCTCTCGCTCATAACTACGCGCTTTACGCGATCGGGACGCGCCGTGCAACCGTCAAGCACGTTTTTATAGCCTTCCGTAAAATATTCGCCGTACTCGTCGCGGTATTTTTTAAGCTTTAATTTAACTACGTGCTTGACGAATTTATTATCGGACGATCTGATAACTTCCATATAATTGCTCCGACATATATTTAACGATACTTATGACCGACCGAAACAAGTCGGTAAACAAAAAGGAGCGCGAAAAGCGCTCCCTAAACAAACTATTTGGCTATGGCTTTCGCCGCCGTTTCCGCGAGCGCCTTAAACGCTTCGGCGTCGTTTACCGCTATATCCGCAAGCGCTTTGCGGTTGAGATCGATGCCAGACACTTTCAACCCGTGCATGAGCTTGGAATACGAAAGCCCGTTCATGCGCGCGGCGGCGTTAATACGCGCGATCCACAGCGAACGGAAGTCGCGCTTTTTAAGACGTCTGCCGATGTACGCGTACATCTGCGACTTCATGACCGCTTGACGCGCAATGCGGTACGAACGCGATTTCGATCCGAAATATCCTTTGGAAAGTCTGAAAATCTTTCTGCGCTTTTTAACTGCGTTTACTGCTCTTTTAATTCTCATGATAGTCTCCTATTACTTTTGCGCCATGTTGCGAATGGTCTTTTCTTGCTTGGTCGATTTGAGATACGCGCCTTGACGCAATCTCATGATGCGCTTTCTCGGCTTTTTGTTGAGAATGTGGTTTTTACCCTGTTGCGCACGTTTTACTCTGCCGTTGGCGGTAACGCGAAAACGCTTTTTCGCGCCGCTGTGGCTCTTCATTTTAGGCATGATTATATCCTCCGAAAAAAGTTATTGCTTAGTTGATTTTATTTGGCGGCGAGCGGCATAAGGTTCATCGTTATGCTCCTGCCGTCGACCGACGGTTTGCGGTCCATTGCGGCGATGTCCTTTACCGTTTCGAAAAACGCGTACATTATGTCTACGCCCATTTGCGGACGCGCCATCTGCCTGCCGCGCATGCGAATGGACACCTTTACTTTGTCGCCGTCCGTAAGGAACTTACGCGCTTGCTTGGACTTGGTATTCAGATCGCCGGTATCTATTGTCACAGACAAACGTATCTCTTTGAGATCGGCTTTCTTTTGATTTTTCTGCGCGTCCTTTGCTTTTTTTGCCGAGTCGAACCTATATTTGCCGTAGTCCATGATCTGGCATACGGGCGGTTGCGCGTTGGGCGTGATCATAACAAGGTCGAGTCGACGCTCGTCGGCAATGCTTTTGGCTTGGCTTGCGCGCATAATGCCGAGCATTGCGCCCGTTTCGTCTTTTACCCTGACGTCAAGGCTGTCCGAAATCCCGTCGTTGGTTACAAGCTCTTTAAAAATGGTAAGACCCTCCGAAATAAAAAATACGAGCCGAACAAAAACGAACTCGCATACATACAAAACTTTTATTTTGAGTGTAGAACCGTTCCGAGTATACCCGAACGGTGAGATCGAATCTGCTTAGCTTGTTTATTATATAACAGAGCTACAAAAAAGTCAAACGTTTGCACGGGTTTTTTTGTGTTTTTTTGTTCCCTTTTTTTCCCGCGGAATCGACATTTTTCCGCGAATAAAAGCGTTTTGCATTTCGGACACTAACTCAAATACTTTTTTCGGAGGCAACCGTGAAAAAATTACTTTTACCCGTAGCGATAGCTTTATCGGCAGTCGCACTCACCGCCTGTAACGACGCGCCGGCGCAAACCGTCTCGCCGCGCATCGACAATGCGGACACGAACACACGCGCGCAGGACATAGTCGACATCCCCGAAGATCCCGACAAGCCCGACAAAACGGAGATCCAAATAACCATCGACGGGCGCGGCGGATTCGACATGCTCCGTCCGAGCATGCCCGGCATAAGACGGCATTTCGACTTCGATCCGAGCGGAAATTATTCGGTCGAATATATCCATACGCCGTTCGGCGTGGAACGCGACGAAACGCTCGATTTCAAGATCGAGCTTCGCGCCGACAACACGTTCGACATGACCGTCGTTTCGGAAGGCGTGCAAGTCGAACACAACGGGCGTTGGTATGCGCACCGCGGAAACATAACGCTGTTCTACGACGAACAGATCGAACCGCCCGCGCACAACGTTTACGTTGCCGACAGCCTTTATTGCGAGCTGTTGCCGCAAGGCAAGCTTATGGTATACGAAAACGGACACACCGTCGTGCTTACGCGCGAAAACGTACCCGTTTTATACAAATAACATTTCCGCGGGATACAATGAGTATCCCACTTACATAATAATGATATCTCACAGCGCGCTTACGAAAATAATTGCCGCGATAGCCGCGACTGAATACAATACGACCGCGGTCTTTCCGCGCTTTATCATAAAAAATTCGCTCGCGCAAAACATTATCGGATAAGCGACAAACACCGCGACAGAAGCTTTCAACGCCATGACCGAATACGGAATGTTCGCCAAGCCCGTCGTCATATAGTCCAACGCTTGGAACAAATATTTACATACGACAAGCGCTTTGCCGCAATACGGGATCGCCGCGACAGGCGTCAAACAAAACGTTACGGTAAACACGACCGAAACGAACGGCAACAGCAGTACGTTCGCGACTATCGCAAGCAAATGCACTTTACCGAAAAAACATATCTCGCTCGGCAATATTCCTGCGGACACCGATACCGCCGCGCTCATTCCGTCGGCGATCTTATCGTGCGCGCCGCGCTTGACGAGCGCGCGCTTTATCGACGGCGCGAACATAGCTATACCGGCTATCGCGCCGAAGCTCAATAAAAAGCCCACGTCGAACAAATACAGCGGTTTTACCGCAAGTATTGCGGAATATGCGCACAGCAACGACGACAACAAATCCTTACGCCCGCCGAACAGCGCCGTCGCGCCCGAAACCGTCGCCATCACCGCAGCGCGCACCACCGACGGAGAAAAGTCGGCTATGACAACGTAACCGATGACCACCGCAAGGATCGCAGGCAAAGCTATCCTTTTGTCGACGCGCGCGAGCAAAAAACTCAACAACGCTATCAAAAACCCGACGTGCAAGCCCGAAACCGCCATGATATGTCCAAGCCCGACCGCCGAAAAATTTTCGGTCGCACCGATATACAGCGCATGCTTATCGCCGGTAAGCATGGAATACGCGATATTGCCGTATCTGTCGCCCATATTGTCTGTGTACAGGCCGCGCAAAAATTCAGAAAACTTTTCTAAACCGCTCGGCTCGCCCGATACGACACGCACTTCGTCGGAGTCTATTTCCGCAGTAAAACGTATGTCCGTTCGGTACGAATATCCGCTCACATACCCGTCGTAAAACAGTTTTTCTGGGCGCACGTCCGCATAAAAAGTCAACGAGTCGCCGCAAGTCGTTACGTCCGCTATGTTAGTCGCGCCCGGCGCTACATAAAGCACCAGATCACCGTCTACGCTTTTTCCGTCAAACGAGAGATCTTCGAGTTCTATCGCATAATCGCCGCTTCGCGTATCGACGGCGCACACTCTGCCGACAACAGTATGCCGCCCGCACAAACGCTCGCTATCAACTCTCGCATCGACGCCTATCGCGCCGACAGTGAACGCGCACAACACGAAAATCGTCGCCGATACGCAACCGACGGCGACGCGAAGTTTGGTTTTTCCGCGCTTGACACGGACAGAAAACACAACTGACAACACGGCGAGCGCGATCGCAAGAATACTGCCGCACGCAATGCCCGCCGCCCGCGAGAACATATATAAATATATGCAAAACACCGCCGCAGTGACGGACGTCGCCACGACGAGAAACGCTCTGAAATTGACGGGTGCGCGCGATACCATTTCAGTTCATTGTTACCGAGCGAATAAATTCCGCCGAATCGAGCGACGCCGCGATCGCCCGCGCCGAGTTTTCGTCGCTTATGACCGCGTCGGACAGCCGCCGCGCCGCGTCGATGATATCGGCGTCGATAGCCGACGATCCGTTGCCGTGCTGACGCAATCCCACAAAATCTCCCGCGCCGCGCAATTTGAAATCCAATTCGGACACGGAAAATCCGTCCGTGACCGTACAAAACTTTTTTAGCCTGTCCGCTCCGTCGGGATCGTCGTTGCCCGACAACAAAAAACAATACGATTCCAACGTGCCGCGCCCCACGCGTCCGCGTATTTGGTGCAACTGCGACAATCCGAACCGTTCGGCGTCGTACACTATTACCGTTGTCGCTTGCGGCACGTCTATCCCCACCTCGACTACGGTGGTGGACACCAAAACCTTTATCTTTCCGCTTTTGAACGCATTCATGACGTCGTTCTTTTCCGCTTCTTTCATCTTGCCGTGGATATAGCCGGTGACGGGCGCAAGCTTCGACCGAGCAAGCGTGGCGTATACTTCTTCCACGCTCGCCGCTTCGTCGTCCGAGCTTTCTATCCGCGGGCAAATAATATATGTGCGCTCGTCCTTGCTCGCTTTATCGCTTACATACCTATACATATCCCGTATTTTACCGGGCGGAACGATCGACGTATGTATTTGCGGACGGTCCGCAGGCAACGTGCGGATCTCGCACTGCGCCAGCTCGCCGTAAAGCGACAGCGCGAGCGTGCGCGGTATAGGCGTCGCCGTCATTACAATAACGTCCGTTTTTCGCCCCTTGCTTTCGAGCTTGGCGCGTTGGTTAACGCCGAACCGCTGTTGCTCGTCGACGATCACAAGCCGCAAATTCGCATAATCGACGCATTCGCCTATCAACGACTGAGTCCCGACGACACAGTCCGCAACGCCGAATTTGATATTAAACAACGCTGTTTCGCGCTGTTTTGCGGGCATTGACGCGCATAAAAGCTGTGTTTTTATGCCGAACGGCTCCAAGATCTTGACCATTGTCGCATAATGCTGACGCGCAAGCACTTCGGTAGGCGCCATGATTGCCGATTGACAACCGCTTTTCGCCGCGAAATACATGGCGCAAAGCGCGACTACCGTTTTTCCGCACCCCACTTCGCCCTGAACGAGCATGTTCGTCAGTCTGTCCGATCTCAACGCGCGTATGACCGCATCCGCCGCGGAACGCTGTCCTTCGGTGAGCGAAAACGGCAGACTGCCGATAAAACGATCGATCTCGCCGTCGTCGGCGTTGTATGTAAAATCGCGCTTGTCGTCCTTCAACAGACGATAAGACGAAATGACGTAACAAAGATTTTCCACGGCGACCGAGCGGCGCGCGCTATCCAGCTCGACTTTGCCCGACGGCATATGCACGCTTTTCAGCGCAGACTGCAACGGCATCAACCCGAAGCTTTGCGCCGTCGACGCAGGGATATAGCTGTCGACACGCACGTTGGCGAGCGCCGTTTTTACCGCCGACTCGAAGGTGCGCGACGGTATCGACGTTTTATACACAGGCACTATCTCGCCGTCGCCCGACTGCGGAGCCAACAGCGTCGGATTGGTCATTTGCAACGAGTTTTTGAATTTTTTGACTTTGCCGACTACATATACTATATCGTTTTCTTTAAGACTGCGCGCCGCAAACGGTTGGTTGAACCACGAACAGCGCACGACAACGCCGTTATTTTCAAAAGAACAGTTGACGACGCTCAACCCTCGCCTTATAAACGCGCGTTTGGCGGGCGCGACCACTCTGCCCGCAAACGATATCTCGTCGCCGTCGCGCGCGCTTTTATCTATCTTTGCCGCACGATCTATGTATTTATCGGGAAAACGCAACAACAAATCGGACGGTGTAAAAATACCCATCCGATTGAGCGCCGCAAGGCGTTTTTCGCCTATTCCTTTTATCTCCGAAAGCTCCAAAACCGCAGACGTATGGTTTGGGATCGGTTATTCGAGCGAAACTATAAAGTAATATAACGGTTGACCGCCGTAATGCACGTCAACGTCGCACGCGCGGTATTTTTTGGTTATGTCGGCGGCTATCGCGTTGGCTTCGTCCTCTTTGACGTCGTTACCGAAATACAAAGAAATGCAACTCACGTCGTCGTCCATCATCTTGTCTATGAGCTGTTCGGTCACGGCGCTCACGCTGTCGCCCTTTGCGACGATATCTTTCGCGTCGATACCGATGATGTCGCCCTCTTTGAGATCGAAATTGCCGATCTGCGTACTGCGCACGGCATACGTGACCGAGCCGGAACGAACTCCGCCTATCGCGTCGTTCATGTTTTTAAGGTTGCCGTCGACGGTATCCTCGGGATTGAACGCAAGCACTGCGGAAAGACCCTGCGGGATATTGGACGTGGGTATAACGTGTATCGTGCGCTTGGACAGAGCTTTGGCTTGATTGGCGGCAAGCACTATATTCTTATTGTTGGGGAAAACAAACACGTCTTTTGCGGCGACGGCGTCGCAGGCTTTTGCGATATCGTCCGCAGACGGGTTCATTGTCTGCCCGCCCTCTATGATATTGTCCACCAAAAGATCTTTGAATATGGCGGTAAGTCCGTCGCCCGCGCATACGGAAACAAGCCCGAACGGTTTGAGATCTTCCTGCTGTTTGTTTTTAAGCTCGCGGTTTTGTTGGAGCATGTTTTCGATCTTCAAATGATCGAGTTCGCCCAGTTCGAGCGCATAAGTAAGGACCTGACCGGGCGCGTTGGAATGCACGTGTACCTTGACCATGGAAAGATCGCCGATAACGAGTACGCAATCGCCTATGTTCATGAGCTTTTCTCTGAACAAGTCGATATCCGCCTCGGTGGTCTTTTTGTAAAGGTTGATTATAAAGAACTCGGTGCAGTACGCAAACTCGATCTCGGCGAGATCGTTATAATTAAAGTGCGCCTGTTCGTCGTACGGGCTGTCCGCCGACGCTTTGTAAGAATCGTCGAATTCGAGCGAATAATCTTCTTCCTGACCGAGCAATATATTCAAAAAGCCTTGGAGCAGGATCAAAAGTCCCCTGCCGCCCGCGTCGACCACGCCCGCCTTTTTGAGCACGGGCAACATTTCGGGGGTTTGACGGAGCATTTCCTCGCCCGCGTCGATGACAGCCGCGAAAAAGTCTTTAAGCTCTATATTCTTTTTCGCCGCTTTCTCCGCGCCTTCGGATATGGCGCGTATCACGGTAAGTATCGTGCCTTCTTTGGGCTTGGTGACCGCTTTGTACGCGATCTCCGTACCCGCCGCAAAAGCCTTGGCAAACGCCTTGGCGGTAAGCTCCGAGCTTTGCGCAAGCACCGACGTCATGCCTTTGAGTATCTGACTGAGAATAACGCCGCTGTTGCCGCGCGCGCCGCGAAGCGCGCCCTTAGCCACCGCGTCGCACAGTTCGGGCATATTGTTGGTGGAACAAGCCGAAACTTCGCGGGATGCGGAAAGCATAGTCATAGACATATTGGTACCGGTATCGCCGTCGGGTACCGGGAAAACGTTAAGTTCGTTCACATGCGCTTTATTTGCGTCCAACAGCTTTGCGCCGTTTAAGATCATTTTGCGAAATATCGCGCCGTTGATAGATTTTTGCATGAGTTCCTCCATAACGACGCCGAGCGTATTTTCGTTATCGGCGTCGAAAATAGTTGGGTACTATACTT
Source organism: uncultured Clostridia bacterium (assembly GCA_947066105.1). Classification (GTDB taxonomy): domain Bacteria; phylum Bacillota; class Clostridia; order Christensenellales; family Pumilibacteraceae; genus Anaerocaecibacter. The sequence continues at coordinate 33,427 of CAMSYM010000005.1, forward strand.
TTATACCGACCACGTGTATATTGATCGTATCGACGACCATTCCGGAAAATCGCTCAACACGGTACTTGACCGCTTTTTTGAGCGATTGGGCTACGGCTTCGATAGAAAGACCGTATTTGATGATCACATATAAATCGATAAATATTCTGTCGCCGTTGGTGTAAACGCTTACACCGCGCGACAAACGTTTGCGTCTGAACAGATCCGACAGATTGTCGGAAAAGGTTTTGGATACGAGATCGACTATGCCGTAGCAATCCAAAGCGGTATCGGCAGCAACCTGTGCTATCGAATCTTCCGTTACCGTTATTCTGCCGTAAGCATTTGACGTATGAACGCTCAATTCTCTACTCCAAAACAGTTAAGTATATGTACCGCACACATCTATTTTAACTTATACGCGCGCATTTTGCAAGAGTTTTTACCGTTTTTTTATAATTTTTACAAAAAAATCGCCCATTTCAGTTGCCAAAAGCATAAAAAAGTGGTATATTGTTATAGAAAAACGTCACAGCCGCGTCAGGAGGTCATAAAACATGAGCAAGGTTTGTTCGGTTTGCGGTAAAGGTAAAGTGTCCGGCAACAATGTCAGTCACTCGCACAAAAAGACAAAGCGTACTTTCAACGCCAACGTCCATAAAGTCACTACCGAAGTAGACGGCAAGGTCGCGCACGAATATGTTTGCACGCGTTGCCTGCGTACCGCCAAAAAGCAAGAGAACGACTGATTATATTTTTCGTTTTTATTTGCGTTTTTATCCGCATTTAAAATCCGAGTCGCGCGACTCGGATTTTTGTTGTACTCATTAATACAAAACGACGTTTCGCCTATCATGAGATGCTTGTCCGTACACTTTATCTAAATGCAAAACGAAAGACCCGCGTTTACATCACGGGTCTTTCGTTTTGTTTCGATTTTCAGGAACGTTTGAACAACCGAACTATCCGCCCCAAAAATTTGGGTAATTTTATACATACGATCTTCGTCATGCCGCACCTCCATTATAGTTTATGCGGTAAGACGGTCATGCGTTACGGAGTTTTTTACCGACCGCGCGCCTATCCGCGCAACGCTTTTACGGCGGCTGTCCTGTCCGCCGCGCCGAACACGGCGTTGCCCGCCACCAGCACGTCCGCACCCGCCGATATTATGCTCGCGGCATTTTCGGTATTTACCCCGCCGTCCACTTCGATAAGCGCGTCGGGCGCGTACTTATCGCGTAACTGCTTTAACCGCGCCGTGCGGTCGAGCGAGCCGTCGATGAACTTTTGCCCGCCGAAACCCGGAAATACAGACATCAACACTATAAGGTCGAGCTTTTCGAGATACGGTATAAGCGCGTCGACGGGCGTATCGGGATTGATAGCAAGCCCGCATTTCGCGCCCGCCGCTTTTATCTTGCCCAGCGCGCCGACCACATCCGTTTCCGCTTCGAGATGAAACGAAACAAGCTCCGCGCCCGCCGCGACGAACCGTTCGACGTAGCGTATCGGCTTAGTTATCATCAAATGCGCGTCGAAAAACAACTCACTGAGCGGACGGATGTCGCTTATCATCTTAAACCCGAAAGTAAGATTAGGCACAAACACTCCGTCCATTACGTCGATATGGATCCAGTCCGCGCCGATCTCCGACATGTTTTTGACGTCCGAACCCATTTCGGCAAAGTTGCCGCTTAGAACGGACGGTGCGATAAGAACATTACTCATATCATAATTCTATCACACCGAACGCTCGTCCGTCAACGGTTTTTCGACAAATTTACCATTCCGCTATAAAGTCGTCGAGTATATCCAAATAGCCCTTTTTCTCGCAATCGGTCTGCGCCACGGCGGGAACGCAAGCATAACTTTCGCCGTTGAGCAAAACGCGTATTTCGCCAACTACGTCGCCGCTCTTTATCGGCGCATACAACGTATCGACCGAATTTTCCAAAGACAGTTCCGACTTTTCGCCGAGCTTGACGAACGCCGAGCAATCTTCGCCGGCGACCACCGTTATTTTATCGGTCTTGCCCTTTTGCACGTCGAATTCGCCTATAACGTCGCCTTTACGGACCGCATACACGGTTTTGTAATTGGCAAAGCCGTAGTTGAGCATTTCCGATACTTCTTTGTTTCGCGTTTTGGAATTTTCCGCACCGATGGTAACGCAAATGAGCCGAGTATCGCCGCGCTTTGCGGTTACCGTTATGCACGACCGCGCCGCATCCGTATAACCCGTTTTGCCGCCGTCGCAACCGTCGTAGAACTTGATGAGCTTATTGGTGTTGGTAAGACCGGTCACGCGTCCGCCCGGATGCGCGAAATCGTACATCCACACCTTTGCGTATTCGAAAAACTTTTCGTGTTCGATAAGCTTTTTGAACATGACCGCAACGTCGGCGGCGCAACTGTACTGACCTTCCTTGGGAAGCCCCGTGCAGTTAACAAAATGAGTGTCCGACATGCCAAGTTCCGCCGCGCGATCGTTCATTGCCGCGACAAACGCATCGACACTGCCGTACAAATATTCCGCGACCGCTACGCACGAATCGTTAGCCGACGCGACGACTATGCTCTTCAACAGCTCGTCCAAACGGTATTTGGAATTCGCATCGAGAAAAGCTTGCGATCCGCCCATATCGGCGGCGTTTTGCGACGCGACGATCTCGGTATCGAGCGGGATCTCGCGCTTGGCTATTTCGTCGAACGCAAGACCGAGCGTCATGATCTTTACCATGCTCGCTATCTGCAAATGCTCTTTCGTGTTTTTTTCAAACACGACGGTACCCGTCGCGCTGTCCAAAAGCATGGCGGCGCGGCTTGTCTTGGCAAGCGCGGGCGCTTCGTCCGCTTTCGCCGTGACGGCGCTGTTGATAAGCGGCATAAACGCGACTATCGCAGTCAGCACCGCCGCCAATCCTATGAGTAACTTTTTGTTCATGTTTCCTCCGAAGTCTTTTGTATACGGTTATTTTGTCTTAACTTCGGATTTTAATTCATCAACGACAAAGATACTTTAAGCGACGGCACCGCCCACTATACCTATCAACGCCGAGCCGAACAGCACGACGGTTATGCTTTTTGCCAGCATACACACCGCAAGCACGAATAAATACTGCGCGGTACCTTTATAGTAAACTATTACGTCTATCTTCGACGGAGAACACGAGCCGTTCATGGAATTGAATTTAAAGCATCTAAACGACAGCATACACAGCAAAGCGATCTCTATTATGCACATAGGCACGAACAGAACGAACAACATGGGAATGGACGACACCGAATACACGACTATTATTATGCTCGTATTCATTCCGAGTACGTACGATCTGTACGCGCACGGCGCAAGCGACAAAAATGCGAGCGCTTTGTTGAAAAACATGGACGCCGCGAAAAGACAGTATACCGCCGTCAAGCCGAAGTCGAAAAAGAAAAACGTGACGATACCTATGTCGCCGCGCAGATATTTGAATATTATCGCGCCGTTGCGTATAACGTATTCCGTTTTATCGGATACGGTTATACCTACGGCAATGCCTACGACCAAAAACAACAAACAAATAAGCGCGTAAACGAGCGTTACCACGCGATTGCGTTTAATCGTATGCGACAGACTGTAAAACCAATCGGATATCACAAGCGAACGTCTCATACAGTAAATCTATGACGCAAAATACGCGCTTATTCGTCAAATCGGGACTTTTTTCGTATATTATCGATATTTTATCGAAGGTACCCGAATTTTTCGCTATTGATTGAGAAAATCGGCGTACACCCCGTAGCCCTTGGTAAAATCATTTAAAAAAACGTGCGTGCAAGCCGCGATTATCTTGCCGTTCTGTATGATCGGCGACCCGCTCATACCCCTTACTATCCCGCCCGTCGTTTCGAGCAAACGTTTATCGGTTACACGGAAAACTATGCCTTTTTCCTTGCGCTCGCTTTGTTTGGACGCTTTGATGATCTCGATTTCGAATTCTTCGGGCGCTCCGTCCACGGTCGTGCGAATGACCGCGGCGCCCGGCTTTACTTCGTCGCGGCGCGCAAGCTCCATGCTCTCGGACTTGTCGAACGCGTTTGTGAATCTGCCCGATACGCCGAATCCGTTGTTGCAATCGATAGTTCCCGTTATTTTATCGGGCATCAAGGTAGCGAGCAACGCGCCCGCCTCGCCTTTTGCGCCGCGCTTAACGCCGAGCAGTTTGCACGCGTGCGAATGTCCGCCGTCGAACGGAACGCTCATGCCCATTTCGCTATCGCAGATCTCGTGTCCGAGCGCGACGAACCGTCCGTTGCCGCGCACGAAAGTGACCGTTCCCACGCCGTATATCTTATCCTTTATTTTTACGCCGAGCTTGGGTTTGCCAGTATACGCTTCGACTATGGGCGTTACTTCGACTACTATGTTTCGATCGCCGCGCAATATTTCCAATTTGGCGAGATCTGCCGTCAATCCGTCCGTTATATCGTCGGCAGACTCCACTTCCTTACCGTTTATGCTTTTGATTATATCGCCGCGATGAATGCCTTCCACCGCCGCCATGCCGTATTCGGTCTCTACGCCGGTAACGTTTTCTACCAGCAAGCCGTCTACGTCGACGGATATCCCTATCGGAAATCCGCCCAAATACACCCGTTCGCCGTCGGCATACGCTTGATATTGCGGCGCGAAATACACGCATATCAATATCGCAGACAGCACGCATATCAATATCGTTCTGAATTTTTTCATACTTGCAATAGTTTTTGCCGCTTGTCGAATTATATACTTCTTTATACGATAAAAAGGCGTATCCAATGGGACACGCCTTGCGTTTTATCTTTAAAAAAGCTCGCGTCGCGGTCAAACCGCAGGCAATTCGCGTTTATATCCGTCGCAAAAATCTTTAAGCTCGGTCGCGTTTTTATCGGAAAGTCCGGACACGCCGCGAGTACCCGAAAGCCGCGATATCTCGCTTATCATGCCGTCGCGGTCGAGCGACGTGACTTTGGTCGACGTATCGCCGTCTTTTTCGAGCTTGACTATATAATAGTGCCCGTCCGCCATGGCGGCGATCTGCGGCAAATGCGTGACGCACAACACCTGCCGACCGCGCGACAGCTCCGCGAGCTTTTTAGCCACGCACAGTCCGATCGCGCCGCTTATCCCCGTATCGATCTCATCGAATATCATCGTTTCGATATTGCTCAGATTGCCCGTTATCAGTTTTATCGCCAGCATGAACCGCGACATCTCGCCGCCCGAAATTATTTTTGCGAGCGGCAACAACGGCTGTCCGATATTGGGACTCAAATAAAACTCGAACTCGTCGAACCCCGTAGCGGTAACGCGCGTCGTAAACGTGTCCGCGCTCGGACTATCTCCGAACACGACTTCGAACTTGGAATTTGCCATGCCGAGATCGGCAAGTTCGCTCTCTATGCGCGCCTGCATGCGCTTTGCCCCGTCGCGCCGCAACTGCGATAACGCCATGCAGCTCTCATAAAGCTTTTTGCGCAATTCGATCTCTTTATCGCACAGCTTGCCGTACAGCTCCGCGCCGTTAGATAACCGTTCCAGCTCGACTTCCGCATCGATCGAAAACTTTTGCATGGCTTCGTAATTGCCGTACTTGCTTTTAAGCGCGCGCAGTTTATCCAACCTCGCGACTACTTCGTCAAGCTCGCGCTCGCTCCCGTCCGTGCCGTCAAGCTCGTCCTTGACGCATTCCGCTATATCGTCAAGCTCGATTGAAACGGACCGCAACCGCTCGTGCAATGCAGAGTACACATCGTCGAGCGACGATACCGCGCCTATCGCGCGCACCGCGCTCGATACCGAACCGCTCGCGCCGTCGTCGCCGTCGAGCATGCCGACGCACTCCGCCAACGCGTTCTTTATACGTTCGGACGCCATCAACACGTGCCGACGCTCTACAAGCTTTTCTTCTTCGCCCGCCTTAACGCCCGCCGCGCGTATCTCGTCTATTTGAAATTTAAGTACGTCTATACGTTGCGCGCGCGCCTGTTCGTCGCCGAGCGCTTTCATATCCGCGCACACTTTTTTATACTCGTCGAATACGGCGCGGTGCGCTTTAAGCGGCGCGTCGTCTGTTTTGAACACGAAATGATCGAGTATTTTATGCTGTTCGGTTATTTTCAATAACGATTGATATTCGTTCTGACCGTAAATGTCCACGTAATTTTGCATCAACTCGCGGAGCATGGCTGTCGTAGCCTGCTTGCCGTTGACGCGTATATCGTTCCTGCCGTCTTTGAAAAACTTGCGCGTCACTATAAAAAATCCGTCGTCGTGTTCTACGCCGAAATCGACGAGCGGCGCGGCGTTTTCAAACCCGAAAACTCCTTCCACAAATCCGCTTTCTTCGCCGAACTTCAACAACGATTTGTCGTAGCGCGCACCTACGAGCAACATTAGCGAATCCACTATTATGGACTTGCCCGCGCCCGTTTCTCCCGAAAACACGTTTAGTTCGGGCGTAAATTCTATTTCGAGATCGCGTATGAGCGCCAAGTTATGTATGGTTATCCGTTGTAACATCAATCCTCCGACGCTGACCAATCGTTAAGCTTGTCCAAAAGCCGCGAATAGAAACTTTTTTTATCGAACCGCACGAAAAGCGCGCTCTTATCCCAACCGCATACGTAAACGCCTTGACCTGCGCAAACAGTATCCGCGCGCTCGCCGTCGACAAACACCGTAGCGTCCGACGCGCCGAGATCGGTCATATGTATGCGCTCGAACGAACCGACCACTATCGGACGGGTACGCAACGTATGCGGATTGATGGGCGTCAGCGCTATGACGGGCGTGTTCGGTCCTATCACGGATCCGCCCGCCGACAGCGAGTATGCGGTAGATCCCGTCGGCGTACACGCTATATATCCGTCGCATGTGAATCTGTCTATAAGCTCGTCGTTGACGCGCACTTCCATACCGATCATGCGCCCGCTCGCCGACTTCATCACTACGTCGTTGAGCGCGTAATAGTGTTTATCGCCTATTTGCGCGTCGATGAGCGCGCGCCGTTCCAAATAATACTCGCGCGCCGTCAACCGCTTTAACGCCGTTTCTATCGCCGACGGCTCTGTTTCCGTCAAAAATCCTATCGTACCCATATTTACGCCGAGTATGGGCGTTTCGGTACGCGCGCAACGTTCGGCAATACCGAGAATAGTTCCGTCCCCGCCGATAGATAATATAAAATCATATCTGCCGTCATGCGAGTATTTTTCGGCGTCGATACCGAGCTTAGCCGCCGTTTCGAGCGCCGCCGCCGCGACGGTACCGCCTTTATCTTTATTGGGATTGGAATATACAGCTATCCTCATGATACGATTATACTATTTTTCGCGAGATTATTCAAGGCTTTTTACGATTTTTATCAAATTATCTTTCGTGATGCCGGACGCGGCAAGCGCGCCGTCGACGCTCCTGTCGTCAATGAACGCGTCGGCATGCGCGAGTACAACACAACGCGCGGCGCTGTTTACGGAGTTAAGGTATTCCGTAACGGCGCATCCGAACCCGCCGTGCGCGACGTTGTCCTCCACGGTGATAAACGTACAGCCTTTTTTTCCGTGTTCGCGCAAAAACCCGACGTCGAGCGGCTTGACGAACCGCGCGTTGACTACGCGCACGTCCACTCTGTCTGCGGCGGCAAGCGCGATATCGAGCGCACGTCCGCCTGCGCACAGCACGGTAATATCGGACTTGCTTTCGCGCACCGTCTCCCACTTACCGTATTCGATGGGCGTATGCTCGCGATCGACGGTATACGATTTGGGATAACGTATTGCGAGCGGCGCGTCGTATGTCAAAGAAAATTCGAGCATTGCACGCAGTTCCGCGCCGTCCGTCGGACACATCACCGTCATGTTCGGCAACACCGTCAAATAACTGAGATCGAACACGCCTTGGTGCGTAACGCCGTCCGCTCCGACCGCGCCCGCCCTGTCGACGCACAGCGTGACGGCGTATCCGCCTATGCAAACGTCGTGTAAAAGCTGATCGAACGAACGTTGCAAAAAGGTGGAATAAACCGCAAAATACGGTTTTAACCCGCCCGCCGCAAGAGCCGCGCAATACGTGACCGCATGCTCTTCGGCTATGCCCACGTCCTTGAACATATCGGGATGCGACAGCGAAAATTTTTCCAGCCCCGTTCCGATAGCCATAGCGGCGGTAACTGCCGTTACGCGTTTGTCGCGCGTCGCCGCGTCCGTAAGAAAATCGCCGAGCACGCTTGAAAAATCGTGCGTCGCGCCCGCGTCGCTCGACGATATGCCGTGCGAATGTTCGGGGTCAGTCACGGCGCTTCGCAGACCTTTGCCTTTATCGGTCATAACATGTACGATCACGGGTCCGCCCTTGCGTTTCGCTTGCGAAAATACTTCGATAAGTTCGCCGACGTTATGTCCGTCGAACGGACCGTAATACGAAATGCCCATCGCCTCGAACATCTTGTTGGACAGTACGACGCGCTTTAACAGACGCTTGCCTTTATCGAGCAAATGCAACGCGCCGTCGCCCAAAAGCGGTATGATAGACACCGCGCGCTTGATCTCCGTCTTGATCCTCAGATATTTTTTGCTCAGTCTGAGTCGCGTCAAATACTTACTCATCGCGCCGACGTTTTTGCTTATCGACATATTATTGTCGTTTAAAACTATAACTACGGGCAACCGTTCGCTTCCGATAGCGTTGAGCGCCTCGTACGCCAACCCGCCCGTAAGCGCGCCGTCGCCGATTACGGCTATCGCCCGTCCGCCGTCGCCCAGCCTTGCGCTCGCTTCCGCAAGCCCCAACGCGACCGACAGCGACGTCGACGCATGCCCCGTTCCAAACGCGTCGTATTCGCTTTCGTCAGGCAACGGAAAGCCCGAAATACCGTCGTTTTTTCGCAGTCTGTCGAATCTGTCGCCGCGCCCCGTCAAAAGCTTGTGCGCGTACGCCTGATGCCCGACGTCGAACACGAATTTATCGTGCGGACAGTCGAACACATAATGCAACGCGACGGTCAATTCCACCGCGCCGAGATTGGACGCGAGATGTCCGCCGTTGCTCTCTACGGTATCGATAATGCGTCCGCGCAAGTAGTCGCACAGTCCGTCGAGCTGTGAAATATCGAGCCGCTTCAAGTCCTGCGGCGTTTTGACAGTACCGTAATCCATGTTCAGGCAATAACGAATTTATCCAAAAGCTCGCGCAAAAACGCCGTGTCGCCGCCGACCGTAATATCCAAAGCCTTGGCGGCGTCGTTCAGCTTTGTATTGAGCATGGTCTTGGCGCGGTCGAGATCGATATAATTGAGCACGCTCGTACCGCTTATGTTTTCGCCGTCTATATATTCCGACACGTCGTCGTACAGCTGGAACGCGATCCCGAACGCTTCGCCGAAGCTCACAGCCGCCGAATAACCGTCGGAATAGTCGCTCCTGTCTTTGATTATGGGCGCGCAATCGCCGCCAGTCGAATATACGAGATCGTTCTCCGCTTTATACAGCATGCACCTGCCTATCGTAGAACCGCTCGTACACGCAAACGAAATCAGCGCGCCCGTTTTGAGCGCATGGACTTTTAGCAGGTCGTCGAGCGAGTTTATATTACCGAACAGATCGAGATACTGCCCGTGTATCAAACCGTTGTCGCCGAACGGCGCATACGTCATGGTAAGCGGAGTTTTTTCGCAACGCGCCGTCGGCGCGTACAGTATTCGGTACGCAAGATCCAAAAGCGCGTCGCCCGCGAGCAATGCCGCGCCCTCCCCGTATCGCTTATGCACCGACGGTTTGCCGCGCCGCAGGTCGTCGTTGTCCATGCACGGCATATCGTCGTGGATAAGCGAATAAGAATGCAAGATCTCTATGCCGCACGCATATTCGAGCGCGTATTCGTCTATATCCGCAAACAATTCGTGCCACGCCAAAAACAACACCGGACGCAAACGCTTGCCGCCGGGAAAAAGCGCGTATTCGAGTATGCTTTTAAACTCGTCGGGATAAAGCGTGCGCTCGACGAGTTCTTTGAGCTTGGCGTCGATCTGCTCGCGCCATTCTGTCATACGGCTGTCGAACAACTCACTCATTGCCGTCACCGAACAGCGGTTTGCGCAAAACCGCTTCCAACTGCTTGTCGAGATCGTCTATTCGCGACTGCATGCCGTCAAGCCGATCCACGCACTCTTTTGTGAGCGCAAGCCCGTTTTCAAACAGCTCGACGCTCTCTTCGAGCGATACGCCCGCATCGCTTTCGAGCCGCTCGACCACCTTTTGAAGCTCGCTTATTTTCTTTTCGAATTGGGCGGAAACACTGCCGCCCGTCCGCTTGTTTTCCATATCGCTATCTCCCGTTTTCTTTGCGTCTTACCGACTCGATATTAGCCGTCGCGTCGCCGTCCGCAAAAACAAGCCGCACCGACTGCCCCGCTTCCAACGCTGTCGCCGACGATATCCTGCCCTTGTCGCCGAGTACCGCCGCATAACCGATCTTGATTATCCTGTGCGGGTCGAGCGCGGTAAGCGCCGCTTTTCCCAGCTCGTAACGCCGCCGACAGTCGGACAATCGTCCGTAAACTCCCACGCGCAACGCGCGAGCGGCGGTCGACGTTTTGTATATTTTGCCGTAAAGCTTTTTCTTGACCGCATAAAGCCCGCGTCGCGAGATCGTGCCGACTTCGTTATAGCCGTCGGCAACGCGCGCCGACACCGATCTCGTAATAGCCGCGCCCAGTCTTGCTACCTTTTGCACGGTCGCGCCGTACCGCGCCGCAACACTCTCGCGCATAGCCGTCGCCGCCGCAAGCAAGTCGTCGCGCATGCGCATAGCGTGAGAATTAATTATCTCGCCCGCTATGGACGGAGTACCTGCGCGCGTGCCCGCGCAGTGATCGCATAAAGAAAAGTTTATCTCGTGTCCGACCGCCGACACGACGGGGATACGCGAACACGCCACCGCGGTCGCCAAGCCTTCGTCGTTGAAACTGTCGAGATCCTCGTCGCTGCCGCCGCCGCGACACAGCACTATCGCATCGGTATCGCAGGCTTGCAATCGTTTGACCGCTTCCGTCATTTGCGCCGCCGCGCCGTCGCCCTGAACGCGCACCGGGTATACTCTTATATTGACGAACGGACATTTGTCGTACACCACGCGCATAAAATCGCGTATCGCCGCTCCGTCGGGACTAGTCACCGCAACGACGTCCGCGACATACTTGGGAAGCTGCGGACGATCGGTAAAATACCCCATATCGGCGAGCTTTTGTTTGAGCGCGGCGAGCTTGGCATTTTTATCGCCTTGCCCGTCGACGAAAAACTCGACATAATTGAACGAGATAGAACTGCGTCGACCGTAAAACGACACACTGCCGCGCAACGCGACGCGCATACCTTTTTCCAGCTTGTCGCGCGACGAAAAATGCACGCACCGCACCGAAGCCGACCCGTCGGCAAGCGTCAAAAACGTATGCCTGTCCGAATAGGACACATCGTATATCTCGCCGGTAAGCGTAACGTCGTGCAAAAGCTCTTCGTCGTCGAACACGCCTTTAAGATACGCCGACAACTGCGTGACGGTCATCGTCCTGTTCATTTGCACGCCCCGTCGACGGTATTGGATATCAGCATGGCGACCGTCATCGGACCCACGCCGCCGGGAACGGGCGTTATGTGACCCGCCACGTCTTTCGCGTTTTCGTAATCGACGTCGCCGTACAACCCCGTTTCGTCGCGGTTCATTCCGACGTCTATCACCACCGCGCCGCGCTTTATCATGTCCGCGGTGATAAAATGCTTTTTGCCGACCGCCACGACGAGAATATCCGCGGACAACGTGTATTCGCGCAGATCTTGTGTTTTGCTGTGACATACGGTGACCGTCGCGTCGTTATTTAACAACAACGCCGCTATCGGCTTGCCCACTATATTCGACCGCCCGACGACTACCGCATGCTTGCCCGCGATCGATACGCCGGTCGATCTTATCAACTCGATTATGCCGCGCGGCGTGCAAGCGACCACACCGTCGCGCTCGCCCAAAAACAGTTTTCCGGCATTTACGGCGTTAAATCCGTCCGCGTCCTTTTGCGGAGATATCGCGGCTATGCACGCACGTTCGTCTATATGTTTCGGCAACGGCAACTGTACGAGTATCCCGTCGACATTCGCATCGGCGTTGAGCTTGCCGAGAAAATCGATAAGCTCAGCCTGCGTCGTTTTTTCGTCGAATACGTGAGTATACGACGCAACGCCGCATTGCTCGCACGCCTTGATCTTATTGCGTACGTAAATACACGACGCGGGGTCGTCGCCCACGCGCACGACCGCAAGCCCTATCTTGCGCCCGTTAGCCCGCTCGAACTCGACGGCGCGTATCCTTGCGGCTTCTTTGACGCGCGCGGCGACGGCTTTACCGTCTATCATCTCACTCATCGGACTTGACCTCGCGTATTATCGACGCCAACACCCCGTTTATGAACGTATGACTCTTCACGTCGGAATATGTCTTTGCGATCTCGACGGCTTCGTTTACCACGACCGCCGCGGGCGTATCGGTATACTTCAATTCGTAGCACGCCACGAGCAGGATCGCGAGATCGGATCTGTATATCCTATCGAACTCATAGCCCTTGGCATACTTGGCGATAAGCGCTTTAAGCTCGTCGCGGTGTTCGGTTATGCCGCCCGTCACGGACTCGACAAAGTCTACGGCATCGGCGTCCGCGCCCGACATCAGGTCGTCGCGCGTTTCCGCATTGTACTCGCCGGTCATTACCATTTCGTATGTCAGTTTAAAAGCGATCTCGCGCGCGCCGCGCCTGTTCATATGGAAGTTACCTCCGCACCGTGATTTTCTTTAAAGTAAAAACCGCACCCCGCACTTAGCGGAGCGCGTCGTCAATGCTTGATGAACTTGACCGAAATTATATTGACGTTTATCACGCCCATTTTGTAATCGGTCATCGATTCCACCATTTTCTTGATATTGTCCTGCACCTTGAACGCTATATCGGAACAACTCACTTCGCTGTTGACCTCGATATATACGTCGGTATCTATCGTGTCGCCGATAATATAACAACGCACGCCTCTTCCGCAAACGGATTCCACGCCGCTGATCTCCTGCGCCGCCAAGCGTATAGTTTCGCGCAAAACGTTATGACCGTACGTAACGTCGCTCGAAAAATTATTGTTCCGCCTTGCGCCCATTTACCGTTAACACCTCGACTCGGCAAAATTTCATTATCTATTATACCATAGATTTTGCCAAATTACAATGATTTTTACACGTATTGCGAATTTGTTTTTACTAAAATTCGGCACAAAAAAACAGACGTCCTTGCCGTGTTTGCGATTGTCTATCGCAAACGATTTTATCGAATAAAGGAACCGCATAAAGTAAAACCCGCTATACTTCGATCGCGAAGACAGCGGGCTTATTTGTTTGTCCGCGAAATGGAATCCCTGCAAAAGACACCTTTCGCGATATTAAAGATCGATCGGCTTGATACGCACGTTTTCCACGAGCTTGCCCGTTTCGGAATTGACTACTTCGAGTACCTGCGCAACTTCCTGATCGGTCAATGCGTCCGACTTGATTATTACGTTGATGTTCTCTTTGCCCACCGTAACAAGACAGTCGTCGAAGCCGAGCGCTTTTATAAGCGTTTCCAAGCGTTGTTCCGTGTCGATGCCCGATACGAGCTCGGCAAGGTCTTTTTCCGCATTGGCTTTCGCTTCGGCGGAAGTAGCCTCGTTACCGATTATGGTCTCGTAGTACAGCACCGTTTCCGAACGAGACGTATCCCTGTCCGCACGCGACGCGGCAAAATAGTCGCTGTACGTCACCGAGCTGTCGCCGCCGGCGGGTTGATCGGAAGGTCGGTTAAGAAAATAGTTCAGACATCCCGTGAGTACGAGCAACGCCACCATGCTCGCAAGTACGATTATTTTTTTCTTTTTGCTCATATTGCCTCCTACAAATTGGATTTTGGATATACTATTATTTTTTCTATAGACAGATCCAACAACGTAGATACCGCATAGATCACGTCCAGCTTGACCTTGGTACTGTCGCCGCCGTCGCACACGATGAGCGCACCCACGGCGCGCGGGTTTTCTCCCGAATTTCCGCCGAATCCCGACGAAACGCTTTTATCCCAATTGATCACTACGTCCGCACTGCCCACTCCCGATATCTTCGAAACGATGTTTTCCACCTGCGCCTGCATGGACGTGCAATAATCGGCGTTGCCGAGATCTATATCTCCCGACGTCGGCTTATCTCCGCCGCCAGAACACGACACGAACGTAAAATATATCAACAGTATGACTGCGAGCGCCGCGCCGCCGATCATTATCTCGACGTTCTTTATGTTTTTCAGCTTTGCGATAAAGCCAGATAGTTTATCCATAAGACATAACCGCCTCCTCGCCGATGCCGAAGTAGTCCGCAACCAGCTTGATGATTTCACTCTTATGTATATGCGCGTCCCCGTCGGTCATACCGAAATCGACAAAATTAACCCGCGCCGATTTTACATCCCAGCCGTCAAGCTCGACGGACACGCGGATCTTCTCCGTATAGCCCTTGCTCGCCACATATTGTACAGCGCTATCGCCGATGAGATCCGCTTTTATCCCGTCGACGTAATCCACGTAATCGCCGTCTACAACGACGTCCGTATCGCCGCCGAAGTCTATATCGAACCCGTTTTTTAGCAGTTTCGGTATAGGCGTAACAATGACGAGAACGGCGACGGTCGCCGCGACCGAGCATATTGCCTTGCGCGTTTTGCCCTTGGGCAACAGCATTTCGGCTATCGTCGTAACGACCGCCAGACCGAGTATAGTAAGTCCCCATGCCGCAAAGCCGCTCATAACGCCATATTCCCCGTGCCGATGACTATCGACAAAAACAAAACGTACAAAAACGTCATGGCGGCGACAACCGCCGCGATCACCGACGACGATTTGGATACCGACGTCAGTATCCCGCCAAACGATCCGCCGAGCGGCTCGGCGATCGCCGCTGTCAGTTTCAAGGTGAGCGTGAACACCGCAAGCTTCGATATTACCGGCGCGGCGCAAAGCACGAGCAAGACAACCGCGCTCGATCCGACCGCGTTTTTAATAAGCACGTTGCCCGCCATAACGAAATCGAACCCTTGCGACAGATATCCGCCTATCACGGGAACATACTTCGATACGGCGAACCGCGCGACGCGCACAGATATGCCGTCGCGCACCGACGCGGTTATGCCCGACACGCTCACGAACGTAACGAAAACGAAAAACGCCGTACTCAAAAACCACTTGCACGCCGAGCGCAAAAACTCGGACGTTTTTTCGAGCTTGATACCCGTCGAGATCGAGCCTATAACGTCGAACACAAGCCCCATCAACAAAGCGGGAAACGCGATATACGTCACTATGTTTGTCATGCCGCTTCCCAAGATCGCGACCGCGGGCGAATACGCTCCCGCAGACGACGCCGCGCCCGATGCCGTCATTACAGTCAACAGCACGGGCGCGACCGCATTGATCTGAGTTTTTACGGACGCTACGAACTTGACGGCAAACACCGCGGTCGAAGAAAAATAACCAACTATCAACGCGACTGCGAGCGTACCTGTCGCAAAATACACCACACGCTCGGTCGCGTTTGACGCAAACTTGCTTTTTACGGAATTGATCACGTTATACGCAAGCACTATCGCTATACAGCTGATCATCATCGGCAGGAATTCGAATATATCCGCGCCGAGCAAGGCAAAGCAATAGCCCAATATCCCGCCTATATCGCTTTGATACTCGCCGCTCGCGACTGCGCGTATGCGCTTTGCTATGTCGTCGAATCCGAAAACGGCTATTTGATCGGATGTGAGCGTTTGCAACAGGCTTTGTATCGCGGTAAGATCGAGCTTGTCCAATAAGTCGTCGATGTTTTTATCCACGTCGTCGCCGTCCTTTTCCGCCGCGTCGCTCTTATCCGCAAGCTCGATCGCCGCCCGATCGGACGCTCCGCCGCGACCGTCGGCGCTCGCGCTCGAACAGGAAATCATAAGCGCCGCCGCCAACGCTATCAAAATGATCAATACAGCACGTTTCATGACAGCATACCCGCTATAAATTCAAACAGCTTGACCACCACAGGCAAAGAAACTCCTACGATTATGAGCTTGCCCGCGAGCGTCACCTTGTCGGACAGCGACGACAGCCCCACGTCGTCCATCACCGACGCGGAAAACTCCGTCACATACCCGACCGCGATCACCTTAAACAACAGCGTCACAACGCTCGCGGCAAGCCCCGCGCGTTTTGCGATAGCTGCGATCGTGGAAAAAATATCCGTAAACACGTCTATCACGGACAGCACGACTATTATCCCGCCCGCGAGCGCGACCGCCGCCGCGAGTTCGCTTTTGACCTCACGCAACACGAGCACGCAAAAAGTCGTTATCAGCGCAATGGCGGCTATCCCGAAAATTTGCATCAGTACATACCGAATACCGATCTGAGCGTATCGAAAAGCTGACTTATCATATTGATTATCATTATCAACACGATAACAAGCCCCGCGAGCGTGACGAGCGTGGCTATCTCGTCCTTATCGGTCTTTTTAAGCACCTGATTTATTATCGCGGTTATCAGTCCGACCGCCGCTATTTTGAATATGATGTTTATATCCATTGCTACCGCCTACAACGCCAAAATGCCGACGCCCAGCCCTATCAAAAATCCGAGCTTGACGGCTACGCCGCCCAGCTTTTTATATTTGGTCTCGGCGGCGTCGCGCAGTCCGATAAACCGCTCGCCGAACATGTCCAGCTCGTTTATCTGCGACTGCCCGTCGCCCCTGCCTATCGATGCGAAAAACTCGCGGGTGCGCTCGTAGACTTCGGCAGACAAAAAGCCGCGGCTTATATCGGGCTTGTCCGCCTTTCCGCCCGCAAACGCAATGTACTCGCCGACGTTCTTTTCGAGCTGTCGACTTTTGATCTCCATCGCGCGCAACACGCTCACCGCGCCGTCGCGACGGTATGCGATGTTCCGTTTAAGCTCGGCTATCAACGCGCACACTCCGTCGAGATATTCGTAATTGCGTTTGTAAGAACGCATCACCGCATAGCCCGTCGCAACGCCGATCGCCGCGCATAAAAATACTATGAAAATCTTTAAACTCATGTCCTTGCCCGTTTACCGTTCGACCGCGCCGAATCGGATCGTTTTCGCCCCGTCACGATCGAATGCCTTCGTACAGCTCTATATTTCGCCGCGGCGGCGCGGAAAGCACCGCAAGCACGTCGAATAAGCCTTCCGTCATAGCCCGCTCCCAGCCCTGCTTACGACGCAGATCGTCGGGATCTTTCGCATGAACGGTGGCTATCACGGCTATACCGCAAGTGGACGCGCGGCGCACGTCGTCCAGCTCAGTACCGAACAGCTCGTCCATCATTATAACATCGGGACGCATGTTAGCTATGCCCATATCCAATGTTTTAGCTTTGTCCACACCGCTCACCACGTCGGTGCGACACCCCACGTCGAGCGTAGGCGCGCCTTTGCAAACGGACGCTATTTCATACTTCTCGTCGCACAGCAACACGTTGTGACCGCGATCGGAAACTGACCTGCACAGATCTCGCAACAGCGTTGTTTTGCCTGCGCCCGGCGGCGACACGATCAGCGTATTTTTTATTACGCCGTTTGCGAGCGTTTTCAACAGCACCGATGCGGCGCAACCTTTTATCTCGTGCGGGAGCCGTATGTTGACCGACGTGAAATCCTTGACCGCAGTCAGTTCAGTTCCGCTCATTACGCCGCTGCCGCATACGCCAATCCTTATCCCGCCCGCAACTGACACATATCCGCGTTTAAGCGTGTCGGTGACCGTATACAGCGAGCGTTCGCACGCGCGCATGACGACGCCGTCCGCCGCACGCGCGTCCGCAACGAAAGCGTCGGCGCGTTGCTTTGTGATGCCTGTCCGACACAAAAAATAATACGCGCCGTCATAGCAAACGCGCACGGGCATACCGTTGATTATCCTGACTTCGCACAGCCTGTCGTAACACAGCCTGTCCGCTATCGGCGCGGCATACTCGTCGGGTAACAGCCTAAACAATTCGTCCATACGTTATATTTATGCTCGCGTTGCGGCAATATGCAATTATCGCGAGCTTGATCCCGCCTGTTTTTTCGGCACGAAAAAGCGCGCCGTACAGTTAAGCACGACGCGCCGATCACATTGCGGCAATATATTTTATTTAACGCGTTCCATGTATGTGCCGGTGCGCGTATCGACGCGGATCTTATCGCCGATATTGACAAACAGCGGAACGCCGATCGTAAAGCCTGTTTCGAGCGTTGCGGGCTTGTTGCCGGGCTTGCTCGTATCGCCCTGTATCCCGCCTTCCGTATCCGCTATTACAAGCTCTACGAAATTGGGCGGCTCTACCGCGAACGGCGAACCCTTGTACGACGAAATAGTGACCGTCATCTCTTCCTTGATAAAACGCAAGGCGTCCTCGCAAATGTCGTGATTGAGCGGGAGCATGTCGAACGTTTCGGTATCCATAAAGTAATACAGATCGCCGTCGCTGTACGAATACTGATATTCGCGTCTGTCGATGTGCGCTTCCTCGTATTTATCGGACGGGTTGAACGTGTTTTCGAGAACTTGTCCCGTGATCACGTTTTTGATCTTTGTGCGAACAAACGCCGAACCCTTGCCCGGTTTTACATGCTGAAACTCGACGACCGTGTATACTTTGCCGTCCATCTCGAATGTTGTGCCTTTGCGGAAATCTCCTGCCGATACCATAAAATTCCTCCTCCGGAATAAATTTACCTGTGATTATATGTTGAGCTTTTTTTCGTAGCTCGTGATATCCGTAACGCCGTTCTCGCCGACAACGAGCATGTCTTCTATGCGCACGCCGCCCAGTCCGGAAATATAAATGCCCGGTTCCGCGGTTATCACCATGTTGGGCTTCAACACGGTTTCGGACTTCGCGCCTACGCGCGGATTCTCGTGTATGTCAACGCCCACGCCGTGACCGAACGAATGCCCGAAGTTATCACCGTAGCCGTTGGAAATTATAAACTCGCGAGCGAGCGCGTCCGCATCGTGACAGGTCATGCCCGCCTTGATGTTCTTTATCGCGTATTCCTGCGCTTCCTTGACTATCCCGTACACTTCGACAAGCCTGCGGTCGGGATTGCCCAAGCAAAACGTTCTCGTCATGTCCGAACAATAGCCCTTGTACTTAGCGCCCATGTCGACCAATATCAACTCGTTTTTATCGAGCTTTTTATCGGACGGATGATGGTGCGGCTGAGCGGAATTCGCGCCGAACGCGACTATCGTCTCAAACGAATATTTTTCCGCGCCGCCGATTATCATTTCGTAGTTGATCTCCGCCATAAGCTCGCGCTCCGTCATGCCCGGTTTGGCGTGCGATATGGCGCGCTTTAACGCGCCTTCCGCGATCTGTTGCGCCGTGACGATAAGATCGATCTCTTCCTGCGTTTTGACCGCGCGCTTGGCGGCGACGGCGGCTTCGGCGGGTTTTAGCTTGAACTCGCCGAGCGCGGATCTAAACGCCGCAAATTCGTCGATGAACATTTTTTCGCCGTAACCGACCGTCTTTGCGCCCATAGCGCGCAGTACTTCGGCTATCTTAGCATAAAACTCCGAATACGTGGTTATGACGATATCGAAGTCGACGACGTTCTCGCGCGCCTCCGATTCGTAACGGAAGTCGGTTATAAACACATTTTTATCGCGCCCGATGACGACCGCGCCGAACGACGTTTCGAAATGCGTAAAATAAAAGCGGTTCGATTCGTCCGTTAACACAAACGCATCGATCTTTTCGTTATTCTCAAACAAATCGGATGTGATCATTTACTGCTCCCGTCCGCGCTGACGCCGCTTGACATCGCGCTTTCTATGATTATACCATAAAACACGGCATATGTTAAGCGTTTTTGTGCATGTTTTTCATAGCAAGCGCATCGTCGGACATTGTGCCGTTGGATTCGCAAACTATATAAGGCGACATCTTATATTCGTCGAAAAGCTCGGCGAGCGGCGCGTAGTCCGGTCCGAATTTATCGTCATCGAACGTCAAATGTCGTATCTCGCCCTTATCGCCGTATTGTATCTTGGAAAAATGCACGTGCATTTGCGACGCTTTTTCAAAACCGAGCTTATCTATCGTATAGTCGAGTATGCGCCTGTAATCGTCTTTCGTTTTAAGTCCGCCGCGGCTGTAAGCATTTATGTGTCCGAAGTCGAAGCACGGATACATTTTGTCGTATAGCGTGCAAAAATCCGTTACTTCTTCCACCGTGCCTATTTGATTGAGCTTGCCCATTGTTTCGGCGCACACTTTAAACGGGAAATCGAGTTTGTCGCATTCTTCGGCGAGCAATAAAAGATTGCGCTTGGTCGCCGCAACTGCGTCTGCGCGCACCGCCTTGCCGCACGCCGCGGGATGAAAAACCGCGCGCTCTCCGCCCATCTTGTTGCACGCTATGAGCGACTGTATTATATATCCTATCGACTTGCGTATCATTTCGGGATCGGGGTTGGCGAAATTCGTGTAATACGGCGCATGCACGCTGAGCGCGACGTCGTACTTTGCGAACTCGGTTTTTATCTTAGCCGCCGTTTCGTCGGACATCGATACGCCGCGTCCGAACGAATACTCGAATGCGTTAAGTCCCAATCCGTGCAGGAATTCGCCTTCCTGATACGTGTGTTTTCTTCCCGACGCATAAAAAGCGTCGCTGTTACCCGACGGTCCTATCCGTATCATTTACGCCTCCACGCTATGTCCTTATGCACCTGCTTGGAAAGCAGATCGGGCGTTTGGAACTTGACGATCGGACGCAAATATTTATAAAAATGCAAGGTCACATCCTTGCCGTAAATATTGTCGTTAAATCCGTCGAGCATTGTTTCCACGACCGTTTTTGTCAGTCCGAAAGTCGGACGCGAACCAACGTTGGTCGCGCCGTAGTATAGCTTACCGTCGACCGTACACGCAGTGCCGTATGTTCCGTCGGCAGGTAAAAGCTTGCTCGCGGGCAGTTTGACGTTAGCCGTGGGAATATCGAACATGCGTCCCGCGCCCCTGCCGCGCACCACTTTGCCCGTAATGAAAAAAGGCTCGCCCAACAACGCGTTGGCGCGCTCTATATCGCCCGCGCTCAACAACTCCTTGACAGCTGTCGTCGAAACGCGTTCGCCGTCGTCGGTCGTAAATTTAGGCACGATAATACAATCCAAGCCCTTGCGCGCGCAGTAATCTTCGAGATATTCGGCGTCGCATTCCGCACCGGCGCCGAACGAATAATCGTAACCGCATACGAACGCCTTGATAGAATAATGCGCCGTCAGCCAATCCAAAAACGCTTCGCCGCTCGAATTTTTGAGCCGCGAATCGAACCGCATGGGCAGAATACTGTCGCACAGCCCGTCCATAAGAACGCAACGCTCGGCATATGTATAAACCTGTTTTCCGTCGGCGTTGAAAAGCTTGTACGCATTGTTGGAAAACGTAGCCGCCGCACAGTCCAAGCCGTGTGCGGTCGCATATTCGCGAGCAACGGAAATAAGCGCTCTGTGTCCCAAATGCACGCTGTCGAAGTAGCCGAGCGCAAGACACACCGATTCCGAAGTGAGTTCTTTCATTTTCAGTCGTCCTTTAAATACGTTTTGAGTTTGAGCATGCCGTTTTCCGCGCGACCTATGCCGTAAAACGTCCCGTCGCAGTATATCCGCGCGTCGCCGTCGAATTCGGCGCGCAATTTGCGTCCGTGATCGAGATCGTCGCGATCGGATACATCCACGTCGTACCGTTTAAGGTCGACCGCTTTATCGGGCGCGATAAGCGCCGCCGCGCCGAGCCGTTCGAGCTCCTCCAACCTTACGCTGTCCTTTACGTCGAACATCCCCGAACGCGTGCGCTGTAAATATACGAGAGTTGCCAACGAGCCGCACATGACTGCCACGTCGCGGCATATCGAACGTATGTACGTTCCCGCCGAACAGGTGATCGAAAACACCGTTTCGTCGATAGCGGGCTGACAAATAAGCTCCGTATCGAATATCTCCACGCACGACGGCTTTAATTGCACGGTCTCGCCGCGGCGCGCCAGATCGTATGCGCGCTTACCGTCTATATGCTTGGCGCTGAACGCGGGCGGGATCTGCTTGATCTTGCCTATAAGCGAACGCATGGCGTTATAAACGGCGTCTACGCTCGGTATGTCTTTGGTCGTAGCGACAGTTTGACCGAGCGCGTCCAGCGTGTCCGTTTGATGACCGAACTTGAATTTTGCGATATACGTCTTTTTGTGACCCGCAAGATGATCGAACAACCGCGCGGACTTCCCCACGCCTATCACAAGCACGCCCTCCGCCATAGGGTCGAGCGTACCCATATGCCCCACCGTCTTTTGGTCGAGCATGCGCTTGACGCGCGAAACGGCGGACGCCGACGACATAGACGGCGGCTTATAAAGATTTATCAGCCCGTTCACGCCTGTTTGGCGAGCGCCGCGCGCCCTGCGGAAATCACCTTATCGGCTACGTCGTAGCGGTTGCCGTTTATGATACAGCCCGCCGCGAGCCTATGCCCGCCGCCGCCGAATTTTTCCGCCGCCGCCGCGACGTTCGCTTTGACGGCACGAAACGACACGCGAAAAACCGCGCCGGGCTGTTCGCACATGGAAACGGCTATCTCCACGCCCTTTATGCTCGAACAGTTATCGATAAGCCCTTCCGTGTCCTCCGACGTACAACCGCACGCCTTCATATCTTCTTGCGATATTATCATAAGCGCTATCCTGCCGTCTTCGTGCAATTGTATTGCCGAAAGCGCGCGAGCCGTAAGCTTGATCTTATTGAAGCTTTTACTGCAATATATCGCATGATTGACCGCGCCGATATCGATCCCGTACTCACAAAGCGCTTTTGCAATGCCGAAAACTTCCACCGTCGTGTTGGAATGCATAAAATGCCCCGTGTCGGTGGAAAGCCCAGAATACAACGCCGTAGCTATATCGCGGTCTATAAGCCCGCTGTCGGCAAAAAGCCCGTACAGCACCGCGCACGTACTGCATGCGCTCGGATCGATATGGTTGATCTTGCAATACCCGTCGTTTGTCGGGTGATGATCGATATTTATACTGTTTGTTGCCGCCGACAAATATTTCAAGCCGTCGCCCAAACGCTTGTCCGCCGCGCAATCCACCGCAATGAACAGATCGTATTTATCGTGACCTATCTTGCCGAATTTATCGTATTCGGGCAAAAACTCGAACGTGACTGGACGCTCGCCGTCGCCGCATATCGCATCGGCTGTCTTGCCGAGCTTGGCGCACAGCAAGCGCACGGCGACAGCCGAGCTTACGCAATCGCCGTCCGGACGAATGTGACCGCAAACGAGAATTCGGTCCGCCGCCTTTATCGCGTCAATTATCGCCGTCGTTGTTTTCGTCATGATGTATGCCCTTTATCACCTGCTCGATACGTTCGAAGTACGCTTGCGATCTGTCGATCACGAAATTGATACGCGGCACTCCGCGCATTTCGCTGTTGGTTTCCGCAAGCTCGTGTCTGATATACCCGCTGCAACCGTTAAGCGCGGCAAGCACCTTTTTATCGTCGTTGTCTATCGTGACGAATACTGTCGCGTATTTGAGATCGCGCGACATTTCGGCGTCGACGACCGTCACGCCGTGTATGCGCGGATCGGACAGCGAATCGACTATTACCGACACGTCGCGCTTGATAATGCTCGCTATACGCTCCGTTCTGTGTCCCGTACCGCCGTGACCTTTCACTTTTTCTCCTGTTCGACGACGTAGCATTCGATCTCGTCGTCCTCCAAATACTCGATGCAATCGGCTATCGCGATACCGCATTCGAGACCGATGGTAACTTCCTTGGCGTCGTCCTTATAGCGTTTGAGTCCGACGATGCCCCCTTCGTGTATGAGCTTGCCGCCGCGGTAAAGTCGAGCCTTTCCGCCGCGCACGATCTTACCCGTTTGCACGTAGCTTCCCGCGACGATGCCGACGCCCGAAACCTTGAACATGGTGCGGACGATCGCTTTGCCCGTAATGTGTTCGACAAACTTGGGCGCGAGCATTTCGTCCATCTTGCCCTGCACGTAATCGAGCGCTTCGTAAATGATACCGAACTGTTTGATCTGTATGCCCGAACGCTCCGCCGCATTGCGCGCGTCGTTATCGGGCTTGACGTTAAAGCCTATTATGCTCGCATGCGCGACTTCCGCCATCATCACGTCGGACTGGTTGATCGCGCCCACGCCCGCATAAACGACGTTGACCTTGACCTCGTCGCCCGAAAGATTTTGCACGGCTTCTTTGAGCGCCTCGCTCGAACCTTGAACGTCCGCTTTGATAAGCACGCGGAATTCCTTGTCTTTGTCGCCCGCATGCTTGCCGAACGCATCGTCGAGATCGGTGGTAGGCAGGTCGGAAAGCATTTCGTTTTTGGCGCGAGCCGCACGTTCTTCGATGACCTGACGCGCCATTTTTTCGCTTTCCACGACAGCGATCGGATCGCCCGCGGACGGAACTTGCGCAAGTCCGTATACCGCGACGGGCATAGACGGACCAGCGGTCTTGATGTTAACACCCTTATCGTCCGTGAGCGAACGCACTCTGCCGTACGTAGTGCCGGACACTATATAATCGCCCACTTTGAGCGTGCCGTTTTGCACGATGACCGTAGCGATAGGACCTTTGCCTTTGTCCAACCGCGCTTCGATAACGTATCCGCGCGCACTGCGGTCGGGATTGGCGCGAAGCTCCAAAACTTCGGCTTGAAGTATGATGTTTTCGAGCAGTTTGTCTATGCCGATATTCTGCTTTGCCGAAACGGGGATCATCGGCACGTCGCCGCCCCATTCTTCGCAAACTACGTCGTGTTCGGCAAGCTGTTGTTTAAGCCTGTCGGGATTGGCGCCCTGCTTGTCTATCTTGTTCATGGCGACCACGATAGGCACGCCCGCGGCTTTGGCATGCTTGATCGCCTCCACCGTTTGCGGCATAACGCCGTCGTCTGCGGCGACTATAAGCACCGCGATATCGGTGACCGTCGCGCCGCGCTTGCGCATTTCGGTAAACGCCTCGTGTCCGGGCGTATCCAAGAACGTGATCTTTTCGCCGTTTAGATCGACGGAGTATGCGCCTATGTGCTGGGTTATACCGCCCGCCTCGCCGCTTACGACGCTGGTCTTGCGGATAGCGTCCAACAGCGAAGTTTTGCCGTGGTCGACGTGACCCATTACCGTGATGATTGGCGGACGCTTTACAAGGCTGTCTTCGGGATCGGGTTCGGAATGCAGGTCTTGCAACTGCTCTTCCTTGGTCTTTTCCAGTTTAAGCTCTATATTTACGCCGAGCGCGTCCGCAACAAGCTGCATTGTCGGGAAGTCGACGACGGAATTTATCGTCGTCATGATCCCGAGTTCCATGAGCTGTTTTATTATTTCCTGCGCCGTTTTGCCTATCTTTTCGGACAGTATTTTAACGGTAAGGTTTTCGGTAGTGATCACCGCGTTTTCTATCTTGATGGGCGCAAAAGGCACTACCTTGGCGACCTTTTTGTTTTTGAGCTTGCGCGTACCCATGCGTTCTTCGTCGACGCTCTCCTGGATATAGCCCTTGCGGATGAGCGTGCGCTTGTTCATTTGCCGCTTGTCGTCGGGACGCGCCGTCGATTTTTTCGCGGACGAATCGCCGCGTTGCTTGCGCTGAGTCGCGGGCGGCTCGAACTTAACGGGTGCGGCGGGACGCGAAACGCCCGTCGGACGAGCGCCTACCGTACGCGGCGCGCCCGTTTGCGGACGCGCGGAAGGACGACCCGCTCCGCGTTCCGTACGCGGTTTGCTTTCGGGGGTCGGACGCGGCGCGTGTTTTATAACGCCGCGGATATAACTGGGTATCGCAGTGCGCGTACCGCCCGTTGCGCTTTCCGGCAACGGCGCGATCTTGGAGCTTGTAGACGGCGCAGGCTTTTCGGGCGCGACGACATCCGTCTTTTCCGCCGTTCGGTTTTGCTCGCTTTCCGTCGCAGCTTGCGCAGGTTGCTCCGCGTTCGCCGTCGTAGCGTCGGGTACGGCGTCGGCGGCGGGCTTTGTCTCCGCGTCCGATGCGACGTTATCCTGTTCGACTGCGTCCGTTTGCGACAGCTCGGTTTCGGGCGCGACGACTTCCGCTTCCTCGGCGCGACGTTCTTCCTGCTCGCGGCGTGCGCGTTCGGCATTTATCTCGCCCAACCGCGCGCGTTCGGAAGCGTACAGCTTGTCGACGCGTTTTTTGATATCCGCCAAACGTCGGATACAGTCCCGAATCTCGTTTGATTCCAACAGCGTGTGGAGGCGCTTGATGTTGTTGGACACATCTTCGTTATTCGTCGTATTGTTATTCGTGTTATTCAATATTACCTCCGTAACCCGTATCTTAATTTATACTTTGCGCTTTCCGTCGCGTATCCGACGATCGCTTTGACCATGCTCGCGTCGGTCAAGCCGAGCGCTTTTACGTTGTTGCCGACCGTCTCTTCGAGTCCTGCGGCGTACACTATGGGCAATCCCGTCTTGTCCGCCAACGCGTCCATGCCCGACCTTAGATTATCGGATGCGGTATCGCTGACAGCAAGCAGCTTTACCCCGCGCGCCTTTACGAGCGAATCGTAGCCGTAAACTATCTTGCCCGCGCGCTTGGCAAAGCCTATCATCGTAACGAACGTATCTTTATCAGTCATTTGCTCCGAGCGATCCGTATTCCCGCAACAGCTTATCGTAAGCGTCCTGCGGTATCTCCTGCTTGAACGCACGCGACAGCGCGCGTTTTTTTGTCATTAGGTTCATGCACTCGCCGTCCCTGCAAACGTATGCGCCCCGACCGAGCGCGCGCCCCGTAGTGTCGAGCGCAAACTCGCCGTCCGCCGTGCGCACTATGCGTAACAGCTCGGACTTGTCTTTCACCTGTCTGCATACTATGCAGGAACGCATGGGGACGTGTTTCATTTAGTCAAGCTCTCCGAGATCCTCTTCGAATACGTCGAAGTTGTCGCTGCCCATCTGCTCGGCGC
The DNA here is from genome assembly GCA_947066105.1 of uncultured Clostridia bacterium. Taxonomy (GTDB): domain Bacteria; phylum Bacillota; class Clostridia; order Christensenellales; family Pumilibacteraceae; genus Anaerocaecibacter. The sequence continues at coordinate 60,554 of CAMSYM010000005.1, forward strand.
GTTCGGTAGCCGCCTTGACTTCCTTCTCCATTGCCGAGTACGGTTTGATGTCTATCTTCCAGCCTGTAAGCTTTGCCGCGAGCCGCGCGTTTACGCCCTCTCTGCCTATCGCAAGGCTGAGCTGATCGTCCATTACGACCACGCGCGCCAAACGCTCGTCCTCCTTGGCTTCGACCATGACTACCTTGGCTGGGAGCAATGCGCGCGCTATATATTCCAGCGGATCCTCATGCCACGGTATGATGTCGATCTTTTCGCCGCCGACCTCGGAAATTATTCCGTTGACGCGCGCGCCGCGGTTACCCACGCAAGCGCCCACCGCGTCCACGCTCGAATCGGTGGCGTATACAGCCATCTTGGTGCGCAAGCCCGCTTCGCGGACGATGCCTTTTATAACGACGACTCCGCTCGCGATCTCCGGCACTTCCATTTCGAACATTCTGCGCACGAATCCCGGCGAAGTGCGCGTTACAAGCACCTGCGGTCCGCGCGTCGTGGATTTTATGCCGCGCACAAACACTTTGATCTTGTCGCCGACCTTGAATTTGTCGCCGGGCAACTGATCCTTGGGATACAGCACCGCTTCCATCTTTTGGATCTCGACGCACACGTTTTTGCCGTCGATGCGCTGAACGACGCACGTAACGAGCTGTTCTTCCTTTTCGGCAAGGTCGCTGTACGCTTTTTCGGTCTCCACCGCGCGGAGCTTTTGCGTTATTATTTGCTTAGCCATTTGCGCGACGATACGTCCGAAATCGGCGGTGTCGACGGGTTCCAAGATCTCGTCGCCCACTTTATGCTTTTTATCGATCAAACGCGCGTCTTCGAGACTGATCTCCGTTTCGCGCTCGACCACCTGCTCGACTACCGTTTGACAGGTGTATATATTAAACGTTTTAAGCTCCGGCGTGACGACTATCTTTACCGATTTTGGTACGCCGTACTGCTTTTTGTACGCGCTGGCGAGCGCGTCCTGCAAAGCGTCCAAAAACACTTCCTTTTTGATACCGCGCTCGGTTTCCAGATCGCACAATGCGTCGTAAAAATCCGATTGCCAAGTACGTGTCAAACTCTTTTTAGCCATTTTTATTCTCCCGAATAATTATTTTTGAATAGTTGCCGCCCGTCAAAACTCGACGTACGGACGCGCGAGCGCCGCTTTGGCGTTTTCTATGAATACCGTCGCGCCGTCGTCGGTTTCAAGCGTTATGCCTTCCTCCGTACGACCGACGAGCGTTCCGACATACAGCTTTGTCTTGCTCCCGCTCTGCGGAGCATACAGCTTGACTTCGATCTTTTGCCCGTAATTGCGCTCGAAATCGCGTTGGGTCTTGAACGGTCTGTCAAGCCCCGGCGACGATACGTCCAAGCAGTACGGCACGCCGTTCGTCGGGTCGAGTTCGTCGAGCGGCGCGTCCAACGCGTTGGATACGGTTTCGCAATCGTCGAGCGAAACGCCGCGCTCGTTGGCGATATACACGATCAAATGCTTATCGCCGTACATCGTTTTATACTCTACGTCGACCAGCTCGTATCCGAGTCCGCTCAAAACGCTTTCTATGACGGGCTTTGCCCTTTCGATAACGCTGTTTATGATGCCCTCCGCAAGGATCTTTGCGCGTTTTACGCAAAAGTGCCGTTACAGCAATTGAGAGCCGGACAAAACCGACTCTCATGCTAAACCTTATAGTACTACTATAATATAACACTTTTGCAAACCATTTGCAAGCGTTTTACAAAAGTTTTACGATTTTATTTATCGCGATACGCGATCATTTTCCCGCCGCGAGAAGGCGGTGCATGGCTACGAACGCTTTTGCGGTAGCCGCCGCGTCCGACACTGCGCGGTGCGCGCCGTCGTTCACCAAGCCGAGTTCCTCCAAAACGCTCGCGAGCGACACGCGCTGTATCCCACGAAAAACGGCGGGCGCCATGCCCATCGTGTCGTACGTCCGCCTGTCGCCGAACGCCCAGCCACTCCTGTTCCCGCCCTTGATAAGGAACGGGAAATCGAACGCTATGTTGTGACAGACCAATCCGCAATTTTGCGTAAATTTGTAAAAGTCGGGCAACACGTCCTCGAAAAGCGGTTGTCCTTTGACCATCTCGTTGGTTATGCCTGTTTTTTCTATCACCTGCGGCGGGATCTCGCGGCGCGGGTCTATAAGCGTGCCGAAGCACTGCGCTATCGCGCCGTCGACTATCTTGATCGCGCCTAGCTCCGTCGGCTTGTCGTACAGCACCGAAAGTCCCGTCGTTTCAAAGTCGAACACCACGAACTCGCCTTTAAGCGCGGGCGGCAGTTCCGACGTAGCGTCGAACATGCTAGACTGCACGAATTCGAGATAGTCCGTCGGAACGATGCGTTCGTACCGCGTCGGCACGGGACGGTTTTCCAAAACCTTTATACCGTCTGTTTCGCACAGCGACAGTTCGCGAACCGACATGCTCGCTTCGTTGCGCGCGGCGTCGTATTCGACATTGCCGAGAACGCATACTTTTTTGTTGATGAGCGACGGATCGACTATACTCCTGCCGCCTTCCGCGCCCCACCTGCACTGCAACGACGTATCGCCGTCGTACAATAAGAATCTGTCGTAACGCTTACCGCCCTTGCTCGTAAACGCCGTCGGCATGACGAATACGCCGCACGCAACGACGTTGAATTCGTTTGCGGTCAGGCTCGACACCGACCGCGCTACGCTCGGCGCGAGCGAGCCTATAACGGGCGTTACGTCCGTTACGGCGTACTCCGATCTGCCGCCGCCGCTCGCGGACGCATACTCCGTACCGCTTTCCGAAAATTGCACTACCGCAACGTCGAGTTCGATGTCTTGCGCGTACGTATTTTGCAAATATTCTTTTAACCGCGGTATGTAATCGTTTTTCGCAAGCTCGTACATAGGCACGTGCATTTTGAGCGATACCTTGTATTGCGGCTCGGTCTGTGCCGAAACGGTATGCAAAATAGACGAAACGTAGCTGAACTTTTCGGTGAAACCCACCACGGCGGCGCGCAACGCGCCCGCGGTCGGTATCTCGTCGTTTACTTCTATTTCGACGGGAGCATGGAACGCGCATTTATCGCACACCAGTCCCGCAAGCTCGGCGCGGTTGGCGTTTACGAACGCCCTGTCGTCGGGTTTGCACGCGATCGTGACTACCGCACGCTTGCCGTCGAAAGTCACGCGCGAAAACCGCAGAGCCTTATACTTGCCGCCCGTCGCGGCGTTTATATCGGTGTAAATTTTATTCATTGCCTACACTCTGTCTTTTGCTTTTTTATCTATCAATGCAAGAAGCTCCGAAACGATGTCGGCGGTATCGATAGTGCGCACGATCTTACCGTCCGCAAACAACGCCGCCTTGCCGTTTCCGCCGCCCGCAACGCCGAAATCCGCGTCGCCCGATTCGCCTATGCCGTTGACTACGCAACCCATCACTGCGACTTTGACGGGGAACGCCACGTCCTTTGTCGCGGCTTTAAGCTCGTCCACGACCGATTTGAGATCGTATTTGCAACGCGAACAGGTAGGACAGGAAATTATTTCGCAATAATTTTTGTCGATACCGCATTCCTGCAAAATTGTTTTTGCCGCCGAAACTTCCCTGACGGGATCGCCCGAAAGCGAAACTCGCACAGTGTCGCCAATACCGTCTATCAACAGCGCGCCTATCCCGACAGCCGAACGGACTATACCGCGCTCGTCTGCGCCGCTCTCCGTCACTCCGACGTGCAACGGATAATCGACCGCCGCCGCAAGCTTGCGGTACGCGTCGACCGTAACTTTCGCATCCGACGACTTAACGGATATCACCGTATCGTAAAACCCGAACTTTTCCAAAAGCCGAACATGCTTCAATGCGCTACGAACCAACGCGTCGCTTTTGGGCAAGCCCGCGAATTCCTGTTCGAGCGAACCCGTATTGACGCCTATGCGTATGGGTACGCGGTGCGCCTTGCACGCGTCGACAAGCGTTTTGACCTTGCGCTCGTCGCCTATGTTGCCGGGATTGAAACGTATTTTATCGAACCCGATCTCGGCGCACGCCACGGCGAGCCGATAATCGAACTGTATATCTGCTACGAGCGGCATATCGAACTTGCCGACGTAATATTTTGCGGCTTCGACTTCCGCATCCGACGACACCGCTATACGCGCAACGTCGCAGCCCGCAAGCTGTAAGCTTTTGAGCTGAGCGAAGGTAGCGTCGGTATCGAGCGTATCGGTGTTTGTCATGGACTGCACCGCTATGCGATTGCCGCCGCCGATCGCCGTATTTTTGATTTTTACCGTTTTACTCACGGTTCTATTTTACAACGCGAACGACAAAATGTCAACGATCACGACGAACAACATCAAAACGACCAAGCCCACGAAATTGATCATGCCTTCCACTTTGCGGTTGATCGGCTTTTTGCGTATCCATTCTACGATCGTGAACACGATCCGCGCGCCGTCGAGCGCGGGGAACGGCAGAATATTGAACATGGCGAGATTGCTCGCCAAAAGCGGCAACAGTATAAGGATGTTTCGCCAATTCGTCATCGAAACGTCCGCCATCATTTTGATCGAGCCGATAGGTCCCGATATCGACGTGATAGGTATCCTGCCCGTTATCAGTCCGCCGAACGATCCGAGTATAGACCACGACAACTTGAACGTATACGGTACGCAATATTTGAACGCCGTTCCTGCATCTTTACCGCGAAACACGACTTCGGGCGTAGTTATGCCGAATCCGACGTATTCCGTTTTATCGCCGTTCTCGTCTACCCGTTCGATCTTTTGACGTTTTACGTCCACAAACTTTATCTCGCCGCTGCGTTCCACTTTGAGCGTCACCGTTCCGTTTTCCGCAATGCCCTGCGTCAATTCCGAAAACGAGTTCATAACGCCTATATCCTTGCCGTCGACCGCGAGTATTATATCGCCTTTTTCGAGCGCGCTGTAATAATTGCCCGCGGGATCTTTATACACGTCGCCGACGACAGGCAACGAATAACCGACCGCGCCTATATAGATAATCGAGAATATGACGGCAGACAGCAGATTGAACACCACGCCGCCGAGCAATACGATTATGCGCTTCCAAGGCTTTTGTTTATTGAACGACAGGGCGGGATTTCCGTGCTTGTCGAGCCGCACGGGCTTAGGTTCGATCGGCTTTGCGACCGACGCGGCGGCGGCTTTGTTTTCTTCGATCTCGGCGCGCATCACGTACGACAAAAGATCTTCGTCTTTTGCCTGTTTCGCGGCGAGCTTTTCAGTCTCCGCACGATCGCCGTTATCCGTCTGTTCGGGCGCGGGTTTTTCGTCCTGCGCGTCATCGTCGTCCTCTTCGCCCATAAACGCGCAAAACCCGCCGAGCGGCACGGCGCGCAAACTGAAACGCTCGCCGTTTTTGCGGATCTTGCTGAAAAGCTTGGGTCCGAACCCGATAGAAAATTCGTCGACCGTAAAACCGAGAATCTTGGCGGCGGTATAATGTCCCAGCTCGTGAATGAGTACCATCACGAGCAATATGACAAGCGATAAAACTATATACCCGAAATATTCCAAATCACGCTCCTTGATATTTCAAGTATATTTTATCGTATACTCGATTATGCGTCGATATTACCCCGTCGAGCGTACGCTCGCCCGACATATCTTCCTTACAAAGCGCGTTCTCAACCGTGTCGACTATATCGGTAAACGCGATCTTTCGCTCCAAAAACAGTCTTACCGCCGCTTCGTTTGCGGCGTTGAACACCGCGCCGGCAAGCCCGCCCGTTTCGATGACCTGTTTTGCGAGCCGCGGCGCGCGGAACGCCGTTTCGTCGGGCGGGATAAACCGCAACGACAACGGCAGTTTTAACGGCGCGTATTCGCGCGGCGCATGGTCGGGATACGTAAGCGCGTACTGTATGGGCTGACGCATATCGGGAAAACCAGCCTGCGCTTTTATCGAACCGTCGGCAAACTCCACCATGGAATGCACAACGCTTTCGGGGTGTATAACGTAGTCTACGTTTACGGTATCGAACAACCAACGAGCCTCGATAAGTTCCAAGCCTTTATTGACCATGGTCGCACTGTCGACCGATATTTTTTTGCCCATGCGCCAGTTGGGGTGCGCAACGGCTTGTTCGGGCGTTACGCTTTTTAATTTCCCGACGGGCGTATCGAAAAACGGTCCGCCGCTCGCAGTAAGGATAATGCGCTTGAACGCGGTCTCGCCGCGCAAGCATTGCCAGATCGCCGAATGCTCGGAGTCCACGGGGCGGATCGCGCCGCCGAGCTTTGCGCGCGCAGTCACTATTTCGCCGCCCGCGACCAAGCTTTCCTTATTGGCAAGCGCGACCGTTATACCGCGGTCGAGCGCGTACAATACCGCTTTTAATCCTATCATGCCGACGACGGCTATCACGGCTATATCCGCGCCGTCGAGCGTTTGCGTAAGCGCGTCGTCGCCGCAGTATACCGTCGCGGACGGACGCAGTTCCTTGACGGTTACGCGCTTGCGCTCGTCGGCTATACCCAAAACGTCGCAATCGAACTCGCGTGCAAGCTCGGCAAGCCCGACAGCGTCCGAACCGCAGGACAAGCCCGTGACATTGTATTTATCGCGGTTTTTGGATATTATATCCAGAGTTTGCGTACCGATCGAGCCGGTACAACCCAAAACGGCTATATTTTTCATATCAAAAGCATTACCGCGAAGTATATATAATAAAACACCCCGCAAAGCATAAACCCGTCTATGCGGTCGAGTACGCCGCCGTGTCCGGGCAACAGGTTGGAATAATCCTTTATCCCCGCTCGACGCTTGACGAAAGACGCCATGAGATCGCCCAACTGGTCGAACACCGAGCCGAACAGTCCGAGCGCAACGAAGTTGATTATCGTCGTCGCCCAACCGTCGGTCAGCATGCTCAGACCGAAAAGATTTATCGAAAAATGCACTGCCAAAAACGTCAGCAACGCGACTAAAAGCGCACCGACTATCCCGCCGAACAATCCGCCTACGGCGCCGCTAATCGTCTTATTGGGGCTTATGCTCGGACAAAGCTTTTTGCCCTTGACCGCACTGCCTATCTGATAAGCGAACATATCGGTAAACGACGGCACGATAAACATCAACGCTATGCCCGCGTTTCGGTACGGCAACGACGCGGTAACGCTTATCGCCGCTTCCGCTATCATAAAATAATTGATGCCGACGGAAAACATCAAAAGCGCGCTCGGATACAGCATGACGAATATCGTCGACACGGCGTTGCCCTTGACGTATGTTTTGGAACATGCGACGATCAATGCAGTAACGCCCATCATCAATATCAACGACAAAAAGTATGCCGTCATGCCCGACGAACTCGATTTAAAGAAATACTGCGTAAACCAAAACGCGGCGAACCCCACCACTATTTGTATGAGATCGACCACAAATATCGGCTCGCTGCCGAATTTGGCAACAGCCCTGCTCATTTCGTACACGCCGCCTACGGCAAGCGCGAATATAAAAACATCGAAGCAGATCGGATGAATGTACACGGCGAGCAAAAACACCGCCACGTACACTATAGTTATCAATGCTCCGGTTATAACGCGATCCTTTTTCATAATTTACCGAACCTTCGCGTTCTTGTATTGAATTCCGACAGCATTCCGTCTAGTTCCGCAGTACCGAAATCCGGCCACAGCGTATCGGTAAAAAACAATTCGCTGTACGCCGCCTGATACAATAAAAAATTACTGAGACGTTTTTCGCCGCCCGTGCGTATTATCATGTCGAGTTCGGGCATACCGTAGGTATACAGTCCGCGCTCGAAGCTTTGCTCCGTTATTTCGCCGCTCTGCGCCGCCGTAGCCGCCGCGCGCAGTATCTCCGCGCGACCGCCGTAATTGAGCGCGATATTTACCGTTTGAGCGGCGCCGTCCGTATTTTCGCTTTCCACTTCGGCAAGCACGGCTTGCACGTCGTCGGGGAAATACGATCGGTCGCCCGATACGATCACTCGCGCGCCGCGCGCCAAAAGCTCGCGCGTCATCGGCTTCAACTGTTTTTTTATCAAGCCGACAAGCGTTTTGACTTCGGTCTGCGGGCGATTTTTATTCTCGGTGGAAAACGCGTAAAGCGTGACGCACCGCACTCCTTTTTCGAGCGCGTGCGACACTACGGGCGTAATGTTTTTTACCCCAGCGCGATGTCCCGCCGTGCGCGGCAAATGCCTGTTGGTAGCCCACCTGCCGTTTCCGTCCATTATTATCCCGATATGCGCGGGAATACGAATGTTTTCGGACGAAAGATCAGATTTCAAGAAGATCGCTTTCCTTTTCCTTTATAAGCTTATCGACCTTTTCCACAGCCGCATCGAGTTTCTTTTGAATGATCTTTTCGTACTCGGCTATCTCGTCCTCGGACACTTCTTTTTTGAGTTTTTTGCCGAATTCGAGCGCGTCGCGCCGCTCGTTACGAAGCGCGACCTTGGCGTCCTCGCCCATCTTTTTGACCTGTTTGGTGAGATCGCGACGGCGTTCCTCCGTCAACTGCGGAAAGGATAACCGTATGACCTTGCCGTCGTCGACGGGATTGAGTCCGAGATCGGCGGCGATTATCGCTTTTTTCACTTCTTTGAGCGCCGAAACGTCGTAAAGCGATACCATGAGCGTACGCGCGTCGGGTACGGAAATGTTAGCCATTTGATTGAGCGGAGTTTGCATTCCGTAATAATCGACGGTAACGCGACTCAGCACTATCGGGTTGGCGCGTCCCGCGCGCATGGAATTAAGCTCGCCTTTAAGATGCTCTATAACTTTGTTAAGCTTTTCGTCGATCTTGTTCGACTGCGTTATGAGCTGTTCGTTTTGCATATTGTCCTCCGAATAATTCTAATGCCCGTTCGGCTCGCACCGAACGTATCGAGTCCGCAACGTCTTTGCTCGCAATATCGCGTCCCGACCGCCGTTTCGATCGATCGAACGCAGTCGACGTTACGGCGTTTTTCGCACTTTCGCACTAATGTATCAGCGTGCCTATCTTTTCGCCGTCTGCGGCGCGTATTATGCTGTTTTGCTCGTTCAGTCCGAACGCTACGATTGGGATATTGTTCTCCATGCACATTGTGACCGACGTAAAGTCCATGACGGCGATGTTTTTGTTGAGTACGTCCATATACGACAGTTCGCCCAATTTTTTGGCGTTTTTATTTGTCTTGGGATCGCAATCGTAAACACCGTCGACGTTCTTCGCCATCAACAGTACGTCCGCCTTGATCTCCGCCGCTCTGAGCGCCGCGCCCGAATCGGTGGTAAAATAAGGATTGCCCGTACCGCACGCGAATATAACAATGCGTCCGCACTCGAAATGTCTGAGCGCCTTGCGAAGTATAAACGGCTCGGCGACCGCAGGTATCGAAAGCGCGGTCTGCACACGCGTAGGCACGCCCTTTTTTTCGATCGCGTCCTGCAACGCAAGCGCGTTCATTATGGTCGCGAGCATGCCCATATGGTCGGCTGTGACCTTATCCATAGCCACGCCCTGCCGCCCGCGCCAAAAGTTTCCGCCGCCGACGACTATCGCTATTTGGACACCGCGTCCCGCAAGCTCCACTAGCTGGCACACCACTTTATCGACGGTAACGGGGTCTATGCCCGTACCCGTCGCGCCCGAAAGCGCCTCGCCGCTCAGTTTAAGCAGTACTCTCTTGTACATGTAAAGCTCCTTATGCTCGAAAAATCGGCTTACCGAAAATTTCAGCAAGCCGAAAATTTATTCTCGATCACTTATTGGCGGAAAGCTTGGCGACCTCTTCCGCGAGATTGTCGGTGCGCTTTTCGATGCCTTCGCCCATGACGAACTTGGTGAACTTGACTATATCGAGCTTTGCGCCCGTCTTTTTGGCGGTGGCGGACACAAGCTGTTCGACCGTTATCGACGGGTCTTTCGCAAACGCTTGATACAACAAGCAGTTTTCTTTATAGAAATTTCCGAGCTTGCCTTCGGCGATCTTGGTCAAAACGTTTTCGGGCTTGCTCTTGTTCTTTTCGTCGTTCAAAAGCTGTTGCTTTATTATCTCGCGCTCGTGGTCGACTTCCGCCTGCGGCACGTCGGACTGACGTACGTACGGCGGCTGGAACGCCGCGATGTGCATGGCTACGTCGTGAGCCATGGCTACCGCTTCCGCAAGATTCGCGTCGGTCAAGCCTTCCGCGGATACTTCCACGAGCGTACCCATTTTGCCGCCCATGTGGATATACGCTTCCTCGATCGCGTTCTTATTGCTTTGCACAGCCACGCGACGGAGCGAGATCTTTTCGCCCGTTTTCGCCGTGGCGGCGGTGATGAGTTCTTCGACTGTGCCGTCGGCGGTCTTGACCGCTTTGAGCTTTTCCGCGTCCGTTTCGCCGCTTTCGACAGCCGCTTTGGCGACCGCTTCGCACAATGCGGTGAACACGTCGCTCTTTGCGACGAAGTCCGACTCGCAGTTGACTTCGACAAGTGCGCCCGTGTGCTTATCTGCCGAAATGCACGCCCACGCCGCGCCCTCCGCGGCTATTCTCGACGCCTTTTTGGCGACTATCGACATGCCCTGCTCGCGCAGATATTCGCAAGCCTTGTCTATATCTCCGCCGGTTTCGATAAGCGCTTTTTTGCACGCCATCATACCGACGCCCGTTATATCTCTTAACTTAGCTACGTCCTTTGCCGTAATTTCCATGATATTACTCCTGTTATTGAATTTTTTACGCGCATCGACAACGCGCGCAAATGCCGTCCGCAATGCCCGCGAACGAAAAGTTTGTAATTTATGCGAGCCGTTTACGCTCACAACGCGATCATTCCGCGTCGGGCGTTTCCGCGTTCTCGACGAGCTTTTCGAGCTGTTCCGCGGTAGCGGGTTCTTCCACTACTTCGACGGTCGCTTTGACGGCGGCTTCCGCCTCCGCCTGCATTTGAGCCTCGACCGCGCGACGCGCCGCCAAGCCTTCCTCGCCTTCGCGCGCTTCGATCACCGCGTCCGCCATCGCGCCGGCGATGAGCTTTATCGCGCGGATAGCGTCGTCGTTACCGGGTATAACGTAATCCACTTCGTCGGGATCGCAGTTGGTATCGACTATCGCGACGATGGGTATGTGCAGTTTGCGCGCTTCCAAAACGGCGTTGTGTTCCTTTTTGGGATCGACTACGAACAACGCGCCGGGCAACGAACGCATATCCTTGATACCGCCCAAATTATCTTCGAGCTTGTCGCGTTCGGCTTTGAGTTGAAGCACTTCCTTTTTGGGAAGAAGCGCGAACTCGTTCATTTTTTCCATAAGGTTGAGCTTGTTGAGTCGCTCGATACGGGATTTGATAGTTTGGAAATTGGTAAGCGTGCCGCCCAACCAGCGCGACTTTACATAGTACATGCCGCACTTTTGCGCTTCCTGCATGATAGCTTCCTGCGCCTGCTTTTTGGTGCCTACGAAAAGAACGGACTTGCCTTCGGCGGCTACGCTCTTAATGAACGCATACGCTTTATCGATCATTTCCACCGTCTTTTCGAGATTGATGATATATATGTCGTTACGCGCGACATATATATACTTTTTCATTTTGGGATTCCACTTGCGCGTGGGATGTCCGAAATGAACGCCCGCTTCCAAAAGCTGTTTCATCGTGATTATGTTTGCCATGGTTTTCTCCGTTTACCGCCCCGATCATACGCCGCCATGAAAAGATTTAACGGCGCACAGAAAAACGACCGAGTGAGTAGTCCTTGATATTATAACACAGTCTTTATCTTAACGCAAATATTTTACACGCCTTTTATGCGCAAAATACCGCGTGTTTTAATCGTTTTCGCCGTTTACTCGGCTTTGCCGTGCCCGCCGCAATGCCCGTGTCCGCAATCGCAGTCATGCTCGCCGTCGCAATCGTGATCGCAATCGCAATCGCAGTCGCAGTCGTGACCGCAACAATCGCAACCGTCTTCGAGTTCCGCTTCCGCTTTGAGATATTCGTTGAATACCGCATCGAGAATGCTCTCGTCGGTAACAGGCTCGAACTCGTCCGTTTCGTCGTCCTTTTGCACGACCTTGAATATGATCGCTTCGTCCTCGCCCAAGCCTTCCATCGGCTCGATAGGTTGAAGAAGCGCGTAAAACTCGCCCATATACTCGACCACCGCGACCTCGTCGAAGTCGACGGGATTGTTATTTTCGTCGTAAAGCGTGATAACTTCTTCGTCGATGAGTTCTACGTTTTCGTCTTGCTTGTTTGCCATGATAGGTTTCTCCTATTGCAATTTTTTATTATTGTCGATATAGCTTTGCAAAATTATCTTCGCCGCCATACTGTCAATCAGATCTTCGCGCTCGCCGCGCTTTACGCCCGCTTCCGCCAACAATTCGTCGGCCTCGACGGTGGTAAGCCGTTCGTCGCACAGGTCGACGTCAAGACCGGTCACCTTGGCGAGATTGCGAGCAAACGCACGCACGCGCCCCGACTGCTCCGATTCCGTTCCGTCGAGATTGAGCGGCAGTCCTACTACTATACCGCAAACGCCGCGCTCGGCGGCGACGCGCGCAACCCCGTCTATCGAAACGCGCATGGAGCTTGTGCGGAATGCGGGGAGCGGCGTTGCAAGTATCCACATCGTATCGCAAACGGCAAGCCCCACACGCTTCAACCCGAAATCGACGCCCAAAATTTTTACGCCTTTATCCACGATCACATTATACCATTATCGTCGAACAAAAGCAAGCTTTTATCGCACGAAAGCCGAATTGTCGGTTTTTAAATAATTACGAGATTTTATAATTCCACACGACTTTAAGTAAATCGCGGCTCCAATTCGAACTCCAACCGCTAGGCTCATATCCCGCTTCGCAGTATGCGGTCAGTTTGGAACAGCCTGAAAATGCGGAATATCCTATGTATTTTACGCTTAACGGTATAATTATGCTCTCGAATGCGGAACAGTTTCTAAACGCGTCACCGCCTATTTCCGTCAAACCGCTCGGTATATTTACAGATACAAGACTCGAACAGCCGTCAAACGCGTGGCTTCCTATTACTTTAACGGTAGCGGGCAATTGCACGCTCGCAAGACGAGAGCAACCTTTGAACGCTTCGTAACCGATCGTTTCAACGGAAGATCCCATCTTCAAATTTTCGAGCGCCGAACATCCTTCGAACGCGCTCACAGATATTTCGGCTATGCCGTTACCTAAGGTCACGCTGCCGAGACTTATACAGTTGCCGAACGCGTTATTACCCATAAAAGTAACGCTGTCGTCGATAGAAACGCTTTCAAGGTTTACACAACCGAAAAACGCATTTGCGCCTATACTCTCAACGCCGCTCGCGATGTCGACCGAAGTCAAACCGCCGAAACCGAAAAACGCATTGTCGTTAATTTTTGTGACTCCGCTTATTTTCGCTTGCGTTAAGGGCTTGCCGTCAATATTAAAGCTTCGAGCAAACTGTAACGGATTGGATGTGTAGTTTTCAAACGTAATAGAACACCACCCCGCCAAATCGCCGGCATAGTTGACTACGGCAAGACTATTGCAGTCATCGAACGCGCCATACTCTAACTCCGTGACGTTTGCGGAAAGATCTATGCTTGTAAGCGCGCAACTATTAAAAACAAACGCGCCGACGGTTTTTAAGCTTTCGGGCAAAACGATCTCGGCAAGGCTTGTGCAACGGGAGAAAGCGTTTGCTTCCAGCTTTGTCGCGCCTTCTGATATGACGACGCGTTCGAGCGTTTCACAATCGGCGAAATGTATGCCTTCGCTATGGTAGCTGTTGTTTATAACGACCGATTTCAAACGAGTTTGGGGAATAGCCGAAACCGCCGTCGCGGGCATTTCCGCTCTTTCTATTTTTCTGCAATCTTTAAACGCATCTCGTCCGACGCTTCTGACATCGCGGTGAATAACTACGCTTTCGATCACGCAACCGCAAAAAGAAAAGTTTTTGATTTCCCTTACGGATTCGGGAATTTCAAGGTCGGTCAAAAGCTCTCCGTCGATATAAACATAATGCGCATTGTGGAACGGATTCGCAAAAGCGTTTTCCACGGTCACCGAGCACCAGCTCGTCAAATCGCCCGAATAATATACGGTATCGAGCGCCATACAATTGCAAAACGCGTCGTAGCCTATACTCTTAACGCTTGCCGGAATGGTTATGCTTTCGAGTTTTTTCGCGCCGTAAAACATATTTCTCGTTATTTTGTCCACTCTGTCGCCGAACTCGACCTCGCTCAAAACCGTAGTGGAAATGCCGTAATCGACGTCGAAATCGTTCTCATCGCACGCCGACGCATTCCAATACAGCGATTTCAGTCTGCTGCACCCATCGAAAACTTTTTCGCCGACGCGCACGACGCTCTCGGGTACGGTTATCTCGGTCAACCCGTTACAGCCTGCAAACGCGCGTCTGCCCAGATACCGGATCCCTTCGGGAATTTTTACGCGCAAAAGCGATCTGCAATTTTCGAATGCGACGTCGCCAATGCCTATCACGGGCAAACCGTAATGTGAATTCGGTATATTAACGTACGCGTCGCTTCCGCTGTAATACGAAACCTCGTATCCGCCGTCGACCTTTTCGAAATCCAAATTTTCCGTCGTTTTTTCAAAAACAATCACTTCACAGACCGCGCTTTTGCCGTTCGGAAGCATTGCGGTAACGATACACGTTCCCGCGCCGACGCCCGTGACAGTGCCGTTGTTTACCGTGGCGATCTCGCGCGCGGAAGTACTCCACGAAACGTTCGAAGTCGAATTTTCCGGTACAAAAATAACGGAAAGGACTGCCGTCGCGCCCTTTTCGATCTCAACGGATCGTTGATCGAGTTTTATATCGGTCGCGACTATATACTCATCGTTCGTAATGCCGCAACCATCGCATTTTCCGTTTACGAAATTATGCCCCTTTGCGGGAACATAATCGGTACGATTTACGGCTCCGCATGAACAAGACTTAACGGTATATCCTTTTTCCGTACAAGTGGGCAAAACTTTATTTGTAACTGCGTCGTATTTATGCTCGTGATTTGTCCCGCATGCAAATAACGCAAAAGTACATACGGCGACACAAATCAATATCGAAAGTACGGCGATCTTACTTTTCATATTCTCCTGATATCTCCTCTTCATAAGTCGGTCGCATAACAAACCTTTATACAGTATAACATGCTTAATGCGAAATGTCAACATTAAAATGAAGCGAATAAATACGGAACTCCGTGTTTCGACGCCGACTCAAATCGATGCTTCGCTGTCACTGTTTATATATTGTAAATACGCTTCATATCTATATAAAGTGCAATGCTTATTGCATAACATCATCAATCGCTCGACATAATAACTGTAAAACAAATAACAAGGAGAACAACATGAACAAACTTTTACTCGGATTTACGATCGGCGCGATAGCCGGCGCAGTCGCTTTCAAAAAGATGGACGACAAAAAGATACCCGAAAAGGCGCTCAAAAAAGCTCAAAAAAAGCTCGCCGACTGAAATTGTCATGCGGCGTATCCGCCGAACTATACGATCTGACCTTTAAGGCGCAACACCGCGTCGTTTACTATGCGCGCGGCTTTTGCCGCTTGCTCGACGGTAGTACCGCGCCCGAACGAAAACCGCACCGAACTATCGGCGTTTTTAACGCCCATCTCGACGAGAGTGCGCGGCGGCACGGCAGACCCTGCGGAACACGCGGAACCTACCGAACAGCACACGCCCGCGCATGACAGCGCGACGGCAAGCCTGCCGCCGTTCACCCCGTCGAACACCACGGAAACTATATCGTCGACCGCGCGTCCGCAAACGACGGGCGCGCCGCAGTCGAGCGTGCGCAAAAATTCGTTGCGCACCGCTTTTACGTGCGCATTGTTTTTTTCTCGGTCCGCAGTCGCTTCCTCCGCCGCCGCGCCGAGCGCGACGACCGACGGCACGTCGAGCGTACCCGCGCGCAAGCCGCGCTCCTGCTCGCCGCCGAGCATCATGGGCGCAACGGACACTCCGCGCCGAATATACAAAAATCCCACGCCCTTGGGCGCATACAGCTTATGCCCCGAAACGGCGAGCATGTCGACGCCGCTGTCGCTTACGTCGATATCGAGCGCGTTCATCGCCTGTACCGCGTCGGTAAAAAACAACGCGCCGCGCCGGTGCGCCGCCGCGCAAAGCTCTTTTATAGGCTGTACCGAACCTACGATGTTGTTCACCGTCATTACGCAGACGAGCGCCGTATCGTCGCGCAAGACCGCTTCGAGCGCGTCCGCAGTTACAATCCCGTCGGCGTCAGGTCGTACATAATCGACCGAGAACCCGCGCGAACGCAAGTTTTCGGCGCAAGCGATCGCCGCGTCGTGTTCTATCGCAGACAGCACGATATGTTTTCCTTCTGCATCCGAAACGCTCG
The DNA here is from genome assembly GCA_947066105.1 of uncultured Clostridia bacterium. Classification (GTDB taxonomy): domain Bacteria; phylum Bacillota; class Clostridia; order Christensenellales; family Pumilibacteraceae; genus Anaerocaecibacter. The sequence continues at coordinate 76,966 of CAMSYM010000005.1, forward strand.
AAAACGCCCAGTTTATCGCTTCCGTACCGCCCGACGTAAAATAAATTTCGTCTGCGCGCGCACCAATCGCCGTCGCGCATTTTTCGCGCGCGCGTTCCGTCGCGGACGACGCGAGCTGTCCGAGCGCGTGAGCGGACGACGGATTGTAAAATATATCCTTATAGTACGGCAAAGCGGCGGCAAACGCTTTATCGCTTACCGGCGCGGTAGCCGCATAATCCAAATAAATACGATCAGTCATATGTTATGTGCGGTGCGCCGCAATTGCTTCGATAGTCGTTTACGATATCCAACAGCGTGACGCTGTCGAGCACGCTGTTTATCCCGTCGTTGAGCTTGCTGAGTACGTTCCTGTTGGGGCAATAAATATCCTTGCACCCGCCCCACACGCATTCGGGCGCATCGAACCCGTCGTCGAGCGCGACGAGCATATCGCCCACGGTGATAAGCCCCGGCTCGCGCGCGAGTATATATCCGCCGGACTTGCCGCGAAACGCGTAAACTATCTCACCGCGTTTCAGCATCGCCAAAAGCTGTTCGAGATATTTCATACCGACGTCGGTCTGACGCACCAACTGCGACGCCGACAGCGGGACTTTGGACAGCGCCAGCATAAAGCATAAACGCATGCCGTATGTCGCTCTCGTGGATAACCGCATTACGCACTCCTTGATATGTCGATTAATTATACCACCGACAAAACGCTTTGTCAAGTTAATTCCCCATAATATTGTAGGGTTTTAAACCGTGTTCGCCGACCGAAACACAGCACGGCATTTCGCCATACAAAAACCGTATCGCGTAAATAACGGCGATACGGTATCGGTCGATATTAGTTTAAACAGCTTGACGGTCAGTTATACAGCGGGAACTCGGTCGTGAGCTTGGCGACGCGGTGCAACACCGACTGTTTTGCGGCTTCGCCTTGTAATATCGCGTCGGCGATGCAATCGCCTATTATTTGCATTTGGCTCTCCTTCATTCCGCGCGTCGTGACGGCAGGCGTGCCCACGCGTATGCCCGACGTTTTGGACGGCGGCATTTTATCGAACGGAACGGCGTTCTTGTTGACGGTTATGTTGCAATCGTCGAGCAATGTTTCGAGATCCTTGCCTGTAACGCCGTTTTCCAGCTTGACGAGCATAAGATGGTTGTCCGTACCGCCCGACACAAGCCCTATACCGCGCGCTTTCAGCGCGCTCGCAAGCGCCGCGGCGTTTTTTACCACTTGCTTTTGATATTGCTTGAACCCGTCGCTCGCCGCTTCCTTAAAAGCGACGGCTTTTGCCGCTATGATATGTTCGAGCGGGCCGCCCTGCGTGCCCGGGAATATCGCTTTGTCTATCGCTTTGGCGTATTGCTCCCTGCACAGGATCATGCCGCCGCGCGGACCGCGTAACGTCTTGTGCGTAGTAGTAGTCACTATGTCCGCATACTCGACGGGATTGGGATGAAGCCCCGCCGCGACCAGCCCCGCTATATGCGCCATGTCGACCATGAACACCGCGCCGACCTTGTCCGCTATCGCGCGGAACCGCTCGAAGTCTATCACGCGCGGATACGCCGACGCGCCCGCAAGCATGAGCTTGGGCTCGCATTCGAGTGCGATACGTTCGACCTCGTCGTAATCTATCGTTTCGGTTTTTTCGTCGACGCCGTAAGGCACTACGTTATAATACCTGCCCGAATAGTTGACCTTGGAGCCGTGCGTCAAATGACCGCCGTGCGCCAGATCCATACCCATATACGTGTCGCCGGGCTGTAAGACCGCATAGAACACCGCATGATTGGCGTTTGCGCCGCAGTGCGGCTGAACGTTGGCGTGCTCCGCGCCGAACAACGCTTTTGCGCGTTCTATCGCGAGCGTTTCTATCTCGTCGACATACTCGCAACCGCCGTAGTAACGTTTGGCGGGATAACCCTCAGCATACTTGTTGGTCAAGTGCGAGCCCGCCGCCGCCATCACTGCGGGCGACACGAAATTTTCGCTGGCGATAAGCTCTATCTTATCGCGCTGACGGGCAAGCTCTTTTTTCATGCTCGCGGCTACTTCGGGGTCTGCTTTTTCGATGAGTTCGATTTCCATATTTATCTCCGTGTTGTTTTTCGGTGTGCGACGGTGTACGAGTTACCGATTTTTCGACAGCTCGGCAACGACGCGGTTTGCCATGATCGCGCCCATAACGATAGGCGGCGCGGCTATCGACAGCGGCGTGCCGCTTTTAACGTCGGGCGGCGAAGTTGCGCAAACGGCGTCCAGCGACGGTACTCCGCGGTCGCGCAGTTCGCGACGAAGCTTGCGCGCAAGCGGGTCGTTTTGCGTTTTGTAAACGTCGACGACGGAAAACCCGCAATCCGTCCTGTTGCCCGCGCCCATAGCCGATATAACGGGTATCCCGCGACGTTTGCACTCGACTATAAGCTCGGTCTTGTTTTTTATATCGTCTATCGCGTCGACGCAGTACGAGTACTTAACGTTGAGAATGCGCTCGACGTTATCTCGCGAAAGATACTCGCCGACCGCGTGCGCCTTTGCGCTTGCGTTTATAGACAACACATATTCGCGAGCGACTTCGGCTTTGTTCCTGCCTATGACCGCAAGCGTGCATAACTGTTGTCTGTTCAGATTGGAAAGCTCGAACGAATCGCCGTCCACGAGCGTGAGTTCGCCGACGCCCGACCGCGCAAGCACGTTCAGCGCCGCGCCGCCGACCCCGCCAAGTCCTACGACCAGTACGTGCGCACAAGCAATCCTATCGAACGCCTGCTCTCCTATCAACGATACAGTGCGCGAAAACGCTTCGTTCATCGGTCTGCGAGCCGCGTTATACCGTCGACGAGCGTAGCGCGGTCGAACGACGTTACAGCGCCGTCCGCCATGCGTTTTACGTTGAACACGCCCGTTTGCAGTTCGCCTTCGCCGACTGTCAGCACGTACAAAAATCCTTGCCTGTCCGCATATTTGAACTGCGCTTTAAGGCTTTTGTTCATCAAGTCGCTTTCCGCCGAAACGCCCGCCGCGCGAAGCTTTTCCGCAAGGCTCGCGCACTCGGCGCGCGCTTCGTCGCACTGCGCGGCAACAAACACTTTGGGCGCGGGATCGTCGAACGCTATACCGCGCGATTCCGCCGCCGCGATAAGCCGCTCTATCCCGCAACCGAAACCTACGCACGGCATGTGCTTTCCGCCGAGCTGTTCGCACAACCCGTCGTATCTGCCGCCGCCGAGCACGGCGAGATCGCCGTCGCAAAACTCGAACACCGTGCGCGTGTAATAATCGAGTCCGCGCACGAGATTTTCGTCTGCGAAATAATTGATGCCCGCCGCGTCCAAGCCTTTCAATACCTGCGCGTGATGCGCTTTGCAATCGTCGCACAAATAGTCCTTTATGCGCGGCGCGGCTTTGTACGCTTCGCGGCAGGTCGGCACCTTGCAATCGAGCGTGCGCAACGGATTTTGCTCCGCGCGACGCTTGCAATCGCCGCATATCTTATCGTTGACGCTCGCCAAGAATTCGCGCAACGCCTTATTGAACTGCGTGCGGCATTTTTCGCAACCTATCGAATTTATGCGCAAACGCAGGTCGGAAAAGCCTATCTCGCACAAAAACATATGCGCCATGCTCAACAGCTCGATCTCGAAACACGGCAATTCGCTTCCGAAAAACTCCGCGCCGAATTGGTGATGCTCCCTGTACCTGCCCGCCTGCGGCTGTTCGTAGCGGTACACGCTTTCGATATAAAACAGCTTTTGCGGCACGCTCTCGCAAATATTGTTTTCAAGCACGCTACGCACGACTCCCGCCGTACCTTCGGGACGCAACGCCATTTTGCGCCCGCCCTTGTCCTCGAAAATATACATTTCCTTATTGACTATATCGGTGCTGTCGCCTATCGAGCGCAAAAACAGCTCCGCATGCTCGAAAACGGGCGTACGGATCTGCTTGACGTTATACAACGCCGTCACCTTTTTAGCCGCGCGCTCTATCGCCTGCCATTTATGCGATTCGCGCGGCAACATATCCTTTGTGCCCTTGGGTACGTTTATCATTTCGTTCGCGTGTTCTCCTTAACGCAAGACTGCTCGGCTTACGACACCGACAAAATTTATTCGACTTTAAAGTATATACTTTTTAAGATCGTGCGCGGATATTTCCTTCGCGAGATGCTCCGCTACGTAAGCTTTGTCGACGCTTACTTCGATCAAGGGATTGTTGCCGTCGGCATTGAAGCTAATATCCTCCAACAAGCTTTCCATGACGGTATGCAACCGCCGCGCGCCTATATCCTCGCCCGTTTCGTTTTCCATGACTGCGATACGGCTCATTTCCTCTATCGCTTCGGGCGTGAACGTCAATTCGATGTTTTCGACCGACAGCATGGCGGCGTACTGGCGCGTGACCGAGTTTTCGGGTTCGGTGAATATGCGCACGAAATCGTCGAACGTGAGCGATTCCAAATCGACACGTATGGGAAAACGTCCTTGAAGCTCGGGTATAAGATCGGTCACGCTCGAAATTTGGAACGCGCCCGCCGCGATGAACAGTATATAATCGGTCTTGATCGCGCCGTACTTAGTCATCACCGTACAGCCCTCAACTATCGGCAATATATCGCGCTGAACACCTTCGCGCGATACGTCCATGCCGCCGCTCGCGCCCTGACGATTGGCTATCTTGTCTATCTCGTCGATGAATATTATGCCGTCCTCTTGGGCGCGACGCACGCCTTCGGCTTTTATCGCGTCCATATCCAACAGCCGTTCCGTTTCTTCTTCGGTAAACAGTTCGAGCGCTTCCTTGACGGAGATCTTGCGACGCTTCTTTTTTTGCGGCAAAAGATCGCTCAATCCGCCCAGCATTTCGCCGAGATTAAGGTCTATCGCCATACCGGGCATAGCCTGCATTTGCGGCATGCGCTCTGATACTTCCACTTCGATAAGAGTTTTATCGAGCTTGCCGTCGCGCAGTTCGTCGACGAGCTGTGCTTTAAGCACCGATTCCGCAGTATCGGTCTGCGACTTTTTGCGCGCCTTTATAAGCACGTCGACGATCTTGTTTTCGGCGAATTCGCGCGCCTTGTTTGCGACCTCCGCCATTTGCTCCTGCTTGACCAAATGCACGGCGGTTTCCGCAAGGTCGCGTATCATCGATTCCACGTCGCGTCCGACGTAACCGACCTCGGTATATTTGGTCGCCTCCACTTTGATAAAAGGCGCGTGCATGATTTTTGCGAGCCGCCGCGCTATCTCGGTTTTGCCCACGCCCGTAGGACCTTTCATGATGATGTTTTTGGGCGTGATCTCTTCCCGCACGCTTTCGGGCAATTTGCTCCGGCGGTAGCGGTTGCGCAACGCGATAGCCACCGCGCGCTTGGCTTTGGACTGACCTACGATATATCTGTCAAGCTCCGCCACTATCTGCTTGGGCGTCATTTCCATTACGCCACCTCCACTACGATATTGGAATTGGTGAATATGCAAATATCGGACGCTATGCGCATCGCTTCGCGCGCGACCTGTTCCGCCGTCATGTCGGTGTTGTCGAGAAGCGCTCTTCCCGCCGCGAGCGCGTAATTGCCGCCCGACCCGATGGCGCAAATGCCGTGTTCGGGTTCTATCACGTCGCCGCTTCCCGACACTATGAACATGTCGTTTTTGTCGGCGACTATCATGAGCGCTTCGAGCTGACGCAACGCACGGTCGCCGCGCCAAAGCATGGCAAGCTCCACAGCCGCGCGCATCAAATTGCCCGAATACTTATTGAGCATTTCTTCAAACCGTTCGCTGAGCGTAAAAGCGTCCGCGACCGATCCCGCAAAACCGAGTACGACGCTGTCGTTATACACGCGCCGCACCTTTTTTGCGTTACCTTTCATTATCACTTGATTGTTCTGCGTTACCTGTCCGTCGCCCGCGATAACGGTTTCGCCGTTGCGTCGAACTCCGACGATGGTCGTTCCTTCGAGTTTCATATCTGGCTCTCCTTTCTGTTTTACGATTTCATTATACCACAAACGCGCGGCGTTGACAATCAAATAGCCGCAAATATCTACCGACGCACGCCCGTCTTTTGCGCCCAGTCCGACATTGCGACGGCGCTACGGTCGAAGTACGCCTGTTTGCGCTCCGCTTTTTTAACGCCGTCCAACGGCGGAAGTATACCGAAATTGGCGTTCATCGGCTGAAAATCACTGTTCGGCGAAGCGATATATTTGCACAACGCGCCGAGAACGGTTCGTTCGGGAGGGACGACCGTTTGTTCGCCGCGCAAAACGCGTTCGGCGTTGACAGCCGCCAACAATCCCGTCGCAATGCTTTCCACATAACCCTCCACGCCGCAAAGCTGTCCAGCGATGAATATATTGCCGTACGCTTTGAGCCGCAAGTCGGAGTTTAAACACACTGGCGCGTTTATAAACGTATTGCGGTGCATAACGCCGTACCGCACTATCTCGATATCTTTGAGCGCGGGGATAAGCGAAAACACCCGTTTTTGTTCGCCGAATTTAAGATTGGTCTGAAAACCTACGAGATTGTACAACGTCGAATCGGTATTTTCGCGCCGAAGCTGTAACACCGCATACGGCTTGCCCGCGTCGCGAAACCCGACGGGACGCAACGGACCGTAGCGCAAAGCGTCGACGCCGCGCGCCGCCATTACTTCGACGGGCATACACCCTTCGAATACCCCGCCCACTTCGTCGATAACGCGTTCCGCGCCGACAAGCGCTTCGTAAAACGCGAGATATTCCTCCTTGGTCATAGGACAATTCAAATAATCGGCGTCGCCCTTGCCGTAACGCGCGCCGAAAAACGCTTTCGTCATATCGACGCATTCGCCCGTTACGATAGGCGCGGCGGCGTCGAAAAAATGTAACGACTTTTCGCCTGTAAGCTCGGCGAGCGAGCGCGCAAGCTCGTCGTGACAAACGGGACCCGCGCACACCAAAGTGAGCGCCGTCCGATCGATATCGCGCACTATCTCGTTTATTACCGTAATGTTACCGTCGGAATACACCGCATCGGTCACCGCTTGCGAAAATCGTTCGCGGTCGACGGCGAGCGCGCTGCCCGCAGGTACCGAATTTTGCCGCGCTATCTCCAACAGCCTGCAACCGAGCGTGTCGAGCTCGTTTTTGAGCGTTCCGCCCGCAGTCGTTTGCACCGTGCTTTTCAACGAATTGGAGCATACGATCTCGGCTAACCCGTCGCTTTTATGCGCCGCCGAACGCCATTTCGGCTTGGCTTCGTAAAGCCGCGCCTTAACGCCGCGCGACGCAAGATACAACGCGGCTTCGCATCCGGCAAGCCCGCCGCCTATTATGTTTACGACGTTTTCCGTCATTTTTTCGCGCCGTCGTCGAGATCGCGTTTGTACTTGCACGTCTTGGACGAGCATTTGTAATACTTGCCGTTTTTACCCGATTTAAGCAACAAATACGCGCCGCAGTCCGGGCATTTTTCTTTGGTCGGCGGATCGGACGACGTGAAGTCGCATTCGGGATACCCCGTACAACCGTAAAACACCGAGCGGTATGTCGAGATCCTTTTGAGCGGTTTGCCGCACTTGGGACAGGGCGGAAGCTCGACCGCGTCCTTGCTTTCGGGCTGTTCTATATTGACTATATTTTTGCACTTGGGATAGTTGGGACACGCCAAAAATTTACCGTACCGTCCCGTTTTTACGACCATTTTCGCGCCGCATTTTTCACAGACCACGTCAGATTGTTCGGGTTCGGCATTCTCTATCGGCTTGCCGTTTTCGTCCAAATTCTTGGTGTTCTTGCACTTGGGATAGTTGGGACACGCCAAGAATCTGCCGAACCTACCCGTTTTTATCACCATTTTAGCGCCGCACTTTTCGCAGACGTAGTCCGTTTCGATATCCGGTTCTTTGAGCGTATACTCGTCGCCGAGCGCCTCGCGTATCTTATCCTCAAACCCGTCGTAAAACTTGGATATAACGCTTTGCCAGCGCACGCCGCCGTCCTCTATCCCGTCCAAACGCGTTTCCATCGCGGCGGTAAAGCCGATGTCCATGATATCGGGAAAGTACTTTACGAGCATGTCCGTGACGTTACAACCGAGCTCGGTGGCGGCTATCGCGCGACCTGTTTTTTCTATATACTTTCGTGCAAACAACAGCGTGACCGTCGGGGTGTACGTCGCGGGTCTGCCTATGCCCTTTTCCTCCATTGCTTTTACAAGGCTCGCTTCGGTATAGCGCGCGGGCGGCTTTGTGAACTTTTGGTCGTACTCGTGCTTGACGAACTCCAATTTTTCGCCGACGTTGAGTTCGGGAACGCGCTTGGTGCTTTCCGATTTTTCGTCGTCGCCCTCTTTTTCGGGTACCGCATATACCTTTGTAAAGCCGTCGAACAACGGAGTTCTGCCGCTTATGCGGAAGTTATAGCCGTTAGCGCCGATATCGACGGATACCGAATTGTACGTCGCGTCGGACATTTGGCTCGCCAAAAACCGCTTGTATATCAGGTTATACAATGCGTAAATATTTTTGGGTACGTGCGCCTTGATACTGTCGGGCGTGCGGTCGAGCGTTATCGGACGTATGGCTTCGTGCGCGTCCTGCGCGCTCTTTTTCGACGCGTAATGATTGGGTTTTTCGGGCAAATATTTTTCGCCGAACTTAGCGCCGATAAACTCGCGCGCCGCCGCCATCGCGTCCGCCGACACGCGCGTCGAGTCGGTACGGATATACGTGATAAGCGCGACCTTGCCTTCGCCGGGAAGATCGACGCCCTCGTACAGCGACTGAGCCGCCGCAGACGTTTGACGCAAACTCATGCCCAGCTTGTTCATCGCGTCCTGTTGCATGGTCGACGTGATGAACGGCGCGAGCGGGTGCGCTTTCGTCACCGTCTTTTTTACGTTTTCCACTACGTACTCCGCGCCGTCCAACGCTTTTACGAGCGCGTTTACTTCGTCCTCGCAACCGAGCTTTATTTTTTCGCCGCCGCGACCGACGAACGTCGCTTTAACGGCTTCGCCGCCCGCGTTTTTCAGATGCGAAAAGAAGTTCCAGTATTCTTCGGGAACGAACGCCGCTATCTCGCGCTCTCTGTCCACCACGAGTCTCAGCGTCACCGATTGCACTCTGCCCGCACTGAGATTGCTTTGTATCTTTTTGCAAAGCACGGGCGACAGCTTGTAACCGACGAGCCTGTCCAATACGCGACGCGCCTGTTGCGCGTCGACGAGATTTTTGTCTATCGCGCGCGGAGTTTTGAGCGCGTTCTGTATCGCCTTTTTGCTTATCTCGTTAAACTCGATACGCACGGGCGCATCTTCGGGAATATTCAATAACGTAGCCACATGCCACGAAATGGCTTCGCCCTCGCGGTCCGGGTCGGTCGCGAGCAAGACCGTTTCGGCGGACTGCGCCGCTTTTTTGAGATTTTCCGCAATGGTCTTTTTATCGTCCATCACGACGTACGTCGGTTCGAAATCGTTTTTTACGTCCACCGCCAAACGCTTGGGCGGAAGATCGCGCACGTGTCCGCCCGTCGCGAACACTTTATAACCGTTGCCGAGATATTTTTGTACGGTTTCGAGCTTACCGAAGCCCTCTATAACAACAAGATTCACTTTGTTTTCTCTCCTTTTATTTCGAGATACAATACAGATTTTTCGATCTTTCGCGGACAAGTCCGTATATCATGAGCGTGGACAGCGCCGTATTTAGCTCGGACACCGTCATGCCGCATGTTTCCGCCAAGCCGTCGAAGCTTTTATCGCCGTCTTTAAGCAAAGCCAACACCTGTTCCTGCGCAAAGTCCAAAGCCAGCGTTTGCGGCGCGCGCTTTTCGGGCGGACGCATGCCGTAAAATTCCGTTACGTCCGCGGCGCACGTGACGGGTATTGCGCCCTGCTTTAACAAATTGTTCGCGCCTACCGAACGTTGTTTGTCTATATCGCCCGGCACGGCGAACACGTCGCGCCCCTGTTCGAGCGCGCACCGCGCCGTTATGAGCGAGCCGCTACGCTCCGCCGCCTCGACTATAAGCACGCCCTTGCACAGCCCGCTTATTATCCTGTTGCGTTCGGGGAACGTGTATTCGGTAGCATGCACGTCGGGCGGATATTCGCTGACCGCCAAGCCTTTACGACAAATATCGTCGAAGAGTCCGAGATTGGACACGGGCGTAGGATTGAACAAGCCGCTGCCCAGCACAGCGACGGTATCGCCGCCGACCGAAAGCGCCGCGGTGTGCGCATAACCGTCTATGCCGGTCGCAAGCCCGCTGACTATCGTGAACGACCGCGCCAGCTCGCTCACGGCGTTTTGCGCAAAGTATTTGCCGTACTGCGACGCTCTGCGCGTGCCTACGACCGCAAGACACGGATTGCGCGTTACGTCGAGATCGCCGCGGTAATACAGTACGGGCGGCGGATCGACTTCCGACTGCGCGAGCGCGGTCGGATAAACGGGATCGGCGCGCGTTACGTACCGTATATGATTGGCTTCGAGATACCGCTTTACGTTTTCTATGTAATCGACGTTGCGCGTGCGCTTTAACGCGTTGAACGTTTTTTCGTCGAGCAGATACCTGCCTTCGTCCGCAAACCCGTCCCACAACCGTTGCGGCGACAGCTTGTCGAGCAGTCTGTTTATCTTGGACGTGCGCAACCGCGATTGCGACAACCATAAATACAAATCGGATAACAGCATTTACTTGACCGCCTTGTCGAGCGAACGGTACATCACCGCCTCGGCTACGTGTTTTGCGCCCACGCTCGCACTGCCGTCGAGATCGGCTATCGTGCGCGCCACTTTTAGTATGCGCGTATACGCGCGCGCGGACATTCCCAGTTTATCGAAAGCGCTTTGCATTATCTTTTCGCCCGCGGGATCGAGCGAGCAGTGCGTCTTTATCATCTCGCTCGTCATTTTGGCGTTGGAATGAACGGGCGTCCCCGCATACCGCGCGGTTTGGAGCTTTCTCGCGGCGTCTACGCGCGCTTTTACGTCCGCCGAGCTTTCCGCTTCGACGTCGGACGTAAGGTCGCCGTAATTGACTTCGTCCACTTCGATATGCAGATCGATCCTGTCCAAAAGCGGACCGGATATTCTCGACATATATTTGCCGCGTTGCGACGGCGTGCAAGTGCATTCGTGAGTAGCCGATCCGTAAAACCCGCACGGACACGGGTTCATGCTCGCAACGAGCATGAAGTTGGCGGGATATTCGACGGTGCGCGCCGCGCGCGATACCGTTATAACGCCGTCTTCGAGCGGTTGACGCAAAATTTCGAGCGCGTTTCTCGGATATTCGGGAAGCTCGTCCAAAAACAACACGCCGTTATGCGCATAGCTGATTTCACCCGGACGCGCGGACGATCCGCCGCCGGTAAGCGCTATGCGGCTCGTAGTATGGTGCGGACTGCGGAACGGGCGCTCCGTCACTATGCCGTAACGCTCGTCGAGTATGCCCGCCACCGAATGTATCTTCGTGGTTTCGAGTATTTCGGATTCGGTCATATCGGGCAGAATGCCCGGCAAGCATTTGGCGAGCATCGTTTTACCGCCGCCGGGCGAGCCTATCGTTATGATGTTGTGACCGCCCGCCGCCGCGATCTCCAACGCGCGTTTGGCGGAATACTGACCTTTTACGTATTTAAGATCTTCCGCGACTACGCCGTACGCGTTAGGCAAAACATCGCATGTTTTTATGGGCGCGGGCGCATCGCCGTTGATTATTTTTACGGCGTCGCGCAAAGTCTTTACCGCATAAACTTCCACGCCGCGTATGTACATCGCTTCGCACGCATTGGCGTAAGGTATGACTATCTTTTTTACGCCGTGTTCACGCGCCGAGATAAGCATGGGCATTACGCCGTTGATGCGCGTTACCGCGCCCGAAAGCGACAGCTCGCCCAAAAACACGTATTCCCCGATCGTCGGCAACGGCTTCCGATGCTCGTCGACGCCCGCCTGCTCTGTGGAAGCCAACAGCCCTATCGCTATCGCCAGATCGAATATAGGTCCTTCCTTTTTGGTATACGCGGGCGCGAGATTGACCGTTATCTTGCGCGGAGTAAAGTCGAATCCGCTGTTTTTTACCGCCGAACGCACGCGCTCGCGCGATTCTTTGATAGCCGTATCGGGCAAGCCCACAACGTCGAATCCGGGCAGTCCCGCGTGGATATCGACCTCCACGCCGACGCCATAGCCTTCCAAACCGTTAAGTGCGTAACTATTGATCCTCGCCAACATCGCTCAGCCCTTCTTGACCGAAAAATATTCTTTAAGACAGCCGCCAAACCCTTGCGCAGGCATGAGACACTTTTTATGCCCCGTCATGCCGACGTTGACCGTCACGACAGTAAAGTACAAATGCGCCAGCAACGTCAGCACTGCGCAGATCACGGTAATAACGTTAGCCGCGCCCGCGACGGCAATGCTCTCGTCGCCGAAATTGAAGTCGGCAAGATTGTTGAGATATCCGAACGCCGACAACGTGCTCGCAATATTGACTACATATGCCAAACCGGCTACAAACAATACATGCAACAACCGTTTGTCGCGCACGAGCGCATACGCCGCGAGCAATAATATCAACGCGCTCTGCATGCCCGCGCCGCCGCTGCCGGGATAATATATCTGCATGGTAAACATCGAATACGCCGCAAGCATGACGAGCGTCGCGCGGTTGCGCTTGGAAAAATACACGACGCACACGACCGCAGTTATGATCGCCGTAAACATTAACGCGAAAACCCACGACGGGAACCGCGCGCCCGGCGTCGCACCGTTTTGACCGAATATCGAATATACGCTCAATCCGTTGACCGTAAAATACTTCCAAACGACGAACGGCGCAAGCAAAAAGTCGTAGATATATCCGAAAAAGCTCGCGTCGTACGGCAGTATCATAAACAAGCCTATAAGATACGCGCCCGCCGTCGAAACGACGACGCCTATCGGCACTGTCACGGCGGCGACATACCCGTCGGACAGCAACGCCTTGCCTTGGGGCGCGTCGCGCTTTATATTGATGACGGCTCTAACAAAATGGAATGCCGCAAAAACGCCCGCAACGGGTATCAAATAAACGCCTTCCCTGCTCGAATACGCCGCCACGGTAAAGAACACGAGCGCGCAGATATGATTTTTACGCGCCAGAAAATAACACGCGAAACACCCGAACATTGCGGTGAATACTATCGGCGTACACCATACGCTCGATCCCATGAAGAATATAGGACACAAGTTTACGAACGCGCAAAGCACGATCGCTATGCGTTTGTTGAAATACCTGTCGGCGATCAGGTACACCGCGAATGCCGCGAGCAGATCCGCGATAATAAGCGGGAGCTTGACCGTAAACTGCATGCCGAGATCGTAGCTCGAAAGCCCCGTAACGTTGGCAAGTCCGCCGAATATGAGATACACGAAATAAACGACGGGATACAAAACGCCGTCGACATCGCCGTCGAAATATCCCGACAGACCGTGCGCTCTGAGATTATCGATCATGCGTGTAAACACTGCGTAATCGTCGCGGTAGCCGCGAATACACAATCCGAACCCCAGCCGCAACGCCGCGCCGACTGCGAATACCGTCAACAATATCAAAACTTTATGCTTGACTGCGCCGTCGTCGTCGACGAACCGACACAGCATGATTATCAACAGCGCGACCGCGAACAACGTCAGCAACACCGTAAAAACCGATATTATGGCATCGGACGCGACCGACGCTCCGCTTTGTGCAAAAAACTCCAAAACATTACCTCTTTTCTATTGTAGCACTTGACGAACGCAAAAACAAGCTTTTGCCGACATATCGAAATAATTGATTTTTCCGTTATAGGCTAACAAAATCACTTGCATTATATCAAATACCGCCCTTAATTGCAAGACTTTTACAAATGATTGACCGCTTTTACAAGAAAAAACGCGGACAGGCAAATTTCGTCATATTTCGGCATATAAATAAACTCCCGACACCGACAACAAAAAAAGCGAGGACATAATATGATAATCGAAACTTTTATGGCATTCCTGTCGCGGATATTCTTTTTTACGTCGTTCGTAAACACCAACGGTTCGTTCCCCAAGCCGTTGACCGCCGAAGAGGAACGCACGTACTTCGAGCGTTACAAAAACGGCGACCGCGAGGCTTACGACACGCTCGTAAAACACAACCTCAGACTTGTGGCGCACATAGTCAAAAAATACAACAACGCGGGCGAAGCGGACGATCTTATAAGCGTCGGCAGTATCGGGCTTATAAAGGGCATAGAAACCTTTTCGCCCGACAAAGGCTGTCAGCTTACCACATACGCCGCCAAATGCATAGAAAACGAGATCCTTATGTACATACGCGCCAACAAAAAACACCGTCAGGCAATTAGCCTGTTCGAGTCGGTCGGCACGGATAAGGAGGGCAACGACATCGCGCTCATGGACGTTATCCCCCAGCCCAAAGACGACTTCGCCGTCATCGAAAACAGCATCGTACTGGAAAAAGTCAAAAAAGTAATGGCGGAAGTTCTTACCGAGTCCGAACGCCAAGTTATTTCGTTGCGCTACGGGCTTTACGACAAAACCGCCTACACCCAATCGCAGGTCGCGCAAAAACTGCGCATCTCGCGTTCGTACGTTTCGCGCATAGAAAAACGCGCAATAGCCAAGATAGCAAAAGCCATCAATTAGCAACAAGTCGCCGCAAGTACCTTACTTCGCTCATATTCGATAAATAATATATTAACTATAAGCGATATCGGGCAATGATCATATAGCAGATTTTTTCGCATAAAAATTGTCCATAGACTTTCGTCTATGGACGCGAGTATGACCCGTAAGCCGAATTTCGTTATGACGGTTATCTATCTTGCCTTTGCGTTGCCGCAAAGATCGAGCGATTACAAAGGACGGCGGACCACCTTGACCCTTATATCTTGCACCGAACGGGGTTTACACGGCTCGGAACGTTGCCGCTCCGACGGTGAGCTCTTACCTCGCCTTTTCAACCTTACCCTTAGCGGGCGGTAATTTTCTGTTGCACTTTCCTTGAAGTCGCCTTCACCGGTAGTTAGCCGGCGTTCTGTCCTGCGGTGTTCGGACTTTCCTCGTTAAAAACGCAACCGTCCGGTCATCTCCGAATAATTATACCACTCGCACCGTATAAAAATCAAGCGTTGCGACGCGGTTTTTGTTTAAATAAACAAATTTGCCCGAACAATACTTTATATCGGCTTTTTGCGCAAGATAGTCAATTCGGGCAACCGCTCGCCCAAAAGCTTATACCGCCGACACGGCACTTTCGCGTCGTCGACGGCGTTGCCGGATTCGTCGCGCATAGCGCCTATCGCGATCTGCTTGTTCAAATACCTATCGTCTGCCGATAGCGCTTCCAGCACGTCGCCCGTTTTAAAACGATTGCGCATTTCCACTACCGCGCCGTCCGTTTCGTCGCGCATGACAATCCCGCAAAAATCGTAATATTTATGCGCTTGCGCATCGTGTTGCGGTTGACCGTAGTAAAAACCCGTATTAAATCCGCGATTAGGCGCTTTGTACGTTTCCGCGACGTACTTCGCATCGACGGGCGCGCCACGCAAAACGCAGTCCAGCGCCTTTCTGTACGCGTTGACTACGCATGCGACGTAATACTCGGACTTTACCCGTCCTTCTATTTTCAACGACGTTACGCCCGCATCGACGATATCCTTTAAATGTTCTATCATGTTAAGGTCGTTGCCGCCGAAAATATACGTTCCGTCGCTCTCTACAAACTCCAAGCCTTCCGCCGTGTTTTCGGGCGTGAACACCATACGGCACGCTTGATTGCATTCGCCGCGGTTAGCCGACCGCCCCGTCAAATAATTGGACAGCAAGCACCGCCCCGAATACGACACGCACATTGCGCCGTGGACGAACGCTTCCAGCTCCACGCTGTCGGGCAGGATGTCGCGCATCTTTCGGATCTGCGTGATACCGAGTTCGCGCGCAAGCACGATCCTGCTTACGCCCATATCCGCATAGACCTTTGCCGTAGCGGAATTCATCACATTTGCTTGCGTCGACACATGCACGGGCGCACCGACGCCCAGCTTTTTAATACGGCTTATAAGCCCCAAATCGGATACGATAAGCCCGTCGACGTGCAAGCTTTGAAGATAATCCAAATACTCGTCTACGCCGTCGAGATCGTCGTCGTTGGGGAAAATATTAAGCGTGACGTAAAATTTCTTTTTGCGGCTGTGCGCGGCGAGCGACGCCGCCTTTAATTCGTCGTAATCGAAGTTTTTACATGCGGCGCGCATGCCGAGCTTTTTGCCGGCTATATACACCGCGTCCGCGCCGTACTCGAAAGCGACGTCGAGCTTTTTAATATCGCCCGCAGGCGCCAACAGCTCGACGTTCATCAGCAGTCTATCACCATCGGCAATATCATCGGACTGCGCCGAGTCTTTTTGAATATGTGGTTTTTAAGCTCTTTGCGTATGGTATTGTTCAGCGTGTTGCGGTCGCACTGACGCAGATCGAGTTCGGCGAGAATACGCGCTACCGCGTCTCTGCAACCGTCAAAAAAGTCGTCGCCGCCCTCTTTGTCGTAAGCGAAGCCGCGCGAAGTGATATCCATTGCGGACGCGGTCCCCGAAAGCTCGTCGATACAAATGACCGCTATGAGCAATCCGTCCTCCGCCAAATGCTTGCGATCGCGAAGCACCGTGCTGTCGGTATCGCCGACGCCCAGCCCGTCGACCAAAAGACTGCCAGACGCGACCTGCTCGCCTATCTTGAACGTTTTATGCGAAACGTACACGCAATCGCCGATGTCGGTGATTATGATGTGCGACGGCATTTCGCCCATTGCGACGGCAAGCTCCGCATGCTTTTGCAAATGCCGGTGTTCGCCGTGAACGGGTATAAAATACTGCGGCTTTAAAAGCGCGTGCATGAGCGACAGCTCGTCCCTGCATGCGTGACCCGAAACGTGAAGCTCCGCAAGGCTTTCGTATATAACACGCGCGCCGTGACGGTAAATATTGTTTATAACGGTGTACACCATGCGCTCGTTGCCCGGAATAGGGTGCGCAGACAGTATTACCGTATCGTTGTAACCGAGCTTGACTTTACTGAACTCGTCGGACGCCATGCGCGTCAGCGCGCTCATCGGCTCGCCCTGACTGCCCGTAGTCAGTATGACAAGATCCTTATCGTCGACGTTTTTGACTTTTTCGATGTCCACGATCTGACTGCGGTCGATTTTAAGCTCGCCTATGCGCGCGGCGCATTCCGCGACGTTTATCATAGACCGACCCGAAAACGCGACCTTGCGCCCGAACTCCGCCGCCAGATCTATTATCTGTTGCAAGCGGTGTATATTCGACGCGAACGTGGCTATGATAAGCCGTCTGTCCTTGTTCTCGTTGAATATGTTGCGCATAGACCGCCCGACGGTAGCTTCGCTCATGGACGAACCGGGGCGCTCGACGTTGGTGCTTTCGCAAAGCAACAGCAATACGCCCTGCCTGCCTATTTCGGCTATGCGTTGAAGATCGATCATATTGCCGTCTATCGGCGTATAATCCACCTTAAAGTCGCCCGTATGGAACACCGTGCCGACGGGCGTCGATATGGAAAGCGCGCACGATCCCGCTATCGAGTGCGATACCTTGACGAACTCTACCTTGAACGCCCTGCCGAGCGAAACGGTGCTTCCGGGCTGTACGACGTTGAGCTTGGCGTTGTCGATACGCATTTCGCGCAGTTTGTTCTCTATCAAAGCGAGCGTCAGACGCGTGCCGTAAACAGGCACATTGCACTCTTTGAGAAAATACGGCACAGACCCTATATGGTCCTCGTGTCCGTGCGTGATTACGATGCCGCGGATCTTGTCCTTATTCAAAAGCAAATACGCGGGATCGGGTATGATAAGGTCGACGCCCGGCGTATCGGACGTAGGAAATGTCGATCCGCAATCGACTATTATTATGTCCTCTCCGAATTCGAGCGCGGTCATATTTTTTCCGATCTCGCCTACGCCGCCCAAAAATATGACCTTTAAAATAGGTTCCACAAACTTTTTTTGTTGCAAAATATTCTCCTCCGATAGTACTACCGAATTTTAATTTAAAAAATGCCCGACCATGCCCATACCGCCGCAGATCGACGATCGCTTGCTTTTCCGATCGGTCTATCGATAAAACGACATAAAAATTTTGCGCAAAGCGCTTTAATATAAAAACGGGAATGCCGTAAATTACTTATTAAAATGACTTGTGCGACTTGCTCGCGTCGATATCATTATAAACCATTCGCAGAAAAAACACAACTATTTTTTATTAACTTTTCGCAAAAAATATTCGCGTCGAAACCGTCACGTACGCAAAAAACAAAGAGCCGATCGCTGTCGACTCTTTCTCGATATTTTTATGAAAATTCTTACGTTGCTTGCGTGGATCCGTTTACGCCCGTTTTGCGACGAACTTTTAAACTTCGATCAGCTCATACTCGGTCGAACCTACGCCTATCTCCGCCGCGCTGTCTATCGTATGCGCGCCGTTGCGGCTTTCCACACGCTCCAAAAAATGCTTTTGCCCGGGATCGTCCTTAGCGGCGTATACGAGATCCAAGCACGCTCTGTCTATCGCTACGGGGTCGTCGGATACCAATATGCCGATATCCTTAATGCACGGATCTTCGGCAACGGCGCAACAATCGCAGTCTACCGACATGTTTTTCATCACATTGACGTAAACGATATTCCCGTCGAAAAAGTCGACGACCGATCTTGCGGCGTCCGCCATCGATTCCAAAAACTTATCGTGTTCGGCGTCCCAAAACTTAACGACGTCGCCCGCGCCGTGGATATACCTTTTACCGAACGCCGACGCAACGCCTATCGACAGCTGTTTTATCGCGCCGCCGTAGCCGCCCATCGGGTGTCCTTTAAAGTGCGAAAGCACGAGCATCGAATCGTAGTTTTTAATGTTCTTTCCGACATAGTTCTTTTTTATTACCTTGCCTTGCGATATGTCCAATACTATATCGGGACCTTCGCCGTCCATAATATCCACTTTGTACAGCTTGCTCCAACCGTGGACGGACATTGTCTTTATATGCTTTTCGGTAGTGTCGCGCCCGCCCTCGTACGCGGTATTGCATTCGGTGACAGTGCCGCCGACTTTGTTTATTATCGGTTGCCAAAACTCGGGCTTTAAAAAATTCTGATTGCCCGGTTCGCCCGAATGCACTTTAACGGCGACGTTGCCCGAAAGCGTTTTGCCGAGCATATCGTAAAGCCGCACTACCGTTTGGGGCGTTATCGCCCGCGAAAAATATACCTTTTTTGCCATTATTTCCTCCGATCGATGTTATCCAAAGCGGTCGAAACCGCAAAGGTATCACGCCCTTGCGGTTTCGCCAAACATTACATATTCAAGCCGCCGTCCGTATTGTCGTTTTGTCCCTGTCCGGCGTTAAGACCTATTACGTCGGTCTTGGGCGTATTATCGCCCGCGCCGATCATAAGTCCGGGATCGTTTTGCACAGGCATGGTGGGCGGCAAATATCCGAACGATTGATAAGGCGCAGAACCGATACCGCCCGAAAGCCGCATCATCTGCTCTTCGAGTTCCATTTCGGATACGAGTATCGCTTCGAGCTCTTCCTGCTTGCGCTTACGGCGTTTGAGCAGTATGATAAGCAGTATGATAAACAGTATGAGCGCGAGAACGCCCGCCGCTACGCCTAACCAAATATACGGGTGGGATTCGTAGCTGATCTTTACCGTGTCCATAAACGACGGCGACGGACGGTCTATGTTCTTGATCTTGAACGTAGCCTTTACCGTTTCGCCCGTGCGGTCCTTTACGCCGACGGTGATATCGGTTTCGCCGCGCATGTGGAACGTGATATACAACATCAAGCCGTCGTCGCTTACTCGCACAGTACACATGGTCGGCGATACGACTTCGGTCACGCTCGCATCGAACGTAAGCTTATCGCCGAGCGCCAAATCGACGTCGCCGAACAGCATATCGGTGGTCAACGTAACGTTGCCGTTGGCGTCGAGTCCGTATTCGCCTTCGCGCGTATGGAAAGTAAACTCGTTGTTGCGTCTGATCTGCTCGATAAGCACGGGCGAATGGTTTTTGCCGACGTTCGCCGTGAACTGCTTTTTGAACACCTGCGCGTCAGCTTTATCGGCGTCGACCTTGCGCACGAACGATACGTCGAAGGTTATGCCGTCGATCTCGCGCGTGCTGACGAATTGCCAATCGCCGTCCTCGTCGCGGTTGACGGTAACGCCCGAAGTGTTCGCCACCAGATCCGTTATAACGTAATCGCCGCCGGGGTTAAACGTTTTATCGCCGTCCGCGGAAGTCGATATATTACGGTTATTGGACGAATTTTTGGCTCCGTCATACGATTCGTCAAACGTATCTATAATGTCTTTAAACAGCGCCTGCGGCGTTACCTTAAACGGCAAACTGCGAACGGCACTGACTACATTCAGTTCGGATACTTGATTAAAGTCGTATATGACCGTGAACTCGATCGTAAAAGTCGTAGTACGTGCCGAAAGATCTACGGCAAAGTCGCCGTCTGCCACCGTTACAAGCACAGCCTGTTTGCCGTAAAAACCTTTACGTGCAACTACGGTAAATTTTTCGTCCGTTCCGTCGATCGGATCTACACGCAATACATCCCCGCCGTTTTCTTCGTCAACACTACAATGCACGTCGGATGCGGCAATAGGCGCCATGCTGAATATGCGCACTCTGTCGTTATTACGGTCTTCTACGAATTCGCTTATATCGATAGTTATAGGAGTACTTTCTTTCGAATCGGAACCGACGATCAAATACGATCTCTTATCCATGCCGAGCTTAACGTTGGGCGCGGCATTGAGAACGGTCACCTTGACCATTATAGTCACGCCTTCGCTTTCTAGCTCGTTCGCACTTCTGTCAATTATGCGCATATACGCAATACCGGTAACGCCGCGTTCGTACGACGTAGCTCGGATAGTAAAGCCGGCAAAGTGGTTTGGATCTTCATGAGCACCGTTATTGCCGAATATAGGCGATATCGAGGCAATTGCATTATCGCTGTTTTCGGGACAAATATCCAAATCGGCATTGTACAAATATTTGTGCGAATTTTCACCGTCTGCGGGTTTGACCAAACGGTACGAATCGACGTCCGCCGACATGGACGTAAAGTCGGGATCGACAAGCCACTCGTCAAGCACGAGATTCATGGTAAGCGAATCGCTGTCGGGAGCAACGTACGCATCGTATACGTACATATTGTTCTTTTCGTCTTTGGAGAACGAATACCCTACGCCTATCGCATCGAACTTGCTCGGAGATTGTTCGAGCTTGTTTTCGTTGAACGTTACGTCGGAATTTTTGACGGTCACATAGATACGCGTAGCGACGGAGCGTCCCGACTTATCCACGCCAGTGAGTATTACGGGCAACGTGACTTCGGTCGCGTATTTGCCGTTCTCGTCGACGACGTCTATCCTGCGGCTGACTGTAACTTTGAGCGAGTGCGCAGGTATGCCGTTTACCGCTTCGTCCGCGTTATTGACTTCTATATCGATCGCACGCTTAACGCCTTGACGCGCTTTCCAATCGCAATCGGCTTCGGCAAGCGCCGTATTGTAATCGTTTTCGGCAGTGCTCGGCGATACGAACGCATTTATGCTTACCATATCCGACAAGTCGGAATCGATGAACAACGATTCGTAAGGGTTGCTTTCGTCGTAGATCGTGAACACACGGCTCTCGCCTACTTTACCCGTAAACTTCAAGATATCGTTGTCGTCGTTGGCTATCGGCGCGGAATCCTTGACCTTTACATAGAAGATCGTACCCGCATCGGTCGCCGCGCCGCTACGCGTGATCGAACGAGAAGACACGTCTTTATGCACTTCCACGTAGAACAGTATGTTAAGATCGATATTGCTGGTAACGGGTCGGAAAGCAAGCGATACGCCGTCGTCGCCTATATCGAAAACGAAGTACTGTTGCAGGAACATGTTGAGCGCGCTGTTAACGCCGCTTATCATGCCGCCGCCCGCGCGTATGCCGCCGACGAAATATTGAGAAACGTCGACGCCTTGCTTCAACGACCAATAATGACTTTGCAATTGCGCGGGGGCGAGATCGAACAACGCCGACGCTTGATTGAGCGTCAACGGATCGTACTGTCTGTTGTTTTCCTCGTTGACGTTCATCAACGCATACACGCGCACGTCATAATTGCGGTTGTAAACGTTATTGACTACATCGTTGTCGTTTATGCCCCAGCCCGCGGTGGACGGTTGGTCGATCGACTGCGGCGCGTCCTTGTAGTTAAGGAATTGATACGTTCCCGAAACGCCGATAACTTCGTCCTTTTGCTCGTCGGGCATTGCCTCGACGTCCGCGCTTACTCCGACATAATCGTCATAAGGCTTTACGTACACCGTATCCACCGTATTGGCGTTAATTATGCCGTTGGTGACTTTGCCGACCGCCGACTGATGCTCGTTGGTTACAGCCGAATTGAGCGTAGATATGCGTATCGTCACGGCGGCGGCGTTATCGAAGATATTGTTGCCGATGTCGCGCACATAGAACTTCAATTCGTCCCAATCGCGATACGGGTTATACGTCAAGCAGGTTATTTTAAAGCTACGGTAATCGCTCGCCACGGTGATGCGGAACATATCGTTGAAATATGTCAGCTTATCTTTTTCGGCGCGCTCCATAGGCATGTCGTTGAACATGAATATGTCGTAATCGTCGTTCTCGCAGTACAACGCTATTTTGTCGTTGTCGTTTTCGTCGGGATCGTACGCGAGCTGGTTGATTTTGAGTTCGAGCTCGCCGTAAACGTTTTTGACTACGCGCAAGCCGCCGCTTACGTTTTGGTCGGCTACGGTGACGTTACGCAAGCTTGCGGTAGCGTCGGTCATAGCCGTCATGTACGTTTCGTACACGCCGAGATTTTCGTTGTTCTGCTCGTCGTAGGTAGTGAGCAAGCCTTCATGACGCTTGTGAACGCTGTCGCCGTCCTGTATGGGACTGGGACGCGAGCTTTCCACCGTGACGTATATAGTGAGCGAAACGACCGAGTTTTCTTCGTCGACGACGGTTATCGTCACAGGCATATTCGTGCAAACACGATTAGCGACGATCACGGTATCGAGCGCGTACAGGTCGCCGCTCTCCTTGCCTTCGAGCGGTATCATATCGTACTTGGTAGCGACGCGGAAACACGAGCTGTCGTAATAACGAATATCCTGTATGCGCAACGCCCACGGCGTGTCGTCGTCGGCTATCGCCAAATATCCGAGATGCTGTGCGGCAACGTTAGTCGGATCGTAACTGTGCAGTTTGTATTTTTCCGATCTGTCTACGTTCTCCGCGGTAAGCTCGCTATACTTGACAGAAGTCCTGTAATTGCTGTCGCCGCTTATCTTCAACAGATTGCGTTGGCTTATCTTGGACTGCTCGCTCGTAATGCGTTTGTACGAAGTAGACGCCTGCGCGGAAACGATATTGCTGTTACCGTCCGCCGTGCCGACGAACTTGTCGTAAGGCGTGGTGACCACCGTAAACGAATCGCCGACGCGCATTTTAATGTTCTGCGCGTTTTCGACCGCCTGAGTGCGCAATGTAGGCGCTTGATTGGTCACTTCGACATTGACGGAAAGAGTAGCCGTGCTGTTGCCGTCGCTGTCGGTAAACAATATTTTAAACGTGAACTTTTTATACTGCTGTCTGTCGTACGTAGTACGTCTGTTGACCGTGATATTGACGGTGTTGCCGACGGGATTGGACGAAGCGCCGAGTACGGGTTTACCGCCCGCTCCGTTGGAATATTCCATAAACATTATTACGTCGGGCTGAGCGGACGTTGCAACGTTGCCGTCCGAAAGCTTAGCCGCGCCCGCGCGCAATTCCGCATTGGTAGTCGTGCGCCAGCCGTAATTTTTATCGCCGAACGGGGATTGCAGATACGTACCCATATCGAGCTTGAACATGTCTTCGAGCGTTTTGTTCGCGGAATTCTTCAACGCGTCGTAATCGCCCTTCCAGTATATATTTCCGTTGCTCGCCGTCAAAAGGCTTCCCGATCTGATCACGTCCGCGACAGAATACTGATACGACTGACCTACGGGCAACGCAACGTCTATCTTTTTATCGCCCTTTTTCGCATTGCCGGAATCGTCGTCGGCAAGGTTAGGCGAAAGCGTGGGCGCGGCGCCGTCGATATACACGCGCACTTCGAGCGCGACGTACGATCCGTACATAAAGCCGTCGCCGTGACTGTCGTAGATCAATATTTTGAGCGGATAATAACCCTTGCCGCGGTTGGCGTCGTATTCCAAACCGCGCTCGTTATAATATTTGTTTCTTTCGCTCGCCGTAGCGCTGTGCATGCCAGCGTTGATCGTTGTTTTGGACAGCGGCGTTATGGACAACGTCGAACCGTCGCCCGAAACCGTAACGTTAAAGTAACGGCTGAACCCTTCGTTCGCATTGTCGCCGCCGTTGATATTCGATCCGTATATGCCGCCGTTGGGCTGGAAGTCCGCTCCGACGTTGCCTATCGTTTCTTTGCTGGCTAAATTGAAGTTGAAGTTATCTGTATTACGCGAACCGAAGTAGTTGCGCATCGATTTTTGCGCATATTCGGCTGTCGCGGTATTGTCGAACGTCAACTCCGCCAAGCCGTCGTCATAGCTCTTGGCTCTGTTGTAATACTTGGCTCCGTTACCGCCTACCCAGCTTCCGAGCTTATTAAGCGAGTCGGCAAAGAAATACGCTTTATCCGATTTGCTCTCGTCGATCTTATTGTCGGAATTTTTTACTACGTCGTTATCGGTATAGCGAATAAGCTTTTTAGCAGAAGTCTTGCTGTCCACTCCGCTACGCAAAAGCTCTATATCCCACGTTGCGGACGCGGTATCGAGTTCTACATTGGTATAGTAGCCTTTGTCTTTATCGTAGTTAACGTTGCCCGTTTGGGGGTCGTTTACAAGCTCGACGGGGCTGTTGCCTATTTCAAGCTTATAAGTCAATTTAGCCGCCGCATTGGCGTTATCGGGATCGATGACCTTGGTACCGTTTTGATACTCGCAATCCGCGACCGCTATCGTTATAGTGAGCGACGCCGCGCTCGCGCGAGTGCTTTTTTTGCTCAGCCCTATACCGAACATGTTTTCCTGTAACTTGGTTTGTTGATCCGCAAGATACATCAAATGCCCGTTGCCGACAAGATGGGTCGCGTTTACAGCCTTGCTCGCACCGGTCAAATAGCCGAGCGCATTGTTATCTTTATCGACCGTGGTCACGGCAAGACTTTTATTGAAGTAGTTGCCGAGAAGCGAGCCTACGTATTCATCTGTTTGTTGCAATCCGTTTCCGACAAAAGCATCGTATACCGATAACTTGACATACGGATTGTTGTTTATATTATACGGATCTGTCGAATCCGAACCCGTCCAGGTATTTACCCCGTCGCTTATCCAAATAGCGGTAGCTACTTTTTCAATATGGCTACGCTCGTATAAACCGTCAACGTTATAAGACACATATCTGTTGTCGGGATATACTATCGAGCCGTCGTCGTTCATCGTCACCAAACTGCGACGAAGCGCGAAATAACTCATCGGTATATACGTCGAACCGCTGCTTTCGACGACGATGGTATCGGAATACTTGAACGCTTTTTCGCCGCCTACGACGGTTTGACCGTTTGCGCTCACGTCGTACACATACTCGGAAGCAGATCCGTAAACAAAGCCCGAATGTACGCCCGCGGCTGTATTGTCTGTACCGCTCGTGGTGCGCGTTTTCAATATCTCGCTCTGCGCGCCTGCGGTGGATATTTTGTTATCGGACGACAAATACAACGATTGTATGTTTTGATCGCCTTTATATGTGGAATTTACTTCTCCGTCGTAAGTAGAAACGTAATTGACGGACGAATCCGCGCCGTCGCGAACGGTGTAATATCCGTCGAATTGATCGTAATAAGTATAGGGAACGATACCCAAGCTGTTGATTGCAAGCTGATAGCTTAAATATTTAAAGCCGTCTACCGCAACGCTTTCGTTGGCGGCGTACCCCGTCTTGATGCCCGCCGTACCGCCGCCGAACTTAGTTTCGTCGCGCATCATTATATTGAGCTGTATATATTCGTTGGCTGACGTGGCGTTGTTGGGTTTTACCGAAACAGCCCAATCCTTTACAATCCATCTGCCTTGCGCGTCAAAGAATTTGGCGTGATCTGTCTGAACGGTAATATCGCCCGGCGATCTCAGTTGTTTTGCGCTGTAAGCAACGCCGTCGACAAAATAAATAATATCGATCGCATCGTCAATGTTATCGAAATATTTATTCAAAGGCGAAGTGCCGCCTGCGCTTTGCAACAGATCGATCACAACGGCGACCGGGTTTCCTTCGCTTTGTAATGTGCTTATGGTCGGGATCATCGATTTATAGTCTATCGTTTCGGCATTGATATCGACGTTGTAATAGCCGCGCTGAGCGTCGATGTTCGTTCCGAAGCTACGCACCGGCGAAAGTATAACGCCTTGCAACGCATCCGTATCGTCTACCAGCTTTTTGATCTGATCGGACGACGCGTTTATACTGCCGCCTTTGAGCGCGTTGACAGCCGCATCGCTCGACGCGAAATAACGCGTTTTCGATATATCCGTTTGATCGAGCGATTCCACAGTCCAAAGATTCATGGCGCTGCCGCCGTCACCGAACGTAGTATCTACAAAGCCGTCCTCGTCGTGGTTCGCCGAGAGCAATGCGTTGAGAACTTCCACCTGTATCTTGCAACGGTACGTTTCGAGCTTGTTACCGTTATACCGCCCGTCGGTGACCGAGAAATATACGTACAGCTTGGGAATGCTTTGCGTGGAGTTGAGCGCTGTTATAGTCAATTGCGACGACGTCAAACCGACGCTCAAATATCTGCCGAGATAATTGCCGTTGCCGTCGCCCGAATTGCCTTGCTCGTCCATTACCGCAACGGGCTCGCCCGTAAAGAACATTACGGTATCGCCTTCGTTGTCGATAAGGAAGTTTTTGTTGAGTTCTTCTTCC
This sequence comes from uncultured Clostridia bacterium, assembly GCA_947066105.1. Classification (GTDB taxonomy): domain Bacteria; phylum Bacillota; class Clostridia; order Christensenellales; family Pumilibacteraceae; genus Anaerocaecibacter. The sequence continues at coordinate 104,068 of CAMSYM010000005.1, forward strand.
TGCGTAAAGCTGTACGCATTGATGACGAACGTGGACGGCTTTACGGTAATAGCCGCGCTCGCATCTTCCACGTTCCAAGAACTGCCGTCGGTAGGATCGGTAGTAAGCGTGTATATCTTATCGGGATGCTGTACGCGCGGCGAACTGTTGATAACGTTGATAACTATCTTGATGGTCGTGACGCCGCTCGATACGCCGGATGCGCCCGCGCCCATACGGTCGCGTACGTTGAGCAGTATTTCGGCAGGCGCGCCGACCTGCGTGCGGCTGTTTGCCGTGATTATGATATAATCCAGATAATATTTGCTGTTATCGGTAAACTTCAACGAACTGCCGAACGTATGCGATACAAACGCGTCGCCAACGATCGACGGCGTGGCAAAGCTGTTTATATTACTGCCGCCGTACGGATCGAACGTGTAACCGTCGAGCGTCGAGCCGTCGGAAGTGCGCTCGAAGAACAAGCCGTCGACATACGTGGACTTCTTTTGCTCCTGAGCGGAGTTGAACATATTGCCGGTCGATAATTTATCGAACGTACGCGTTGTCTGCAATCCCGCAAGCGTTTGTTTGAGCGTGCCGACATACGCTTCCGAGCTGTAATCGATACCGCCGTTTTGCGTATTGTAGCTGTTGCCCAAGCCCTTAACGACCTTGCGCCCGTCGTTTTCGGTGCGCGTCGCGTCGACGTTGAGCGTTCGCGTCGAATTATCGAACAACCCCGACAAACCGTTGAGCGTAAAGCCGCTCGCGGGATAAGTCGCGCGCATATCGACGTCGGTCAAAAGGTCGTAAGGCGTGACGACTACCGACGAGTGCATGGGGATATTATACGTGACGGTAGCGACAGAATTGCCGCTCGACGGCGTATACGACGAACCGACCGTCATGCCGTTTTCCGAATAGTTTATCTTTGCGACCTTGTTCGTGTCGACAATGCTTGTCGGCGCGGAGTTAGATACATTGATCGCTATATTCGCAGTGACCGATACGTTTGCGGAATCTTTCGCTCCGACCGTCGCATACAGGTACCTGTTATGCGTCCACCCGTTGAGAGTGATTTTAAGTCCGCGGATCTGAACGTATTGCGTAGAACCGACCGTAATTACCGTTCCTACGGAGCTTTGCACCCTGCCGCCGAAATATGCGAGCGGTATATATATCGGTTCTTCGGACACGGTAAAATACTCGCCGCCGCTGTTGCCGTTTACCGAACCTTGCACTTCCGTTACCGACGACGTGAGCGTTATAAGCTCGTTGAGTATGCCGTTATCACCGCCGCTGCCTATGCTCGAACCGTTGAGCATATTCGCGGTAAAGAAGTTATCGGGGTCGGCGGCAAGCGGTTGGAGATCGACGGACGTCAATTCGCCGTCTGCCATACGCAGACCGACGGGATACGTTACGCGGTCGACGGTTATGCCCATAGGCGTGAAATAGAACGACTTACCCGCTATTCCGCTCGCCGTGGGCATTACGCTCGCACCCGCGCCGTTGCGCTCTTTGGACATGTCGGTAGGCGCGCCGTTATTGACGGTTATACCGAGCGGCAACCAAATACCGGTATCCGCCGAGTCGTTTTTATCCAAAATATTGATCAGTATATAAAAATGTCCCGCGTTCAGTCCGCCCTGCGCGCCGTTAGCTCCGACGGAGATGCCCGCGCTCGTCGAACCGCCCGTCGCTATACGCGTCGCGGATGCCGTGCGCGTTTGACTGTACATACTGTGCGTCGCGCGCAATCCGGTTAGATTGAGCGTAAGATTGTTGTTGTTTATTCCGTACTGAACGAACGCCGTATTGGACGCGCCGTTGCTTATATACCACGACTCGAATCCGGTCGAAAATTCCGAACCTTTGAGCATACCCGTCGTCAACGAGTCTGACGTCATATCCTTAGACAACGCAGACGAACCGGGAACGATATTGAAATACGATTTTTTTGCGTTGTTTCCCGAAGAATTGACGGTGGATACAACATTACCGTACTTGTCGAGCTGAATGTACTCGCGCGACGCAACGACAACGCTTTTTATTTGGTGCGTGGTCGCCGTCATGCCGTTGGGCGTATCTGCGTCTTTAAAGAATGTATTTAAATTGACGGTGGTCGATTGCATGCAATCGAGAGTGACCGACGGCGCAACGCTCGAAGTGTCTTTCAAAACGGGACGCGTATTGTCCATTTTGAACACTATATCTATGTTTATCGTACTGCAACCGGCTACGACGTTTGGATACGACGCGCCGTAAGCAGTGGTCGGCTCGACTATATAAAGCGTGACCGAAAATACTTTATAACCGGGATCGGGAGTCAAGCATTCTATCGTTATTTGATCGAACGTGTTGGATATCAACACTTTACTTGTGTTGTATGCCGTTACCCTATTGGTATTTCCGTCGTATTCCTTTATTCGGAATTTGCGCGAACTGCCTGTAATTGCGGTCGTGCTGTTAAGCGCTATGATCGCTTTGTCGCTCGCATACTTGCTTCCTATAAGCTCGGACGCTTTCACCGTGAACGACGTACCGAGTCTTAACGAATTGCTTAAAATAGCCGTATATCTACCCGTGCCGAGCGGGTTATACAGCGTTTGCGGAGTAGCGTTGACTTCCGGCGCGGTAGCGGTATTGGAGTTACCGAGAATATACGAGTAATCCCCGCCCGCCGATACGGTGATAGGATTGGTAGTCGCTCGCGGCGCAACGCTGTTTACGGGAACGGTAACGGTAAACGATATTACAGACCAACCGTGCTGAGTATTAGATCCGTAACTGTCGCGAACGCGCGCATACAACTTTATACTGCCGTTTGCCGTACTGCCGTCTATGCCGGACCGCGGATATAGCTTAACATTCGTGATCTTTAACTGCGATGTACTCGCCCAGCTCCAATCGAAATATTTGGTCGCAAGCGACGTACATGCCGAATTGTAGTACAATCCCGTATTTGCAGTCGTCGTAAACGCATCGAGATTGCTCGCCGTTCCGTTGGTAAAGTATAAGCTCGTTCCTTCCGGATCGGTCGCGATATCGCTCGCGTTTATAGCCTTAGCTCCCGTTCCGCGCGCAAACAATGCTATCGTTGCGTTCTTTGTTTTAGGCGGTTGGTTGACGTTTATTGCGGTAATGACCGCTTTACCGGCATAAGCAGTTGCCGACGCCGCGCCCCAAGCGCCAGTAGTTCCGCCGTATGTACCGCTTTTAATACGATTTTTATTTACGAATCCGCTACCGCCGCCGCCGGAACCGTCGTCGTTATCCCTATAACTCGGATAGTCCGCTCCGCCAGCGCCGCCGCCGAAATAGCCGCCGCCGCCAGCGCCGCCGCCGGTTGTCGAATTGCTTGTAGTTTGATTGCCGCCCAAACCGAAACTGCCGGAACCCGCGCCGTTGCCGGCGCCGCCGCGACCGCCGCCACCGGTACTACCGCCGTAACCGCCTCCGCGATTGGTATAGTGGTGCGAAGTAAGAGCATCGGTTCCTGCCGCATGACCGCCGCCGCCTTTCCCCGGTTTAGACGTCGTACTGGCACAGTTACAGCCTACGCCGCCGCCGCCGCCGGCAACCAATAATATATTGTTATTTCCCGAACCTAACGCAGAAAGCTTCCCGCTTGCCGTTGCAATATGCGAAGCTCCACCGCCGCCGCCGCCGGGGTGTCCCGCCGTGACCGCACCGCCGCCGTTAAAAGCGCTCGTTCTGGCAGTAGAACCGTAACCGCCCGCGCCGCCCGGATAAACATACACCGTCGTAGTAGTCGAAAATTCGATTTGACCATACGTATAGCCGCCGTAGCCACCGTAGACAGTCGTACTCTTACCGCCGCCTTGACCGCCCCAAACTTCTAATTTATAAGTTCCTTGCGGTAATTTAACAGTATAATACCCGTTACAATATGCCATCGATATCGTATCGCTGTTATTTATAGCTCCGGCAGACGTATAATCGTACGTTCCCGCAGAAGTCAAAGATTTATTGACAGACGTGCTCACCTCGCCCGATCCGACATCGTTGACGTCGACGGGCTTGGAAACGTCCAAGCACAGCACGCACGCTACCGCCAC
>CAMSYM010000006.1 GCA_947066105.1 uncultured Clostridia bacterium
TTTGCACTCTATTTTCTCAATATAAAAAGTATAGCAAAGCTGTTCCACTCACCCCATCATCTCGACCGAAACGAGCAAAGCGAGTGTAGTGGAGAGATCCAGGCGTAGCCGCACATTACTCTCTCACCGCGTAGCGGTCATTAATTCCGCATTCCGCTTTCCGAATTCCTAATTCCGAATTCCCTTCTCACCCCAGTCCGAACAGAATAGACAAGTCGAACACGTTGTTTTCCGCCGCGACGGTCAGCTCGCCGCCGTAATGCTCGCAAATATACTTGATGCTCTTCAAACCGTAGCCGTGGTAGCGTTTGTCCGCCTTGCGCGTTTCGGGCATGCCGCCGACGAATTTTATTTCGTGATCGAAGTAGTTGGTGGCGCGGATAGTCAAAAAATTATTGACGGTTTTTACCGACAGACTGATGACGCGCTTGCTCTCTTCGACGTCGGTCACCGCCTCGATGGCGTTATCGATAATATTGCCGAACAGCGCGTATATATCTTCTTCCTTGATAAACCCCAGCTTTTCCCCGTCCACTATACAACTGAGCTTGATATTGTTCTTCGTACAGATCAAGCTTTTTTCGGACAGGATTATGTCGAGCGCGGGATTGCCAGTTTTTACGGCGGAATCGTAAATGGATATTCGTTTTTCAAGCTCGGCGAGCGCTTGCGGATCGATGTCGCCGCTTTTGCGCAACGTGCGGATCTGATGTTTAAGGTCGTGACACTTGACGTTTATCATTTCGACGTTCTCTTTTGACACGGCGTACTGCTCTTTGGCTTGCCGCCACATCTGCTCCACCCTGTCGAGCGTGTCTTCGAGCTTGCGTTTGAGCGCCACTTCAAACTGCAAATACAGCGCGATTATGCAACACAAAATATTGTAAACGCACATTATTATCTTGTACAACGGTTTGTCGTCGTCGGCGAGATAATACACGATCACCGCATTGAGCAGAATATCTATCACCAGAATAAACACTATGCCGCAAAACATGAACGCCGTTTTGAACTGCACGGACTCGCTGCGCGGGATCTTTTCGCTGAACAGGAAAAAGCACGCGCAGTATGTAAGGATATACACAAACATGTATACGGCGACCAAAAACTGATTATCGAAAAACGTTATCTTGTCCGAACCGTAAAAGCCCATCGGCGATTCGGTATTCGCGCCGGTCGAAGTCACCATGAGCGTGTACAGCTCGTACGCGAGATGCTGCGTCGTATAGCCCGCAAGACAGCAAAATATGATAGTCATCCACGTTTCTTTAAACAGGAACTTCGCGAGCAATACCGACACCGTGAATATCATCAAAAACGTAAACGAGCAGTACAGCGCGCTGTTGCTAAGCACGGGAAATAAATACGAAAACCCGAAAAGCGCCGCGAGCGCGCCGACGAGCCGCAGTGCAAAGTATGACCGCCGCGGCAGTTTGTACGCATACAGCGTTTCCGCGAGTATGAGTTCCAGCACGAACTGAAACGATTTGTAAAACTCGAATTGCGTCATTTTTCCATGTCATGAGTCGACGCGCCCGATAACCCGACGGCGATCAACGTGCGCGCCGCCGTTTCCCGCGTCGCTCGCTTTGCTCTATCCGTTTCGCCTGTAATAGTCGTTGAGCTTTTGCATAAACTCTTTTTTCCGCGGCTGGCTGATAACGAGATCGACCTTTTCGTCGCCGCGCCCCGTAAACACGGTTAGCGTGTAGCCCTTTACGCCGAAAACGTATCTCAGATTGACCAAACAATAATTATTGCACCGCACGAAATCGAGCGGTTCGAGCAAAGTCTGCATTTTGGACAGACTGCCCGACGCGTCGTACTCGCCGTCCGCGGTATAGTACTTTAATCTATGCTTTAAAACCTCCACGTACATGACGTCGCGCGCGAGCACGTATTTGGTCGACCCGCCCGAGCTCACGGCTATCCTTATCTCGTCGGACTGCTTGACGAGCTTTTTGACGACACGCTCGAACTTCAACGAAAAATCATAGTACGATACGGGCTTGACTATAAAGTCGGACGCGCCGACCTCGTAACCCTTTATCGCGAACTGCGCCATGTTGGTGATAAAGATCAGCGGCACGGCGTCGTCCTTTTCGCGGATCTTGTGCGCGAGATCCATGCCGTTCATATTGGGCATTTGTATATCCAAAAAAATAACGTCGTAATCGAGATTGTACTTCGTCAAAAAGTTTATCGGATTATCGAACCAAGTAAACCGATATTGCAAGCCGTTCTCTTCGGAATACCTTTCGAGATACGCCTTGACCGTTTCCATCGCCTCGACGTTATCCTCCACCAAAACCACTTTAAGCATTTAACGAAAAAAGCTCCTCCGTTTCGTTTACGTATATAGCGCCGTTCATATTATGCACACAAGTGCACACCGTCATTTCACCACCACGAACCCTATCGCACAACGCGCAATATCACATTTAACAAGTATAGCATATTACCCCCCCCCCCGTGTCAAGGGTTCGCGACGTTTTTGACGCGATCCTTCGCCGTTTCTTTGCGCGTCGACGCTCAATCCGCTTTGCTCGCAGCACGATCTTTTGCACCAAAACGCACAAAAAACCGCGACATTTATCATGCCGCGGTTTTTGTTACGTCGTATCCTATATATTTGCTTTTCAGTCGGGTTTGCCGTTGTCGGTCGCGTCGGCTTCGGCGGACTCGGACGCCACATCGCTCGTCGGGTCGTTAACGTCGGGCGCGGGCGGATCGTTACAGTTCCCGCCGTTTATGTCGCCGACGCTCTGCGCGGCGGGCGTCTTTTTACGCGGATCTATAAAGAAGAACACCGCGCAACACGCTATGCCGCCGATAAGCAGTATGTCTATTATCGCCCACAACGCGATGAACAATCCCGATTTGGATTCGGCGTTCACCTTGACCGAACCGCCTTCGGCGTTGGTGACGATATAGGTGTAGATTATGTTCTTGACCGCTTTGCGCGCGGCGTAAGCGACGTCGGGCTTATTCAGATCGAGATCGGCGGGTTTTTCGGTCGTGCCGCCCAGCCACAGATCGTTGCCTGCGCGCACGCCTTCGGTAAAGTCGTCCATGTACCCCCTACCCTCGAACCAGTCGGTTATAACGCTGCCGTTGAAGCCCCATTCCGTGCGCAACACGTCGGTTAGCAACGCATGATTGTATCCCGCAAGCGTCGCGCCGACGCGGTTGAACGCGCTCATCATCGCGTTGCCATTGCCGAGCTTGACCGCGATCTCGAACGCGCGTAGGTAGCTTTCGCGCATTGTCTGCTCGGTCAACCACGTATTGACGTTTTTGGGATTGACGCCCGCTTCGCTCACGGCGAAGTGTTTGAGATAGCAATACAGGTTTTTGTTTTTCGCGCCGATTATCGTTTCGGCGGCAAGCTTGCCGCTGAGTACGGGATCTTCGCTGTAATACTCGTAGTTACGCGCGTTGTACACCGAGCGGTGCAAGTTCACGCCGGGTCCGTACCAGCCGTTGACGCCCATGGCTTTGGCGATGTCGCCTTGTACCTCGCCCACTTTTTTTGCGAGCGCCTTGTCGAAACTGCACCCGATGAGCGATTCGCTCGGCCAAAGCGTGTACGAGCTCGCCTTGCCCGCCTCGGTGACGTTATTGTTGAACCCTGCGGGACCGTCCTTATCCGTACAACGCGGCTTGCCTATGCTGTACACCTCGACGGTGCGGAATCCGCCGTTGCCTATCAGGTTTTTGATCTCGTCGCGCGTCATTTGATCGAGAAAAATATTCCAGATCTCGTCGTTGTCGTAATCGAGAAGCTCGTTAACGAGATCCTTGTTGAATTCGAGTTCGACAGTCGTATCGTCGCCGCTCAACTGCGCGGCGGTAGCGCGCTTACTGCTTTCGCCGTCCTTTGCTTGAACGAGATAAAGCCCAACGTCCTCGCCGTACAAATAATTCTTGACGTCGGCATTGTTATATCCGTCGTAATCGTAACCGACCGCGGCGTTGACAACACTGTCCTTACTCGTGCCGGCGGAAGCCTTGGGGTAGTTGGCAAACTTATTCGCGCGCGACAGATAGTCTATCGGACTCGCGTACGCCGTACTGCCGTCGATTGGACAATTCGCATACGCTTTGTCGGCGGTGAAAAGATTGCCGACGGGCTTGCGGGTCACGGGATCGTTCTCGAACCTGACGCCGCTCGAAAGCGTAGCCGTCTTTGACTCGAACGCATCGTGAGAGTTGTACATAACGCTTATTACGTACTCGCCGTTTTCCAGCTCGTAACCCTTGAATCCGTTGCTGTTTTTGTCGTACGCGTCGTACGAAGCGAGATCGTAGCCCGTAAAGCTCAAAACGACTTCGGCGCTGTTTGGCTTGCCTTCGCCCTTTTGACTGTCGGGATACAGCAACGGCGTTTTGGCAAAATCCAAAAGCACGCGCTCCGCTTTTTCTATGCCGCCCGCCTTATAAGGCGCGTGACCGTAAAGCTGAACTACTTCCTTGCCCGGCTCGTCGCCGGTATTGGCGACTTTTACTTTTATCTCGTAGGTTTTGTTGGGATCGAACCCGCCCGTAAAGCCGTTCCAATCGACGACGCTCCACTCGAACGAAGTGTAGGAAAGCCCGTGACCGAACGGATACTGCACGACCGCATCGTAGCCCGTTTTGTCGCCGCGCGTTATTTCATCGAAATACCCGTCGGCGTCCGCCGTTTCGTACCATTTATAGCCGAAATATATCCCTTCCTGATAGACCAGATCGTTGCCCGATTTGGTCGCATTGAGATACGTCGGATCGTATTCGCGGTACGAATACGGAAGTATATCGCTCATCTTGCCCGACGGATTTATGTCGCCGCGCAAAATTTTGGGTATCGCCGCCGCGCCCGACTGCCCGGGTATGCCGACGAACAGGCACGCCTTTATATTGGCGTACTCTTCCAAAAATCCGAGCTCCATATTGTTGCAAACGTTCAACAAAACGATGACGTCGAACTCGTTGTCGCGCAGTTTGTCCAGCATGGCTTTTTCTTCCGTCGTGAGCGCGAGATACGCGCCGTCTTTATACGAGCCCGTATTTTTGAGCTCGCCGCCGGCGGACATATCCACGTTTTCCGCGCCCCAACGACTGAGCGTGACCACAGCCACTTCGGAGAACGCTTTGGCTTTGCTCATAAGCTCGGCTGTATAAAAGCTTTCGCCGGGATTGACCATGCTCGCCGCGACGTACGCGTTAGTCGAACCGCCCGAACGGTAGTCCGCGTCGACGTCGCTGAAACTCTCGTACGCCGCGATAAGCTCGGCGTTATACTCTATCTCCGCTTCCTTGAACGCGTCGGTAAGGTCGACCTTGATCCGCGGATTGCCCTTGGCGTCGGTATCGAGAATGGTAGTTCCGCCCGATCCGCCGCCCGTGAGCAAAAATCCGCCGTCGGTAGAACCGTATCCGAACAGATTGACTTTTTTCAGGTCTTTCTTGGGCAAGTAGTTTTCGTTTTTAAGCAATACCATGCTTTCGCCCGCGACCTCGCGAACGCTCTCGTCGGCGACGGTAAGCGCATCCGCCACTTCGCCCTGCGTCACGTCGACCGAATCTCCCGCCAAAAACCTGTGTATGATAAGCGAGTAATAATCGAGAAAATAATTGACCAACGCGAGTACAACTATAAGCACGACCGCAACACAAGTAAGTATTATTTGCTTCGTGCCGAACTTTATCTTTAACTTCATTTTCGTCTCCGTATTTGTTTAGTTACAGCATCATTCGTCCGACGGCGGCGCGGTATCGGTAAACTCGATGTTCGATATCGTGACCGTTTGCGCGTCGCGTCCGGGATTAACATTCATTTCGCCGAGCACTATAAACACATCGGTGCCCAATGTTTCGACATACAACTCGTTATCGCCCGCTTCGAGATTATATGTTTTATTGTTGATCGTGTAAACGCCTGCTTGTTCGACATTGATCGTAAATTTGATATATCTCTTGGGCGGAGCCGTCTGACGGTACAATATCCTAACGGAATACCAAGGTTTGTCATTGGGGTTTTGGTAAGTATACGATACGGTAATCGTACCCGTTTCGGTATCGTATGTGCTTTCGCTCACGTCTACGTGTTGCGCCCATATCACCCATTTATCGCGGTTGTTGTTAAGATCTTCACCGTCGTTATTGACCGAAGTCAACGGTGTTTTGGTGTTTTTGGTCTCTACGTTAAGCGTCAAGGTTTCTTCCGACTCGTCCGAATCCGCCAAACCGAGTACGCCGTTAGCCACCGCTACGAACTTGACCGTGTATTCGCCTACGTCCAAACCGTTAGTGGGCAACGCCTCGCCGCTTACTACGTCGAGCGAAGTTACGAGCGTTTCGCCTTTGTAATAGTTGGCTTTGTACTTTTTGGGTCCGTTCTCGTTGGTGTCCGTAAGCGTGATCACGCCCGTTTCTTCGTCGTACTCGAACGACGGCGCGGCGAGCTTTGTCGTAGGCACGGTATCGGTAAATTCGACGATCTTGATGATTATCGTTTGATCTGCGATGTTGGAAGCCGTCGGATTGCTCACGCCGCCCATTGCAAACCAGACATCGGGTCCTACGCACGGCAAGTAAATATCGGTACCGTTATTCTCCGCCGTTAGCGTTATCTCTTTATTTCCGCCGACAATGGATGTGATATAGCAATCATGCTCGACGGTCACCTGCATTCTCAAATACTTCTTTTGCGTAGGCGGGTTTTGACGGTATATCAAGCGCACCACGTCGAAAGGCGTAACGTTTTCATTCTTATACGAGAATTTAAGCGTTATCGTCTTTTCTTCGGTATCGTATTCGCACTTTTCTGTCGTAGTCGTATCGCCCAATACCCAAAGCAACCATTTGTCCAAATTCGCGTCCAGGTCCGCATTTGTACCCGTTTGCACAGGCTCTTTGTTGCTCTTTGTTTCTACGGTGACGGTGGCGACGTCCTCCGATTCGTCGGAATCGGTAAAGCGTTCGCTGCCGCCCGAGATCGCGACGAGTTTTACGGTATATGTGCCGACTTCGAGTCCGCTCGTAAGAAGCGCCGCACCGTTTTCCACGTTCGCCGATTTAACAAGCTTGTTTTCCGAATCGTAGAAATTGGCTTTATATTTTTTCGGTCCGTTCTCGTTGGGATCGGAGATCGTTATCACGCCCGTATCCGCGTCGTACTCGAACGACGGCGCGGCGAGCTTGACGGCGGTTATTTGATTGTACGCTATATCGCTTATCACAAACTCGCCGGAAAGCGGAGCTTGATCCAACACGCCGAACACTATACCGAGCATAGCGCCCTCGAACTCGACGGAGATCTCGTTATCACCGGCAATTATATCCACCACTTTATATCCGCCCGCATTGATCGTTATCTTGCCCGCAACGGACGAATGCAGTTTGAACGTAAGATCGCATTTTTGCTTGCCCGCCGACATGTGGTAGAACAACTGCATACTCGTCCAGTCTGCGCTTATCGCAGTGTGCTTGATGTGTATTTCGCCGTCCTGTATATAGCACGCTTCCACAGTTGCGGTTTTAGCGCCGGCGCCGTTTGTGTTGCAATAACGCCATTCGTCTTTATGGCTCGCTGCATCCTGCATGGACGTGTACTCGATAGCGGTCGCGCCGTCGGGTACATCGGGATTGTCCGGCTCGACGGGATCGGGTTCGACGGGATCGGGTTGGAAATTGCCCCACTCGACATTCGTTATTGTGATCACCGCATTTATCTCTTCGTTAGCCGCAACGTTGACTTGCAGATAGAAGCTGTTGTCGCCGCCGCCCACGAAATGCCGTGTTTCGTCAGCCGTGAGCTGTTGAGTTTTCCATCCGCCCGCTTCGACGTTGATCTTGATATCGGCGGTGGAAACAATATCGAACGCATACGACGTACCCTGCGTATATTCGGGATTAACGTAGTTGACCTGCAAACCGTAGGTACAATCTTTATCCCCGCCTTTGAGCTTGAAGTCGACGGTTATCGTGCCGTTGTCGTACGTAGCCGAATTGATCGTGGCTGCAACGCCGCCTTCGATCCACCAAGCCGCCTGCGCCGCCCAGATGCCCCAGATGCCGGGGTTTTCGATCGCGTCGCCTGCGGCGAACACGGTATCAAGGTCGTACCTGACGCCGCCCGGATTATCGACGGTAAAGTTTAATCCACCCGACCATTCGGACTGTACAAACATGAGATTTTTGGGATTGGCTCTTACGCGAAGCACATACTTTCCGTTGATGACCTTGGACGTATCGATCGCGCCGCCGTTTTCGACCGCAACGGTATAGCGCGGTTTATCCATGCCTTCGGCAAAGAACCCGAGCGTATAGCTGCCCGTGCCGTCGCCGTTGGGATCGGTAATGTTGACGATCTTTTTGCCGTCGTTATCGCCCGTGCCGTCCTCTACCGTAAACGTAGGCGCGGCGAGTACGCCGGGCGTTACCTGCTCGCAGGACTCGATCTTTATGGTTACGGGTCCGTCGGTTATCTCCTGTTTGCTGTTTTCGCCGTTAACGCCGAACAGTATTTGTATGGACTGCCCGCCGTCGGCGCGGTAAACTACGTCGTAATCGTGCATGCCCTCTTCGAGCGTGACCACGTCGCCGTTGATCGTTACTCTGCCCGTCTTGGGCGCGGTTATTTTAAGCGCCGCACGATAGATCTTGCCGTCCTCGTCATACGGGTTTTTATAGAATAACTGCGTATCGTACCAATTGCCCTTATTGTTGCCGAAGCCCGCGGTAAGCACGCCGTTTGCATACGATTTGGTCTCCCACGTTACCCAATCGGACGACCAGTAAGACCACTGACCTATGAATTCCGTCGCGGGACGCACGCCGTTGTTTTGCATTTCGTAGACAGCGCCGTTCTCGTTATTCGCCGCGATCTCCACTCCGTCGGTCTCCGCCGATACCGTGTATCTCATGTCGGCGGGATACGCGACGAGCTTTGCGGTGTACGTGCCGTTTTCGAGATAAGTCGGATCGAACGCCGCACCGTTCTCGACGACGGCGACGCGCTGTTTGACGTTGTCCGATCCGTAGAAATTCATGCGGTATTCCTTGACCGCGCCGTCGGGGTTGGTATCGGTTATATCGAGCACCTTTTTACCTTCGTTATCGCCCGTTCCGTCGACTATCTCGAACGACGGCGTAGCGAGCGCGACGGGAGTAAACTCTTCCCACGCGATATCGGTGATAGCGACGCACGCGTTTTGCACGGTCGTGCCGTTGCCGTTATTAGACCCGTCGTTTGTGCCCATGACGAGATTGAACGACGACGTTTCGCCCGTATACTTGTAAAACACGGTAACGTCGTTATCGCCTTTGGCGAGCGTGAGCACCGTGCCGTTGAGCGTTACGAGATATTCGTCCTCCGCATTGATCTTTGCGGTGAGCTTGTAATATTTGTTTACTTGGTGCTTGCTGTTTTTGTAATTGAGCTGGAAGCCGTAATACACGCCCTTGTCGTAATCGCAGGTGTACTTGAACGCCGCCACGCCGTCTATATAGTCGGCGTAATCGACCACTATCTCCTGAAAGCCCCATGCGAACTTGCTCGACCAATAATAGAACTTATCGTTCTCGGCGTTTTCCGAGCCTTCGACGTCGCCGACCTTGTTGCCCGCCGCGTCGGCATATGTAAACGCGTAATAATCCATGCCGTCGGTCGGAACGACGTTAACTTTAACGTCCGCCTTTACCGACGGCGTTACCTGCGCGGTTATAACGCACGTACCGGGACGCACCGACGTTATTTGACCGTTTTCCACGGTAGCGACGTAGTTATTGGACGAGCTCCAAGTCAACGCCGAGCCCTGCGACGCGACAGCGGTAAGAGCCTTGCCCGCGCCGTATTCTACCGAGATCTCGGACACTTCCGTTTCACCGTCGAATATCTTTACCGTCTCGGTATTGTCGGGAACTACGGTAAGCGCGCACGTGGCGGTATAATCGCCTATCCGCGCGGTTATCGTAGCCGTGCCTTCTTTGAGCGCTTTGACCGAACAAAGCTTGCCTATCGTGAGAAGCTTCGCGATCTCGTCGTTGTCGATCGACCACTCCGCTTTTTCGTCCGAGCCGTCGAGCGACGCGGTCAACGTTGCGCTGCCGCCTACCGCTACGGTAAGCTCGGTCTTGGAAATGTTGAGTGCATTGCCGCCGTTGCAACCGATAAGGCATAGCGCCGCAGTCATACTCAGTATAACCGCAACAAAAACGGTCATGAGTTTTGTCCTTGTTTTCATCATATCCTCCTAAACAAATATAAACAAAAGCTTTAAGGCTTGTTGCTCCGAAATTATTTCAGCTTTTTAAATACCCGTACGTAATCCACCTGCATAGTCGCTTGCGTAAAATCGTCCGCCGCAAGAAAAGCGTTAGTTCCGGCGGGATCGTATGTGCCGCCGACGGCGAGATTCAAAATTATGTAAAACGGCTTGTCGAACGGCGCGCTCGCGGAACTCGACGCATCGCTGTACCATTGATCGTTGTTCAGCCTGAAAACCTCTTTGCCGTCAATGATCCAAGCCAAATACTCGGCAGTCCAATCGACTGCGTAGGTGTGCCATTGATCGGTACTCGACGACAGTGTAGTCGATTTCGTCAAATATTTGTTTTGCGGCCACGCTCCGCCGAAATGCAATGTGGTGTCCGCAACGTTGCCGAGCCTGCCCTTGGCTTCCATTATATCTATTTCGCCGTTTGCCGCCCAACCGCCGTACTCGTTGTTGGTCCCGTTGTCGCCCGTGGGTTGCGGCAACATCCAAAACGCCGGCCACATACCGTTGCCCGTCGGCGTTTTCATGCGCGCTTCCATATAGCCGAACGTCCAGTTGGCTTTATCGCGCGTGACGATACGAGCGGACGTATAATCGGCGTCGCCCGCCCTTTCCTTTTTTGCGGTTATTTTAAGCGTGCCGTCGGAAACGCTCACGTTTCCGCCGTCCGTATAATATTGAAGCTCGCTGTTGCCCCAAGCATCGGGACCGACCGCGCCGTTATAGCTGTCGCGTCTGCCGACTTGATATCCCCACTTGGTCATATCGAGAGAATCGCCGTCGAACTCGTCGTGCCAAACGAGCGAATATCCACTCGGCGCGGCGATCTCCGGATCGCTCGACGACGGATCGCGCGACGGAGTTACCGTTACCGTGCATTTGGCGACCGCCGTACCGGACGTAGCGAATATGTTTGTAGAGCCGATGCCCCTGCCCGTCACCAAGCCGTCGGAAACGGTAGCAACGGAATGATTGGCGGTATTCCACACTATCTGCGACCCGTCAGACGCAGATGCGTACAAAGCAAAAACAGCCCCCACCTCCACTGTCGCGGAAGTATGGCTTATGGTTATTTTAACGCTCGGTCGTTCGGGTATGCTCGGCTCGTCGACGTTGCCGTCACCCTTGACCGTTACTATACATATGGCTATCGCCGCTCCGGAGGAAGCGATTATGCTCGCCTGCCCGGGCGCTTTGCCCGTCACTTCGCCGTCGGATACGACGGCAACCGTTTCGTTACTGCTCGACCACTCTATTTCCGATCCGTCGGAAGCCGCGGCAAACAATAAGCATACCCCCCCCCATGCGGTTACTTCGCATGAAGTTTGGCTTATCTCGACCGTCACGTCCGACGACTCATTATCGTTTGAAACCGATCCGCACGCACAAAGAAGTACGGAAAACAGCAAAACGGTCGCTATTCCGAGCGATACGCTCTTAAATGCGATCCTATTTCTCATTATCCCGTTTACTCCGATCGTTGCCTGCAAGACACATAATAAATACGAAACTCTCCCGATAATTTCATTATTTACTGTCATTATAATACTCGATCATTGATTTGTCAATACATTTCCAAAAATTTTTTCGATTTTTTCGAGCGAGCGCGACGCAGGCGGTTTGCGCACATTTTTTACAACGCCGCTCCCGAGCGATTGACATTGTACGGCAAAAAAGCGTATAATTATTCCAACAAACATTGCGGAGTAAATATGAACGAACAAACGGATAACGTCCAACAAACCGAACCGCCGGAACAAAGTACGGGCATCGATATGTCCGTGCGCGAAAACGAAAATACTCAAACGAAAGAAACCGCGGACAAGCAAGTCGCGGAAACCAAGCGGCAACGCGCGGCGCGCATTGCGAAAAGCCTTGCGCACCGTTATTTTATAGAAGCGTTTTCGGGCATGGCGCTCGGGCTTTTTTGCACGCTCATAATCGGAACGATAATAAGCCAGATAGGCAAGCTGTGCGGCGACAACGCGTTCGGAAAAATAGTCGACTACATAGGCTACGTCGGCAAACTGCTTATGGGCGCGGGCATAGGCGTCGGCATAGCGCACAGTCTTAAAGCCAAAAAACTGACAAGCTTTTCGGCGGCGGTCGCGGGCATGATCGGCGCCAACATCACTAATATCTTCGCAATGTCGGGCGTGCATATTTACGGCGCGTCGGCGGCTCCGTCCATAACGATCGGCGATCCCGTCGGCGCGTTTGCGGGCGCGGTCGCCGCGATAGAGATCGCCAAGTTCGTCGAAGGCAAAACGCCCGTCGACATAATAATAGTGCCGCTCGTCGCTATAATTTCGGGAACGGCGGGCGCGATCGCGCTCGGCATACCGTTCGGCATACTGTTCGCGCTGTTCGGCAAAGGCGTGTCCATGGCTATCGGCTGGGAGCCTGTAACGTTCGGCATTCTCGTATCGGTGATAATGGGCTTGCTGTTGACCCTGCCCACTTCGAGCGCGGCGTTCGGCGTGATGATATTCACTTCGCCGCTCATCGACACGCCGGAACTCATGCAAAACGCGCTCATAGGCGCGTCGGCGGCGTGCGCGGGGTGTTGCGCGCACATGATAGGCTTTGCCGTAGCGAGCTTCCGCGAAAACCGTTGGAGCGGGCTCGTTTCGCAAGGCGTAGGCACGAGCATGTTGCAAATTCCCAATCTCGGTAAAAACCCGAGAATACTTTTGCCCGCCGTCGCCGCATCGGCGGTGGCAGGTCCGCTCGCTTCCGCGGCGTTTAAGATAATGTGCGACGCTACGGGCAGCGGCATGGGCACTGCGGGGCTGGTCGGCGTTATCCAAACGTTCATGACGTCCATGCAAAACGGCATGCAATGGTGGTACGTGCTTATCGCCGTATCGGTATGCTATATAATAGTCCCCGCCGCGGTCGCGCTCGGCGTTTCCGAGCTTATGCGAAAATTCGGCTGGATAAAACACGGCGATATGAAAATTTAGAGTAATGCTTAATTAGGCATGCGTAATGATTATCGATTAAGAATTACGGCAGTACTCTTTTGTCCTTCATACCCGACGCAGGCTATTCTTAATAAGCAAGCAAACACTATCTTGTCATTCTGAACAAGCGTAGCGCAGTGGGCAATCTCATCCTTATTTTTTTAAAGTTAGATCCTTCGCTTCGCTCAGGATGACAAAAGAGTGAGTTTGTCATCTCGACCGAAGTGCGCTTTGCGCACGTAGCGGAGAGATCCGGGCGTAGCCGCACATTACTCACTCACCCCGCAGGGGTCATCAATTCCGAATTCCGCTTTCCGAATTCAGAATTCGCATTGCGACGGATCACCTTGATTTCTCGGTAGCCAAAGGCTACGCGAAGCTTTTGTTTTCTATTATTGCAGTTAAACGTTCTTACGAACAAATAATTAATACCGCTTTTACTTTCGCTACACTCGAAATGATGGGTGTGTTTGTTGTAGGCTACCTTTCCTAATATAAAGAACGACAACTCTTTTTCTTCTCCTATTTATCAATTATAAGAAAGAGTAGCCAAATCACATTCCCCATCATCTCGACCGAAGTGCGCTTTGCGCACGTAGCGGAGAGATCCAGGCGTCAGCCGCACATTACTCAATCACCCCGCAGGGGTCATCAATTCCGAATTCCGATTTCCGAATTCCTAATTCCGAATTATTCCCCAAACTCTATCTCCGTCACGTCGTCGGGTATGTAAATATCCAATTCTTCGTCGATGGACGCATCTGTGATCTTCTCGTTGGGCATTATCAAATATCTGGCTTCGCCTTCGGCAAGCACGTTGTTATCCATATCGAGCACCCAGCACTTTGCGCTGTACGCGCGCGACAGCTTTTGCGTATAAACGCCCCGCCCTTTGAGCGGCACGTCGTACGGCACGGGCTTGCGGAACTTGACCGAAATATCCATTGTAACGGCTATTTTATCGGGGCAATCGGTCCACAGCACGCGCCCCGCCAGCTCGTCGATCATAGTGGAAATTATCCCGCCGTGTACCCGACCGGGATAGCTTTGGTGTTCGGAACGGAAAGTGAACAGCCCGCCCACCGAGCCGTCGTCCATATTATAAAACTGCGCTTTGACGCTCGCGAAATTATCCATGCCGCAAATAATGCAGTTGTGCGAATTGTTCTGCTTGCTTAATACTTTCATAAACACGCTCCTCGTTCTTTTTGGATATTTTACACCGCGCCGCGCGCAAAGTCAACAATATAAACGATTGACAAAAACCTATTAATAATATATAATTATCCAAAAACAGCGAATTCAAGGACGTATCTATGCAAACAAAAGGCGCGGCGGCAATAGTTAAATGCCTGACCGAACAAAACGTCACGACGGTATTCGGCTATCCCGGCGGACAAATACTCGACGTGTTCGACGAGCTTTACAAAGAACCAAAGATCACAGTTGTACAGACCGCGCACGAACAGGGCGCGGCGCACGCCGCCGAAGGCTACGCGAGAGCCACCGGCAAAGTCGGCGTGGTCATAGCAACATCGGGTCCCGGCGCAACCAATCTCGTAACGGGCATAGCCGACGCGTATCTCGACAGCGTGCCGCTCGTCGCGATAACGGGCAACGTGCCCGTCGGACTGCTCGGACGCGACAGCTTTCAGGAAGTGGATATCGCGGGCGTAACGATGCCTATAACAAAACACAACTTCATCGTCAAGAACGCCGCCGACCTGCCCGACGCAATGCGCCGCGCGTTTTACATCGCGCGCTCGGACAGAACGGGTCCCGTGCTCGTCGACGTTCCCAAGGACGTACAGCAAGCGCTCACGGAATATTCGCCGCAACCCGTACGTCCGCCGCACCGCATACAGTTACAGTCCGATATCACGGACGCCGTTAAGCTGATCGACGCCGCCGAGCGTCCCGTCATATACGCGGGAGGCGGGTGCGTTTCGGCAAACGCCGGCGAACTGCTTTTGCGCTTTGCCAAACGTATCGAAGCGCCGATAGCGATGTCCGTCATGGGGCTGTCCGCCGTGCCGAGATCGAGCGAATATCACGCGGGAATGATAGGCATGCACGGTCATGCGTCGGTAGCCCGACTTATAAACGAAAGCGATCTCGTGATAGCCGTCGGCGCGCGGTTTTCCGACCGCGTCGCGGGCGACCGCACGAGCTTTTGCCGTCACGCCAAAATACTGCACATAGATATCGACGCGACCGAGATAGACAAAAACGTCAAGACCGACGCGCATATCCGCGGCGACGTGAACGACGCGCTCGCCGCGCTCATAAGCGCGGTGCGGCAAAAAACGGACAGGCGCATGCTCGACCGCAATGCGGCGCTCAAAGCCGAATATCCCCTGCCCGCCTGCCGCGGCAAGCTGTCGCCGCGCGATATCGTACGTTGCGTGTCGGACAAAGCGGGCGACGCGATCGTCGCCACCGACGTCGGGCAACATCAAATGTGGGTCGCGCAAGAATACGCGTTCACCGCGCCGCGGTCGTTCCTGACGAGCGGCGGACTGGGCGCTATGGGCTTCGGCATGGGCGCGGCGATAGGCGGCGCGATAGGCACGGGCAAGCGCGCGATACTGTTTACGGGCGACGGCTCGTTCCACATGAATCTCAACGAGCTTGCGACCTCCGTGCGACTGGGCGTGCCTTTGACGGTTTTCGTATTCGACAACCGCACGCTCGGCATGGTGCGGCAATGGCAAACGCTGTTTTACGACAAACGCTATTCGTGTACCGATCTCGACGACGTAAAGACCGATTTCGTCATGCTCGCCCAAGCGTTCGGCGCAAAGGGCTTGCGCATATCCGACAGATCGCAACTGTGCGCAACCGTCGAACAAGCGCTCGCCTGCGACGGAACGACGGTCGTCGACTGCGTCATCGACAAGGACGAATTCGTACTGCCTATGATCCCGCCCGGCAAAGGCATGCGCGACATCATAACCGAAATAACAAACAAAAAAACGGAGTAACGCAAATGCAACCGAAAACCGAAAGATCGCATATAATATCGGCGCTCGTATCCAACGAGAGCGGCGTGCTGACGCGCATATCCGGACTGTTCGCGCGACGGTGTTTCAATATAGACTCGCTCGCAGTGTGCGCTACCGAAGACCCCGCCTATTCGCGCATGACCATCGTCGTACGCGGCGACGAGCGCACGCTCGGACAAATAGTGTTACAGCTCGACAAACTGCCCGACTGCAAGCGCACGCGCGAACTGTCCCCGTCCCGAGCCGTTCAGCGCGAACTGTTGCTCGTCAAGATACGCGCCGCCGCATCCGTACGCGCCGAAATAGAAACGCTTTGCCGCATATACAAAGCCAAGATAATCGACGTTTCGACCGACTCCATAGTCATCGAACTGACGGGCAAGCCGTCCAAGCTCGACGGGTTTGTCGAAGTACTCGGCGATTACGGCATAATAGAACTGTCGCGCACGGGACTGACCGCGCTCGAACGCGGCGGATCCAAGCTAAACGATCGCGACGACGCATAACGCCGCGATCTGCTCGCGCCCCGCCTCGCGCGCAATTTTAATCTTATTCTAATGTAAGTTACATGACGTTTTAATAAAGCGGGTATATAATTCGGGTATACAATTCCTGCGGAGGTAAAAATGAGCAGTAAAGAAAGAAAAATCGACCATCTTTTATCGGTGCTGGTAATATGCCTGTACGCCGTGATCATCGCCATCAAATGGATAATGGTATACCAGAGCGTACCCGACGGCGCGCTCAGAGCGGTCGATATAATCCGCACGATCGTGCTGTGCCTGATGTTTATAGTTATCATGTACAACGCATGTTGTTGGACGAACAGCCTTATACTCAAAATAGTATTTATCGTGATAACCGCCTTCCTTATAGCGAGCGCGATCTCGGTACAGATCCCCGCCGTTCAGCAGTTCTTCTACGAAAACAATATCCCGTTCATACTGTAAACGTCGGCAAAACTCCGAAAAATACCGTAAAAGAGCGTTAAACCGTGTGTTTGACGCTCTTTTTTTGACGCTACACATTGACAAAACGATATTTTCATGGTAAAATATCGGTATAAAAATAACGTAAAATACGGTTAAACAAGGTAGTGTAATATGTCACAAGAACTGTGTTCGAGCATGGAAAAAGCGCCGCACCGCGCATTACTCAAAGCGTTGGGCTTGACCGACGAAGAGCTTGAAAAGCCCATCGTCGCGATCATTTCCGCCAAGTCGGAGATAGTACCCGGTCACGCGCATCTCGACCGCATAACGGACGCGGTAAAGGCGGGCGTATATGCTGGCGGTTGCACGCCGGTAGTCATACCCGCGATAGGCGTTTGCGACGGGCTGGCGATGGGACATGCGGGCATGCGCTACTCGTTGCCGTCGCGCGAGCTTATAGCCGACAGCGTGGAAACAATGCTCGTCGCGCACGCGTTCGACGGCGCGGTATTCGTACCCAACTGCGACAAGATAGTTCCAGGCATGCTCATGGGCGCGGCGCGCGTCAACATACCGTCGATATTCGTTTCGGGCGGACCTATGCTGAGCGGGATATTCCGCGGCAAAAAGGTCGGGCTTTCGTCCATGTACGAAGGCATAGGCGCGGTCAACAACGGCACGATGAGCCGCGCGGAGCTGGACGAGCTGGAAAACGTCGCCTGCCCCGGTTGCGGCAGTTGTTGCGGCATGTACACAGCCAATTCGCTCAACTGTCTGTGCGAAGCTTTGGGCATGGCGCTCCCCGGCAACGGCACGGCGCTCGCCGTATCGGCGGAACGCGTACGGCTTGCCAAGCGCGCGGGCGCGGCGGTATGCGAGCTTGTTCGCGACGCCGTAACGCCGCGCATGATAATGACAAAACGCGCGTTCGTAAACGCGCTCACTCTCGATATGGCGTTGGGCGCGTCCACCAATACGCTGCTCCACCTGTTCGCAATAGCCGACGAATGCAACATAAAACTCGATCTCGATCTCGTACAACAGATATCCGACAAAACGCCCACCCTGTGCCTGCTCTCGCCCGCATCCGATAAGGACATGCAGGACCTGCATCTCGCGGGCGGCGTGTGCGCGGTATTGCACGAGCTTGCAAAGCGCAATCTCATAGACGGCTCGGCGCATACCGTTCACGGTTGCGCGCTCGCCGACGATTACGAACACGCGCACGTGACGGACACGAGCGTTATCCGCAAGATAGACGACCCTGTATCCCCCGTCGGCGGACTTGCCGTTTTGCGCGGCAATCTCGCGGAGGACGGAGCGGTAGTAAAGCGCTCGGCGGTATCCGCTTCGATGCTTACGTTCACCGGCAAAGCGCGTTGCTTCAACTGCGAAGAGGACGCGGTGTCCGCGATCTACGACGGACGCATCAAGGAAGGCGACGTGATAGTTATCCGCTACGAAGGACCTGCGGGCGGACCGGGCATGCGCGAAATGCTCACACCCACCGCCGCGCTCGTCGGCATGGGCATGGACGAAAAAGTCGCGCTCGTTACCGACGGTCGGTTTTCGGGCGCTACGCGCGGCGCGGCGATCGGACACGTTTCCCCCGAAGCGGCGGAAGGCGGCAAGCTCGCGCTCGTCAACGACGGCGACGTTATCAAGATAGACATACCCAACGGCAGACTCACTCTGGACGTTCCCGCAAAAATGCTCGACGCGCGTCGCAAAAAACTGCGTCCCAAGGATTCCAATGCGTCGGGCTGGTTGCTCAGATACCAAAATCTCGTCACGTCCGCAACGACTGGCGCGGTGCTTAAAAAGAAATTTTGACCGCACGACGGTAAATTAAGGACGCAAGCAAGATCATGAACTGCCGAATAACACTGTTAAAAGGCGACGGGATAGGTCCCGAAGTCATAGACGGCGCGACCGCCGTACTCAATGCGGTAGAGCGCAAGTTCTGTCACGACTTCGGATTGAATTCGATGCCGTTCGGCGGCAACGCGCTCGACCTGACGGGCGTTCCCTTGCCCGAAGAAACGCTCAACGCATGCAAGCGATCGGACGCCGTACTCGTCGGCGCGGTAGGCGGTCCGCAATGGAACGACATAAAACCGCACAACCGCCCCGAACGCGCGTTGATATCGTTGCGCTCGGCGCTCGGTCTGTATGCGGGGCTGTACCCCGCCGTGCTTTATCCCGCGCTCGCGCCGTCGAGCGCATTGCGAGCGGACGTTGCCAAGCGCGGCGCGGACATACTGCTCGTGCGCGAACTGTCCGGCGGCATATACAACGGCGAGCACGGCTACCGCGACGGCGCGCTCGGTCAGGAAGCGTACGATACCGACGTATATTCGATAAGCGCGGTAGAGCGCATCGCGGATATGGCTTTCGAGCTTGCGCGCACGCGCAAACGCCGCGTTGCAAGCGTCGACAAAGCCAACGTTTTGACCGCGAGCAAGCTGTGGCGCGCCACCGTCGACCGCGTAGCCAAAGGCTATCCCGACGTGGAAATAGTACATAAGCACATTGGCAATTGCGCTGTCGAACTGTTGACCCGCCCCGATGAATTCGACGTGATACTCACATCGGGGCTGTTCGGCGATATGCTCGTATCCGAGCTTGCCGCGATCACGGGATCGATAGGCATGCTCCCGTCCTGCGTCGTAGGCAAAGGCGCGATAAGCATTTACGGCGCAGTCCACGGCTCCGCGCCCGACATTGCGGGCAAGGACGCGGCAAACCCGATAGGCGCGATACTTTCTGCGGCAATGTTGCTCGCATCGTCGCTGGGTTTGCGCACGGAAGCCGCCGCGATCGACAAAGCGGTAAAAACGACGCTCGCCAAAGGACTGCGCACCAAGGACATAGCGCACGGCAAAAAATACGTGACATGTTCGCGCATGGCGGAAGAAATAGCAATCAACGTGTTCAACGCCTGACCGCCGATTATCGATCCCGCGATCCCGCACTACGATTTCACTCTCGCCCCCCCCACAGGGGTCGATCACTACGCATTACGAATTCCGAATTAAAAATAACCCAAAAAGGAGATATAAAAATGTTTGAAAGGATACAAAAAGAACTCGCCGAATACTTCGAGTTAGACCCCGCTACCGTCACCCGCGACACGTCGTTCGCGGACGATCTTAAAGCCGATTCGCTCGCTCTCATGGAGTTGATGTTCAATCTCGAATCGGAAACCGGCAAAACGCTGGACGACGACGTTATCGAAAAGGTAAAGACGGTCGGCGATCTTTGCGACATGCTCGAAAAATGATAGCACACCGAAAAAGCTCGACGGACAAAACGCCGAGCGTTTTATTGCTCGGCTATATACCGAGCAATAAATAAACGTCGCTCTAATTTGAACGACGTTTATTTTTGCATGTTCTTATTTCAGCCCGATACGATCGTGTCAAGCGGGATCTGCTCCAAATCGAAGCTTCCGTCGTCATGGATGGTTATCAGTTCCGCGCCGCGTTGGGCCATATCCCCTTCTATACCCGGCATTGCGAGATAGTCTATGCTCATACCGTAAGTGAGCCGAATACCCCTGTATTCGAGCGACATATTGTTGTAGTGATCGTGTCCGCAAAAGACGGCTTTGGTGCTGTTAAGCTCGACCATTGTGTCAAATAGCTTGCTCGGATAATCGGAACAACACACCTTGTTTATCATTTTTTCGTCGTTGCGCCCGAAAAAGTATTTCACTTCGTCGCTGCCAGCAACGTACAGTTCGTACGCCGTGCGGTATTCTTGCAGCGGGATATGAAAAAACGCCATGGAATCGACAGTGCGCGCTTCTCTTGCGTTCAGCCGCTCGACGTTTTGCTTATACCACTCGACCTGATCGTCATGGATATAATCGTAATCGTTGATACCGTTGCCCGTGTACGCATTGGAATCTATCAAAAACAACGCGGTGTTGAGCGAGCCGTCCGCGCGGCGCAATTCTATCAACTGATTGTTTCTACCCGTTACAGGCGGTTGAATATACGGATACAGCAGTGTACCCGACGTCTTGAACGACAGCGTTTTGAATATCTCATTCATATCGTCTTGCGACGCAGACGCCATGCTTTCGGTATCGTGATTACCGTACGTAAACGCCCACGGGATACCTATGTTGCGCATAAACGCTGCAAACTGACCTATCGGCGCGGAGTTGTTGAAGGACAGCGACATTATACCGAGCGGAAAACACAGATCGCCCGTAACTATCACAAGATCGGGCTTGGAATATTCGATCTCCGCATACACGGCAGTCAATGCCTTTAAGTCCTTTCTATATGAGAATAAGCTCCCGCCGAGATGTATATCGGTCAAATGCAATATCTTAAAATCATCGGTCGCCGACGTTATCGTATATACGCCGCTATCGTCGTCGTAGCTTATATCATGCGCGGCATGCTCTACCGCCGCGACGGAATTGATATAAGTCTGAGTGTACCACGTGTCGCGTTGCATCGCAAAAAAGCCTACGCCGACCACTGCCGCAGTCGTAACGACGGCGACGCGCCGCCTGTTGACCGCAATGTTTTTTACTGTTACGCGCTTGCGCCAAACAAAAACGTACACGGCGTAAAACACCGCGAATATCGCGCCCGCGATCATAAACACGTTAAACGGATATCCGAGCCTATTGCGCAGAGTGCCCACGAGCGTCGCCACAATCACCCAATACCCCGCCGAAAAACAAGTAACGCCGATAAAATGCTTATAAAACCTGCGCTTATCCGCCGTTTTTATCCTGCGCTGTATCATGTCGAAGCACAGCCTGTTTTTTATCAATATAAAGATCGGAAACTCCAACCACAGCATATTCGACAGCAACAGCTCGGACGCTTCGGCGGGCTTGGAATGCCCGAACAGCATTATCACTGTAAAGTATACCAAAAACGCGCCGACCGCAATACACGCGATTATCGTCCCGTTGAGCCTGCGTTTCACGTACATATCGGCGAGATCGCGCAAGTACTCGAACGAGCGTCGATCGTACTTTTCGGACACGCACGCCCTTTCGCGCCGCACGAAGCTCCTTAACAAAAAGAACGCGCCCACGCCCAATCCCGCCGCTATCAACAACACGAACACCGACTGTATGGGCGCGTTTATCAGCGCATAAACAAACCAAAACAGTTCGACGGAAGCTCCCACGCCGAGCAAAGCTATGCCGTATATCTTACCGCGCTGTTTGCGTATATCCTTTTTGGTCGCGCCGAAACGCTTTACGTCGTCGGTAGCGCGCAGGCTTTCGCTCTCGTCGGCGTCGTAGCCCGCAAGCGCCGCCATGTCGCAAAGCTTTCCGTAGCCTTGCACAAGCGCGTCAAACGCTTGCTCGTCGGTCTTGCCTTCTCTTAATTCGTCGAACTTCTCGATCAATGCGTTTTCTATCGCGCTTCTCGCTTTGACCGCATTCTCCGAATACGGCAGATCGTCGAAATACATATCGACCAAGTTTTTTATCCTGTTAAGCATATCTTCTCCGTAACGTCTGTTTATTTGGCGCAAAAGCGTGTGCGTTACTTGTAAAACAAAAACAAATACACCCCGTTGGGATAGCGAAAGTACGGCGCGTTGCCGCTCGAATACCCGAAGTCCCCGCCGCCTATCGCCGCATATGCGGACTTTATATCGGTCGCGTACATATCGACCGAATTGACCTGCACCTTGTCGGGATATTTGAGCTTGACTTCGAGCTTGCCTATCTCGTTTTTTGCTCGCTTGGCCGCTTTGAACAGCGCCGTAAGCTCGTCCGCCGAGCGTACCGTCGCCGAGAATTCCGCGCCGCCGACGTTCACCGTTTTATCGGCGTAATAATCGTGATCGACGCTCGCGATAAACGGCTGTTCCGAAAACACGTGCGTTTGCGGTTTAAATTCGGATATGGTCTTATCCGAAAGCAAAAAGTACCCGTGCGACAACTGCTTTTCGTACTTTCCGCCGCCCACCGTATAATGCGCCGCGTCCGCGGTAACGTCGACGTTATACCAAACGCCGTTTACTTTCACCTTGTTCCAAGCATGCGGAACGGACGCCAAAGACCCGGTCACACGCAAAACGTCCAAGCCTTCGAGCGCGCACAAAAACTCGAACGCGCGGCTCAGCCCGTCGCATACCGCCTTTCCGCCCAAAAGCGCGCCGTCGATGTAAAACGCGGGATCGTCGCCGAGTTCGGTCGCGCCGTCGGTATAATCGTCGTACAGCTCGAAATCGTACTCAACGTAGCGGACAAGATAATCGTGTATCGCATGCACTTTGTTATACTCGCCGTCGTCCGACGTATGCCAAGCATTGAGCACGTATCTGTCGAGTACGGCGCGCGCCGCATCGTAAACAGGCTCGGCGGGATCGTCGTCGCCGAATATCGGGCGTTTTTTATCGTATACCACCGCCGAATACAGTTCGTCCACGCACTCGCGCAACCCGCCCGAGCCTTTGAGCGTTACGCTCTCGCGCGAGTCGACTGGGCGTATGGGAGTTTCGTCGGGAACGGTTATAAGATGCGGCGGGATATCGGGCGTGCCGTTTCGTCCCGAACACGCAACGAACGTAAAACACGTCAACGCCGCAAGCGCGACCGCCGTAAGTTTGGATCTAAATCGCATATCGGTATTCGTCGATCGTGACGACGCGCTCATCGCCGCCGCGAGCGACAGTCAGTTTGAGCGAGTTGCCCGCGCCGCCGCGGTTATAGCGCAACAGCATGCCTATAGTTTCGCAAATATCGGACGACACTTTGACGTCGCCTATCTTTGTAATCACGTCGCCTATATTGACGTTTGCGGGCGGCGATGCCAGATCGAGCGATACGACGGTCAGTTTTCCGCCTATATACGCGCAATTGAATCTAAACGGCAAGCCCAACCAATCGACCACGGCATTTTCCGCGTGATCGATCTTTATCTGTCGTTTCAACGTGATGGGCATCAACCCCACCTCGCCTCCGTTCGACTGCGCGAGTATGCGTTTATACACCGAGTACAAGATCGATACGGGCGTTGCGAAGCCCGTGTCCTCCACGTCGGCGCTTGCGCCGCCGTCCGTATCCACGCCCGCCGAATTGCTCATGCGGTAAGTTCCGAGTCCGACCAACCGCCCTTTCATATCGAACAAGCCGCCGCCGCTCATGCCGGCGTTTATGACCGCCGTAGTGCGCATGACCGGAACAGTCTTTTTTTCGCTTGCGTCAAACAGCTCGTTGCATTCCAAAAGCTCGCTCTTGCGCGAAACGATGCCGTCGTACGCGGCGATCCCGAAACCCATGGCGTTGCCTATCGACACCACATAATCGCCTTCGTTTACGGCGATATCGGGCGAGAACCCGTCCGAACCGTCGAGATCGTACACGGTGAACGCGGTCTTATGCTCTACGGTCAAGACCGCCACGTCGTAATGCAGATCGTAACCGACCACCGTAGCGGCGTAAAAAATATCTTCGCCGTAAAACCTGACCGACGGCAATATCCCGCCGTCGAAATACCGTTCGATGATGTGCGCGTTGGTCACCGCGTAAACGGTGTTGCCGCTACGCTTCATTATAACGCAACTTCCGCGAAGCGAGCCGCAGGCAAGCTCCGCAACACAGCTCTTGCGCGTCGATACGACCGCGGCTATGTTTTGTTGCACGTCGCCGGTACCTATCACAGGCGGACGCTCGCCGCTTTTCATGAAATGCGCGGTGAGCAATGACGAACACACGCCCACCGCAATACATAACACGGTCATGACGATAAGCGTTATCCAAACAAGCCCGTCCACGCCGCCGAAAACGCGTTTGCCCTTGACCGACGCATAACCGCCGCCCATTCCGCGCTCGTTCTCGCCGTCGTATACGCGTAACGGCGGTTGCTCGCTCGGCACGCCGCCGCGTCCGTCCGCAGACAGCGCTCCGCCGTCCGTCGGAACAACGCCGCGTTGCCCGTCGTCCACCGTCGCGGGTACGTTTTGCGATTTGTTTTCGTTTTCCGTTTTATCGTTCATAAAATTATCCCGTTGAAAATTTGTTTACATTTTAACATATCGCGCGCCCGCTGTCAACAAAACGCGCCGTCGCCGCATAAGGGGGGAGCAACGCGCGCCGTATGTCGAAACTCGCAAAGTATTATGTAAATACGACATTGTCGAAACCGTTACAATACTCGAAGTTTTCGACTCATGCGGACAAACGACTGCGCGCACAACGTTACATACGCTCCGTACACAGCGACCGATTTATTGTCGAAAGCTTATAATACTCGCACTTTTCGACAAAACTCCGTATTGCGGCGCGCCGTCCGCAATGTTTTAGGCACGGAAAAACACGCCCGTTAAAGCGTGTTTGTTATAGCCGGATATATGGAAACCGCAAACCTATTTGTCCTATATAACAGCCAAAGCCATACAAGCGTAGCGTTCTGCTGTTTTAGTCCTACGTAGCAAGGCGCAGCCTTATTCCGAACAAGCGTAGTGCATGGACTGCTTTTGTCTTACGTAGCAAGGCGTAGCCTTATTCTAAACAAGCGTAGCGCAGTGGGCAATCTCATCCTTATTTATTTTATATGGTTGAGATCCTTCGCTTCGCTCAGGATGACAAAAGAGTGATGCATTTCTTATTTTGTCATCTCGACCGAAGTGCGCTTGCGCACGTAGCGGAGAGATCTAAGCGTCAGCCGCACATTGCTCACTCACCGCGTAGCGGTCATTAATTCCGCATTCCGAATTCCTAATTCCGAATTCCCAATTTTCTTATCACGCTCTGTTTATCCTGTCCGAATACTTATAGTACTCGGCAAGCTCGAACCTGCCGGTACACTGCCAATGTATCGGGTCGGAGCCGATCTTTACCAACCAATCGTTGACCTTGGAAAACGGCTTGGAGCCGAAGAACCCGCGGTATGCCGACAGCGGGCTGGGGTGCGCCGAAGTCACAATGAAATTGCGGTCGCTTATAAGCGACGATTTTTCGCGCGCGCTCATGCCCCAAAGTATGTACGCGACGGGCGTTTGCCGCGCATTGAGCGACGATATTACCGCGTCGGTCAGGTTATGCCAACCGAGCGACGCATGCGACTGCGCTTCTCCCGCACGCACCGTAAGCGAAGCGTTTAAAAGCAACACGCCTTGGTTAGCCCAACCGATGAGCGTAGTATCGTCCTGCGGACGCACGCCGAGATCGGATGTAAGCTCGGTAAAAATATTGTTGAGCGACGGCGGGCGCTCCACGCCGTTGTTCACGGCGAACGCAAGCCCGTTTGCTTGTCCCGCGCCGTGATAGGGGTCTTGACCGAGAATGACGACGCGCACCTTGTCGTAATCGACGAGCTTCATCGCGGCGTAAATAAGATCGCGCGGCGGATACACCTCGTAGCGCGAATATTCGCGCTCGACGGAATCCATCAACGCGGAAAAATACGGTTTTCGATACTCGGCGGACAATACTTCGTCCCATTTTTCTGTGATCATCATTATACGTTATTCCTTTGCTTTACACCGTAGCGGCGCACATGACCGCGCCGACCGCGGCGTTCAATATTTGCGGTATGCGGCGTTCGGACAGCGAATAGAACATGACCTTGCCTTGACGCGTACACTCGACTATATTGCATGCGCGCAGAGTGCGGAGCTGGTGCGAAACAGTCGTCTGATTGAGCGACGTCAGCGTCGACAGATCGGACACGCACATCGCGGACACCGAAAGCGCCGAAATTATTTTCAAGCGCGTCACGTCCGACAGCGCGTCGAAAAACGTCGCGAGCGCGCCCAAGCTTCTGTTGTTCGGCAAACTGTTTTCCACCTTAGCCGCCGTCATACTGTCCAACAACATCGTGTTCATATGTGCAATATAACATATATTCGCGCGTTTGTCAACGCCGAAATTTGCTACAAACAATAAAATATCCGCGAATTCGGTCGAAAACTTTTTGTCACGTTTTCGACAATTCTCGCATATAATAATCAAGATCGCGGAGGCTACGTATGCAAGACGAGATATTTAATTTATTGATGATGATATTGATGCTCGAAAACGGCGGCGGCACGGGCAATATAAACCAGCTCGTTCTCATGTTTTTGCTGATGAATTCGCGCAACGGCAATTTCAACGGGCGCAACACGGAACACCGCTGCGACTGCGATCCGTGCCGCCGCGACGACGGCTATACTTTTTGACGGAACGCAAATTTTCGGACCTTTGTCTCCGCGCAACGACGCAGATCTTGCGCGGATATTATATTGCGCTGTTTTCCGTCGCCACGCGCAGAAATCCGTTGCGCGACAAAGCTCAATCCGACAAACCGAGCAAATAATCCGCGGATACGTCCAAAAACTCGCATATCAAGATCAGCGTGTCTATGCTCGGCTTGCTCTTACCCGACTTGTAATCCGATATGCATTGCTTAGACACCTTGACGGCGTCGGCAAGCTCGGTCTGCTTAACGTCCGAAAATCTGATACACTCCGCAAATCTCTCTTTGAATGCGATTGCTTCTTCCATGTAAAAATTATATAACATTAGTACGTTTATACTTGACAAGTACGTTATAAACGTACTATAATAATGCATATATGTACGTTATAAGCGTACTATTTTTAAAAGGAAGGATAATTCATGTTATACGCAAAGGATTACCGCGCGCAAGCGTGGCAAAAGAACTCCGGAAAATGGGGAACGCTCGCACTCACCTATTTGGTATACAGCATAATCGGCGGAGCAGGCGGCGCGCTGTCTATGGTTTATATCGGCGCGATCATAATGTTTGTGATCGCAGGTCCGCTCACGCTCGGACTTACGTCGCAAGCGTTGACTGTGGTACGCGGCGGCGCACCGTCCGTAAACGACATATTTTCGGGCTTTAAAAACTTCGCCAACGCGTTTCTCGCCAATCTCATCAATTCGATATTGATCGCCTTGTGGACGTTGTTGCTTATCATACCGGGCATTATAAAAACTTACTCCTATTCTATGACCTATTACATAATGTGCGACGATCCGAGCATCTCGGCAAACGAAGCGCGCAAAAAGTCCATGGAATTGATGCGCGGCAACAAATGGCGGTTATTCTGCTTGCAGTTCAGCTTTATAGGCTGGTGGCTGTTGTGCATACTTACGCTCGGCATACTCGCGCTGTGGATAGCGCCTTACGAACAAGTGGCGACGGCGGCATTTTATCAAAGCCTGCTCCCCGCGACCGAGAACGCCGATACGCAAAACACGTCCGATAACAAGCCCGAGAACAATACGCCGTTCGACGACGTTCCCCCCGCTAACGATCCGTTCGACAACGGCGTAAGGCTGTAAAAATACACTAACGTAAAAGCTCCGTTCGATATTTGACGAACGGAGCTTTTTTATTGCGTTCTACATTCTTTCGGGCGCGTCCAACAGCAACAGGTTCAAACCGTATTTGAGCGTGTCGGCGACGCGCGCCGTCAAAAACAACCGCGCGGCTTGCGTCTTACCGCCGCACATGATCCTGTCGGCATTGTAAAATCTGTTGAACGCCTGGCATATTTTTACCAACCGCCGCGACACTATCGACGGCTCGTATTTGACAGCCGCGCCGTAAACCGCGTCGTCGAAGTCCGCCAACAGCTTTATCACGTCGTACGCCGCGTCGTCCAAAAGCTCGGAATAGTCGACGTCGCCCGCCTTGTAGTCGGCTTTATTTAAAACCGAATTGCACCGCGCATGCGTGTATTGCACATACGGACCTGTTTCGCCGTCGAAATTGAGCGCGTCCGCGAGCGAAAAATTCTTGTCTTTGAGCCTGCCGTCGTACAGCGCGTCGAACACGACCGCGCCCACGCCGACGCTTTCGGCTACGGCGTTTTTGTCATTGAGATCGGGATTGCGCTCGACGATGATAGCGAGCGCTTTTTCGACCGCCGCGTCAAGCACGTCGCTCAAATACAAAACGTTGCCGCGCCGAGTGGAAAGCGCCATGCCTTCGACGGACACCATGCCGTAGCTGACATGCACCATATCGCTCGCCCACGGCTCGCCCAAAAGCTCCAACACCTTGAACAACTGCTTAAAATGCAACGCTTGATGCGACGCGACCACATACAAGCATTTATCGAAAGCGTAGTTTTCGTGCCGATAGTACGCCGCCGCGAGATCGCGCGCGATATACAGCGACGCGCCGTCACTCCTGCGGATAAGCGCGGGCGGCATGTCGTCGCCCAGCTCGACTATTTCCGCGCCGTCGCTCGTTTTCAACAGTTTTTTCGCATCGAGCTTGCTTTCGACGCCCGCCACCTTGTCCACGTAAAAGCTTTCGCCGAGATAACTGTCGAACTCGATATTCAGCCGATCGTAAACCTTTTTCGCCTGTTCGAGCGTTATCGATTTGAACTTATCGAAAAGTCCCACCGCGAATCGGTCGCCGCTTTCTATCTTCTGCGACCATTCGCGCGCCTCGTTGGCTATATCCGCGTCCTTTTCGGACTCGTTGTGATAGCGCACGTACAGCTCCAAAAGCTCGTCGAGTCCGCGCTCGTCGAGCCGCTTTTCGTCGCCCCAACGCTTATACGCCGATATAAGCCCGCCGAACTGCGTTCCGAAATCGCCGAGATGGTTTATGCCCACGACAGTCGCGCCGAGCGCGCGGTACAGCTTGCACAGCGCGCCGCCTATAACGGTAGTCATAAGATGCCCTATATGGAACGGCTTGGCTATATTGACCGACGAAAAATCGATACATACGGTCTTGCCGACGAGCGGCTTGTATTCGCCGAGCGCGGAAGAAAACGCGTTCGCGACAAACGCCGAACGCTCGACCGTAAAGTTGAGATAGCCGTTTAAAGGCTCTACCTTCATACCGTCGATCTTTATCGCCGCCGCCGCATCGACGGCTATCGCCGCAGGACTTTTGCGCAAGATCTTGGCAAACTTAAAGCACGGTATGCAATAATCGCAAAACGCGTCCGCCGCGGTAACGTCGGAATATTCCAGTCCTTGCAACGCGTCCTTTGCCGCGTTAAAAATATCAAGCTTATAATCGTGCATCGTTGTTTTCCTTTATGGAATTTGTGTTAATGTTGTATCATTACGGTCTGTCGATACAAAACGGCATATCGATCGCGACGGAATGCCGCCGCGCAAGCGTATTCGGCGCTACTGCGTAAACATGCGCATTTGCACAAATGTCCGCGCGTCGATTTTCGACCGAACTTCTCTACCCGCTTTGCGTCGACAATATCAAACGTTGAATTTGAACTCTACAACGTCGCCGTCGCGCATCACGTAATCCTTGCCCTCACTGCGCAGTTTGCCCCCCGCCTTTGCCGCCGCGAGCGAGCCGCACGCAATAAGATCGTCGTACGAAACTATCTCGGCGCGAATGAACCCGCGCTCGAAATCGGAATGTATCTTGCCCGCCGCCTTGGGCGCGGTCGTGCCGCGCTCGATAGTCCAGGCGCGCACTTCCTTTTCGCCCGCCGTAAGATAACTCATAAGCCCCAAAAGCTCGTAACCCGACGTTATCACCCGTTCAAGCCCGGACTGCGTAAGCCCCAATGCGTCCAAATATTCGGCGCGCTCGGCTTTGGGCAACATGGATATCTCGTTCTCCACTTTGGCGCAAATATCGATGACCGCCGCATTGTCTTGCGCCGCATACGCTTTGACCGCTTCGACGTACTTATTGGTCGACACGCCTATATCGTTTTCGGAAATGTTCGCGCAATAGATGATGGGCTTGACCGACAGCAAAAACTGCCCGTCGACCGTGGCGAGCGTTTCCGCGTCCAGTCCGAGCGAGCGCAAGCTCTTGCCGTCGTTTATGCACGCTTCCATGCGCTTCAACAGCGCGAGCGCTTCCGCCGCTTTGGGATCGCCGCTTTTGACCGTTTTTTCAAACCGCGCCTTGCGCTTTTCTATGCTTTCGAGATCGGCGAGCATAAGCTCGGTGTTTATGACGTCCGCATCGCGCACGGGATCGACGGAGTCCGACACGTTGATTATGTTCTCGTCGTCAAAGCACCGCACGACCTCGATTATCGCGTCCACTTCGCGTATGTGCGACAAAAACTTATTGCCCAAGCCCTCGCCGTGCGACGCGCCTTTTACAAGCCCCGCAATATCCACGAACTCGATAACGGCGGGGACTACGCGCTTGCTCGAATACATTTTTTCGAGTACGGAAAGCCGCTCGTCGGGAACAGCCACAACGCCGACGTTCGGCTCTATCGTGCAAAACGGATAGTTGGCGCATTCCGCGCCCGCCTCCGTTATGGCGTTGAACAACGTACTCTTGCCTACGTTCGGCAAACCTACTACACCTATCTTCATAAGCGCTCCCAAATAAACATTGCTTATATTTTACAATATATATACAAAACTGTCAAGCAAAGAAAAAAGAAATCGCTCTCGCTTATCGTATAACTCATAACGCACGCCCTATCCCACGCACGTTTTATTTCCGCAAAAAATAACGCGCGTTTTTCGCGCGCGTAGTGTCAGTCCGTAAGTCCCAATATGTACGACGGATCAGCATCAAGGACGTCGCATAAATTGGCAAACGTATCGAGCGCAGGCATAGCCCTGCCCGAAAGATATTGCGATAATGTAGCAGGCTTGATATTTATTCTTGCCGCTATATCTCTATAAGTTTGATTGCTCTCTTTTATAGCGGTTTGCAGTCTTTGTCTAATTACATCTATCGTGACCATAAAAATATTATATAGGCATTGCCTAAATTATACTCAATAATTAGGCATTGCCTAATTATATGCCCGTTTTTTATTGCTCAATGTAATATAAAGCCCAAAATATAACAAACATAGCGCCCACCGTATTTTGTCCTACGTAGCAAGGCGTAGCCTTATTCCGAACAAGCGTAACACACAATTGTTTTGTCATTCTGAACAAGCGTAGCGCAGTGAAGAATCTCTACCTTATTAAATAAGGATGAGATTTCTCGCTCCGCTCGAAATGACAAAAAAAGTAATTAATCGATTGACAAAAAACACCTCATCACAAAGCTTTATAGTTGTTATGTCCGATCGTTTAACGAAATCAATTTATTAAACCCAAAATATAACTCGGATCTAAATCAAGAACAATACACAAGTTAGCAAAAGTGTCAAGCGCAGGCATAGCCCTGCCCGAAAGATATTGCGACAGCGTAGCGGGCTTGATATTTATTTTTTCCGCTATTTGTCTATGTGATAAATCGCTTTCGTTTATAGCTTCCAAGAGCCTTTCTCTGATTATATCAATAGTAATCATGCAAATATTATATAGGCAATGCCTAATCTTTGCTTGACAATTAGGCATTGCCTAATATATAATATATAAAAAATATCGAAAGGATACTCACATCATGGACGATATTCTCATTATCAAATCTTGCAAAAACTGCGCGTACTACCGCGAACATTACGCAAAAGACGACAACGGAGTTTACTACGAATTAGACAACGGACACTGCGTAAACAAGCAAATAGGCGTAATGACGTTCAAAAGACTTTTCAAAGCCGGCAGCGCGTGTTGTCGTTGGGTATTATCCGTCGATATCAAACAGAGCGAAAGCTTATATAAAACGTTAAACAAAACCGCGAACCGTGTAAAACAGCTCGCGGAACATTTGGATTTTAAATTCGACGACGAATGATATTGCGTTTGCCGAATATTTCTATTGCTTTTTTACATAATAGGTGGCTTTGCCGGTGCCGCAACGCTCGATAACGCCGTTACGCACGAGTGCGGACAACGCATTTTCCACCGTGGCTTTGCTCAAATTAGGACAAAGCTCCATTATACTGCTTTTAGTGAATTTTCCCAAAGTGTTTTGTACTGCGGCTTCCACGGTCTGCTCTCCGCTTTTGCGTTTGACCCCGACTAAATCCACTCTGTTTTCGAAATCGCGGTAAGCCGCCAAAACGACGCTCAAAAAATACTCGATAAAGTCCGACGGGTCGTTTTCGTCATCGTACCAGCCCGCAGAGCCCGATCGCAATGCGTCGTAATAATATTGCTTTGTCTTTTCTATTTTGCTTTCTATGCTTATATATTTACCTATATAATATCCGCTACGATACAGCAAAAGAGTAGTCAAAAGTCTGCTCATGCGTCCGTTTCCGTCGTTAAACGGATGAATACACAAAAAATCAAGTATGAATATAGGTATCAAAACAAGCGGTTCAACTTCGCAACGCGCGATTGTTTTATTGTATTCGGCGCAAAGCTCATCCAATGCGGTCGGAGTTTCGTACGGCGCGAGCGGAGTAAAACGCACGAACGAACTCCCGTCCGACGCTCTTTCGCTGATATAATTTTGCACGCTTTTCAATTTCCCGCCTATTTCCGTTTCCGAATATGCGTACAGATCTCGGTGCAATTGTAAAATATACGACGGACTGACCGAAATATAATCGTGACTCTCATGTATGGTATTGAGTACGTCGCGATATCCGATTATTTCTTTTTCGTCACGAGTGCGCGGCGACGTTTTGTCCGCATAAAGCTGTTTCAATCTCGATTGAACAGTCACTATCCCCTCTATTTTATTTGACGCTTCCGTACTCTGAATTTTGGCTAACTCCACAAGCCTTATCAATTCCGACGGCTTTTGTTGCATGAACAAACCCTGCCGCCCTTTAAACTCTTGTATGCGCGCGACATAACTAAGTATTTTACCGCTCCATTTGGTATCGGTATATTTTGCATAATCGAAAATTTTCATATTCTATCGCCCAAACACTAAGTTTACGCCTAAATTATAGCATATTTTAGGCGCAAAGTCAATCATTTAGGCGTATTTACGTTAAAACGGCTTATGCCAAGCGAAAATCTATCCTGTCGCCTTCGACGCCGACGACCGTTATTTTTACCCTGTCGCCAAGCGCGAACCGCGCGCGACCGCAAGAAATACACATGCGCTTGCCGTCGAATATCGCCGCCGGCGGCAACGTGTTCATGCGCACCAAGCCTTCGGCTGTATTTTCGAGTTCGACGAAAAATCCGAAGTCTGTGACCGACGTAATAACGCCGTCAAATTTTTCGCCGACGCGGCGGGACATGAATTCCGCTTTTTTAAAGTCGTCCACCTTGCGCTCGCAATCCTGCGCTGTACGTTCGGCTTTGGAACTGCGTATCGCCGCCGAAGTCGTGAAATCCTTATACTTGACGACAGCTTTCGCCCCGCCGCGCAAGTACGCTTTTATTATGCGGTGAATGGCGAGATCGGGGTAACGCCGTATCGGCGAAGTAAAGTGACAATAGAACTTTTCGGCAAGCCCGAAGTGTCCGCCGTCGGTCGGCTCGTACGTCGCTTTGGACATAGACCGCAGAGCGACGCGCGCGACCGCGCCCGAAATATCGGGGCGCACTGCGGCGAGCATGCGCGCCACCTGCGCGGGCGTCGGGTCGACGGGACAGTTAACGCCCGCACCCACCGCGTCCAAATAATCGTTGAGCGCTGAAAGCTTGTCGGGCGACGGTTTTTCGTGTACGCGGTACACGAACGGTATCTTGGCTTTATCGAACTTTTCGGCGACCGCGCAATTTGCGAGTATCATAAACTCTTCTATTATCTGCGCGCTGAAAAGACGCGGCTTGCGCTTTATGTCCGCTACATGCCCGACTTCGTCGAATTTTATCTCCGTTTCGGTCAGATCGAAATCTATCGATCCGCGCTTTTTGCGCAAAGCCACGCGTTTTTGCGCAAGCTCTTTCATTACTTCCAGCGACGGAACGACGCGCTCGAACTTTCGGCATAGCTCGGCGTCGCCGTCGAGCATAGCCTGCACGCCCGAATAAGTGAGCCGCGCAGTCGAGCGGATAACGCCTTCGCATATCTCCGCGCGAAAACGGTTGCCGTATTCGTCAAGCTCGATGAGCGCCGCCAACACCAACCGCTTTTCACCCTCGTTGAGCGAACACAAGCCGTTGGACAGCTTTTCGGGCAACATAGGTATGACGCGATCCGCAAGGTATACGCTCGTACCGCGCAACATAGCCTCGCGGTCGAGCGGCGAACGTTCCGTAACATACTCGGCGACGTCTGCGATATACACGCCCAAAAGATAGCCGTTTTCGGTGCGCTCTATCGACACCGCGTCGTCGAAATCCTTGGAATCCGCGCCGTCGATAGTGAAAATTATTTTATCGCAAAAATCTCGACGGTACGGCGCAACCGCTTCCGCTTCGTCGACGACGTCGGGATAAGCGTCTGTCTGCGCGATAACGTCCGACGGGAATTCGGTGCGCAGATTGTGCGCCGCGATAACGCTTTTAACGTCCATACCTATCTCGTCGAACCTACCCAAAACGGCAAGCACGCGCGCACGGTCGCCACGCGGCGTTTGCAACAGCTCGACGATCGCCTTATCGTGTTCGCGCGCGCCGCCCATGCCCGAAATTTCGAGCAGTTCTCCGTAATGCTTGTCGTCGGGAACGGCGCAATAAACGTTATCCCTATAAACGACGGTCGCAACGATATTCCCGTTGTTTTTTTCGACGATGCCTATGACACGACCTTCGCGCCTGCGATTGCCGTCGCGCGCAAACCGTTCGCCGGTAATAAGCACGCGCACGGTATCGCCGTGCCGCGCACCGCCGAGATTGGCGCCCGCAATAAACACGTCGCCCTTGCCTTCGCCGAGCGGCACGAATCCGAACCGCTCGCCCTTACAGTCTATAACGCCTTCGCACGTCGCAGGTCCCGCGGAAAAGTATCCGCCGTGACCGCTTCTGCGGTCGTATTTTCTTTTATTTTGATATTTCATGATCTACCTTTATTTAAGCCTTAAAAAATTCGAGCTCATACATCGACACCCGAATCATACCCGTTTTACATAAAAAACATATCCCTTAAAACGTTTCTCAACGGTTATTGAACAATGCGCAGTTGCCCATATACATAAACAACTACACCGCCGTACATTGCCGCAACGCTCCGCCGCAAGACGCAACGCGTGCATATTGCGTAAGCGAATGCGCCGTTACCAAGGCACGGAGCGCAGGCAATAGCCTTGCCCTATTGCCAAGCGACGTAACGACGGAAACGACGCATTCGGTAGCAAGATGCCGCGGTGCGCCGTAGCGACGGGGCAAGAAAAAGGGCTGATTGCTCAGCCCTTGTCGTTTCGGTCAATTACCGCGATACAGTATCAATGTCACAAAGAACAGTATCGCAAGCACGCCCTCGATTATCCCGAGTATAACGGTGACGCGTTTCATCACCGATTCGAGCGATTTGGACTTGTCCTTGGAATAGAAAGTGTCGCGCGCGCCCGTCAGTGCGCCCATACCGGACGACGACGAAGGCTGGAACATGATAAAACCGATGAGCAACAATGCAATAGCGACCATAAGCACCATCATAACGATGCGCAAATACGGGAACGAATCTACCATCCATTGCGGAGGCGTAAAAGACAAAAAGCTGTATGACATAATAAACCTCTTAAATAAGCCTTAATATTATAACACACAAAACGCAGTACCGCAAGCGTTTTAACACACTTTTACGTACGCGCCCGACCGATTTTTCCGCAAATAGCGGCTAAATCGACAAAATTAGCATGCGCGTCGCCCGAAAAACGGTTGACAACGCCGTATATAAGTAGTATAATAGGCGTACTCAATCGATGCGGGGTGGAGCAGTTAGGTAGCTCGTCGGGCTCATAACCCGAAGGTCGCGAGGTTCAAGTCCCGCCCCCGCTACCAAAAATCGGCAAATGCGAAAGCGTTTGTCGATTTTTACTTATTCACTATTCACTTTTAACTTTTCACTGCTATCGATCGCCGATTTTCGGAGCGAATAACTAACAGTGAATAGTGAAAAGGTAATTTATTATAATCTTGACATTTCTTAATAAATGTTGTATAATAAATTTACAAAAAATTAAGGCGGCAAACAATGACGGAAAGTCCTTTAATGACAAAATCAAAACAACTGGCGCTCAATATCATACAACTCTGCAAAACAATTAAATTGCACGCCAAGGAAAGCGTTTTGACAAATCAGCTATTGCGTAGCGGCACATCGGTCGGAGCAAACATACGTGAAGCGTTTTTCGCGCACAGCAAAGCGGATTTTATAGCAAAATTGCAAATAGCATTAAAAGAATGCTCTGAAACCGAGTATTGGCTCGAACTTATGATCGAAAGTAACTTTTGTGACGCAAAGCAAATATTAAGCGAATGCTCGGAAATAAAACGGATGCTTATCTCATCCGTAAACACGGCAAAAACAAACGCCTGACCCGCACAAGATCGGTAAAGCTCCCCACGCTTTGCCGATCTTTTTACATATCCCCCTTTTTGTTTTGTCTTTTTTGCCGTTCGCCTTTCGCTACGGGCTTTTGACTCTATCCCGTATACGACGAATACAATATGATTATTTTAAAATACCGCGAAAATTGTAAATAATCGTATTATGCAAGCGATCCGCGGCATACCGATAAATATAGGCGCAAAACATCGAATTTTGCCCCGGATCGAGCGATTTTTAAACATATTTTCGGGTTTGTGTCTGAAATATATTGACAAAATACCCGCTTTGTGTTAAAATACGAACATAAACGCTTGATTTTTCACCATTCGGCGTTCGGGAGAAACAATGCCCAGATCCATAATGAAAAAATCGTCGTTCATGACACGACGCAAAATCATAATTTACATAATAGCGACCATACTGATACTCGGAATAGTATCGGGATTTTCCGATCCTTTTTTACCCGACAACACGGTATATAAAGCGAGCGTCGGCGAAACGATCGTAGCCGAAAAAGTCCCGCCCGC
This sequence comes from uncultured Clostridia bacterium, assembly GCA_947066105.1. Classification (GTDB taxonomy): domain Bacteria; phylum Bacillota; class Clostridia; order Christensenellales; family Pumilibacteraceae; genus Anaerocaecibacter. The sequence continues at coordinate 37,903 of CAMSYM010000006.1, forward strand.
ATCCGGCACGCCCGCCGATCACGATCTTATGTCCAACCTGCAATTCGCGGCGTACAAACTGCACCACTCGACATATTTCCGCGCCGAAACGGACGGAACGGTAATAGCGGACATCGGCTTTACCACGTACACGCAAAAACTGACCAACACGCGCGTCGTGCTCAACGAGGACACCGTGTTTGCCGAAACCATATCTTCGTCGTCGCTCAAAAGCCTTGCCGAGCAAAAGTACGTCGACAACGGCATAATCATATACCGCCCGTCGACCAAGGTATCCAACGGCAAAGCGACGTTCGCGAACACGGCGTATCCCATGACTTACGAAGAATACGCCAACGGTTACGGCACTGTGCCCAATCAGTTGAGCAAGTACATAATCGACCCGCAAACGATAACGGCGGTACGCGACGACAATGCGACAGTCAAGCAACAGTCGGACGCTCGCCGTACAGTCGCGCTCGCCGACGAAGCGGAAAGCGACGGCATAGACTATTACATACCCGAAAATCTCGTCCCTGACGCGGACGGGAATTATTGCTTTACTCTAACGCTCGATCCCGAAACAAGCACGCGCTATTACCGCAACGAAGTTCGCACGCTCGGCGGCGCGGATCAAAACCCCAAATTCCATTCCGCGCAAGTAACGGTCAAGATAGCGCCCGACTGGACGCCTATCACTGTCACCACCGTCGAGAACTACGATATAGCCATACCCGTACTCGGCGCGATGAACTGCACGGGCACCAATATAGAAACGTTTTACGATGTTAACAGCCAAGGTGACCTGCCCGAACGCGACTTTTTCCAGCCGTACATAGACAACGTCAAGAACGATCCCGATTACGTTCCGCCCGCCCCGCCCGCACCGACGGTCACTTCGCCGGCGGACTATCTCGCGGCGGCGTTCGCGGACTATATTTCGGGCGCAAAGCCGCTCGAACTGACCGCGGATATCACAGTCGGCGATATTTCGGCGTACGATCTCACACTGTCCGCCGACCTGCAAACGCTCGACATACAGGCTATGCTCGGCGATCTGTATATCGGATATTTCGGCGATAAAGTTTACATCAATCTAAACGAACTCAACGGCTATATGTCGACGTCCGATTTCGCCGAGTTCGCGGCGCATCCAAAGATCGCGCAATTATTGGGCGTTTTCGGCGACCTGTCCGCATTCGACGTAACGAGCCTGTTCGGCGGCGATATGCTCGGCACAATTTTCGCCGACTGCGAAATGACTACGACGGACGGCATCACCCGAATACACATGCCGTTCTCGCTCGACGCATCGACGCTCGGCGCGGGCGATATAAGCATTGACGCGTCGCTGTATATCGACGACCAAAGCAAAGCGCTTAAATCGATAAACGGCGTTATCACGGCATTCGGCAAAACCATAACGATAACGGCAAAGCCGCTCAAACGCTCGCCGCGCTTCCCGTCTACCGACGGCGCGGTCGACATTTCGGGCGTGCTCGATTTTATTCCCGACGCGCTCGAAACGCTGTCCGAGCAAACGCTCGGCATATGCGGACGCATAACGACGATGGGCAAGGATATAGACGTAACGGCATACATCGACCGCACCGACGGCTTGAAGATGGACGCTACGCTCTCCGCGCTCGGACTCGATATCGCAGTCAAATACATCGACGGCACAGTTTACGTGTCGCTCGGCAACATCGATGCGCGCGGCACGACGGACGAGTTCCCCGCGTTGATAAACTCCGTACTCGACCTGACGGGCGCCGATCTCGGCAAGTATGCCGACATGATAAAACCGCTGTTGCCTTCTTCGGTCAACGACTTTATCGGCATGATCAAGTCGTTGGAAGCGACCGACGACACGCTCGCGATAGGACTGCGCGCGCTCACCGTCCCCGTCGACATAACGATAAAACGCGCGGACGGTATGATCTCCGCGCTCGGACTCGATATCGCAGTCGACATGTTCGGCATCAAGTTCGACGCCGCCGCAACGCTCGACGTGACCGCGCCCGAACAACGCGACATAAGCTTGCCCGACGGCGACTTCGTAACGTTTGCCGAGCTGGCTACGTTTATAAACGACGTCAAGCCGTACATACAAAGCGGCGCATGCTACGACATAGCTCTCGACGGCAATATCGCGCTCGACGGCAAAACGTACGACGCGAGCGCTCGGCTCGTCATCGACACGACCGAAAACGGGATCGCGGCGACGGGCGCGGCGACCGTGCTCAATCAAACGGCGACGCTCGTTTACGCCGACGGCACGGCATACGTATCGCTCGGCAACATCAAACTCAAACTCGATACGGCGGACATGCAAAAGCTCGGCTCGCCCGCCGCGCGGATATTGGCGGCGTTCGTCGACGGCAAAACGAACACCTCGGACGTTGTAAGCAAGATACTCGGCTCGATACAGTCTGTTTCATTCGACGAGAACGGCGCGCTCACAGCGACCGTGTCCGTCGGCGGCGACGTTCTCGCTATCGCGCTCGACGCCAAAGCGGGCAAGCTCGACGTAACGGGCAACGCCATGGGCGCGGCGATATCCTTGGGTGCGAGCATCGCGCCGAGCGAAACGCCGCACGGCATAACTCCGCCCGCCGACGCCGATAGCTACGCGGATATTGCGGTGCTCGAAGCCACGCTCGAAAAAGCGGCGGACATACTCGAACAACGCTCGATGACGGCGACCGTGATCGCGACGTACGGCGAAACGACGCTCACGCTCGGACTCGAACTCGACTTCGGCAAAGATAAAACGCTCAAAGCGCGCATCACCGAAAATTCTTACGGGCTTTGCGCAACGCTCATAGGCAAAACAGTTTATATCGCGCTCGGCGACATACGCGTCGCAGGCTCGCTCGACGACCTGCCCGACCTGTTCGCCGCGCTCGACGGACTTATCCCCGCAGAGCTCGGCAAAACGCTTACCGATCTTTTGAGCGGCACGCTCGATATAGATATCGCCGCCGCCTTCGCATCCGCGCTCGACTGCGTGAAAAGCGTATCCGTCGACAACGGCAGGCTCAACGTCGGGCTTGCGATCGACGGAATAAATATAAATATCGATACGGCGACCGATCTTACGGACGTTTGCGTAACGGTGATCGGCGCGACCGAAAACGTACGGATAACGCTGAACGACATCACGCCGTGCGCGACGGATATCTCGGTATCGGGAGAATACGTTCCCGCCGCAACGCTTATCGCCGCCTGCAAACCGCTTATACCGTTAGCGCGCGCCCAAGGCTTCGACGTCGCGGTCAACGTAAAGCTCGGCAACGTCGACGTCGTCGGTAACGTTTACATATGTTTGACCGACGGAGCGTTCGTTATCGACGCGCGGCTTACCGCGGGCGATCTTCCCGTCCGCATGACCGTCGACGGCGGAATGCTGTATATTTCGATCGGTTCGGATATAAACGTGTCGCAACCGCTCACGGAAGAAGACTTAACGGCGTTGCTCGACAAACTCGACCGTGCGATACCCGGACTTAAAGCGAAAGTCACGGCGGTCATTGAACAAATCAAATCGATGACGCTCGACAAAATGCTCGGTTGCATCGCGCTGTTCCCTACCGCGGACGGCTTTGCCGCAACGCTCGACATGCGCAAAGCGGGCATGGACGCGGCAGTCGCGCTGACGGCGACGGTAAAGGACGGAACGCTCGGCTCGCTCGCCGTCGACTGCACGGCATTCGGCACGGAGTTTGCCGCGCAATTCGACGCGGTCGTCGCAGACGGCGTACTCGCATCGCTCATTATGCGCGAGCCGCAGGACGGCGACGCGCTTATACGCGGCGTTGATATAAGCATTGCCGCGACCGACGCGCGCACGCTCGATATAGACGCAAGCAAATACGTGCCGCTCGAAAAAATATCCGACTTCATATCGCCGATACTCGATCTCGTAAACGATGCTAACGGCGTAAGATCGATAACGCTCGACGTCAACGCCTTCCTTTTGACAAAAGACAATGCGCAAACGACGATCAAAGGCAGTATCGCGCTGTCGCTCGACCCTATCGCGGTCAATGCGTCACTCAGACTTTTTGCGGGTACGACGGCGGAAACCGAACTCAATATCGTGTTCGCAAACGGCACGCTGTACGTGCAAACGGGCAACATCATGTTGTCGTTCGACACGGCAAACAACCTACAACGGCTGTACGACGTTTTGTCGAAATACCTGCCCGAATATATCAACGACGAAATAGCCAAGCTGTTCGGACTTAAATCGGGCACGAGCGCATTCAGCGACGTCGCGCAATTGATAGACAGATTTAACGAATTGTCCGCCGCGCAAGGCTTAAAGCAACAGCTCGATCTGATGTTCGCTCCGCTCGAAACGGTCGCGGGCGACAGCATGCTGAAAACTGTCGCCGACATGATACGAGTGTTCGAGCGCGACGACATGCTTACCATAGGACTCAACGTGATGGGCGTAACGCTCAACGCAACGCCTATGCTCGACGCAAACAAAACGGAATTGGTCGGCTTGACAGCGGACACGTCGCTCGCAGGGTTTACCTTAAAATTCGGCGTAGACGGCTTTGCGCTGTCCGACTCGCCTATCCGAATATCCGCGCCGCAAAACGCCGCGGACTATGTGTCGATAGTCGAATTCATCGAAACGATAGACAACGCCGTAACGACTTTCACCACGCGCGACGCCGACGGCAACATCACGTTCGAAGCCGAAACGTTGGACTTCGATTACCGAACGTTCGAGATAGAAACGACTATCGACGAAAACGGTAATACGGTAAACGTAAAGGACGAAGCGGGCAGAGACAAACCGCGCGTCGACGAGTTCGGCAACAAGATCGTCGCAAGCACGGTACGGATCTACAATAAACCGGGCTACTCCGCGATAAAGGGCAAGTTCATCAAGCACGAACAAACAGACGAGTCCGGCAACGTCATATCCACGAGCTACAAATTCAATCTCGAAGCGCATATCGTGTTCGATATAAGCACGCTCGGAATATGCAATCCCGTAACGATAGACCTGTACGTCGTCAACAATTCGGACACCGCAGGCATGGCGTTTATCGATTATGCCGAAGGCACGGGACACGGCGAGCGCATTTCCATAGACTACGAATCGATCTTGCAGATAGCGGCGGCGGCGCTCGACATCATCGGCATCGACGACGGCATAGTAGATATGTTGCTCGGCGATCACAGGTTGGATATAGATACGTCTATATTCGACTCTATGGACATAGCGGGACTGGATACGATAAAGGATACGCTTACCAAACTGGTCGGCGCAGTGCAATACGTAAAAGACGGCATAGCCGCCGCAAAAGACGGTTGGAACTCGATAGCTACCGCGGGCAGTATCGAAGAACTCCGCAAACGGCTGGACGACGTTAAAGCCAAATTCGGCAATGCCGTCGAGCTGATCAAGACCGCCGTGTCGTTATTCACCGCGGAAAGCACGTCAAGCGACGCGCTCCCGCCCGTAAGCGGAGAACCGACGGAGCTTAACGGCGAGCTGTTCAAACAAATAGTCAACGGCGTAACGCTCAGAAAGGACGATACTCACATTTGGGCGACGATAGACAATACGATAACGACGGGCGCGGACGGCGACGCGGCTGTCACGGTAACGCAGAGCGATAATAAAATAGACGGTATCAACGTTAGCGGGCTGGACGTAAACACGGCGAAATTACAAAACTTCGATATATCGTTCACCGCGGGCAAACCGGTCGAAGTCGCCCTACCCGACAACTATAACTGCACCGTGGGAAATTCCACATACTCCGATTTCTCCAATATCAAACATCTGTTGTTCGACGTAATGAACACAGCCAACATGTTCGAGTTCGAAATAGGCGACGCGGACGCGGCGACAAACTCGAACAAGATCGAACTCGGCATCAAGCTGTTGGGCGTGGAATCTATCAAGATCGATATCCGCTACAACGTAAAAGTGCGCATCATCGATCAAGGCGAAGGCGCGGAACCGCGTTACAAGACGGCGGCAATAGTCGAGCTTATATTCCAAAACTGCAAAGCGGCAGGCGCAACGCTTGTTCCCAACTGCACGACCAAACTGTATTTCTACGACAACGTTATTTATGTCAAGGGCTTGGAATGGTACGAAGAAGCCTATAAAAACTGGCTGGGTCAAACCAAGTACGAATGGAAACAACGCGACGTTACCGTAGCCTACTCGGTCGAACAGCTCGGCAACATGCTTTCTTCCGATATAGGTATGGAAAAGCTTATGTACGAGCTTTTGTTCTACATGCTGCCGCTCAGCCGCAACTTCACTATTTTCGGAATAGACTTACAGGGCAAGATCGCCGAATCGGTGTCCGCTCCGTCGACTGGCGCAGACCCCGCGCCCACCGTCGCCACCGTATTCAAGGGCTATGCCTACGTCGGCGGCACGCACTCGGTCAAGATAGGACTTTCCGAATTGGCCGAAGCGCCAGATTCCAATATGCTCGGCGATCTTACGGTAACGCTCACCGGCAAAAACGACGGCGACGACAATGTACTCGATAACTATATTAGCGCGGCGAGCATAACCACTTCGCTCGTAAACAACTCCGCTTGTACGATAAACGTGCGGTTGTTCGCAGAGTTGCGCAATCCCGAAACCTATACCGATCCTGCGGACGGCATACAAAAATTGCGTAGTAAGGGCTTGACCGATACTACGGACGGATATATGTTCGACGGCATAATAAACAACGTTATCCCGTCTACGGACTGGCAGTATATTTGGGCGTAAAAACAATATCTACCGAAAGACGGTAAAGCGGCGGACGCGCACGGCGTTCGCCGTTTTGTTTTGCGCACAACGACGCAAAAAAACCCGCATCGACGATTTCGATACGGGCAATATTCATTAGCGTAAATTCGAATTATTTTTCGACTATCTCGCCGCACGCATTTTCGAGCGCAAACGCCGCCAGATCGCCTACCTTGTTTTTCAAGCCTATAAGCAACTTGATGTACAATGCGGTCTTTGTTATATCGGAACACAACGCAACGTTGGGCGCAAAATCCTTTGCCGCATACTTCTTTTTGCCTGTTATGAGAAACATCGGCGTATCGGGATTTGCGGCGGCAAACTTATTGAACTCCGCAACGTTGATACGACCCGAATGGTAAGCCGAATGAACGACCGCCGCGCACCGCGACACGTCGAAGTGCGAATAATCCATGCCGACGTACGGCGAAATACTGAGCACGTTGCTATCCGTAAGCTCGAAATCCATGCCGCGCATAAGCCCGGTATCGGCAAAACTGCGGTCGCCTATCGAAAAATAACAATCCTCGTGCAAATGCGCCGGCGCAAGCCGCGCGCCGTGATGTATACGCACCACCTCGCCCGGATTTTTATACAACACGAACACGCCGCGCTCGCCGCGTTCTATAAAGCTTTTTGCGGCTTTAAGCACGTCGTAACCGTTGCTCTCGTCGTCGGTCAGCGGGCTGTCCGCCGCACACATCACTATCGGAGCGTGCGTCGAACTGAATGCGTACGCCAAATACGCCGACGAAAAAGCGAGCGTATCTGTGCCGTGCGTGACTATCACGCCGTCGGGTCCGTCTTTCAACGCCTTTTCTATCACCGACCGCAACATATTCAACGCATTAAGCCCCACGCCCGCGCTATGTATCTTGAATTCTCCGAATACTTTATTCGCGCCGATAACGGCGGCGATCTGTTCGGTCGCTTCGTCGGAAATAACGTATTCGCCGTTTATTTCGCGACTGCCTATCGTTCCGCCCGTCGCAACAAGATTGATCTTCATAATACACCCCTATGCAGTCTGTCCGCCAATAAATAAACGATCTTTGCATGGTCGAACGCCGTCTTGCCGCGTTCCGTTATACGCGTGCGGTTGAGATCGACGTCGCCGAACGCATCGCGCGTCGTTTCGAGCTTAGCGTCGAACGCATCGCCGCCGCCAAAAAAACACAGCGTGCCGTCGTCGGAAAATTTAACGTCGAACCAAACGGCTTCGGACGCATCGTCGCCCGCGCACGCGGTCAGATCGTCGTCGATCTCGGCGCAAAACACTACCGTTATATTGCGCCACCGCGGATCGCGATCGGGCGTAGACGCCGCAATAAGCTGACGCAACGCAACGCCGCGGATACCCGTTTCTTCGTAAAGCTCGCGCTCGACCGCCTGCTCGCACGACTCGTCGCGTTCGACAAACCCGCCGGGAAAAGCGTAGCTCCCCAAAAACGGGTGTCCGCCGCGCTTTATCATGAGCGCTCTCAATCCGTCGGGCGTGCGCCTATACAATACCGCGTCGACGGTGACTGACGGACGAAAATACCGCGTCACGTCGTAATCGCGCAAAAACTCCCGTTCGGTTTTTCCGTTTTTATCTCTTGCCGATTCCATGCCGCCATAAACCCCCGTGACGATTTTACGCGTTCGGTATGCGCGACAGCAAACGCACGCATACCGACCGTACAATCAATTATAACACGCGGCAAAAAAAATATCAACTGTTTTGACGCACACGGCTCTCCGCCGCGCCGCCGACGAACTTTTTTCAGGTGAGCTTTTCGATAAGCGACAGGAACTTGCCCACGCGGCTTTCGTCGAGCGCGGCGATATACTCGGTCAACCGCGTAAAATTATCGGGATCGCTTTTAACATACGCGCCGCACTTTACGCCGCGGCATTTAAGGTCGGCGGCTATTTCGTCCACAAGCTCGCGGTGCGATTTGAGCGCGGAACGGTATTTGTTTTGATAGCGCAACGCCGTTTTCGCATCGCCGTTCGCCATTTCGAATATAGCGCGTCGCACGCTTTTACCTTCGCCCTTGGCTATGAGCACGTTTTCTATAAGCTTGCGCACTTCGTTGTCCGTAAACGGCACGAACCGTTCGCGCTCCACCGCGGCATGCTTAATGCCCAACCGCTCGGCGACTTCCGGCACAAGCTCGAAAGTTTTGGCTTGACTGTAATAGTAATTGCGCACCGAATTGACCGAGCGCGACGTCTTGTCCGCCATAGCTCGGAACGCGGTCGACAAGCTGTCGCCGCTTTTGCGCGCGTTTTCGCACAGTGTAAAAAGTTCTACCGTTTCGGCAATCGTCCAGTTTCCGTTTACCATAAGATCCTCCGTTTTTCGAGTACACTAATCATTGCCAAGGCAGTCAAAGTCTATACATATAATCGAAAAATATATCATATAGTAGCGTATGGAATTGCACATACAAAGCGAATTCGATTGCGTTTACCTGATAAACGGCGAGCTTGTAGAACGCGCGGACAGCCTTACCATGTCCGAATACGACGTAGCGTACATAACGGTCTTTCCGCTCGATACGTCGCTTTTACCTTATACGATAAAATTGGTAAATGCCGACAACGTTAAAAACGAGTTCGCGCTCGGCATAAGGCTGTCGTCCGAACATTACCTGCTCGTGCTGTCGCCGCGTCGTCCGATAGTGTACAAAACGACTGCGCAACAGTACCCCGTGCACGCGACGAGCCGAATAGGCAGGCTGTTCACGCTCGTAAAATCGGGCGATGTGAGCGCGGCGTATTCCATGCTCACCGACGAACTGCGCGCGAGCATAGACAAAAAAACGCTCGAAGCGTTTTTCGACGGCTACGAGCGTTTGGTAGACAGGACTTGGGAACACGGCGGCGCGCACAAATTCTACTTGATAACCGAAAGCGGCGTTGCGCGCCTGCACTCTTATGCGCTAAAAAACGAGTTCATCGACGACATCGCCGAATGCGACAACGATTAGTCGTTGCGGTTTCTGCCCATAAGCAACAACGCGAGTATGCGCAAAAACTGTAACGAAGTTATCATGAACGACGCGACGTAAGTCATTGCGGCGGCGCGCAAAACTTTTTTTACCGCGACCGCTTCTTCGCGCGGCATGCACGTTTTAAGATAATTATACGCGCGACGGCTCGCGTCGAATTCGGTGGGCAACGTCACCAACGAAAACAACAGCGTCGCGCCCATAACAATAAGACCGGCTATAAGGAACGCGCGACCGACGACCGTATACGGCGACGCAAAACCGAATATATACCCTATGATATAGATAGGCCACATAAGACGGCTCGCAAAGTTGACGACGGGAACAAGCCGCAACCGCATCGACGAAAAAAAGTACTTGCGCGCATGCTGCACCGCATGCCCCGCTTCGTGACAAGCTACGCCTATCGCGCCGAGCGCCGACGAGTTCCGCACCGTATCGGATAACGAGATCGTGTTCGTAACAGGGTTAAAGTTATCGGTCAACGAGCCGCGTACAGCCGCGAACTTAATATCCGTCAGTCCGCTGCTCGCCAAAAAATTGCGCACGTACCCCTGCGCCGAAATGCCCGACGCGCTCGGTATGCGATTGTATTTATTAAAAACAGTTTGTACGCGCACCGACGCGATCACGCTGAAAAGCAAAAACGGCAAAAACAACACGACGGTTATCCCGTATAGCAAATATTCGGGATCGGTGAACAGATCGGAAAACGACATAGTATCCTCCCGCAAGCCACTGCTTGCTTTTTTGTATTGTATCATGTAGCGTAGCTTTTGTAAAGCCTTCGACGATCTTTTTCATACAAAAAAACCGCTCGAAAGCGGTAAAAGCATAAACAAATATTTTCGTTTATTCGGTCATACTGTTATACATAAACTTTAACGCGCTTTTATAATGGTAATGCACGGTGCTCAACGGCATATCGAGTTCTTCTGCGATATCTGGAAAAGTTTTATCGTTGAAAATGTGCATGTCTATGATCCTGCGTTCCAGCTCGCCAAGCCTTGCGAGCGCGGTATACATATCCATTTTTTCCAGTCGCTTCTCGTTATAATCGACGCCGCCGCGCGTTTCGATAAGCGATACGTCGTCGATAACGTCGCGGTTTATCTTCAACGCTTCGTTTTGAGTTATCTTGAACAGCCACGCGTAACCGTTTTGAGTGTCCTTGAATTGGTGGATACGCTCCGCAACGTGCGCGTATGCGGTAAGCACCACGTCGTCGACGTACGACTTGTTTCGCAAATACATGTGCGCTATATATTCCAAGCCTAAGTATGTATAACGGTAAAACTCGTCAAAAACGTTTTCGCCCGCCTTTATCCGTCGTAAATATTCGTTTATGCGCCTACGCCTTTCCGCTGCACTGACCATGATAAAATTATTTTATAACGACTCCCCCGACACTGGATATCTTTCGAGATCGGATAGTCGATCTTCCCATTCGTCGTTTTCTCCGTAAAGATCGTCGCCTAACGATTTGATCGACACGGGCAGGTTCAATTCGGTAAGCATATCGCACTTGCCGAACGAATTGTTCTCGATAGTATCAACGCCCATCATTCCGCGTATTCGCGAAAGCGCCGAACAACCGTAAAACGCGCCGCTCTCGATCTTTTCTACGCTTTTCGATATCAAGACGTTTTTAAGAGAAAAACACCCGATAAAACAGCCGCGAGGCAAGGTAGCGGCAGACACGTACAAGCTTACGTCGGTCAACTGCCAACAACCCGCAAAAGCCATTTGACCGAGTTCTGTCAATCCCCCGTATAAGCTCGCCCATTTGAGCGCACAACCGTAAAACGCACGGTCGCCTATCTTTTCCACACTATAAAAAGACAGAGATGTCAAACTTTCGCAATGCGCGAAAGCGTCTTCGCCTATTTGCGTAACATAAGAAGTATCTATCGAATCCAACGCTTTACACCCGTAAAACGTATCATGCTCTATAATATTTATCCTTTGGGACAATTTTACCTGCCGCAAACTTTCGCATCCGTAAAACGAAGCGCTGCCGAGTTTGGATAGCGCGTTATACATGGTTATTGCGGATAAGCTCTTACATTGCCGAAATACGTTGTCGCCCATCTCCGACAAGAGAATTGGCATGTTTATCTCCGCCAGCTTCTCGCAAGAGAAAAATGCATTATTCCCTATCCTTACTACCGTATCGGGAAGAACTATCTTTTCAAGCTCGACGCAAAGAGAAAATGCGTTGTTGGCGATCTCGATGACGGGTATCCCGTTACGGTAATCTGGAACTACGCATTCTTTGAGCGTTCTGTCTTTTGCCCGCACCGAGTAACCGTTTGCTATACGGTCGAAAGTCAGTTTATCCTCATTGCCGTCGATACTTCCGCTCGGACCGACCGAGCCGTCGACGGGAGTATTTTCACCGTTTTCGGCGGCGTCTTGTTCGGCGTTCCCGTCGAAAGGCGTGTCGATATCGGTCACAATACCGTTATCCGTCGGATAAGTCACGACTTCGCCGCTTGGCATGCCGTCGGGAATACTGCCTACGGAAACCTGCGCGCACGCGACCGCAGGCATAACAATAAGCGCCGACAAGACTATCGCCGCTATACGCGATAAGATATAGGTCATTCCCGCACGCTTTCGCATGTAACGCTCCTTTGACTATATGCGAACTAACGCTTGCTTAATTTTTTGTACAATGCTTTATAAATTCTTTTCAACCGATTTGTGACCGTGCCGATCGAAACGTTTAATTCTTCGGCTATGTCCGCTACGCTTTTCCCTAATAGATACTTGCTTTCAAACAGTTGTACGTCGGCAGGATCGAGTTCGTTCAAAGCGCGTCCGATATCCAACGATTCTTCCGGCGAAACGCCTTTTTCTTTCGTAGCGACCTGTTCCAAGCTTCTCAACGAAATTTCGGGACGGTCCTCGCGCCTATTGATCTTTAACGCTTCGTTTTGCGCGATCTTGCATATCCACGCATATCCGTTGCCGTTACCGTCGAATTTATGTATGTTGCCGGCTATCCTGTCAAACGTATTGACCACCACGTCGTCGATAAAGCTCTTATCTATGAGATAACGATCTGCTATATACTCCACGCACCACGACGCCGCGCCGAAAAACTCTTCAAAACAAGCGTCGCCGTTTTTAAGCCTCCCCAAGTAGTTATTGATTAGGTCGTGGATATCCATATGTCATGTTCTCTGTATTTTCTTGATAACTTATTTTAACATAAATCATTGTAGTTGTCAATACCATTTGCCGTTTTTTGTAGATAATTTGTCGAATTTTTTATAATTTTTTTTATTTAGCTCGTTTGCAACAGAAGTCTCTATCATAATTCATTTAATAATAGAGACTTCCGCGCCGATAATATAATCAAGCTCTTATATCAATCTTTCGGTACAGGGAATTTATATGCGATAGCTTCATCTTTAACATATAATAATTGAGAATCTCTTAACGATATTTTCACATCAAAATCAACTACGACCGAGCCATAACCGACTAAATTTTGGCATGTAGCGCTTACACACATACCTCCTATGTACTTTCCTATGATCGGTTGTGAATAAGTAGCACTATTGATTTTTGCCGCCCATTTTACCGTTGCATAATTAGCACAATCATTGACATAACCACCATCTCGAACAGTACCAACAATCCCCGCAATCGTTACACTTGCCGCCGTGGAATGATTAAAATAAATATTTCCGTAATTACGACATGACGTTACCTGCGCTCTTTCGAAATTCAGCGATACGATTCCCGCCATATTCACGCCGCCGCCGATCGATGCATAGTTTGTACAATTTTTTACGATGCCGTAATTATGCCCTACGATACCGCCTACATGATGCGCCATTCCGGCATTGAACTTCAAATCAGTATTCGGTGTTCCCGACGATGACATTGACGGATTGGAAATATACGATCTAACCGTTACGTTGCTAACCGTACCCTTATTTACGCCGACAACGCCGCCTATCCCGACCAAGCTACCGTTCCCTGAGCCATTGGATAGTGTTAAGTCTGGAAATACCGTCAAGTCCGATATCGTACCGTTATTTTCTATTATAAATCCGTAATTTCGACCGTAGGACACAGATGAATTATTATATTCGATTATCATATTGTTACCATAAATAACCCCGTTAAAAATCGGGATTCCTGCCCAATTTCGCAGATAAAAACTGTCCATCAATCTGAATTTAATGTTTTCCGTCGCATGTTCCGAAATATAACGAAACTGACCGTCGAACCATATTTCGTATTCTCCGCTTGAATTTCTCGATTCATCGAAAGTTTTATATCTCCACTCCGCCGTCAAAGCCGTTGAACTATTAAAAACATACACTCCGCCGTAATTATACTCAGTGCCTGACGACGATCTCCATTTACCTGTTTTACCATTCAAAATAGGAATAGGTAAAGCTACGCTTTTACCCGCCGTCACTGTAATAACATCACAACGACTGCCGCCGTTACTGTTAAACGTGATTTCAATCAGCCATTTAGCATAAAGAATAAGATCGTTTTTTATATCAAAACTCGACGCGGACGAATATTCGACTCCATTACCGCTTTTTAACGTATACCACCCTCCAAAAACAGCCCCGCTTCTCGACACCGCAGGAAGATCTCCGATCACACCGCCCGTTTTAACGATTTTAGATGACGCACCGTCGATCACACCGCCGTCAGCATTGAAATAAACCGTATATTTGGTGTATTCTATCCGTGTTTTATCAAAATTACCGCACCAATCATTGGCAAAACCCATCGGTAAATTATTATAGACAAAATCCAAATAGATCATTTCGAAATCGCCGTTATCGACAATCATGCTACCTACTACCATCACATTATCCGTAATATGCAATTCTTTCAACGCGCCTGTTCCCAAAAAAGCTTTTGCTTTTATCGCAAAATCTCCTTTATTCGGTATAAAAACTTTACCGTCTAAAACGGCGTTATTCATGAATTCGTCAAAATCAAATCCGACTTTTATCGGTGAGAAAAATATTATATCGGACAACTCGGAACATCCGAAAAACATACCGGACGGAATACTTGTTAAAGTGTTCGGCAACGCAACGGTATTGAGCGTCGACTCATAAAATATATTCATAGATTCTCCGCCATCCCCGTCTTCGCTATTAAACGTTACGTCTCTGTTTACGACTAAATCGCTTCCGTCAACTTGATAAAACGCTTCATTACCTATATTTATCGGCAATTCGGAATACTCTATAATACATTTTTTAAAAGTGCAACTGTCGAACGCATAATCGACGATATTTATAACAGGTTTGTTATCTTTCTCGGCAGGTATTATTATATCTTCTCCGACATAAAACTCGTCGGCAAACGGTTGACCTTCCGCAACTTCATACCCTATAATCTCAGTTTCATTAGTCATTCGCGCAACAGAACTGTTAGCCACATAAACTTCTTCGAATATCAAATCGGCGACTATATCGCTATCGAATATAACATTCGCGATCTTATTGCTACCGTTCCACGTTGCTGACCAATTTTCAGACGGCGACGACGCACGCGCATATACTTGTGTAGAATTTGTTCTGAATATGGTATTCCCAATACTTTTAACGGATTTTGGTATAATGATTTCTTTCAAGCTATTACAGCGCGAAAACGCATTATTATCTATTTCGTTAACGCTCGCCAACGACACGCTGTTCAACAACGGACAATTGTTGAATGCACTTGCACCTATTTGTTTGATCGAATGCGGTAAACTTACTCTTTCCAAGTTAATCGACGAAGAAAACCCGTTAGCGGAGATCCTGCTGACCGTGTATTTAACGTTGTCTATTTCGGCTGTCGACGGAATATGCGCAAATGTCGCTTCTGATCTATTTTGTATTGACACTTCACATTCGGTATCGCTTATTTTGGAATAAGCGTATGTAGCTCTGACAGCCTTTGTTGTGTGTTCGACTTCCGCGTAAGCCGTATTGTCATATACCGCTATCGAACACAGCGCGATCGCCAAACCGACAATCAGCGTCATGACTGTTGCGAACAACGCGACCGCATAAACCTTTTTGTTGACTTCATCCATATGAACCTCCGAATAATTTATTTACTTACGCTCGATCTATTCCTATAAGATCGGGGCAAGCATTGTAAACGTTTTTCCATACGTCGGCACGGTCGCCGTTCAATATGTTCGCTAATTCATACATGCTTTGTAATTCATTGTAAACAACGATATCCGGCTCGCCGGTCGACATAACGCTACTGGCTACGACGTCGGTTGCGTATCCTTTTTCAGCGTGTAAGACATGACAATTCTCGATGGTATTCGTTCCCGTCGTTTTTCCGATGAACGCCCCCACAAAATATTCGCGCGGAAAATTACCTGACGCGCCCAATGAATAAACGCTTCCGCGAACAGAACCCGAATAATAACAGTTTGACAATCGGGATCCGCCCAGCCTGCAAATAAATCCGCCTACATAAGTGCTGTATTCGTTATCGGGATCGGTATTTGTCACTATAACGTCGCATTGCGAATAACAATCGCTCACCGTAGACCGCACGATATAAGCAAAACCCGCCCCTTGTACCTTAGGCATTACCTTACCCTTCGAATAACAACGCGACGCATTGCCGCGAAGAATATCCCATGTAAATCCTGCAGCAACGTTGCCCGAAAATTCGCCTACGGAATAACAATCGGTAAGTTCGGTATAACTCGCTTTATCACAAAACCCGCTCGCTTTGCTCGTTGCTTCGATATTACCGTCGGCTCCGCAGCCGTTTATGAACGAATAATCGCTTCTCAATACAAATCCCGCTCCGTTATTGCAAGCTTTGATTTCATTGTTTAAGACATGACAGTTTTCGATATCGACATAGTCCGCATCGACTATAAATCCCGCAAACGCACCGCAATTTTCGGCATAATTCGCAACAACGCAATTCTCTATACGCAATAGATCGTTAGCTTCGCCGTGACATTCTACAAATAAACCGCCGTAGTTTCTCACCGTAATATTACTAAACACCGAAATGCGATTACCGTGTATCGAAATTTCTATACCAATGTCTTTTTCGAAAGCCGCGGCTAACCCGCCGATATTGCAGTCGGTCGAACTGCCCGAAAGCATCAAACGCTCGACGGTGCAATCGCCGATCTCGACGTTCGAGCCTTTTCCCGCTATGCCGCCTAAATACAGCACCGACACGCTTCCCGCATACTCGACGTCGACCGTCACAACGCACTTCTTTATACTGCCCGACTGCGCATGCCCGACCAATCCGCCTATATAAAAGCTCCCTTTCGATCTGCCAATGCGCACCGCACCGCCGACTGTCGTATTTTCTATTTTTCCGCAGGATATGCTCGCTACCGCGCCGACGCATGTTTCGCCTTCCGCGCCCTGCAATCCCGCTTCGATATCCACGTCGGTCAACGACAAATCTTTGATATAACCATTTGCCCCCACACGCCCAAATAATGACGGGTAAAGCGTTCCGCGATTTATGTTTAGCCCCGATATCGTATGCCCACCGCCGTCGAAAACGCCGTTAAATTCGTATTTGGTAAAAATCGGCTCATGTACTTCGGACGATATATCCAGGTCGGCGGTCAACAAAAACACGCTATTCGGATAATAAACGGAATTACACAGCTCGGAATAGTCCGTTATCAAATACGGGTCGGCTTGCGTTCCCTTTCCATCGTAAAGGAATTCGAACTCGGCTGAAAAACCGTACGACTGCATAACATTGACGTCCGTACGTTCGGCATCCGTTTTGCCGTCCGACCACTTTACGAACCGATATCCTACGTCGGGCACGGCTATCACCTTTTCCGCATTTTCTCCGTACGGTACGTTTTGTTTGATCGTTCCGTTAATCGTACCGCCGTGTTCGGTCGAATACTCGACATTCAAGTATATCCGCCCGAAATTCGCTATCAACGATAACGACTCCGTCACATCCAATTCTTTGCGCGACTGTGCTGTAACGCCGTCCGACCAATCGACAAAAACGTATCCGATATTAGCCACGGCGGTAACAAGCTTTCCGTCATCGCCTTCCGATATCTGCTGTTCGGCATCGCCGCGAATAAACCCGCCGTTTTCGTCGTTGACTGTATAGATAACCGAATACGTTTTATTCTCGTCGTCGGGCGGCGGCTCGTTTTCGACCGTGCATCCCGCAAGCATGCACGCCGTTGCGATCGTTATATAAACGGCGAGCGCCGTTAACAGCTTTTTAGTTTTAATCATTACGGTATCGGTCATAAATCAATCCTCTCAAATTATTTCGTTATCGGATATCCAATTACAAACCTATTGATCGATTTTTTCGAATATAGGTTTTATTCTCACATTATACATCATAATATCATGCCTGACTGCGGTCTGCACTCCGTCCGACCATTTAACAAACTTATAGCCGCTATACGGCAATGCTTCCAGCGTAATTTCGGTACCGAACGGCAGTTCGATATTTAGATTTGTTACCGTCAGTTCAACGTTGCCGTCCCCGTCTTTATAATAACTGTATTTATAATTGCCGCCGAATCCGTCACATCTCAAATGTATATCGAGCTCGTGCGTCCACCATTCCATAGGAATACCGACCGTTTGTCCGTTTAAGTACGCTTTATTCAAAAGGAAGGCTTTGATTTTCTCATCGTATTCACTGCCTGTCGATCCACGCAAATAATCAGTCAGGTCGTTTGCCCAATTCTCTTCGTTATCGGCAACCGATTTAGCAAGATTTCTTATGAGAACGGACTTTAACTCAAACGCATCTTCATCTCCGTCTCGCATACTTTGCAATAATTCATGCAGTTCGTATTTTTGCAAAAGATCTTGCATAAATACACTCAGATAACCGCTGTTATAATCTTTTCCTCTGTTAAATTCTGTATACAAATTAATATTTTCGTAACCGTAATCCAACATAGTAAGCGTATTGATGTAATTTCCGTAAACATCTTTCAGCTCCGAAATTTTTCGTATATCCGGCACCAATGTGCCGTTGGGCGTATCTATGGGACTGTACTGATTTTCGGTGAACCGATCAACGGTATAATAAATATCCAATTCGAACTCCACTTCACCGCCAAACCATTCGTTGAGTTGCTTCTCCATAAAATCTATTTCTTCGTTGACTATCAAACGCTCTATCACGGGCATTTTATGTTTTACCGTGACATCCAATTGGTCTTTTACGGAATAAAGGGTAGCATCGATCGTATCTACCATTACGAAAAGAATACTGTAAACAGGCGGATATTCTCCGCCCGTTTGTTTCCACCGTGCATACATCGTATCGCTTTCAACCGAAAATCCTTGATCCCCGAGCATATAATTGCCTTGGGCGTCGACCGCCTTATGTATAAACTCTTTTTCGGTATACCAGCCGCAAAAAATATGTCCGTCCCATGTCGGCACGGTAAACACGGCATTTTCTAACGCATTGCGATTAATTGTCACTTCCCCGACCAACGGAGCGCCGCCCATTGCGCCGTAATCGTACTTGTACGTTCTTTCTATCGGCTCGAAATATGCAAAGCGATTTATGCTTTTTCTATTCTGCTCATCGCAACGCTCGGCGCTCTCGACCAAGTCCGACCAACCGCAAAATACATAGCCCGTATCTGGTATCGCTCTTACGCGAGTGAAATTACCGTCGGGCAAAACGGTTTGATGCGCTATTCCCGCTATCCTGCCCCCTCGTTCGTTAGCGACCTCGTAGTCCGCGCAGACTCCGAAATTAGCCGTAACGCTGAGATCGGCTTTTAAAACGTCGCAACGCTCGGCAGACGTCACGCCGTCCGACCATCCTATAAAAACGCACCCGTCTATCGGTACAGCCTTTACTTTATGTATATTGACGCTCTCGCCGTGACTGTTCGGTATGGTCTGTATCCTGCCGAACGCGCTGTCGTTGACAGCATAATCCGCGGCAAACACTATCTGAGCAAAGCTCGCGCTCAACGTCAGATCTTCCGTCAGTTCCGTATCCGTCCTGGTTGCATGCGGATAGCCGTCGCTCCATGCAACAAACTCGAATCCGTTTTCGGCAACGGCAGTCACGCTTTCGGCAGAACCTTTCCACTTGACCGTTTGTTCGGTTTTACCTTGTATTTTGCCGCCCTTGCCGCCGTACGAAGCCACGGTGTATCGTACTTTGATGATAATTTCTTCAAACAACGCAGTCGCCGTAAAACCGTCGGCGTCTATTACGTCCGAACGCGTCGCGGACGACTCGCCGTCCGACCACCCTATAAAACGGTAAGCTTCGTCCGCAACAGCCGTGACCGATTCGGAACGTTCGCCGCGCACTACTTTCTGCTCGGTCTTTCCTTCGACGATCCCGCCGTCGGCGGCAACGTACGTGACCGAAAATATCTCGATCGGCGTTATTATCTGCTCGAACTTTGCGGTAAACGTAACATCTCCCCAAACGTTCTTTTCCGAACGCGTCGCGCCTGTATACCCGTCCGACCATCCTTCGAATTTATAACCGTAAAGCGCGACAGCGGTGACGATCTTTCCGTCGCCGCCTTCCGATATCTGCTGTTCGGCATCGCCGCGAATAAACCCGCCGTTTTCGTCGTTGACGGCATAGATCACCGAATATACTTTATTCTCGTCGCCGGGCGGCGGATCGTTTTCGACCGCGCATCCCGCAAGCATGCACGCCGTTACGATCGTTATATAAACGGCGAGCGCGGTTAACAGCTTTTTTATTCTATTTATGATCACAACGTTCATACTATATCTCCTTTTACTATATATAACCCCGAGACGGGAATTTTTTTAGTGTTTCGAAAAACTTTTCCGAAATTATTTAATATCGAACACAGCGCGATCGCCAAACCGACAATCAGCGTCATGACTGTTGCGAACAACGCGACCGCATAAACCTTTTTGTTGACTTCATCCATATGAACCTCCGAATAATTTATTTACTTACGCTCGATCTATTCCTATAAGATCGGGGCAAGCATTGTAAATGTTTTTCCATACGTCGGCACGATCGCCGTTCAAGATGTCCGCTAATCCGTACATGCTTTGCAATTCGTCGTAAACAACGATATCCGGCTCGCCGGTCGACATAACGCTATTGGCTACGACGTCGGTTGCGTATCCTTTTTCGGTGTGTAAGACATGACAATTCTCTATGGTATTCGTTCCCGTCGTTTTTCCGATAAACGCTCCCACAAAATATTCGCGCGGAAAATTACCTGGCGCGCCCAATGAATAAACGCTTCCGCGAACAGAACCCGAATAATAACAGTTTGACAATCGGGATCCGCCCAGCCTGCAAATAAATCCGCCTACATAAGTGCTGTATTCGTTATCGGGATCGGTATTTGTCACTATAACGTCGCATTGCGAATAACAATCGCTCACCGTAGACCGTACGATATAAGCAAATCCCGCACCTTGCACCTTAGGCATTACCTTACCCTTCGAATAACAGCGCGACGCATTGCCGCGAAGAATATCCCATGTAAAGCCCGTAGCGACGTTGCCCGAAAATTCGCCTACGGAATAACAATCGGTAAACTCGGTATAACTCGCTTTATCGCAAAATCCGTTCGCTCTGTTCGTTGCTTCGATATTACCGTCGGCTCCGCAACCGTTTATGATCGAATAATCGCTTCTCAATACAAATCCCGCCCCGTCATTGCAAGCTTTGATCTCATTGTTTAAGACATGGCAATTTTCGATATCGACGTAATCCGCATCGACTATAAATCCCGCGAACGCACGGCAATTTTCGGCATTATTAGTAACAACGCAATCCTCAACACGCAATAAATCGTTAGCTCCGCCGTGGCATTCGACAAATAACCCGCCGTATACGGAAACTTCGGACTTATGCTTAAAAGTTATTTTATTATTCGATATCGTGATTTCTTTATCTACATCTTTTTTATAAATCGCGGCAACTCCGCCGATTTCGCACTCGATCGGATCGTTGATATATACAATACCGTTGACTGCGCACACGCGTATCTCTGTGTTTGCGCCTTTACCCATAATGCCGCCGACGTATAAGCTTGCCACGCGCCCCGTATTTTGTATATCTATCGTCACGTCACAGTCCGAAATACTTCCCGATCGAGCTTCGCCGACTAAACCGCCCACATAAAAACGACCTAAACTTTTACAAACACATATAATACCGACTACTTTGATATTTTGTATATGCCCGAAAGAAACGCTCGCGATAACGCCTGCCGACACATCGCCGTCGTCGCCTTGAAGCCCGACTTGCATATCCGCTCCGCTTATTGTTAAATTTTTGATATGCCCGTCAGCGCCGATACGCCCGAACAGCGACGGCTCGTCCGTGCCGCGATTTACGTTAAGCCCCGATATCGTATGCTCGCCGCCGTCGAATGTGCCGTTGAATTCACTCTCCGTAAAAATCGGCTCGTGGACAATGTTCGATACGTCCAAATCGTCGACCAACAAAAACGCACCGGTCGGATAATACGCCATATCACATAAACCTTTGTAATCACCGATCAAATACGGCTCGACCGCCGTCCCCTTTCCGTCGAACAAATGCTCGAATTGCGCAACGACATTAAGCGAACGCTCGATATCGACATCGATACGCTCCGCATTCGTATTCCCGTCCGACCACTTTACGAACCGATATCCTACGTCGGGCACGGCTATCACCTTTTCCGCATTTTCTCCGTACGGTACGTTTTGTTTGATCGTTCCGTTAATCGTACCGCCGTGTTCGGTCGAATACTCGACATTCAAGTATATCCGCCCGAAATTCGCTATCAACGATAACGACTCCGTCACATCCAATTCTTTGCGCGACTGTGCTGTAACACCGTCCGACCAATCGACAAAAACGTATCCGATATTAGCCACAGCGGTAACAAGCTTTCCGTCGCCGCCTTCCGCTATCTGCTGTTCGGCATCACCGCGAATAAACCCGCCGTTTTCGTCGTTGACGGTATAGATAACCGAATACGTTTTATTCTCGTCGTCGGGCGGCGGATCGTTTTCGACCGCGCATCCCGCAAGCATGCACGCCGTTACGATCGTTATGCAAACGGCGAGCGCGGTTAACAGCCTCTTTATTCTTTTTGTAATAGTGTCGATCATAATGAATCTCCGTTTTACTTTATATAACCTTCAAACCGAAATTATTTTAACGGTTTTCCTAACCATCCATAATTTTTCGATCATAAAGCGGATCAGCACATTGCAAAAAATCTTATTTTGCTACCCGTCGGGTATGCGAAATCTGCTCGCTACGCGATCTTTCATTTTTCTTTCTCATTTTTACCTGTCAAAACGTATGCGCATATGCGCACGGTTGCGGGATATCCACACCCGCCCCGAATTTCCGCAAACAAAAAGCGGTATAATATATTTCACATTATACCACAATTTTCCACATTTGTCAACATCGAATTTCAGCGTTTATTTCGCCGAGTTTATCACCCCGCCGCCCAAGCAACGATCGCCGAGATATACCACCGCGTATTGCCCCGGCGTAACGGCGCGTTGCGGCTCGTCGAACGCAAGCTTGAACGATCCGTCGGCGGCAAGCTCCAACGTAGCGCCGAAATCGGGTTGACGGTAGCGCGTCTTCGCCGTACATTTCAGTTTTTTCGGCACATCGAACGCGCCGATGATATTGAATCCCGTACCCGTCAGGCTACTTGAATACAGCGCGCTCTCGTCGCCGCACGAAACCACCAAACGGTTATGCTCGACGTCCTTGTCAAGCACGAACCATCTGCCCGTTTCGCCCTTTACTCCGCCTATACCCAAGCCGCGCCGCTGACCGAGCGTGTAATACATCAACCCGTCGTGCGTGCCTACCGTAACTCCGCGCGTATCGACTATTTCTCCCTGTTGCGCGGGCAGGTACGCAGACAAAAACTTTTTGAACTTGCGCTCGCCGATAAAGCAAATGCCCGTGCTGTCCTTTTTTTGCGCGACGGACAAACCGACTTCGCGCGCTATATCGCGCACCTGCGACTTGACTAAACCGCCGAGCGGGAACAATACTCCGTCCAACTGTTCCGTCTTTACTTGATTGAGAAAATACGTTTGGTCTTTGCCCGTGTCGGCGGCGCGCATCAGCATGTCGCCCTTTTTCGCGCAGTAGTGACCCGTAGCTATAAGCTCCGCGCCGAGCGATTTGCAATAATCACGAAACACGCCGAACTTGACTACGCGGTTGCATAAAACGTCGGGATTGGGCGTACGAAACGCTTTATACTCGTTCAAAAAATACTCGAACACGCCGTCGGCATACTCCTTGGCGAAATTGACCGAATAACATTCGATACCGATCTTGTCGCAGACCGACTTCACGTCGCGCCAATCGTTTGCCGCGGGACATTCGCCGTCCTCTTCCCAGTTATGCATAAATAGACCGGTAACCGAATACCCGTCGCGCTTTAACGACCACGCCGCAACGGCGGAATCCACGCCGCCAGACATGCCGACTATCACCTTTTTTCCGTTGTTGACCGTACCGCCACCTCTAAACGTAATCTATTTCGACCTGTACGTCGTACTGCACTACCGACCGCACCTGCGCGCGGGCGATCTCCGCTATCTCGCCTTTGGGCAGCTTGTCGCTCGTCAAGGTCACGTCAAGCTCCGCAATACATCTGTCATCGTCTATCGTCACGTCGTGTACCGTAGCACCGAACGGCGCGAGCGCCGCAGTCAGCTTATCCGTGACTACGGTCAAACGCTCGTCGCCCGTTATCAGCGGATCGGCGTGCAAGCACAGTCGAACGCCTATATCTTCGCGCGCGCGACGTTCTATGCCGTCGCAAACGTTATGCACATCGACAAACGTCATATCCGCCGGAAACACCGCGTCCGCTTCTGCCGTCATGTTGCCGGCGCCGTAGTCGTGGATCATGATGTCGTGAACGGAAAGCACCTGCGGCGCGCTTGCTATCAAGCTTTTGACCGCGCTCAACAACTGCGGGTCGGGACGCTCGCCGAGCAACCGACTGATGGTTTGTTTGAGTATGCGCACGCCAAAAACGAGTATCACCGCCGCGACGGCGATCGACACGTATCCGTCTATGCTCACCGCCGTAAATCTTTCTATCGATCCGCACACCAGCACTACCGTCGTGACCGCCGCGTCGGACACCGAATCGACTGCCGCCGCCTTTATCGTTTCCGACCCGACGCGCTTGCCGTGCGCGTAATAAAACACTGCCATGAACCCCTTGACGGCGATCGACACGCCGAGCGTCGCCCACAACGCCGCGCTCCAAACAACGTCGACAGGCTGTGCTACACGCCTGACTCCGCCCGCAAATACCTCCGCGCCGACTGCCACAATGACCGCGCCGAGTATAAAGGTCGCTATATGCTCGTAACGCCCGTGACCGTACGGATGATCGTAATCCGCGCCGCGCGCCGCAAGACAAGTCGCGATGACCGTCACAAGCGAAACCGCCGCGTCCGAAATATTATTGACGGCGTCCGACACGACCGAACTCGACGCAGACATAATGCCGACAGTAAGCTTTGCCGCGCCGAGTATAATATTTAGCGCAAGCCCGACAGCGAGCGTTGCGACAGCGTTTTTCGTTCTTTTTTTCATTCCGAGATCGCTCCGACAGATAACGGTCACGCATATTATATGCCGCTTTATCCGCTACCGTATCGACTTGTTTTATTGTACCACAAATATCGTTTAAACGCAATATAATTGCGCAACACCTTTTATTTTGCTCAAATTCGACCCGTACGCAGCTTATAGCGCCCGACGCAATATCTGCCGCACCGTAACATGTTCCCTCATATAAATGGAAACGGTCGACGCAAGCCGACCGTTTTTAACAATTGGGTTATACGATATACGCTCTATTCGCCGTCGTTACGCTCGTCGCTCACGCCGCCCGCATCGTCCGAAGCCCCGCCGTCCGCTTGCTCGACGTCCTGTTCCGTCGCCACGCTCGCGTCGTCTTTCTCCGTTTGTTCCGCAGGAACCTCGTCGCGCCCGACCTTTTGTATATGCAGATTGGGATGCTTGTAATAATACCAAAGGAACACGCCGCCGCCTATGAAAAACACCAACAATATGAGCAAGTTCCATAAAACGTACTGCTTTTTGCTCACGTCCATATACGCGAGTTTGAGCAAACAAAACAGCGCGAAAGCATACTGCGCCGCTATTACGGCGATTATGACCGCGACGATATAATGTTGTAACGCACTCAAAAACATAACTTAATTATACAGCCGCGCCGCCTGTTTGTCAAGCGAACGGCATGAAAAACAAAAATCGCACACCGTATGCATGCCTGCGCGCGACCATAATACCGCCGTTGCTACGCGCTATGTTTTCTCACAGCTTGGCTATCAACCGCTTAACTCGCTTTATCGGAACGGGCGCGACCTGACCGGAAACGTTGCGCTCCACTTTGAGCACTGTCGCAGGCTTTCCCGCTCCGCTCGCGCCGAACGGCGCGCTTACCCTATCGCCGATTTCCACGTCGAGATCGCTGACGTACCAGTACGGTCGTTCGTCGCCGTCGAATACTATCTTGACGAAAGTATACGAACCGTACTCGCTAAGCATGCCACCGCTCATCGAATGTATCATAACAATGCCTTACCCGCTATTTGCTTATTTGCCGCGCCGTTACGGTAAACGTCGTCGGCTGAGCGTCGAACGAAAGCGTCGTTCCGAAAAACGACGACTGCACCGTACCGCGGTAAACGACCGCTTCCGCCGTTTCGTCGGGCGACAGCGACGCGACCGCATCGTTGAACGTAAGCAACGACGTTATACGTTTTCCGTTTATGCTGTAAACCTTATCGTACTTTTTAAAGTCGGCGTTGGCTCCGTTCGTTTCGGTAACGTAAACGACGCCGTCGGACATTTGCGCCACTTCGATACCGAGCGTGACCCTGCCGGCGACCACGCCGTCGGCGATAAGCTCGTCGCATATCGCGCGCGCGGTATTGGCGGGTATGGCAAAACAAATGCCTTCCACTTCCTCGTCCGAAGTTTTGGCGTTGACTACGCCCACAAGCTCGCCGCGCATGTTAAACAGTCCGCCGCCCGAATTTCCGGGATTGATCGCCGTATCCGTTTGCAATAACGTCATAGTATGATCGCCGACCGAGATAGACCGTTCGGTGGCGGAAAGTATGCCTTTCGTAACGGTGCCGCCGAGCGAGCCGAGCGGATTGCCTATGGCGATAAGATCCTCGCCTATTCGCAAATGGTCGCTGTTGCCCCAAACCGCGACGTTCAACGTTTGTTTTTCTTTGATACTGACCACGGCTATATCGCCGCGGACGTCCGTCGCTATCAATTCCGCGTCGTATGCATCGCCGCACCTAAGCGACACCCGTATTTGGTTAGCGCCTTCGATAACGTGGTTATTGGTAACTACGTAATATGTCGAAAAATCGGCGTCGTGCGCGACGATCACGCCGCTGCCCGCGCCAGACACTACGTACTGCATGCCCCACTTGGTGGTCACGGACTCGGTGCGTATCTCAACTACCGAATCGGCTACCGCGTTTACCACTTCCGCCGTCGTGCTGTAAACCTGCGAATCGGTAGAAACGTACGAAGTAACGCGCGTTATACGCTCGCCCGTACCGCTACCGCATCCGACGCAAGCAAAACCGCTCAACGCAACCGCCGTAGCGCACACCGTAAAATTTTTTATCCCGCCCGATCTCGACACCGCAATAATCCTCCGTCAACGCTCGATCGTGTGCCGATACCGCTGTACGGCGACCGAATCGCAATACCGACCGCATACCGACCCATGTTTAAATTATATCCCAACAGATTGATATTATGATGTCCGCTTTGTGTACATTATTTTAAACTTTTGCGTAAAAATCCGCGGAATTTATTCACAAATGTAGAGTTTTGCAAGCGCGCGCGTATATGCTACGTACTTTTCCGTATCGCTCATTTGCCCGCATGCGTAAACCCGTTCGTACTCCATGCCCTTGCTCTGCGCCACCGTGTACAACAGTTCGAGCGGAACAAACGCTTGGAGCCGCTCGCCGAGCGCAACGTCGGCAGAAGGATAAATTACGGCGACACGGTCGTCGCCGACATTCTTTAACAGTTCGGGCAGTTCGCGTATATCCGCGCGCTCCACCGTGCCGCCGTCCAAGCCAAGCGAAGTGACCGACATATCGAGCAAATCGTTGACGTACTCGGTGATCTCCCGCGCGTTGCGGTAGTTTTCATTGAGCGCGTAATGTTTGAGATCCCACAGCGCGTCGAGCTTGCCGAAATCGCAGATGCCGCGCGACTCGACGAGCTGTTGATTGGTATCGCCGTAAATATTGACGACCGCTTTCGTACACTCGGCAAGCAGTTTATACTCGTTCAAAAAGTAATCCTGCCCCTCGTCGATGAACAGCGCGCACGAAAAATCGGGCTTGCCGAGTATATAACAATACGCCGTGAGCAACAGGTACAGCTTGCACTTGGTGAGCGACGGACCGAGCTTCGGCAAAAACGAGAACTTGTCGAGATCGACCGACACTACGGGCGCTTTGGGTTTTTTGATATCCGTCGCGACGTACGCGCCGCGCGTCCAAGCAAGCTCGCGCTCGTATTCGTCCAAAGCGACGCGATAAGCCGCCAATCGCTGTTTGTAGCTCTGCTTGACAGGTCCGAGCGCGGTGATCAGCTTGCGCTTGATATCCGTTCCGTAGCACTTTGCGACGACGGTGTCCGAAAGGCTTTCGTCGCCGATAGGCGCGCCGTCGACAAGCGCCTTTTTAGCTGCGCCTTTTATCCCGCGCAACGACATTATCAGCTCGCGATAAAGTTCGGGCATCGTCATGCGCCGCGCCGCATTTATCATGAGATCGTCCACCACGGGTTGTATATGCTCGATATAGCGTTCGCTCGGCGCGATTATGACGGCGTCCGACAGCTCTATCTTTTTATTGAAGCCGAGATATTCCAAACGCTGTAACAACAGCATGGTCTTTCCGCACCCCGCGCAACCCGCAACGACGCAATTCTCGTCGGCGGGACGGACGATGACTGCGTTTTGATTGGCTTGTATCGTCGGTATTATATCGGTGAGACGTTTGTCGCCGCGCTTGACTTCGAGCATGTGCGCGAGAAATTTATCGTACACCACGCCGCCCGCATCCTTGGAATAGTCCTGAAAAACCGCTTCGAGCTTGCCGTCGCGTATATCGAACTTGCGCCTGAAAACAACTTCGTACTCGTAGCCGCCGTATTCCAACCGCCCGTTCTCGAACCGCTCGTAGACTTTATTGCCCAGCGGCGAGTTATGCGAAAAAATTATTATCTTTTCCTTATATACTATGACGTTCGCGCCGACGTAAATATCGGCGTCGTCGCCCAAATACCCTTCGCGATCGGAAAGCGTGCGAGCGCGCGTCATCGACGGCGCATCCGTATCAGCGGAACGCATGCCGACGGGCTGTAAGCGCATGCGCGCAAAATACGGCGTGCCGAGCGAACGTTTGAGTATCTCGATATCGCGTTTGCGCGCGTCGTGACGGAACTTGTCCGTGCGGTATTCCTCGACGTCGTTCTCGTCGTAAATATCGACGATACGGTATGCAAACCCGTCGTTTTCGAGCAAAGCGATTTGTTCGCGCATCATTTCCAGCGTGCGCCGCAAATGCTCCGTTTCTTCCGCTATGCTCTCCGCATTGAAATTGTCGCTTTCCGAAAAATCCATTAAAATCATTTAAACGTTATGCGGCTTGCAAAATAAATATTTGCTTAACTGCCGCCATTGTCGTTCGCCCGACGCGAACAACAGCCGCACATCACGATCCATAGCAAAAGCCCTTGCGAGTAAGCTTTTTGGCTTGTATTATAACATTAAACGGCTTACAAAAACTTTGTTTTTGTGTTGCTGTCGCAACTTTATCCGCTTAACGCGCATAACAGCCGTCAGTTGAAATACGTCGCGAAAAAGCCCTTGCAAGCAAGCAGATCCACTTGTATTATAAACCCTGCGCGACCGCGCGTCAAGCGATTTCCGTTACGCGCCGAAAACTACGCAAAAAGACATGCAACAGCTCCAAAAGCGTGCAAATACACACAAAATACCGCAAAAACCGACGCTTGCACATTTGCGCACATGCCCGCTCGATCAAAAAAGCGCCCGACTTTGAACGCCGCGACGCTTTATCCGAACATCTGCCCCGTCGGGCAAACGATCAACCTTGTTTGAAGCTATGCAAACCGTCTATGACAAGCTTACCGGCTTCCATCGACAATTGTTCGAGCGGCTTGACGCACCCGGTATCGAACCAGTTTTGATAAACGGACAACATGCCCGAAGTGACGAAATCGGCGCAAAGCTCGTAATCGCAATTGCCCAGCTCCGCCGTTTTAAGTCCGTCGCAGACCTTGTCGCGCAGGACTTTATTGACCTTACGGATAATATACGAATTGGCATCTATCTTGAACAAATGTCCGTACAGTTCGAGATTGGAATTTATAATATCGGTCAACGTTTCAAAAAGCTTCAACGGGTTGTCGATGCTGTTTTTGACGTCAAGCTCCTTGACGGCGTTTTCCAACAACCCGATTATCTCGTTTTCCACTTCGTTGCGTATCTCGTACACGCCGCTGTAATAGTTATACACGGTTTTCCTGTCAACGTCGGCGGCGTCGGCAATATCCTTGACCGAAATATCGTTGAGATCTTTCTGCGACAACAGCTTGATAAAAGCGTTGCGTATCGCGCGTTTTGTTCTTACGACCCTGCGATCGGGTTTACGGGCATCTTCCATTGTTAAAGACTCCTTATGGAAATAACGCAACCTATCCGCAGGAATCGTATGCCGAAATGCGGTTGACCGTTGCACGGTCGACTTAAAACGACGACCATAGCCATTGTACTATATTTTTCGACATATGTCAATTCCAAAACACGACAGAATATGTATCCAAACGTACATAATACAGGTCGGCACGCGCTAATATCAAATCAGCTTGCGCGTCCGCATAAAAGCTTCCGCTATCGGCTGTTGCCGGCGTGAGCTTGTCATGAACTTGACATTGCGCGAGATATTCGATAAAATATACTTATCGATACGTGTCAATAGCATATATTATCCGATATATGGATCTTCAAATGTCACAGCATTTGCGATAAGCATCAGCAAATCGGTCAAAAAAGCACGACCGCCATCGATTTGATCGGTGGCGGTCGAAGTTTTTATACAAGCTTTTCGAGCTGTTCCATGAGCGCGAGCATGCGTTCGCGCTTGACGTCTATATCCGCGGTGAACGTGCGGAAAAACTGCATTTCCGATTCGTCGGGCTGTTGACGGCTGATCAGCGACTCGATAAGCGCGGCTTGCGAGCGCGAACGCTTGATTTCGAGCACTTTGATCTCTTCTTCGAGAATGCGGATCTCTTTTGCCAATTCCTTTTTGACAGACATTTTAATTTCTCCTTATTAATGTTTTTTGTCCGACCCGCTATTGCTCGGTCGGGATATCACTTGTTTCCGATTCGGTCGACGCTCGGTCGGCGGGCGTTTCGGCTTGGTCGGCCGGCGTTTCGGCTTCGGCGGCGGGCTTTTTCTTGCCCGCGCTCTTTTTGCTCGGTTTTTGGGCTTTGGGCGCTTCGGCAACTTCCGCGTCGGACGGCTGTTCGGTATCGATCGCGACCGTTTCAGTTTCCGCCGCGGCGGCGCTTTCCTTGATCGCCACGGCGCGCGCCTGCATTGCTTCCGCCTTGGCTTTTATTTTGTCGGCGCGCTCGACTTCGGCTTGTGCCTTGGCTTCGAGCTCGGCGGCTTTTTCGGACGCGGATTTCTTTTCTTCCGCTTCGGCGGCAAGCTTGCGTGCCTGAGCGCGTTCTTCCGCGCGATCGCGTGCTTCGGCTTGCGCGCGCGACGCTTGCGACGCCGCCGCGACCTTGCTTGCACGGACCGCCGCGATAGTCGCGTCGACCGTTGCCTTGGTACGGATAGCAAGCACTATCTTATCGGTAAGCAAGCGGAACACGCCTTTCTTGTAAAGAATGAGCAGGATCAACGCGGCTATCGCCAGCGCGCCCAACACTATCGACAATATCGCCCACCAAGGCAAGCCCGGTTTTTCAAACACTTGAACGAACGCCGAATACGTCAACGCGTCGTAATTGACCGTCGACGCGACCGTTGCGGAAAGCCTGTATACGCCCGCCGCCGCGCCGTCCAGCTTGTTGATACCCTTGGACGAATCGTATAGAACATTGTCGTCGACGTCGGTTATGACTATAACTACCGTACCGTAGCGCGCCGCGCCTGTCACTGCGTTTTCGGTCTTGTCGTAGCTGCCCGCTACCCAGAACGCTATGCTCGGCTCGACCGCCCAACCGTTGTTGGCGGCGACTATGCCGAACTTAACGTCGAAGGTCGCCGTCTTATCGGCTATCGTCTGCCCCGTCCACATATAGTAATCGGGTTCGCGGAGCGTGAGCGTAACGTCGTATTCTCCGACGTTTACGCCGCCGACGTTGGACGTAACAGTGTATAACAACGTGTCGGAAATATCCGCCGTGAGCGACGAACCGTTATACGTCTTGTCGCGAAGAACGGGAACGTCGACCGTTTTGACGTTTACCACTTCGAAATAAAGATCGGTGCGGTTGGCGTCGCCGCTCAAACCGTATGTCGAATCGTAATAATTGGGCGCGCACACCTTGTAAAACACGGTGTATTTATCGGGATCGGCAAGCGCGACGGGCATTGCGTCCGCAGTATAATATTTATCGTTTTGCATGCGCGACAGGTTAAACGTTATATCGAACCCGCCGAACAGATCGTCGTACTGTTCGAGTTCCCACACCGTATCGGCACGATCGAAAGCCACCGCCGAGTCCAGCGCGTTGCGCACGTCATCCGCCGACGCTTGGTCGTAATAATGCGACGAACCGTCCCAAACGTATGTGAACTTTTTACCGTTTATCGCTCTGTCTATGCTGTCGGTCACTACCGTCGGAATAGCTTTTCTTTGGACGGTGAACCGCACGGACTCGGTAAAGCCCGAATGCCAAATGTAATGCGGGTCGGAATGCGTAGTATCGCTTTCGTCGTATTCCTCCGTAGTCACTTCTCTTGCGGTGATGCGCAATTCGTAATCGCCCGCGGGCATTGCGTTGTTTATATAATAAGCAAACCGCGCGCGAGTAAACGTTTCGTTGCCTATTATAGTATCACCGTTGCGAATGAGCGTGAGCGTAACGGGATCGAGTACAGCGCCGTAATCGACTTCGTGTACGTCTCCGTACATAATGCGCGGCGGCATAACGGCGAGCGTGTCGCCGTATACGCGGTCGGCTATCGAATAATCGCCGCCGTCCCCGTCGACAGCCCAGTTGCCCTCGTCGACGACATACCAAACCTTATCGATCGAAGCGGAACGTCCGTCCGCAGCGACGTTAACGGATATCCCGCGCGCCGCGCCGTCTACGGGCGAACCCGCAAGCGCGAGCGTGTAGTTTTCGGTCGCGGTAACGGTCGCGCTCGCTTTGTACACGCCTATGCCGTTCGCGCTGTTGCCGCCGTTATATTCGATCGTGTACGCTACGCCCGCCATACCGCCTGTGATGCCGACCGTAACATAAACGTTTTCGCCGCGATAGCGCACTACCGAGTAACGCACGAACCGCGTTTCGTACCGCTCGTCGAGTCCGAGCTCCGCAAGCGCGCTGTCGGAAAGAATCGTGCGCGACGGGTATTCCGCGCCGCCGTCGGTAAACGTATAAACATACAACGTGACGCCCGAACTATCGAGCAATTCGGACACGACGCCCGTACCGCCTACGTTGACAAGCTTCCAAGAAAGATTGTTTGTATAATCGCCGAGATCCACGGTCTTGCGCGCGATATTTATATCGAAGGTATATCCCGTGCCGCCGTCGACCACTTTCATTCCGTATTTGCCCGCGTTACCGACGACCGTCGGGAAAGCTTCGGCGGCAGGATCGACGTTCTCGCCGTCCGCCGTCGTATAGCTTTCTATACTGACCGTCATATTGGGCGTGATCTTATCGCTCGTCGCATACAGCAACGAGTTGAGTTCGGTCATCGAATATGTTTTGCCGTCGTACGCGAGATCTTTGCGCGCAACGAACACCTTTTTACCGTCGCTGTCGAAAGCATACAGCGTTATCTTTTCGCCGTCGAAGCTTTTGTCGCAGAGCATTGCGGTAACGTCCGCCACGGTCAACACGCCGCCCGTGCCGTCGGCTTTGCCGTACCATTGCACGTCGCCCATCTCCGCAGTGCCGAGCGTAGCGCCGTCGTCGACGCCCCATATCCCGTCCTGCAAGACCACGGTGAACGCCTTGCCGTACAAACGCTTGACCGAGCCGATAACACCGCCGCGGAAATCATACTCGATCTCCACTTCGTAAGTAAGCCCGTCCGTAAAGCTCGCAAGCGACGGAACGGTTTTCAGCTTTTCGTAGCTCGCACGGCCGTTTGCGATAAGATACGCGCTCACGTCGAACGCGGCTTCGCCGTATACCGTTTGCTCGTTGTCCGAGACCGACACGGTGGTAAGCGCGGGGGCGTTGCCGAACGCGCGCGTTCCCACGCTTTCCAAGCTGTTCGGAAGCGAAACCTTTGCAAGCGCCTTATTGTCGCCGAACGCCGCGTCGCCTATTTTTTTCAAACCGTCGGGCAAAACGACCTGAGTCAAGCCCGTATCGCCGAACGCGAAATCGGCGATCTCCCGTATAGCCGCGCCGTTCTCGAACGACAGCTTGACCAGATGTTTCTGCCCCGCGAACGCCGCCATGTCTATCTTGACGACGTTTGCGGGAATAACTATCTCGTAATCCCGTTCGCTATCGAACCCGTCCGCATTCTCGTCGATGCCGTCGACTACCGTTTGCGCCGCGTCGGAGTATGTAAGCGTTGCCTTTTGCAGATCGGACGCTTCGGCTTTCGACGCGGGTACGGCGAAAACGAGCGTGCACGCAAACGCGATCAAAAACGCGATGACCGCCGCAATGCTTATTCTTGCCTTTGTTGTGCTTTTCATTCTGTTCACCTTCGTTTAATCGGCTTTGTAAGCGTTGATTAGATATTTGACCGTATAACCGTCGAGCGCGGCGACGCCGCCTATGCAACCGCCCGAGTTTTTTCCCGTAACGGCTCCGCAATTCCCGCATGCGAACAATACGTTCGACGCGCGCTCGCCCGTAACGTTATTAAGATTGAGCCTGCCTATAACACCGCCGACGGCTGTGACCGCGAAAGAGTCGCCGGCGTATCCCGCCACGTCGCCGTAATTGAATACACCGTTGAGCTCGGTACGAAATACCGAATCCGCCGCGCCGTCGGTATGGGCGTAGACCTGCAACGATCCGATGATGCCGCCGACATAGGACGGCTGAAAAACCGCTATATCGCCGTAATTGGCACAATCGTAAAATCCGACGTTCTTATCGTACGACCCCTCGGCGATCCAGTCGTTGACCCCGCCGACTATCCCGCCGACAAGCGAGTCCGATCCGGAATTTGCGACCTTCGACGCGATGTTGCCGTAATTGACGCAACCGTCGAACACGTACGAATGATTTATCTTTTGATCGGGCGCGTCTTCGTAGCGTTCCGCCGACCCGTCGGTCTGCCAATAGCTAAGCATTCCGCCCGCGTAGAGCGCGCCGTAAATATTGCCGTGATTTTTGCAATTATCGAACGTGAACTCGCTTTGATTGACTATATAACCGAGTATGCCCGCCTTTTTCTCGCCTTCTCCGTCCGAACCGAGATCGATATGATTGACGCAGTCGGTCATTCGCACCGCGCCTAATCTGTATCCCGCCGCAACTGTTTTTCCGCCGGCGATTTTGGGCAAAGAGCTGCCCGCAAAAGGCTTGCCGTCGAGCTTGCCCGCATAGCATCTGCCTACCAAGCCGCCAGTCGTCGACGTGTGGCGTATGTAGTCCGTTTCGGCTTGCGCGGGATCGCCTTCGGGCGAGCCTGCGACGCAACCGGTCAATGTAAGGTCGCCCGCCGCAAATCCGACTATCGCACCCACGCAATCGGTGAGTATTTCGTGACCGTCTACCGATTTTTCGGTCAAGTCGATCTTGACGTCGACTATATTAATGTTTTTGAACGTCGCGTTGCCGACGCTGCCGAACACTCCGTATACATATTCGTCGACGTTTTCGGAACGATCCGTAGAAAACGGGATGTCCAGCGTTTCGGAAACGTTTATGTAAAATGCGCCCGTCTTGTAAACTATATTGTCGTAAAAACCTTTTGACGAGAAATTATATATTGTATGTCCGTTGCCGTCGAACGTGCCTTTGAACATTATCGTATGCCCGTCGGCATTCTCGGTCGTCGACTGCTTGCGCGAAATAAATCCGACGGGGATCCAAGTATTGGCGTCGCCGCCGAGATCGATATCGCATTCGAGAACTACCGTATAATCCTTAAATCCGTCGTTTTCGGGCAAATTGGACTGATGTGCGAAATACGCGAAAGCCGACGCATCGCAAATGGATATCGTCTTGCTGTCGGTATTTACCATATATGTAGACGGCGTTGGCGCTTTTTCCGTTTCGGTATCCGCCCAACCCGCTTTTACGAGATCGCCGTCCCACAAATAAGCGTTGTCGTAGACCGAACTCAACGCATCGCCGTCGGCAAAAGGCGCGGAAGGCTCGGCAGTTACGGGACGTTCGGGCAAACCAAGCTCCGCTACGTCGCCCGCTACGTTTTCCGCAACGTCGACGGACACATTGCCGTTTTCGGGCAAACCTTGATCGACGTTTCCCGATACCGTCGACGAACTGCCGTGTACGGGACTGTTGCGCTCCGCTACGTCCGTCGCCGCGCCGCCGTTACCGCACGCCGCAAGCGGCAAGCATATCAACGATAATGCCGCAACCGCCGCGACACCGCGTAAACGCTTTTTCATTCCGACCTCCTTGACGCATATCCGTCAATATGCGCTCTTGCGCATACAATAGACTTGCACATATATAAGTGTAACATACAAAGCGTACACTGTCAAGTCATTTAAGAAATTTTAATGTTTTACTCCGCGATAGGTCGAATGCGCGCGACAAACCGCAACGCGCTTCGGCTTCGACGCGATCGCGCCGAAGCAAAGCTAAACCGTTATGCGCTCGTGCAATACGCCCGTGCGCGTCGGCGCAAACACTCTGCACTCGCCGTCCGCGCGCAACGCGCCCACGCAATCGCAAAATTTTTGCATATCAGTAAAATAGCCGAGCGCCATGCCGCCCGACCCCGTCATGTTGACTGCCGCGCCGAAGCTTTCGAGCCGCGCGATCGTTTTTTCAAGATCGGGCAACAGCTTTGCAACGGGCGCATACAGCGCGTTGCCCATCAGTCCGAGCGCACCGTCGTCCGCGTCGAGCAAGTACTCGCACAGCTTGTCGTTATCGGTAGGACAATGCGTTTTTTGCGGATACAGTCTGTCGAACTCGGCGTACGCTCGCGCGGTAGACGACGTACCGCACATAACGCCGACGATAAACAGACGCAGTTTGTTTTCCATAAAAAACAGGTCGTCGCCGACGCCGCGCACTCGCGCAAGACCGCCCGTCAGCATGAACGGCACGTCCGATCCCACCGACAGCGCAAGCGCGCGCATATCCGCGCCGCGTTCGGGAAGCTTGTACAAAACATCGAGCGCGCGCAAGACCGCCGCGCCGTCTGCGGACGATCCGCCCAAGCCCGCGCCGATAGGTATGCCTTTTTCGACGGTAATATCCCAACCGTTGCCGCCTATTGCCTTTTGTACGGCGCGCGCCGCTTTTGCCGCCGTATTATCATCGCCTATATCGGCGTTGACAAATCTTACGCGGATATCTTCGTCGTCGCGCTCGACGACAGTCACCGTGTCGAAGCAATCGACGGACATCATCACGCTGTCCAGCCTGTGCAAGCCCGTTTTCGCGTCCGCGCCCGTGATATTGAGCGACAGATTGGCTTTGCCGAACGCTCTCAGTTTTACTGCGTTATTCATGATAACAGTATATCACCGCAAGCGCGCACTGTCAACCCGCAAAAGAACGGGCGGCAGAAAAATTCCTGTCGCCCGTCGCGTTTTACGGATAACTATCCGTCCGACTGTCTATTTGTTGCAAAAATTGATAAGGCGTTCGCCGCCTGCGTACGGCGCGGCCGCGGCGTTCTGCTCGCTCACGCGTTCGGGCGAACAACAGAGCGCTTTCGCCGCTTGCCACAGCGTTTCGCCCGCTTTGGCGATATGCACTATGACCGACGCGTCGGGGCGCGGGATAGGCTCGCCCACCGTCACTTCGGTGACCAACGTACACGGCTTGCTCGACGACATTTCGAGCGTGAACGCCGCTTCCGCCTTTATATCGAATACGGATTCGCGGCGCACGCGCACGCTCACGTCGGTGACCGTCGCCGTCGCGCGGATCTCGTCAGCGGTCGCATGCACCGACAGCGGGATGGAAAACGGCAGGCGGAACGCGACGGTGTCCGCAACGTTCTTTTCGGCGTTGTAATAAACGATATCGCCGCCTATCAAGCCCTCCGCCGTCACGCGCTTATCGTCGACTTTCACGTCGGACAATGTGCAGAACGTGCCGTTCACGCACAACACGTTATCCGCGGCGAGCCTGTCGGACGCGAGCGGTATCTGTCCGTCGACGGTGTCGGTAACGGTAACGCTCGGCTCGATACGGCAACATTCGGCGGCGGCGGTCGCTACTTCTATCTCGTTATCGGCGCAGAACACGTCGGTAACGGCTTCCGTTTCGCGGCAGTCCATGGCGAATACGTCCAAGCACAGCGTAACGGCAAGCTCGATACGGTTTTCGCCGACGACCGAAGTCGCCGCGCTCGTTTCGACAGTCGCCGTCGCAAACGCGGTATTGCTCTCGGTCGCGCCGTGCGCCGACACGTCCTTGGAAAACGGCGTGACTACGCGCTCGGCGGATATCATATCGCCGTCGGTGCGCACCACTATGTAGCTGTACACCGCGCCCGATACCTTTACAACGCCGTCGCCCGCTTGCGCGCCCGTGACTACGGCTTTGCTCGTAACGAACAGGACTTCGCACGCTTTGCCCGTCGATACGCTGTCCGCAACGTACACAGTTTCGGACTGTTCGGCGCAAAGCACACAGTGTTCCACGGTCTGCTTTTCGGCGTAAATGCCGTTTTCGGTATCGGCTATGCAAGTATACTCGACGGACTTGACGGCTATCGCTTTGACGTCGACCACCGCGACCGCTTTGACCGCGCCGCCGTCGACGCTCGCTTCGACGTTGATCACTTCGGGAACGAATACTACTTTCATGCCCGTCGCGATATCCGGCGACGTTATTTTATCCGAAAACTCGGCAACGACCGAAACGCAGTCCACCTTGTCCCCGAACTGCGCCAAGCAGTCGAACCGGACCTTGCCGGAATACCGAGCCTCGCCCGCGAAAATTTCTCCGGGTACGGTCGACGCGCTCGCGTTTGCCGATAAGATACGGCACTCGCCGTCTATCGCTTGCCGCGCTTCGACTACGGCTTGACCGTGCGCCAAGCACGTTAATTGGTCGCTTTTGATAGTGATGTTGTCGGACATGATTGTTCTCCTTGAAAATAAACTTATCGCTAACATGATATTCAAGGCAATACGAAATTATGACCGATACGATAATTTTTATATCAAACGTAAATCGAAGCGCCCGCGATCCGCGACCGTTTGATACACCGCTTCCGCCGAAATATTGCGCGATGCTACGCTCTGAAAATTATATCGCCGCAGATAACGTCCGAATACGAAAACGACACAAGCTCGCCCGCAACTGCTCGGAACGTGAACACCGACGGGAACATATCGACGATAACGCCGTCTATATGCGTTATCTTGTTCCTGCCGCGATTGACGGCGACCGACAGGTTTTTACCTTTAAGCTCGGATAATCTCCGCTTGACCTCTTCCACTCCGACTGCACGTTGACGCATGATTGTTTCCTCCGTTGCGATTATCGACAAATCCGTCGGATATTATACGACTGCGGATACCGTCGCGCAAATTTGCCCGAACGCATATAATAATGATAGCCGCGCATGCTTATAACGTTGCATATCGACCGAATAATACGCGTGCCGAACGCAGCGTAAACGGACATTGCAAAAATCTTTATAATTTTTTGAAAAACCCCGTCAAAACAGTTTACAAAACGCGCCAAAACGCATATAATATGTGCAAATTTACAGGTAATCTTTTACGGAGATACATCGATGAAAAAGCCCGAAAAAACCAATCAGACCGAGCGTCCCGTCTACGTGCTTTGCCCGCGTTGCGAAATCAACTATATCGACAAGCGCGACAAAATGTGCGCCGTGTGTAAAGCGGAAATGGGTATAGGCGATCCGTCCATACTCCTGCCCGAAGAGGACGACGAGCAGGACAACCGCATCTGCCCCGTTTGCCGCGTCAACCCGCTCGGCGAGGACGAGGACATTTGCTTCGAATGCAAAAAGGAACTCGAAGCTAAGGAAAAAGAATCCAAAGAGCTTTCCGATATCGAAGACGAAGACAATCCCGGTTGGGAGCCGTTCGACGACGAGGAAGAGGAAGAGATCCCCGACGGCATGCAGGAAATATTCGAAGACGAAGAAGAGGAAGAGGAGGAAGACGACATCGAAACGGTATCCGACGAACCCGACGATTTCGATTACAACGTCGACCCCAACGACTTTATGGACGACGACGAAGAGGAAGACGAAGAATGATCGGCAATTCGCGATAAGCAAACGCGCGACCGCGACGCTCGCCTATCGTAATTCGCCCGCCATTAGTTATATCAGTCACGCAAAACAGCTCTCCGACACGAGAGCTGTTTGTTTTTGCGATCGGTCCGACGACCGTCGCCAAAATGCCGTACTCAAAATATCTCCAACGATATTCAAAGTCTTTTGCACATATCTTCTTTCCCGCAATCGGGGCATGTTAAATTCGCGTATTTGACCGACTCGCCGTTGACGTCCGAACACTTCGATTTGCGCTTAAACAATAATACGTAAGGGTTTACACGGAATTTGCGACCGCAATGCGGGCATTGGTAAGTATCGCCTTCGTAAGCAAGCGGACACGTGACTGTAAAAAGAACGACGGCGAGCGCCAAGCATACGCCGAATTCTACCCAAAACCCGTTTACTGCCGCAACGACGCTAAATGCGGCGCTTATTCCCGTCAAGCATGCAAGCACGATGACGGCGATCGTTTTGATATCCGTGTTTTGGGGCGGCTTTTCGTCTTTCACAATAACAACTCCTAGCGCGATCCGCATATCCTTTTCGTACGATCGACCGAGCGGCTCAACGCACGGTCTGTTCGTCGGTACTGTCTCTGTCGTACTTTTCGACCAACGCTTTTATTTTTGCCGCGCACGCCGCATAACCGTCCGCGCATCGCCACGTCCAGTTCCCGCCGAGCGTGGACGGAGTATTCATGCGCGCCGTCGACGGCAAGTCCAAAAAATCCTGCATGGGTACGATAACGGTATCGGCGGCGGACGAGAACAACCGTTCGATAATTTCCGCGGCAATGTTTTCGCCGTCGTAGCCGAGCGTCGAGCGCACCATGGCTTTCCCGCTTTCGTCGAGCGAGTCGAACCAACCGCGCGTGGTATCGTTGTCGTGCGTACCCGTATACGCAACGCAGTTCTTCCCGTAATTGGTGTAATAGAATTCGTTATTCGGATTACCGTCGAATGCGAATTGCATGATCTTCATGCCCGGATACCCCGTTTCGCGCACAAGCTCGCGCACGCAATCGTGAAGCTCGCCCAAGTCCTCGGCAATTATCTTCGGCGAGTTCAGCTCGCGGTCGACGACCGTAAAAAACTCCTTATTCGGTCCGAGCTTCCACTCGCCCACGCGCGCATCGGTGCGGTCCGCGGGAATGGCGTAATAATCGGCAAACGCGCGGAAATGATCTATACGCACAATGTCGTACAGCTCGAACGCCTTACGCATGCGCGTCACCCACCACGCGTAATTTGTTTCGCGCATCCTGTCCCAATCGTAAAGCGGGTTTCCCCAAAGCTGTCCGTCCGCCGAAAAATAATCTGGCGGCACGCCTGCGACCGACGTTTTGGCAAGCTCCGGATCGAGCAAAAACAGTTCGGGATGGCTCCATACGTCTACCGAATCGTAAGCCACGTATATGGGCATATCGCCGACTATCTTTATTCCGCGCTTATTGGCGTACGCTTTGAGCGCATGCCACTGCGCAAAAAACAAGTATTGCAAAAATTTATAAAACTCGGCGCGCCCGGCATATCGCGTCATGCTCGCCGTACGGCGGCGAAGCCCGACGGACCACGTATCCCACGACCGCATGCCCTGCGATTTTTTTACAGCCATGAACAGCGCGTAATCGTCCAGCCAATACGCATTGTCGGACTTGAATTTTATGTAATCTGCGCGCGTCGCATCGAACCGCCTGAACGCCTTTTCGAGCGTATCGAACCGTTCGGCGTACACAGCGGCATAATCGACCGTATCGGGCGGATATTCGGGCAACTCGCTCGGCTTTAACAGTCCGTCGGCGACCAGCATATCGAGATCGATAAAATAAGGGTTGCCCGCGAGCGCGCTCGGCGACTGATACGGCGAATCGCCGTACGACGTCGGGCATAACGGCAGGACCTGCCACAGCGACAGCCCCGCATCGCGCATAAAATCGACAAACGCATACGCCGCCTTGCCGAGCGAGCCTATTCCGCGCGCACCGGGCAGCGACGATATGTGCATCAATACTCCTGCTTTCCTTTCCATTTCGTCCTCGATCGTAAAATAATCATCTTTATATATAATATAACGCTCTATACGCGAAATCGCGTTACTGCGCGCGATCTTCCGTTTCGCCTTCCGACTTAGACGTTTCGGCAACGGGCTTTCGCCGACGCACCGCAAATACGAACACAGAAAAAGCCAAAAGGAACTGCGCGGGATAATACGTCCCCAAGCATAATATGCGCATAGCCAACCGTCCGACATCGTTGAGCACGGCGAATTTTTCTATGAGCAACGCAAGATCGGATATGTAGAACAAAATACTGCCCGCGGCAATTATCGCCGACAACAACGTCCTTTCGGTCA
The DNA here is from genome assembly GCA_947066105.1 of uncultured Clostridia bacterium. Lineage (GTDB taxonomy): Bacteria > Bacillota > Clostridia > Christensenellales > Pumilibacteraceae > Anaerocaecibacter. Next base: position 80,786 of record CAMSYM010000006.1, read on the forward strand.
CGAGATCGGACAAAGCTTTGCCCACCATTGCGGAAATTATGAGCGCATACACTACGCACACTATCTCCAAAAGCGCGCCGCCGAAGTCGAACGCAGGCACCAACGTTATCACGAGCGCCGACGGCACAAACACGCAAACGGCGTATATAAGGTCTTTGGGGTTAAAACCGTTTAAAAAGAAATACGCCGCAACGAATATAACGTGACCGAGCGCGAACACCGCCGCGCCCGCGATAAAATCGAAATTGATAGCTACGTCGCCCGCCATCGCGACCGCCAAAGCTATCGGCATTACGTATTTGTATTTGCCCGCGACCCCGATAAGCAAAGCGAAGATCATATTGGCAACGCCGATAAGAACAAAACACAAACTCGTCGCCGCTTTGAGCGGAGTGCCGCCGCAAAACATATATGTACAGTCGAGCGCGAGCATGACCGCGCATAGACAGATGTTTGTTATCAAAACGATACGCTGTTTATCCATACGGTAATTATATCACCGACTTATGGAAAAGTCAACAACTGTGCGGGCATACCCGACAATTCGCGACCCAAACCGCCTTACTGTCCGCATGCGAAAAATCCTTTTATGCGCTTTCAAGCATAAACACAAAATTTTCAGATCAAGCAAAAACCAAGCTTTTTAAACTCCGAATAATTAGCAAACTGCAAAACCGCCGCGCGTAATTACGATATGCGCGGATACAAAACGGCACGCAAAAAGGAGCGCGCAAGGGTGTGTTCCATAGGGAATTTACAAAAAACTAAATTTTAATTGAAATGCGCCTTATAAGAGCGAGTCAACAAAAGCGGCGATTTCCATACGGAAGTCGCCGCTTTTGTTAATCTTTTTGAGCCTTAATTGCCGCTCGTATATCTACTATATGCTTTTGAACAAAAGTCATATTAAAAATTTTACCATCCATAATTATTTCTACAACTTCATTCCCATTAGGCTTTTTTATAGTTGCGCCAGATTCTATTATGTTAAGTAAATCAGAGATTCTATTCTCATTTGAACTGCAATGCACTATATGTTCATTAAACATAGCCGCACAATTCGGACAACAAGCTATGTATGGGTACGGCGTTTCTTTCGTAAAAAATTCACCACCTGTATTGTCAAGTTCAAGCGTCACGAAATAATACTCGCCATTTTTCTTTTTGAATGGCAACTCTTTTCCACAACATTGACAAATCATTTTATCGTCGTGATTTGTATATAGCCGTCTTAACATTGTAGTAGCTTCGTTTTTTGTTTGCGAAGTCCTTACTGAACGAGCTTTTTGCTCGTATATTCTATCATCAGCATTAGTAGTAGTTTCTGTTGCCGCAGTTGCTCTCTTTTCGGGGTTATTAGTGTTCGCCGTTGGCTCTTCTATATCCGCTTGGGGTGCAATTCGACCTTCCGCTTCGGCGCGCTCATATAATTCAGCTTTCCTTAGCTTTTCTTCGAGCGTATCAACGTCATATCCAAATACATTAGCTGCATATTCTTTCTGTTGATATTCAGATGTCCGACGTCGTTCTTCTTCCTCTAATTGTTTTCTTCGTTCGTTTTCTTCTTTTCCAAATTCTATTGCAGTTAAAAAAGGTGAATTAGAATCAATATGAAACGCTTTATCAAGAGAGTCGATTGATAGTTCAGCTGGTTTTCTAAAATTCCCATCAATATCAGGAAGCCAAGCGGTATCACGTAAGATTTGCACGACTTGTGATTCACTCTTTGTGAACTCACTTTGCTGCCATTGCCTATAAGCTACGGTTTTATCGCGGTCTATATAATAGTAATACCAACTATTATATGGGCGTTCATTCATAATTGCCGTCCACACAAGCAGTGTAATGTTGTAATTCTTTAATGCGAGATATAAATCCAAATCACGAATTATCCAATCTCTTTTCGCATAATAAGTTATGCGATATACCTTGTTGGGACAGGTTGACAGATATTTGTAATTTTTGTTTTTGTTAAAATTGTCGATAGGAATTATCTTGAACGAACATAGGACATTAGATTCAATTAGTATCTTTTTGAAACAATTTAACTCTATTTCTGACAATTCCGTTTTATAAATTTCAGAAAGCTTCGCCTTGTGATGAATATGCTCTGCGCACGAAAAACCAGTTTCAAGATATGGTGAATCTAAATAACATTCACACGGCTTTACCAATTTGCCTGATTGGGTTAAAACAAACGGGACATTCAAATTCAAAGATAATTCGTTATTCTTATTTGAGTTTATATAAGCGATTACCTGTTTTGTTATTGCGATAATATCGTCCTTTTCAGTCAAGGCATCTAATTTATGTTGTAAATTATCTCTACGGCGTTCATCTTTAATGGCTTGGGCATCATTCTTTGAAAATACTTCTACGCCAACAGCTTCAAGGAATAGTCGAGCTTTACTTTTTCCTGCACCCTCTTGTTCATAAACCGACTTGCTTACTTCCTCAAACCGCTTATCCAATACGACCGTAGTATCATCCACAAATCTTACTTCGCTTGGTTTAAGAAGCCTATTGCTTTTAGCACATACAACATTGCATTCGCTTAAAGGTTCTAAATCAAAATTATCTCTAACAGGACTAAGTAAGGTGTAAATATTTTTGTACCATTCGTGCTTACGCCCCAAAAATAAAGTATTTACCGAGTCGGCGTCTATTTGAAGCAAGCCATTGAGAATAGTAGCGGCATCCAAAATTAAAACGCCGTTTTCTTTTATGAACGTATAACCTCTCGTTTGAGGGTTAAGCAAGTACTCAATACTTTGGTTATTCAAAATAGTCCGCACATTTTTGATGGATAAAAGCTTTCTTAAATCCTCGCCGGCACTTATTACGTCTCGCTTATGTGCATAATCACCATTAATAATGGGATATACCATTTCAGCTTCAAACACATCCAAAATAGCCTTTTGAATCGACATAAATTGCTTATCAACGTGATCGCTCTCAAGTGGCAAGAAATTGAAGAAGTCCGGTTTAAGCTCTTTAATATCTCTTAAATTTATAATTGCTTCGCGCACTAATGAAGCTATTTCCTCGACAAGATTATTGTTGTCATCGGTATCGCTTACGCTATCACGCGAAGGAGGGCAACCGAATGGTGCATTTATGTGAAATTGTAAGTTTGACTTCGCATTTGGCGCAATAAAGAATATACTCACTTTGCCTTGTGGACTATTTTGAGAAGCATCCTTCGTTAATGCAGAAAAGCTATATCCTTGTTGCGAATTATCTCTCTTCACAGGAAAAGCTATATTTACCCAATGTGTTTTTGTTTTGTTATCTTCTGTCTGAATAGCAATACGGCGATTAAACCGAAGCCAATCCGTATCTTCGTCAACTTTACCGTCATCAAAAGCGGACGAGCAATGAACAAACTCAGAAAAAATATATTCTGAAATTGTATCTGTTTGTTTGCTTTTAGTATCGTGTTTCGCTTCGATAATACCACTCTTGCCATTGCTCAAAGTATAAACTATCTCTTTCACATTAGAGAGGAACAATAGCGTAGTAGCATTTATATCTTTTAAGCCCGCCTCAATTTTTTCTATGGCAGTATTTGCGGGTAATTTAGCGTTATCAAACGGAAATTCAAAAACAGTTTCTCCGTTTGTTGTCCTATGTGGAATCTCTTCCGGCAAAAACATATCAGTTATTTTGAAACAAATATCATCTGTAAAGATATGCGGCGTTTCGGTAAACGCAAATACAGACTTAAAGCCTATCCCGAATTTTCCAGCTTTACTATCCTCATCCAACTTTGTTGACAATTATATATTAGTGATAGCGTCAATATGTTTTATTGAAAACGGCTCTGTCCCATTATGAGCAAAAATAAGCTTATCGGGAAACACTTCAAATCGGACGCTGGATGCCCCCGCATCTTCGGCGTTTTGTAAAAGCTCATATATGAAATGATTTTTATCGGGATAAAACTGCGAAAGTAAAGTTTTAAGTCCGGGGAATTGTCTTGATTGGATCAATCCTTTGCTACTTTCTTGCAGCTCTCTAAATTTTTGTTTTTCTTCTGCGGTCATTTGTTTTTTACTCCTCAATAATTAACACGCCTTCAACAAGTTTTTTTGCCACAATATCCGCTTGTCCTATCAAGGCGTTGAGTGCATCCATTTTTTCAGCATAAATCGTTTTTTTGGTTTCAAGTTCCGATTTCTTCATTCTTAAAATTTTTACGTCAGTCGCATTGCGAATTTGTTCTTCAATAGAATGTTCTAATGCTTTTTCGCTAACCGATAAACTTTGTTTTCTGTCTCCGATAATTTGCTCGGCTTCGGCAATGTAGGTTTGTTTGGTTTTATGCCAAAGCGAGTAGTGCTTAGCTTCCAAATCTTGAGTATCAATTATCGGCATTCCATTGTCAGATTCCGCATTGAAAATTGCGTTCAGCATTACATCGTTTTCTATTGCCATTTCAGTAATAACTTGCAATCGACAATTAGGTTTAATACCTTTATATTGCCATTCATAAACCAAAAACGGATATTTACCGCAAGGCAAATCTTTATTTTTGGTTTTCAATACACAAGTTACAGGATCGTGTTCATAAGAGACTATGGCTTGCTTAACCAACGGATGTGTCGGCATAATAAATAGTGCATCGGGATTCTCCGCCGCGCATTTTCCATCAAATGTAACTTTATCAAACTTTTTCGCGCCTTTCAAATAGCCTTCCCACGTTCTATAAGTTGGATTGATTTGACGTTGAAGTTTATTGAAATCCAATAAGAGTTTGTTGCGATTTTCTTCATTCAAGCGAAGAGTTTTAATTTTATCCGAGCCAACAATATAAGTCTTTGAATCGCCTAATTTCTTTTTAAAGTAGGTCTCTATAAGATTAACAATAGCAATCTCGCTTAAACGTATATTGGTGGCATCTTCAAGTTCTTTTTTCATTACGCTTTCGCTCATATCCAAGCCGAAGAAGGTATGCTTTTCGCTTTCCATTCGTTCTGTTTCTTGAATTAAGCGGACTTTATTATCGCGTAATTGTTGAAGTTTTTCTCTACGCTCATCGGGAGTAAGAGTATAGCTTTCAACAATATCGTATATGCCTTTTGTTATTTCACCTAATATTTCTTCGCTGTCGCCGATAGAAGCATTGAATACGCCAATCCTTGAAAGACAACGCTCGTAAATATCACAATCTATTGTTCCATCGGTAATGATATTGACTATTGAAACACTTTCACTCTCTTGTCCGTTTCTGTCAATACGCCCAATTCTTTGTTCAATAGCTTGAGGATTCCACGGCAAATCGTAGTTGACCATACAATCACAAAACTGATAGTCCAAGCCCTCACAGCCCACTTCAGAAAACAGTAAAACATCTATTGAATTGTGATTCGATTTGTCGATCATAAAGCGATGCCTTAAATGGACACGCTCTTCATCTTTAACTCCTCCGTGAACAACGCCTACGCGAATATTCTTTGCGACTAAATTGTCATATAAATATTTTAAGGTGTGTCTAAAACTACTGAAAACCATCACCTTGTTTTTTTGCATACTTTGTTTATCAAGTATAGTTTTAGTTAAGGCTTCAAGCTTATAGTCTGTTTCATCGATATCAGAAGCCATTGATAAAATTTCTTTTATTGCTTCTTTTATTTGAGGAATAGTAGCGTTATCATATAAAGAATCGTAATCATCTGAATCTTGACCGCCATCGCAGACTTCAAGTTCATCTAATCGTCTCGTTAAAATGGTTTCTAAAAATGGTTTTAAGCCATAAATGCAACTTGCCGCTTGTCGCATAATGGTTGTCATCATAAACTTGATACATCTATCACCGTGAAGCTGTATCAGTATTTTAGCCTGTGTGTCCAACAGCTTATTATAAAGCTCAGCCTGCTTCTCCGTAAAAGCAACTTTCTTAGTTTCCGGTTTGCGAAGCGTAAAGTTTCCTATATCCCTTCTTCGCGTTCTATTGATAATACGAGCAAACGTATGCAATCCTTCAAAATCAGTTATGAGTCCAACTCGCTGTTCATCAGATATATGATCGGATTTTAATAGTTCAATAGCTTTTGCGTAAGTATTGTTTGTAGTAAGCATAGCAACACCCCAAGCAGTATTACCTGCGGAAAGCAAACTTTCCAATGCCAATTCTTGCCAATTTTCTTTGTTGCTACGTACAAATTTAATAGCGTCATTGATATACGGATTTGGTTCAGCCATATGCTTAAAACTTTCATAGTCGAACACCAAATCGGGGCGCAATAGTTTTAACAATACATATAAATCTTGATCCCCAAGCTGTATAGGGGTAGCAGTAAGCAGAACAACGCTATTCGCATTATCGCAAAACTTTTGCGCCGCCGCATAAGCGTAAGTATTCGGATTTTTTATATGATGAGCTTCATCGATAATTACAAGGTCGAACTTCGGGAATGGGCTTAGGCTCGACAGTGAATGTTCAGCTCTCTTTCTTTTACCACTTTTTGAATCGCCATTTACGAGGACTTCATCAAAGAGTGAATACGGTATAATACATTTTTGATATTCCAAAGGCCACGCTTCTTCCGCATAACATTCAGAAAGACAATATCGCAAGGTAGCACCGTCTAAGTGTTTGAAATTTTCTCCGAACTTATCTTTCAATTCATTTTGCCATTTCTTTTCAGTTATAAGAGGGCGCGGACAAATAACCAAAACGGATTTTATATCAAACCGTGCTTCAAGCTCTTTCAATATAAGTCCTGCCTCAATAGTTTTACCGACACCAACGCCATCAGCTATAAGGATACGCGGACTATCAGATTTGATTACTTTTAATACAGGACGGAACTGAAATGGAATGAAGTTGATTTTAGCTGTGTTTAAGGAATATAAAGAATTGATGTTAGGATTCAGCAATAATCTCGCCGTCAACAAAGCATTTACTTCTTGTGCAGAATAAACTTCCGGAGACGTGCTTATAGTCACAGCTTCTAATTGAGATTCAAAATAGCTACCGATAATACCGTTTACCAATACACGATATTGTATAGTGCTTTCGTGTTCGTCAATAGCAATAACCGCCCCTTTGGACCGATCGTGCTTTATTAAAACAATATCTCCGATTCTGAACATCTATATGTACCGCCTATATGTACCGCCGAAATTTATTTATAACAATTATAGCACAAGATCGCTCTCAAATCAAGGTATTGATTAGCCAATATGACATCAACGAAAATCGGGTTTCCCGATTGTTTCTGCGAGGCGGTAGTCGAGCATCAAAAAAGTCAAAATCTACGGATTTTGGCTTTTTTCTTTACCTCGTAAGATGTTCGTGGGGACACTATTGGCAGACGGTTTTTACACCGCCTGCTGTGTCCTTGTTATTACTTGGTTATATCGACCGCGCCAATGAAGTTGTAAATAATTTTGACAGCCTGTGTTTTAGATTTGCCGTTGCGCACTTTCTCGCCCACCTCTATCCTATCGACAAAGGAGTGTAAGATTTCGGGCGTGAGTTCTTCCAAATTTATATAATATTTCAACGTACTTATAAACCTTTCGAGATTTGCATTATCCTCCGCTACGGAATTGATGCTTGCTTCGAGCGTCGACACTCGCTCTTTCAAACGCTTTCGCTCGTTTTCATACGAAGCCGCAAGCTCGTCATACCTATCGTCGGTTATGCGTCCGAGTGCATTATCTTCATAAAGTTTCCTGAGTATTGCGTTTAACTCCTCTTGGCGAACGTATGCTTTTGATACTTCCGCCTTTGCCGCCGCGGTCAACCTCAGTTTCTCTTTTTGCGAGCAATTCAAGTACCGTTCCACAAACTCGTTCTCGTGCCACGCAACATACGCGCTTATCTTCCGCAAGTCGTTTAATACGATTTGTTCCAATGCGTCAAGCCGTATTCTATGCGAAGTGCACTCACCCTTTTTCTTTTTCCGATACGTTGTACAAACCAAATAGTTGCACTCTTTATTGTACGAATTGTGGTGGATATTCATTTGACTACCGCAGTCGGCACAAAACACTTTTCCGACAAACATATTCTTCGGCTTTCTTGGTTGCCCTGCTGTCTTGATAGTTATCTTGTTCGGGCTTACCCGCCTACACTTATCACGCATACGCCTTACAAGCTCAAACGTTTCTTTGTTGATGATCGCTTCTTGCGTATTCTCGAAAATCACCCATTGGTCGCGCGGCACATTGATTTGCTCTTTTGATTTATACGAAAGCTTCTTGGTTTTGAAATTGACCGTGCAACCCGTATAATCTTCCTTATCCAAAATCTGATACACCGTTGTCGGATTCCATATCGTCGGGCATTCACTCCTGCTACGAATAGGCAATCCAAGTTTTTCGTTGTGCGTTTGCGGCGTGTCGATATGATTTGCTGTTAGAATTTTCGCAATCTCTTTTACGCCTTTACCCTCTAAAAACAGTCTATAAATTTCTTTAACTACTTTTGCCGCGTCTTCGTCAATTATCCATTTCTTCTTATCGTTCGGATCTTTCATATACCCGTATGGTGGCACTGCACTCAAATGCTTGCCCGACGTGCCCTTTGCGCGTAATACTGCTTTAACTTTCTTGCTCGTATCTCGCGCATACCACTCATTGATTATATTCCGAAACGGTGTAAACTCGTTGTCCGCTTCGCACTCGCTGTCCACGCTGTCGTTGACTGCTATAAAATGTATTTTTGCATTCGGGAATAAGATTTCGGTGTAGTAACCAACCATTATGTAATTCCTGCCGAATCTCGACATATCCTTTACAATTACGGTTTTTACCTCTCCGCTCTCGATATCCGCAATCATTCTTTGAAAATCCGGACGCTCGAAGTTTGTTCCCGAATAGCCGTCGTCCACATAGAACCGACAATTATGAAAACCTTGCAGCTTGGCGTATTCGCCGAGTATTTGTTTTTGATTGACGATACTGTTGCTATCGCCGCTTAAATCATCGTCGCGGCTAAGCCTACAATATAGTGCGGTAACCGCATCACCTCCGTTTGCTTTGTTTCTTATTGTTGATACCGTTTGCATTCCTAACATACTTTTTTACCTCCGTTAGTTTGCAAACAGCAAGTTCGTCCTATTTCGCCATAGCTCTTATGTGCATTCCGCTCTACAAGCATACGCATAATATCTAACGGCGTCGATTGAGCATTATTACTTTCTTCGGCGATTACGGTGTAAACCGTACCACCGATTTCATATTGCTCGATTCTTTGCTTACTCCCTGACTTTTCCGTAAATTACTCCCGTTATTAACGGCACAAACGCAGGGAACGTTTGCTCGTTAATATTTTACTCCGTCACTGCGTCTTTTTCAGACGCCACGGTTACTTCAAAAGCTACTCGCGCTTTTGTAAACATTGTTCTTGCAATGCTTTATACCCTTCTTCTATTAGCTGTACCTTTGTGAAGTCGTATCTTTTCAAAAACTCATTTATCTCTTCGGCTTTCTCTCTCGGTACACTCGTCCCCCATACCATACACTTGGCTTTACGTTCAGCCTTATGTCGTTCTTCATATCGCTTGTCCTTTACCTTTCTACTATTCTCCATAACCAAGCCTCCGTAAAAATATCTTGTCGTATATATACGATTATATACATTATACTTGCTTAGGTTCGTAAAGTCAAGCGTTTGTCAATGTTAATACGACTTGGATATGTACTAATCGTCGTCCATTGCGTTTAACATATCCACCTCATACTTTGTAAGACAAGTCGGAGTATCCCGCATCGCACCGCTATCGAACTTTTCTGCCGGTATAGGCTTGCCTTTTAGCTCCGCGCTTTTAGCATTGAACAGCGAACATACTATTGACTTGCTTATAGTCGTATTCATTACTATCTCTTGCAATAGCTTTACCATCTCGGCTATGCGTTCGTCGGATACGGTTTTTACTTCTATTGCCTGTGGACGTTGTTCTTCTTCCAACCGCACTTGGTCGCCGAGTTTACTCTTCAACAACATCGGCAACCCGTATTGTAGCGCATCGTTTACAAGCCGATTAAAGCTCTTATAATACGGCAACAGTTTTTCGATTATTTCGAGCATATCGCAATCCGTAATCGAAATGTACTGTCTTGTATTGCCGCTTAATATAGCATTTCTATTCATTTAATTCTTCTCCCGAAAAGTGGGTTTCCCACTTGTTTGTTTTCGCTCTGCGAAAAGCCCCAAAGTACAAAATGGTGTACTTTGCTTTACCTGCTTCCAATCCATACAGATAATGGTGCAGTTTGCCTCTCTTGCAATTACTGTTTCCCTTATTGATTTTAGTTGCAATTTATCCCTCCGTTTAATCTATTTAGCTCAAGCATTTATAGACCGCCTGCAAGTCTTGTTAATAGCGCATACGCATCACCTCCTTAAAATATCTTTCTACTTAACCAAGGACACTTTTTCAGAAAATATTTATCGGTGGACGAAAGTTTCTAAAAAATCCTTTCACTTATCCAAGGACAGTTTTCTTGAAAAGTTGACGGTTTGAACTTAAATTTCTTCAAATAATTTTTCATACTCCTCTATATATCCAAGGACATTTTTTTGCATTTCACAACCGAAATACCAAAAATTTCTTTCATCGCCCTACATATAACCAAGGACACTTATACTCGATTTTGCAACCACGAAGCAAAAAAATTTATCTAAACTTTAATCTTCAGCGCACGAAAAAGGAAGTCAGTTAGTTCCGACTTCCTTTCACCATTTTATTAAGTTGTTGCAATTTAACCTATGCTATTAGACAATCTTTCTTTGTTATTATCTATATCTTATCGCCGTTTGCTACAATAGCCGAGCCAATATTAACTTCAACAGATTTGTTTTCATTTTGCGAAAACCAATCTTCGATACAGTCTTTATACCTGTCGGTTATGCAAATAATTCTTTGATTGGCAGAGCCAAGAATCCGCCGCCTTGTTTCTTTGTTGTCGGCTTCGTATGCTCCGTCGAGTACGGCATCACAGCCGCTCAATATATCTTTAACCTCTTCATAGCGTTTCCCCGTAAAAGATATAACACCTAATCCGAGATTGCGTATCGCTTCGGTAAGCTGTGGTAGTCCTTGTTGTAGCGTCGGCTCGCCGCCCGAATACGTTACGCCCTCTATACCGAATTCCCCTTTCGCTTCGGTTATAATTGAAACAAGCTCGTCAAGTGAAAGAATGTTCTTTGGAACGAGCGGTTGGTAATCTGGATTGCAACACTCGCGACAGTGAATATTGCAACCCTGAAACCAAATACACAATCGCTTATTCGGGCCTTCGACTTCGGTGCATTGATTAATACTTGCAACGTTAAACTTAGTCATTGTCGAACTCGAAATGCAATTTATCTTTTGCTACGCTGACAACAATTTTAGCTCCTTTGAACGATGACAAATCTTGCTTATTTTCAAACATAAACATTGCAAGCTCGTCCAAAAGTTTATCGTTAATTGCGTTGAGAATATCACGACCACCCTTGCTACTATCCGCACCGCCCAAAATGTAATTGATGAATTTGAGTTCATCATCAAATTCCAAATCGATACGATATTTTTCGGCAATAGCCTTCTGAACGGGGCGAAGCTTGGAACGCGCAATCTTGATACTGAATTCTTTGTCTTTAATGAAGTTAAACGGAACGATATTGCTGTACCCGATACGTCCCAAAATCTCAGGACGCTTGATTTCGTTATCAAAATAGTTCTTCACAATTTTGATAAATTCTTCGGCAATCTCCTCATTCGATCCGCTTGACGATACTTCCGAAGCACCGAGGTTGGACGTAAAGATAATAACGCTCTCGCTGAAATAAACGGTTTCGCCTTTACTGTCGGTAAGACGACCGTCTTCGAGAATTTGCAAGAAGATGTCGAGGATTCTAGGATTAGGCTTTGCCGCCTTCTCAATCTCATCAAACAAAATGATACTGAACGGCTTTTCTTTTACGGCATTGGTAAGCTGTCCGCCCTCTTCATAACCCACATATCCTGGAGGCGCACCAATGAGCTTTTGGTCGCTGTTTTCCTGCGCATACTCCGACATATCGAAACGAATACAAGCCTGCTCGTCGCCAAACAAGAATTTGGCAAGCGCTTTGCTGAGTTCGGTTTTACCTACGCCCGTAGGGCCGACGAAGAACAGCACGCCTTTGGGCGCAGAACGGCTTGAAGATTTGTGAATGCCCGTAAGCCCCATATACGCTTTCACAACAACCTTTTCAATCTTTTCGATTGCTTCTTCTTGTCCCACTACACGCTCGGCAAGAATTTTCTTAATCTTCTTCACGGCATTATAATCGAGCTTTTCCCAAGGGTTATCCTTCTCGCCATACTTGAATAAAAGATACAACTGCTCAAACGGCATCTTACCCTCTTTACGGGAAAGCCGTGCAAGCTGTATTATTTCACGGTTGGTAAAATCATCGAGCATATCAACGTACTCATTCTTTTTATCGCAAGTCATAAGCGTTTCGCCCGGCTTTAACTTAACCTCGAATCCGCTCTCGATTTTCTCCATCATCTTTTCGCGCTCCGCTCTATCGGGCTTTGAGAGCGTCAAACAAGATACTTCGGGATTGCCTTGATAGAACGAAATGGGGAACATTGCAAGTTTGCTCGTGATGAGTACGATCGTGCTTTCATTGACTTCCGCCGAAAGATAATCGACTTTTTTATCCTTAATTGCTTTCCCGAGAAGCGTAATAAGCTGGCGCTCATCCGGAGGCAACTGTCCTCCGGTAGTAAACAAATAATCTGCCCAATTGAGGACGAACGCCGTTTTACGGTTGGGCTTTTTCAGATTCTTAAATATGATATTAAATATCTCGGCAGGCTCTTTGAATTGACCGCTACCCGTTTTTTCTTCTTTTTGCGTCGACTCGTCTTCGTCATCGAAAGCATAGGCATCGCCTTCTACTTCCACCTCGTCAACGAGTGTAAGACGAGATACATCCCCGTCCAAACCGTCGATTCTATCCCAATAGAGTACGCCGTCGTAATCCATAGCTTTGAGCATATCCATAAGATACTGTTTGAGATCGACGATTTGCTTCTTCTCGTTTAAGTAAACGTCGCCGACGTTACCCTCAACAATAACGCATCTTTTAATTCCTATTTCGCGTTTTAATCTATTAAAAGTCGTGATAAGTGCCATTGTGTTTCTCCTTATTGTTTGTTTTTATTGGTATTCATTGCCTGATACTTCATTGTGGAAATTTTATCAGGATTGCTCCATATTACCGTTTGCTTGGTGACTTTTATACCGTACACTTCTTCGAGGTCGTGCATAAACGGCTCTATATCCTTTTGGCAAGCTTGCCCCTCGTAACCGTGAAAATCATAAATAAACTTACCGTCAAGGAATATTCGGAATTCCGCCTTTTCGCCGCTCGCCTTTAATGCAACCATAATTACTTCGTTCGTGTCGCGTTTGATTTTGATATTCTTTTTATCGATCACGAATCCACGTTGTTTTATTGCGTCCATTATGATTTTGAGCGACTTTTGACGCACCTTTTCGCCGACAATTTCAGCGGTAGCATTTTGACGAATCGACGTAAGTTTTTCTTGCGCCGAACCTTGCACCTCGTCAATCACTTTATTTATCGTTTCGGGCGCAATGCGAGAGGCTTCGAGTTCGGCGCGTATCTTTGCTCGCTCTACTTCATAACGCTCCTCATACGTTTGATTGACCATCTGCTCCATAAGCGTTTGTCCTGCTTGCAACAGTTTATCTCCAACAAGCGTATTATCACTTAAATACGTCAAATAAGTAAACTGCCGAAGAACCTCATCACCTATTCCGTCCAACAATGTTTGCGTGCGCGAATCAATCGTTACAACGCCGTTGTTTTGTTCACGCATTTTGCGTTGGTGTTCTTGTATGCTTTCGCCGAGTAGTGTTTGTAATAAACTTTGAAATTCGATTAAACGTTTTGATGCAAGCTCGTTTACAGCATTCTGCAAATTTTGTGCAGAACCAAGACAACTTCCACCACTACGAGTTTCCGCATTCTTTTTGGCTTGCTCTAAAACCGCTTCAAGTTGATTGTTGAGAGTATTCCTTTCTTTGTTGATTGCAGCCGTCAAATCAGCCGCTTGCTGTGTCATAATTCTTATAGAAGTTTTTTCTAATCGAGCAAGCATTGCATCCAGCTCAGCTAACTGTTTTTCCGCAACCTCACATATGCTTTTGCATTGAATTGCTATACCTTGGTAATCTATTTGAACGGTGTGGCTCATTTTTGTCCTCCTATCATAAATACGATATCTCGCCAATTTTCTATCGTTGGCTTGTTGAACGGAATTTGTTTACGCTCGGGGTGCTGAAAACCGTTTCTACACATACGGAGCTTATGTAATGCGTCGGCTTGCGGTTTGGAAATCAACTTGTTGGCAACGGCATTATCAATCAATTCGTTGGCTTGCGGTTCTCTGTCCGCTTGCAATAACTTCCGCAAATCGTATTGCAATTTTACAAGCAAATCGCAAATTGCGTCTTTGTACTTGCCACGCGCCACGTGTTCGTCAATATACTTTTTCGTAATCTTTTCGGGATTGGACGAAGCCGTGCGCTCAATGGATAAGATTTCGTGTATCGGCTCGAATATTGCAAAATACCGCCCTAAAAGTTCATATTGCTTGGGCGCGAATTGCTTATACTTCTCAATCGACTTAATCGTACTTTGCAACGTTCCGTAAGCATTAAAGAATTCGTCCGTATTATAATCGTCGCGCAAGGTATATTCCGCACTACTCTCAATTCCGAGCATATCGTTTAATTTCCAAAGATTGACCGATAACGTCTTATATTTGGAAGCAAGCATCGTTTCGGAGGCAATCGTTTCTCTCTCTAAAACCGCCGCCATAAACGACTCGATAACGTTTGCCACAGACAATATTTCCGTATCGTTAAAACCTGCCGAATCAAGTGCTTCATAAACGATTTCCAGCGACTCGGTTTTGCAAATATTCTCCGAGAAGGCACGAAGATACTCGGCATTGGAAATCTGTAAGGTTTCTTTCAACGGCGTTAATACCGTATTCTTATAAATGATATTCTCAATTTTTACGCCGCTTACGCTCTCACGATAAAGCTTACTTGCCGCCTCAGCAAAATAATTTTTCCACGCCGTATGCCGCTTAAATTCCGAATTAAGTTTTAATAGAATCCCTATCTGCTCGTCCACGTTCGTCGAAGCTCGCAATTTCTTATCAATCAATTTTCCGAAATATTCCGGTTGCCCAAAACTATCAACGGCATAGGTCACGACTTTACCCACTTCATCGTCAAACGATTTCTCAGAGTATTCGCTATAAAGTCTTTCTATGAGTCCTCGGAATATTTCGAGATCCGCACTACTCTCTGTCAAAAGAGGAAGCGCAAACGTATCTCCGAAATTCTTACACGGCATACTTACGTCTAATGCACAATAATATTTACAGCCCGATTTATCCAACAGGGCAAACTCCGCATTCTTGTCTATTTTATCGAGCAATTCACAAGAAAGCCGTTTATCTGCGCAAATCACGTTTTCACGATCAATTTCCGCATTGCCTCTATTCAAAAAGATGATGCACGGACGCTTTGCTTGCTTAACAAGTTCGTTAGGCAAGTACAGTGCAGTAAGATTATGTAAATCGGTAGTATTTACCGACGGTACACTTTCACCCATTGGAAACTTGAATTTATCTTTCATAATCATTCCTTGCCTAATTATTGCAGAGGAATAATACTTATCGAAAAACACTTTTTCAGCAGAAGAAGCAAATGTGAACTCGATATACGAAGGATAGATATTCAACGTAATATTTTCTTCCGTACGCACATTCATCTTTTGCGGTTCATCGGTCGCAAAAGATGTCATACGCTCTTCGGCTTTTAACCCTACCTTAGTAGTGTTTGCATTCAAATAATCTTCCAAGCCTATGATATCTACCTCTACACGATCTAAAAATTCTTCACCCAAAAAGCAACTTGCAAGCGGCGAAATAGGCATATTATATTGCACGTCAAACTTGCGCGTTACGGGACTGAAGTATATATCTTTTGCTTTCTCTTTTTCTAAACCTGTCGGTATTGCACCTTCGCGGAATAATTTTTGCCCTTTGGCTGTGAGTTCGACTTCATTGACTTTGATTTCTCCAAAGTATTTTGAATCTTCAAAATGTGACTGACGATAAGGCGATTTAACAATTTCCGTGCCTATCAACCCTGCAAGTTCTTTACCGAAAATACTATGTAATTCCGTAGGTATTCCGAATTTTAAGAGCGCTTCACGAAACGACGTATCAGACCGTTGCTTGGATATTAGCTCCAAAAGAATATAAGCGATGCCGGAAGCCTTACGCACCTCGTTGTATTTGATATGCGTTTTGTAAATCAACAGCGGAAACGGACACTGTGTTTTAATTTGTTTGATTATCTTTTCTTCCATATCATTCTCCTATGATATCGCGTGCAGGCACAATTTTGCCCTTAAAGTTAATCGTATCGATAATCTCTCTGTAAACAGGATAGTTAAGCTTATCGGCACTGTGATTCCCTTCCATATCCGGCAAATCGATAATTCCGTTCTCGGACAAGAATTTACGCGCACCTACTACAATCAAAAGCTTACGTGCACGGGACAGCGCCACGTTGATACGCTCAAACTTTTTAAGAAACTCCAAATCGAAATTTCTTCCGGCAGGATTCCTGACCATAGAGAGTATTATAATATCACGCTCATCGCCTTGGAAATCGTCCACCGTACTGATAATCAGTTTTTCGTCTTGCTTGCCCGAAAAACCGGAGAACTGTTTCCCTCTGCGTTTTTTCTTGATTAATCCCGCCTGATCGCCATAAGTACAAATCACACCCACACTCGGACGTTCGTCAATTCTCTTATCTTTGTTGACTTTGAATTTACCCGACTTTACAAGCTCGCCGCTTGCACTGTCTATCCTCTGCAAAAGCTCGATTGCGACGCGAGCCTCCTGCTCGTTCACCTTAGAAGTACTCCCCTCATAAGCGCTCGATTCTTTCTCCTCGCAATCGATAAAGTATATATGATGTTCGGGATCTATAACCGTATTGCCGCCAATGCGAACAGTAAGATTGTGTTGCTTTTCATTGTCCTGCTGTTTTGTTCCTACCGTCAATCCCTTTGGGCTACCACCGTAGAAATGATTGAAAACTTCCATAATGTGGCTGTGGCAACGGTACTGCTTATTCAGCATCACTCTGAAATCGTCTGGAACTTTTTCGTACAGCGTCTTAAAGAAACACTCTTCATACAACGCCGTATATCTATCATTGATTTCTTTTGTGATAATGCTCTCATCAAGTCCCTCGAAATCATCTGCTCTCATATGGCGCAAATCGTACATCGGCGGAAGCTGTCTATGGTCGCCCACGAGAATTACAGTCTTTCCGTACAAAATAGGGATCAACAAATCAAGAAAAGATGATTTGGACACCTCGTCAATAATTACCACGTCAATCCCTTGCGTTCGTATATTTACGTCCTCGATTCCGTAACGACCTAACTCTTCAAGTTGAGATTTCGTGAATCTGTCACGGCTGGTGCAAGTAATTCCAAATACGTTTACATTGTCAAAAAGTGCGCGAGTATAAGCCTGCCTATCTTCTTCCAAGATGTCCGGCTGTTCAAGGTATTTGCAAATTCCGCGGTACATAGGAATTTTCGTCGCATTGTCCGATTGCATCGATTGATAATCGCGCTCAATCGTTTTCCATTCCTCGGCAATGATTGAAAACGCTTCTTCCATATTGTCGGGATCGTATTCGCGCACGATATCGAAATCACGCATAAACCGCGATACGCTTTGCTTTAATACGGAATTAAGTTCGCCGTATTCTGCAAGCGTTTGATTCTCGCCAAGCTCTTCATACTTTCGTTTTTCGTTGCTTATAGCA
The DNA here is from genome assembly GCA_947066105.1 of uncultured Clostridia bacterium. Classification (GTDB taxonomy): domain Bacteria; phylum Bacillota; class Clostridia; order Christensenellales; family Pumilibacteraceae; genus Anaerocaecibacter. The sequence goes on from CAMSYM010000006.1 coordinate 98,681, forward strand.
AGCTGTTTCTCGCTTATATCGTCATCAAGCTGTTGTTGCTTTTTCAAAACAGCTTTCATATCCGTTTCGATTTTATCTTTACACTCACTTACCGCACGTTGCACTTCTATTTTGAACGCGGTAAATTCATCGGGCAATTTTTTGAGCTTATCGTTTGTAATGTGCGGCAAGATTGAAAATATTTTGCTTTCAGACAAATCGAAAGCACTTTCTTCCTGCGCTTTTTTAATATCCTTGCCGACCGCCACCAATTCGCTTTGATACTTTTTATATTCCGCAAAATGCTCATCCCCTTCTTGCGGGGCTTCGTCCGTTTCGGGATCTCGCAAATCCGAAAGAATATCCCTTAATTCATTTTGACGGTTTTTCAATTTTACAAGAGTATCTTCGGACAGCAACTGCCCAAGTTCTTCTCTTATAACTTCCATATCCAACTTTATCAATTCGCCGACTTTCTCTTTGGGCAAATCCGCAAAACACTCGTACCTTGACAGTAGCGATTCAATGCTTGCGGCAAACTCATCGATATATTGCTCTTTTATCTCTTCAGTGGTAAACCGATATAATTCGATATATTTTATCGTCCTTTTATAACGTTCAATCTCTCCTCTGACAACAGACAATTCGCCACGCAAACTATCAAGCATATCATTCAATTTGTTAATGTTGGAAGATATATCTTGTCGTTCTCGCTCAACCTGCCCTATTTGCTTTTTTAACCGTAACACCCTGTCATAATCTAAGCGAAGCTTCTTCATCGTTTCACTGAAAGTCGCTTGTGCTTCCTCAAAATGTTCAAAGCGATTGACCTGCTTTTCAAGATTGCGGCTGATATTTAAATAAAAATTATCAACCAATCTTTCAGGGCTATAATTGGTTTCTTTTCCGTTTTGCGACGGTATGAGCCTTAACGGTCTGATTTCGGGAATTTTAGGAAGTCGCTCGAATACGTTATCAATAGCCTTGTGCGTTTCGGAAGAAATCAAAACTTTCTTTCCCCGCCTACACAGTTGTGCTGTAATTTCGGCGATAACTTGCGTTTTGCCTGTGCCGGGAGGTCCCTGCAACAAGAATAAACTTTCACTCGCAAGCGCCTTAGTAACAGCCGTTTTTTGTCTATCGTTTAGGCTTTCTAAGCACCAATCTATGTCTTTCCCTATTGCTTTTGTCGTTTGCCCAAGCGACTGCGGTGCAAACAAATACGCAGGCAAATACGGGTTTTTAACGTAACCGCCCATAAAAGAAACAAGTGCTTTCTCTTGACGCTCTATCTTTGCTTTTTCGGCTCGGTTATCGTAAGTAAGATAACGCGCTCCCAATCCGCTGATTTCTTTTTCAAGGCTTTTCAACGTCTTATTGATATCGTCGGGGCGGAAGTAAATACGGTATTGCCGTAGAGTTTCGTTCTCGATTTTAATCGCCTTTTCTTCGTCGCGCTTTTGCGTCAACTCCTTTTTAATAGTTTCCTTTTCCGCGCGTATTGCCCCGCTGTACTGTACTTTTAACTGTTCTTCTTTCTCCCGTTTTATTTTATCCAACTCAACCTGCAAAGCTATATCCAAACTTTTGCGCTTATTAGCAATGAGTTTCTCATTTCTTGCAATATAAAAGTCACAAATGTTTAATTTACGCGCCGCATAAGCACAATCTTCTTCGTACTTACGTTTCAATGCGGAAACCTCAGTCTGTAACTGCGCTATCTCTTTATCGTCTTTTCCTTTCCTTGATTTGGATATCTTGCGTTCGATTTCAATGCGTTCTTTATCGTAAGTACTCTTTATAGGCGAAGTCAATTCCTTAACCGCACGTTCAAATTCTTTTTGAACTTCTTTATCGTTGTTAGCGCGAATCTCATCATCGATTGTATTATTTAATCCACGCACGAAATCGTCTAACTGACGCGAATACCGCGCAGATACCGTCGGAGTTTGTGCGCTCATAAATCTATTTAATTCGGCTGAAATGATGGCAGCATACTTTGCATCAATATCTCTATCTGCTGCCTTACACGCCTTTTCGAATTTGTTTTCAATCGCTTCACAATCAGGTTCGATATCGGTAAAAGCAAACAAATATCTTTCACCCAATATGTACTGACTAAAACGATAACCTTTGGGCAAATTGCCGTTTTCATCATATCTCGGCTCAGATGCCGATAACCCCATTGCATCACGAGTATATCTTTGCAAATCAGCTTCGAATTTAGGCTTACCTTTACCGCCCCTTCCCGTAGTTTCGCTTAATACTTCCTTGCGGTTCTTATCAATATCAACGCGGATTAACGGAAAACTTTCCGAGCCGGTTACTTCTTTCGATAGAATTACCTGTTCGCCCTTTGCAAATGCCGCCACATCATCAAGCAAAAGTGAAGCATAATCATCTTCCTTTCTTCTATAAACTTCGCGGGAAATCATATAAGCATCGCACACCGCAACAGCGGAGATTGCCCTACACTTTTCCGATTGTTTGTTAAGATAATACTTTCTGAACTCTATGTATTTCTTCCAAGCATCAAAAGTTTTTAATGCGTCTTGCGGATTTGGAACAGGATACAGCTCGTTGCATAGCTCGTCCATAAAATCGTTCGTCAATACGGAATCACGCAAATCTCTCGTTCCGTAATCCGGAACTGTAACGCTTCGACCGTTAGCTATAAATGATTTGTTCTCAAAAGCACACGCAACAGTACAATAAACCGATTTTTCTCCATACTTTGCAATGTCTACATCTATAAGCTCAATACCCTTAACGGAAATATCGATAACGTTTCCAAAAGTAACATCGCCAATAATGATCACGTCGTAATTATCGGGTAGTGTGCGCGAATAAATATCTTTCTTCGCACGAATTACAAGATTATATATGCACTGTTTGCCGCGGCGGTTTTCCTTTATTGCGCGATCAAACCCCGGCAACGAAACATAATATTCTTTACTCACAGTCGGAAAAATTTGCGCAATAAATTGCTGTAATGTATCAGGAGCATAACTTCCCAACTTCGGCTTTAATGCTTCATATTGCTCGTTAAGAGAATTCGTATAAAAATCATCTCTACCCCAAGCCTTACTGCCAAGCCCCGCTTCTAAATTGTCAACAAAATTCAAATATAGGTATGCCATAGTTAGCCCCTTTAGTTTTTGCTTTCAGTGAACTTACGATATTTTGAAAAAATATCAATATAGTCAATAAACTCTTTCATTTCGGCGGCACTCGCCCCGACAGCAATTTCCGAAATTTTATCAAACAATACCGCTCGTGTAAATTCATCAATGCCCGAAAATTTTTGTAACACCACAAGCTGTCTTTGTAGTGACGCATTCTCTTTTAATAATCTCTCATTCTGCAAAGTCAATTCTTCGAGCGATGCGATTTCTTGTTTTTTACCATTTACGCTATCGGCTAAAATGCTTGATATACGATTAAGATATTTATTCAGCATTTCGCCATCCGACTCATCCAAAACAAGCTCAAGTTCTTCTTCCGTTTCTTTTCCGAAAAGATACAGTATCTTGAGCTGTTTATCACTCGGTATATCCGAAAACTTGTCCAAGTTGCGATAATTGTAAATCGTCGCCTTGGAAATCTCTAAATATTTAATCAAATCCGTTACTTTGATAGAAAACTTTGTAACTAACCTTTCAAATAATTTTGTTGTCATACAGTACCATCCAAATTTAAACTATTTTCAACACGCTTATTGTACCAAAATATAATATCAATGTCAATACTTTTGTCTAAAATAGTCTAATATATTTTGATAGCACCTCAATTAAAGGCTTATTGCTGGACTTTTTTAGACGAAAAAGTCGGAAATATATTCTTCCGACTTTCTAATAACGAACTTGCTATTTGCTTAATTCTTGTGATGTTTCAATTGTGTCCCCAAGAATATCTAACCCTGCTTGCAAAAACAGCGTTTTATTGGCTATTTTCCCAAAATAATAGCGGGTTGATAGAAAGCCTTTTTTATTATCTTTTAACCTTTGCTTTGGTGCGTTTTTCGCAATGGAACAAAGCAGGTAAAGAAAAGTCCACCAAAGTGGCTTTTGAGAGTAAGCAATCGGGAAACCCGATTCTTTTGTTAGAAAAAATTTTACGCCTCTTGGTTGCAAAATCGACTATATGTGTGCTTGTTTATATGAACGGAGACAAGAGAAATTTTCGGCGTTTCGGTTGTAAAATGCAAAAAACTGTCCTTGGATATATAGAGGGGTATGAAAAATTATTTGAAGAAATATGATGTTAGACCGTCAACTTTTCAAGAAAACTGTCCTTGGTATAGTAGAGGGTAAATTTTTTTAGAGAAACTTTTGCCTTGGCATCTATATTTTTACCCATAAGTGTCCTTGGTTAAGTAGAGAAAAAATTTGTTTAAGAAATTTTTACGTCAGACCCCGAACTTTTTGAAAAAAGTGTCCTTGGATATATAGAGGGACTTAAAATTTTTTGCCTTAAAACGTGTACTTTTCGGAATAAGTGTGCTTGGGTATATAGAGGGGTATGAAAAATTTTTGAAGAAATTTTACATTAGACCCCGAACTTTTTAAGAAAAGTGTCCTTGGTTAAGTAGAGAGATATTTTAAGGA